>DATIYV010000017.1:0-6753 GCA_035517435.1 Steroidobacteraceae bacterium | reverse complement strand
ACGCCGTATTTCTGCATCGAGCAGGATGCGCGGCACCTCTCGCTCGCGCGGACGCTGGAAGAGAGTGTCGCGGTGCGGCACTTCAGCGGCATCGCGCGCGAGCTCGGCGTGGTGCTGCCAGTCAGCTTCTTTGAGCGCGAGAGCGTGGCGTACTTCAACTCCTGCGCCATCGTCGATGCGGACGGCAGCGTCCTGGGCGTGTATCGCAAGTCGCATATCCCGAACGGGCCGGGGTACCAGGAGAAGACCTACTTCAGTCCGGGGGACACCGGCTTTCGGGTCTGGTCCACGCGCTACGGTCGCATCGGCGTCGGCATCTGCTGGGACCAGTGGTTTCCGGAAGGCGCGCGTGCGATGGCGCTCCTGGGTGCGGAGCTGCTGTTCTATCCGACCGCGATCGGCACCGAGCCACCGCCGGCGCTGCCAGTGAATTCGCGCGAGCATTGGCAGCGTACGCAGCAGGGCCACGCCGCGGCCAATCTGATGCCGCTCATCGCCGCCAATCGTTACGGCCTCGAGCGCTCCTTGCAGAAGCCGCAGGAGCTCTACATCGACTTCTACGGCTCCTCGTTCATCGCTGATGCGAGCGGCGCGCTGGTCGCTGAGGCGCCGACGCACGGCGATGCCGTGCTCACAGCGAGCTTTGACCTGGCCGAGCTCGCCGAGATGCGTGACAACTGGTTCGTGTTCCGCGACCGCAGACCCGATTTGTACGGGCCGCTGCTCACGCTCGACGGGCAATCGACGCGCTGAAAGACTGGTGGAGGCGGGGGGAATCGAACCCCCGTCCGCAAGCGCTAGACTTCAAGCTCTACGTACGTAGCCCGCTCATTGGTTCTCACCGTGCGCTACCCGAGGGGCAGGGAAGACGCCCAGCCAGCAGACGGTGACTCTTAACGCGCCAGCCCGTCGCACACTGGCGCGCGATCCTATGAGCGCGTCCCCTGGTCCAGTCGCATAGGCACGAGCTGGTCAGAGGTTAAGCTGCGTTTAGGCAGCTAGAGCGTAGTTGTCGTCGTTGGCAACTATGATTTGCAGCGAGATTTACGAGGGCACTGCGCCTCGGTACGCCCCTGAAGGTTCGCAACCCACGTCGAAACCGGTCGCCCCCATATCAGATGCGCCTGTAGTGTAGCCCAACCCTCCCCCAAGGGTGGTTAAATGCCTCCGCTCGCCAACACAGGGGGTGTGGATCATGCGAAAGGGAACGATCGCGGCGCTGTCCGCCGCTGCACTGCTGGGATCGATGCTGGCACGAGCCGATGACGTGCCGCTGCCCAACACCGCGGTCAAGGCCACGGTCGGAGTCGCGGCGACCAGCGGCAATACCAGCACGCTCACGGCGAACGCGAAGTTCGGCGCCACTCACACGACGCAGCATCACAAGGACGACGTCGCGCTCGAGGGCCTGTATGGCAAGCAGAACGGCTTCGTCAGCGCCGAGCGCTGGGCCGCTCGCTATCAGCACGACTGGAAGCTCGATGAGAAGCTGTTTCTGTTCGGCTCGCTGGGCTACGAGCGTGACCTCTTCAGCGGCTTCTCCTACCAGTCCACCGCGGCGGTGGGCGCGGGCTACACGCTCCTGAACACCGATGCGGACAAGCTGTCCGTGCAGGCCGGTGTGGGTTACCGGCGTCTGGAGCCCATGGTGCTGGTCAAGGATCCGGCCGGCAATGTCATTCAGCGCATCCTGCAGCCCGTAAACGGCGAAGCCGTCGGCACCGGCGGTGTGAGCTACGAGCACACATTCAATGCGTCGACGAAATTGAATGAGAAGTTCGGCATCATCTACGGCAGCGACAATACCGAGATGAAGAATGACATCGCGCTGCAGGTGAAGATGAGCAAGGTGCTGGCGCTGAGTCTGGACTACCTCGTGACCTACAACTCCAATCCGCCCGCGGGCCTGGTGCGTACGGACACGATCACGACGTTCAATCTGGTGTACGAGAAGAAATAACCGGCCGCTGTCAGCCGCGGCGCAGCAGCCGCGCCTTGTCACGCTGCCAGTCGCGCGCCTTCTCGGTGGCGCGCTTGTCGTGCTGCTTCTTGCCCTTGGCGAGTCCCAGGCGCAGCTTCGCGCGGCCGCTCTTCCAGTACAGCTCGAGCGGGATGAGCGTGTAGCCGCGGCGCTCCACCGCGCCGATCAGCCGCTGCAGCTCGTGATGATGCATCAGGAGCTTGCGCGTGCGCACGGGATCGACCGGCGTATGAGTGGAGGCGGTGGGCAGCGGCGCGAAGTGCGCACCGATCAGGAATGCCTCGCCCTCCCGCAGGTAGATGTAGCCCTCGGTGAGGTTTGCGCGGCCCGCGCGCAGAGCCTTCACTTCCCAGCCCTGCAGCGCGAGGCCCGCCTCGTAGCGCTCCTCGATGAAATAGTCGAAGCGCGCCTTGCGGTTCTCGGCGATCAGGCTCGGTGTGGATTCGGGCTTGGCCATACAATATTGCCGTGAAGTGTAGACGCTCGGACCCGTACAGATGAGGAAAGTGGAGCGCACGGCGCTGGTGGCGCTGCCGCCGGCACGTATCTATGCCCTCATCAATGACATCGAGGCGTATCCCACGTTCGTACCCGGCTGCGAGGCCGCGCGCGTGGAGTCGCGCACCGAGCGCGAGATCGTGGCGACGCTGCATGTGCACAAGGGACCCCTGCACACGGAATTCACCACGCGTAACGAGCTCGAGCCCGACCGCGCCGTGCGCATGCGTCTGGTGCGCGGGCCGTTCAGGCTCCTCGAAGGCGACTGGATCCTCACCCCGATCGAGAGCGCCGGCTGCCGCATCGACCTCAGCATCCGCTTCGCGTTTTCCAATCCGATATCCGGCGCACTCTTCGAGCCGCTGTTTCAGCAGACCGTGATCTCTCTCGTCGACGCCTTCGTCGCGCGGGCACGCATGCTCGATGACTGAAGCGCCGTCTCGCAAGCGCTGCCAGGTCGCCTACGCGACGCCCACACAGCAGTTCCTGTGGAGCGTGGAGCTGGCGCCCGCGGCGAGCGTGGCCGATGCGCTCCAGGCTGCCCGGCAGCAGGCACCGCCGGATGTCGCCATCGCCTGGGACTCAGCCGAGGTCGGCATTTACGGTGAGATCTGCGAGCGCTCGGCGATTCCGGCCGCGGGCGACCGGATCGAGATCTACCGGCCGCTCACGCAGGACCCGCGGCAACGGCGCCGCGAGAGCGTGCGCGGTCAGCGGCGCAAGCGGCCGCGCTGAAGGATCGGGGTCAGGACACCGGCCGCGGCGGCGGCTCGACGGTCACGGGCGCGGAGTCCCGCACGGCCTGGCCGTGATTGTCGATGCGCGCCACTTTGTCATTATCGAAGAATACCGTGAGCAGATGCTGCTCGGGCTTGTGGTTGCCGCTCAAGTGCAGGTAGTAGAGGTAGTCCCAGCGATCCGTGTTGAACATGTCCGGCACCATGGGCGTGCCGAGCAGGTAGCGCACCTGGCTGCGCGTCATGCCGAGCTGCAATTGATCGACAGCGCGCCTCTCGAGGAAGTTTCCCTGTTGAACGGTCATGCGATAGACGCAGCCCGACAGGGGTGCCAGCAGGATGAGACTCAGCAGGACGAAGCAGCGCACGGCGCCGCGGTAGGCGATCGGAGACATCGGGTGACTTAACATACGAATGAGGGATAATGCCCGCCATGATACCGCACCGCCCGAGCCGGGCCCGCACGCCATCCGCCGAGCATCGGCTGGAGGGCAAGGACCTGCGCAAAGCGGGTCTGAAAGTGACGCTGCCGCGGTTGAAGATTCTCGAGATCCTGGAGCGCAGCGCGACGCGCCACCTGTCGGCGGAGGACATCTACCGCTCGCTGCTCGACTCCAATGAGGACATCGGGCTCGCCACCGTTTACCGGGTGCTGACCCAGTTCGAGGCCGCCGGCCTCGTGACCCGCCATCACTTCGAGGATGGCATGGCGGTGTTCGAGCTCTCCCAGGGAACGCATCACGATCATATCGTGTGCTTGGACTGCGGACGGGTGGAGGAGTTCGTCGACTCCGGGATCGAGGACCGCCAGACGGCGGTTGCCAAGCGCTTGGGGTTCGATATCCGCGATCACTCGCTCATTCTTTATGGGCGCTGCGAGCGGCAGAACTGCGCTTTTCGGAAGAAGTCGACGTAGCGCTCTCGGCGCGCTTCAACATCTCGCGCGCGTGCTCGCGCGCTTTCGCCGTCACATCCACGCCCCCCAGCATGCGCGCCAGCTCCTCGACGCGCTCATCGGGCGCCAGCGCACTGACCGTCGTGCGCGTCGTGCGCCCGTCGGTGAGCTTATTGACCCGCAGGTGATGATGGCCCTGGGAGGCGACCTGCGGCAGATGAGTCACGCACAGCACCTGGCAATCCGCCGCCAGGGCACGCAGCTCGCGTCCGACGATCTCCGCCACCGCACCGCCGATGCCGGCATCGACCTCATCGAAGATCATGCAGCGTGGCTCGTGGGCCGCGCACGAGACCTGCACCGCGAGTGACAGTCGCGAGAGCTCGCCCCCCGAGGCCACCTTCGCGAGCGCACGCATCGGCTGACCGGGATTGGCGGTGACGCGAAACTCCACCTGATCGACGCCGTGCGCGGCCGGCTCGCCGGTCTCGAGCGGCGTCACGTCCACCTGGAAGCGGCCGCCCGTCATGCCGAGGGTCTGCATGCGGGCCGTCACTTCCTTCGCCAGCGCGCGCCCGGCCGTCGTGCGCCGCGCGGAGAGCTGCGCGGCAAGCCCGCGGTAGCTGTCGAGCGCGCTCGCGAGCTCCTTGCGCAGGGTTGAGAGGTCAGCCTCTGCCGTGCCGAGTGCTGCGAGCTCACGCGCGAGCTCGTGCGCACGCTGCGGCAGCTCTGCGGGGGTCACTTTGTGCTTGCGCGCGAGCTCTTCGATGGCCGCGAGCCGGCGCTCCACCTGGTCCTGCCGGGCGGTGTCGAGCTCCAGGCTCTCGATGTAGTGCTGCAGCTCCCGCGCCGCCTCACGGATCTGGATGCTCGCGCTCTCCACCACCGGGGCGAGCGCGGCGAGCTTGCTGTCGAGCGGCGCGAGGTTCCTGAGCGCGGTGAGCGCGCGGCTGGCGGCTGCATGGGCGCTGCCATCCTCGCCCTCGTAGAGCTGCGCCAGGGCAAGCTGTGCGCCCTCGGCAAGCCGGCCCCGATTGGACAGCCGGGCGCGCTCCTCGCTGAGCGCGCCCACTTCACCCTCGGCAAGCGCCAGTGCCTCGAGCTCCTGCACCTGATAGCGCAGCAGCGACAGCCGCGAATCGCGGTTCTGCGCAGCGGACTCCAGCTCGAGCGTGCGATTGAGGAGGGTGAGCCAGACGCGGTGTGCGATGCCGAGCTGCTCGACCTGGGAGCCCAGCTTGCCGTAGCCATCGAGGATGTCGCGCTGCTCCGCGGAGCGGGTCAGCGACTGGAATTCATGCTGGCCGTGGATGTCGATCAGAATGTTGCCGGCCTCGCGCAGGAGCTGCACTGCGACCGACTGGCCGTTCAGGTAGGCGCGCGAGCGGCCATCGACAGCGGACACGACCCGCCGGATCGAGAGCTCATCGTTCGCCGCGATCGACTGCTCCTCGAGCCACCTCTTCAGTTCCCGCGGCGCCCGCGCGAGCTCGAAGGTGGCGCAGATCTCCGCCCGCTCCGCACCGGCGCGTACCACCTCCGGACCGCCGCGACTGCCGGCAAGGAGCTGCAGCGCATCGACGATGATCGACTTGCCGGCGCCGGTCTCGCCGGTGAGAACCGTGAGCCCCGGTGCGAACTCGAGCTCGATCGCATCGATGATCGCGAAGTCGCGGATTTGCAGATGGGTGAGCACGCGCGTGCGCTAACGCTGGTGATCCGGAGTGCCGCGGCCCCAGTGGAGCTTGGAGCGCAGCAGCCGGTAATAGTCGTAGCCCGGCGGGTGCAGGAGGGTTACGACCTCGGGTGCGCGCCGGATCGTGAGCCGGTCCTCGCCGGCAAGCTCGCCCACGACCTGGCCGTCGGCGACCACCTGGCCGCGGCTGTCGGCGCGGTCGATCAGACGGATCTCGATCTGCGAGCTGGCCGAGACCACGATCGGACGGTCGGAGAGCGTGTGCGGGGAGATCGGCGCGAGCACCATCACATCAAGGTGCGGCTCGACGATGGGTCCGCCGCAGGAGAGCGCGTAAGCGGTCGAGCCGGTGCTGCTCGCGATGACGATGCCGTCCCCGGCGTGCGAGTTGAGATAGCGGCCGTCGATCCAGGTCTCGAAATCGATCATGCGTCCGGTGGCCAGACGCTGCACCACGATGTCATTGAGCGCGAGCGACTCCGCACCCGAGCCCGGATGCAGGCGTGCGCTCAGGAGCGGGCGCCGGTCGAGCTCGCAGCGCCCGGCGATCGCATCCTCGATGCAGTTGACGACATCCTGGGGCATGACATCGGTGAGAAATCCGAGCCGCCCGCGATTGATGCCCAGGAGCGGCACGCCGCGGCGGGCCACCAGACCCGCGGCGGAGAGCAGCGTGCCATCCCCGCCGATTGCGATGACGAGGTCGGCGCGCTCGGCGAGCGTGCGCTCATCGACCGGGGTGAAGGGTCCGCTGGCCGCACGGGTGGAGAGCGTCTCGGTGACGAGGGCCTCGACCCCGCGCGCCGCGAGCAATGGCAGCAGCTGCGCGATGGATTCCTCCACGCGCGGATCGCTGTAGCGCCCGATGAAGCCGCAGACGCGCACGGGAAACCCCATCGCGACTGACCCCCTGCAAGCAAACCGGCCCGCTGACCGGCGGCCTGTT
>DATIYV010000016.1:0-9619 GCA_035517435.1 Steroidobacteraceae bacterium | reverse complement strand
GCATGGATCAGGCCGTGGCGCATGAGTTCGGCGACCACGGCCGGCACGCCGCCCGCACGGTGAAAGTCCTCGGCCAAGTACTCCCCGGCGGGCTGCAGATTCACGAGCAGGGGCACTTCATAGCCGTAGGTCTGCCAATCCTCGAGCGAGAGTTCCACGCCGGCGTGGCGTGCGAGTGCGATCAGATGCACGGGTGCGTTGGTGGAGCCACCGAGCGCGGAATTCACGCGAATCGCGTTCACGAATGACTCGCGCGTGAGGATGCATGAGGGCCTGCGGTCCGCGCCGATCATCTCGACGATCTGCCGGCCCGTCTCGTAGGCGCATTCCTGACGGTCCCGATGCGGCGCCGGGATGGCCGCGGACCCCGGCAACGACATGCCGAGCGTCTCGGCGAGGCTGTTCAGAGTCGTCGCCGTGCCCATGGTGTTGCAGAAGCCCGTGGACGGCGCCGCCGCCGCCACGATATCGATAAAGGTCGCGCGGTCGATCTGTCCTGCGGCGAGCCTCTCACGCGCCCGCCATACCACGGTGCCCGAGCCGGCGCGCTTGCCGTCTACCCAGGCGCTCAACATCGGGCCGACGGACAGGCTGATCGCCGGGATGTCGACGGTTGCGGCCGCCATCAGGCACGCAGGCGTGGTCTTGTCGCAGCCGGTCGTCAGCACGACGCCATCGAGGGGGTAGCCGTAAAGGACCTCCACCAAGCCGAGATAGGCCAGATTGCGATCGAGCGCAGCGGTGGGCCGTTTGCCGGTCTCCTGAATCGGGTGCACCGGGAACTCGAGCGGAATGCCGCCGGCATCGCGAATGCCGTCGCGCA
Organism: Steroidobacteraceae bacterium; assembly: GCA_035517435.1. Taxonomy (GTDB): domain Bacteria; phylum Pseudomonadota; class Gammaproteobacteria; order Steroidobacterales; family Steroidobacteraceae; genus JASHUC01. Next base: position 8,796 of record DATIYV010000016.1, on the reverse strand, counting down.
CGCGCTCTGCGAGAACGAGATGATGACGATTGCACGGGGAGAGGTCGGAGCCGGTCTGCGCAATGCCGACGATCGGTCGGTCGGACTGCAGCTCACGCCGAGTCAGGCCGAAGTTCAGATAGCGCTCGAGGTACAGCGCCGTCATATCGGTCGCCGCCGGGTCATCGAACCAGGCCCGGGAGCGCAGTCGGCCGGGGGGAGCAGTGCGACTCATGCGGTGAAGTGGCGGGGAGTGGATATTACTCAGACAAATTGCCACGATGCAGGGGAGCTTGGCAAGATAGTGCTCGCCATGATTGCAAGGGCCCCCCAGTTCCTCACCGTCATGCTGCTCGGCGCGCTCGGCATGAGCGCTGCAGCGGCCGAGCAAGGTATGCAGAAGCGGCTCTTCGGCCACGCCGGATCGCAGCAGGTCGATCTGTATACGCTCAGCAACGCGCACGGCATTGAACTGCAGGTCATGACCTACGGCGCGACGATCGTGTCGCTGAAGACGCCCGACCGCGCCGGCCGGCTGCAGAACATCGTGCTGGGGTTCGACTCACTCGAGCCGTACCTGGCGGGCGTGCCGTATTTTGGCGCGACCGTGGGACGCTATGCGAACCGCATCGCGCAGGGCCGCTTCGAGCTCGAGGGCAAGCGCTACGAATTGCCGCGCAACGACGGACCGAACACTCTGCACGGTGGCTTGCGCGGCTTCGACAAGCGCATCTGGACGGCCGAGCCGCTACCCGTGCCGAAGGGCGTCGCGCTGCGCCTCACCTATGTGAGCGTCGCCGGCGAGCAGGGCTATCCCGGCACGCTCACCGCCCACGTGACGTACCGGCTTGGGGACGATGATGCGCTCACCATCGAGTACCAGGCCCGCACGAGCGCCGCGACGCCGGTCAACCTCGCCAATCATGCCTATTTCAATCTCAGCGGCGATCCGCGCGGCACAATTCTGCAGCATGTGCTTGAGATTTCGGCGAGCCGCTTCACGCCGGTCGACGCCCATCTGATTCCCACCGGGGAACTCAAGTCCGTCGCGGGGACGCCGTTTGATTTTCGCGAGCCGCAAAGCATCGGCAGCCGCATCAGCGCCGACGATGAGCAGCTGCGCTTGGGGCACGGCTATGACCACAATTGGGTGCTCGACCGCAAGCGCTCGGGCGAGCTTGCGCCGGCCGCGGTGCTGTCGGATCCGGCGAGTGGCCGGGTGCTCGAGATCCGCACGACGCAGCCAGGGGTACAGTTTTACTCGGGAAATTTTCTCGACGGTAAGCCCGCCGGCTCCGGCTCGGCATTCGCCTACCGCAGCGGATTGTGCCTGGAGACGCAGCATTTCCCCGACTCGCCGAACGAGCCGTCCTTCCCCTCGACGATCCTGCAGCCCGGGCAGACCTACCGCGAGACGACGGTGCTGTCATTCCGCGCTAAGTGAGGCTCAGGACGAGCACCGACTTGGCGGGCAGCGTGAGCGCGATTCCGCCCTTCTGCAACACCACCTCGCTGAAGGCGATCGGCTGCACGGCATCCGGATGCTCGAAGGTGTTGTGAGCATCCGTGGCGGGCGCACTGAGCAGCTCACCGCTCGCGCGCTTTGCCTCAAAGCCATTCAGGCCAATCGAGAGGGTCGCGGCGCTGTGCGGATTGAGATTCACCAGCGCGAGCAGCACCGTTGACTGCGCCCGGGCCGCGGATACGCTGATTCCGGGCACGGACAGCGCGCCCACGCGGTACGGCGGTCCCTGCACCTCCACGGGCAACGCGACCGAGTCCTGGAACGGCCTGAACATGCGAAACACGTGATAGGTGGGCGTGAGCAGCATCTGCCGGCCGCGCGTGAGGATCATCGACTGCAGCACGTTCACCATCTGCGCGATGCTCGCCATGCGCACGCGCTCGGCGTGGCGCTGGAAGATGTTGAGGTTCAGCGCCGCGACCAGCGCATCGCGCAGCGTGTTCTGCTGGTACAGAAAGCCCGGCTCGCGTCCCGGCTCCGGGTCGTACCAGGTGCCCCACTCATCGACCGCGAACGCGACCTTTCTGCCCGGATCGTAACGATCCATCACGGCGCTGTTGCGCGCGATGAACTCTTCCATCCGCAGCGTATGCGCGAGCGTCGAGATCCACTGCTCTTCGGTGAATCCCGTGGCGGCACCCTTGGCCTGCCAGCTGCTGCCCGGCAAGGTGTAGTAATGAAAACTGATCAGGTCCACCACGTCGGCGGCGTGGGCAATGAGCGCCTCCGTCCACGCAGTGTCCTCATCGTGCCCGCCTGAGGCTACGATGAGGGGCCGCGCGCCCTCGGGTGCCTTGAGGTAAGTCGCATAGCGGCGCAGCAGATCGATGTAGTACTGCGGCGTCATGTTGCCGCCGCAGCCCCAGGTTTCGTTGCCGACACCGAAATACGCGATCTTCCAGGGCCCGGGATGCCCGTTGCGCGCACGCTCGAGGGTGAGCGAGGTGGGCTTGTCGGAGGTGAGGTACTGCAGCCACTCGGCCATCTCCCGCGGTGAGCCCGTACCCAGATTGCCGGATATGTAGGCTTCGGCGCCGATCAGGCGCGTGAATTCGAGAAACTCGTGCGTGCCGAACTCATTGGTCTCCGGCACGCCGCCCCAGTTGGTGTTCAGCGTGACAGGACGTTCCGTGCGCGCACCAATGCCGTCGCGCCAGTGGTACTCGTCGGCAAAGCAGCCCCCCGGCCAGCGCACCAGCGGCACGTGCAGTTCGCGCAACGCCGCGATCACGTCGTTCCTGAAACCGTGCGTGTTCGGAATCGGCGAATGCTCCCCGACCCAGATACCCTCGTAGATGCCGCGTCCGAGATGCTCGGCGAACTGACCGTAGAGATGGCGGTCGATTTTCGCTCCCGGCGTATCGACGTGAACGACCGCGCTCGCCGTCAACAAGGCAGGCTGCTGCGTCGCTTCCGCCTGCGCGCTGCAGGGTCGCAGGCCACACAACTCGAACGCTGCAACTCCCAGCACCAGCGCAAGCGAACGTGCGCGCATCCACGGCTGCATGAGGCTCCCCTTTATCTTTGCGCGGCGCGACGACGGCCGGCGGCAGCCCGGCACGATAAACTCGTTCGGCCGCAGCAACAAGTTATTGTCTGAGTTATGCCGCCAGCCGCACCGGCACGCTGCGCCTGCGCGCGCGGCCTTTGCCTTTGCGAATTGCGGCCTATAGGATTCCGGCTCGCGGGAAGCGCTCTCGCCGGACAGCAGGTCTCTCCAGTTGCAGCCTCGCAGCGGCCAATACGCGCCTCGAGCGGTCACGCGGACACACCGCAGCAGCTCCCCGCCCCGGCGGACCGCTCCCGCCGGACCGCTGCGACTGCACGGCGCGATCGCGCGGCGACTGGGCATCGCGATCCTCTCCGGCCGCTACCGGCCGGGCAGACTGCTCGACAATGAGGTCGTATCCAGCGAGCAGCTTGCGGTCTCGCGCAGCGCCTATCGCGAGGCCGTGCGCATTCTCAGTGCCAAGGGACTGGTGGAGGCGCGCCCGCGCGTGGGCACACGCGTCACCCCGCGCAGCCGCTGGACGCTGCTCGACCCGCAGGTCATCGAGTGGATGTTCGAGTCCGAACCCGCCCAGTCTGTGCTCAACAGCCTGTTCGAACTGCGCAAGATCGTCGAGTGCGCGGCGGCCGCCCTCGCTGCACGGCGCCGTTCGGCGCGGCACCTGAGGACGATGCGCCGCGCGCTTGAAGCCATGGCGCGCTATACGCTCGCGACACCGCAGGGGCGGCAGGCGGACCTGGACTTTCATGGCGCCCTGCTCGAATCGACGGGCAACGCCTTCATCATCTCGCTGACCAACGGCATGAGCGCCGCCATCAGCACCACGACGGTGTTCAAGCAGCGCGAGCGGCCGCTGCGGCGCGACCCGCTGCCCGAGCATAGACGCGTGTTCGAGGCGATCGCAGCCGGCGATGCGATCCGTGCGCAGCGCGCCATGAGCGAACTGATCGTACTTGCGCGCAGGGACATGCCGCCCAAAAGCGGAGCGCGCCGAACGCGCGCCCGCACAGCGCACAGCGGCCGGCGATGACGCTCAGACTGGTGCAACTGCTCGGCGCGGACGATGAGCCGCAGGTGGCGGCCTGCGAGGATGGAGCCGCGCGGGTCGTCAAGGATGCGCGCAGCGTGTGCGACCTGGCACGCGCGGCGATCGCAGCGCGCGTCTCGCTCGCTCAGCTGCTGCAGGCCGCATCGTACGGTGAGCGCATCGATATCCGGGCCGCGCTCGAGCGTGGGCGCATCCGCTCGCCCGTAAGCCATGAGGACAGCGCGCGCGTCCTGCTCACGGGTACCGGCCTTACGCACTTTGGCTCCGCCGCTGCGCGCGATCGGATGCATGCCGGCGAGATTCCGCAGGATGCGAGCGACTCGATGAAGATGTTTCTCATGGGGGTGCACGGCGGCAAGCCCGCCGCAGGCGAGACCGGAGTGCAGCCGGAGTGGTTCTACAAGGGCGATGGACGCAGCATCGTGGCACCGGAACAAGCGCTCGCGATGCCGGATTTCGCGCTGGATGGCGGTGAAGAGGCCGAAATCGCCGGTGTTTACCTGATCGACGAGGACGGTACTCCCTGCCGGCTCGGCTTCACCCTCGCCAACGAGTTCTCGGACCACGTGACCGAGCGCACGAATTATCTGTATCTCGCGCACTCGAAACTGCGTCCGGCCGCGCTCGGTCCCGAGCTGCTCGTGGGCGAACTGCCCGCGGAAATCCGCGGCACGGTACGCATCCGCCGCGCGCAGCGGGTGCTGTGGGAGCGGCCGTTTCTGAGCGGGCCGGCGCACATGTCGCATGCGCTGCGCAATCTTGAGCATCACCATTTCAAGTACGCGCTGTTCCGCCGGCCGGGGGACCTGCACGTGCATTTCTTCGGCACCGCCACCCTGTCCTTCGCGGACGGGGTACGCACTCAGCCGGGCGATGTATTCGAGATCGAGGCGCCGCCGTTCGAGCTGCCGTTGCGCAACCCGCTGGCGCGCGTGGCTGCGCCGCCGACCGATGTGCGCGTGCTGTGAGCGCGGCATCAGCACAGCCGGTTGCGCCACCCGTGGAGCCCATCGCCATCGGTATCGTCGGACTCGGCAAGATCGCCTGCGACCAGCATCTGCCGCGCATCGCCGCGAATCCCGCTTTCGCACTCGCCGCGACAGCAAGCCCGCAGGCCGGAGGCTCAGGCGCTCCACACTTCGCCACGCTCGCGCAGATGCTGCAGGCGCAGCCCGCACTGGCTGCGGTCGTGATCTGCACGCCGCCGCAGTCGCACTACGATATCGCAGCCGAAGCGCTCGCGGCGGGCAAGCACGTGCTGCTGGAGAAGCCGCCGTGCGTCTCGGTGGAGCAGCTCGATCAGCTGCAGCAACGGGCACGGACTGCCGGACGCACGCTCTTCACGGCGTGGCATTCTCAGTACGCCGCGGCGGTACCGCTCGCGGAGGGCGCGCTGCGCTCACGCGCGTTGCGCGCGGTGCGTGTCACCTGGCTCGAGGACGTGCGGCACTGGCATCCAGGGCAGAGCTGGTTGACCCAACCGGGGGGCTTCGGCGTCTTCGACGCCGGCATCAATGCGATTTCGATCCTGACCCGGCTCATCCCCGGCGCGCTATCGGTGTGCTCTTCGCGCCTGTTCGTGCCCGCGAACTGGTCGACACCGATTGCCGCCGAATTCGCCCTCCAGAGCGAGCGCGGCGTTCGCATCACCGGGGAGCTGGATTTTGCTCACCCTGGCGCTCCGCGCTGGGAGATCGAGCTTGTGTGTGAGACCGGCACGCTGCGGCTCGCCGATGGCGGTAGCCGCCTGATGCTCGATGGCGAGCCGCTGCCCGAACCCGCCGCCGCACTCGCTGACGAGTACGCAGCCATTTACGACCGCTTCGCCGAGCTCATCGCGCACGGCGAGTCGCAGGTTGACGCGCGACCGTTGCAATGCGTCTGCGAGCTGTTACGCGTGGCGAGCGCCGTCACGGTTGGCGCCTTCAGCCACTGAATCGAAGCGAGGCCGGACAAACCGCCATGAGTAGCCAGCCCAGCGTCAGTTCAGCGGCCACGATGAGTGGGGCGGGTCCCGCCGTCTTCAATGCGGCCGACTGGCTCGTGGTGGCGGCGTTCGTCCTTGCCATTGTCGTCATCATCGCCTATGCCATGCGCGTGAAGGCGCGCTCCGGCGCCGATTACTTCCTCTCCGGCCGCGACAGTAACTGGGTGCAGATCGGCAGCTCGATCTTTGCATCCAACATCGGCTCGGAGCACCTCGTCGGCCTGGCGGGCGCGGGATTCGCGACCGGCATGGCGATGGCGCACTGGGAGATCCAGTCGTGGCTCATTCTCGTGCTGGGCTGGGTGTTCGTGCCGCTGTATGCACGCTGGAAAGTCTTCACCATGCCGGAGTACCTGGAGCTGCGTTTCAGTCGCGGCTCACGCAATGTGCTGAGCCTGCTCACCATCGCCAGCCTCGTGCTCACGAAGATCGCCGTGACGATCTACGCCGGAGACGTCGTGGTGCGCACGCTCCTCGGCATCGATACCGTGAACGTCTTCGGATTCAAGGTGGATGTGTTCTGGGCGATTGCGCTGACGCTCGCGCTCACGACGGGGGTGTATACGGTGCTCGGGGGCCTGCGCGTCATCATGTACACCGCCGTGCTGCAGGCGCCGGTGCTGATTCTCGGCTCGGTATGCATTCTCTATGCCGGACTGCACGCCCTGGGACATGGCAACCTCATCGCGGGCTGGCGGGCGATGCTCGCCGCGGCCGGGGCGAACATTCATCTGATCCGTTCGGTCGCCGATCCGCAGTGGTCCTGGGCCGCCGTTTTACCCGGATCGGCCATTATCGGATTCTGGTACTGGTGCACCGATCAGTACATCGTGCAGCGCGTGCTCGCCGGGCGCGACCAGAGCGCTTCGCGGCGCGGCGCGATCCTCGCAGCCGCTCTGAAGCTCACGCCGGTGTTCATATTCCTGATCCCGGGCATGGTCGCGTTCGCGTTGACCCGCACGCCCGGCAGCGGCTTCACGACGAATGGCGACGCCGCCTACACCTCCCTGGTTGCGCAGATCCTGCCGCACGGACTGCGCGGCATGGTCGCCTGCTCGATGCTGGTTGCGCTGATGGCCTCGCTCGCCTCGAAGTTCAACGCCTCGGCGACGCTGGTGACGATGGATTTCTTCCGCGAGCGCTATCCCAACGCCTCTGGACGGACCGAAGTACTGGTCGGGCGCATTGCCACCGTTGCGATCGTTATCATGGGGATCTGCTGGGTGCTGGTCATCAAGAGCCTGCACTCCGACCTGTACGTCTACCTGCAGAGCGTGCAGGGTTACCTCTCGCCCGCCATCGCCGCGCTGTTCCTGTTCGGCGTGTTCTGGCGGCGCGCGACCGCGCCCGCGGCATTGATCGCCTTCGTGGTCGGAGTCGCCGGCGGATTCGCGCGGCTCGCGGCCGATCTGATCATGCGTGATGACGGCACCCTGGTCACGCAGCTCAAAGATCAGCTCTACCACGGAGCGCTCACCGCTCAGCAGTATCAGAGGGCCGTCGATCCGATCCGCGCGCGGCACGGCTGGGTGTTCGAGTTCTGGAGCATCCACTGGCTGTACTACACGCAGATCCTGCTCGCCGTCAGCGCGGCGTTGATCGTGATCGTGAGCCTGCTTACGCGTGCTCCTGACGCGCAGGCACTGCGATTCACCTGGTTCGGAGCGAGCGCGTCCGAGCGCGCGGCCACGCGCGCAAGCTGGAGCGCGCGCGACCTCGTGGTGAGCCTGATCGTGATTGCGCTAGTCGTGCTGTTTTATATCGCCTTCTGGTGATCGATGCGAGCGGCGTGCGATGCGAGGCTGGTCGACATTATCCGCGTTGGTAATACGCTCGGCGAGAGCGTGGCGTGGGATGAACTGCAGCAGCAGCTGTGGTGGACGGACATTCAGGAGCGGGGCCTGTATCGCTACGATCCGAAGCGTGTCGAGCTCACGCACTACCTGCTGCCGCAACGCCTGGGTTCCTTCGGCTTCGTTGAGAACAGTGAGCGGCTGATCGCGGCGTTCGAGTCGGGATTCGCGCTGTACGACCCGCGTTCGGGCGCGCTCGAATGGGTCGCATGTCCCGAGCACGCCGGCCCGAACATGCGCTTCAACGATGGACGCGTCGACCGGCAGGGGCGTTTCTGGGCGGGCTCAATGACGGAAGGCGAAGCTGAGCCGCGGGGCAGGCTTTACTGCCTCACGCGTTCGCAGGCGCGCGTTCGCCTCAGCGACATCGCCATCGCCAACAGCATCTGCTTCTCCGCCGACGGCCGCTACCTGTACTTCGCGGATACCCCGCAGCGGGCGATTCGCCGTTATGAGCTCGATCCGTGTGAGGGCACGCTCAGCAACGGCCACATCTTTGCACGCACGCCTCAAGGCTCGTTCCCCGACGGCTCGAATCTCGATGCGCAGGGACATCTCTGGAATGCGCACTGGGGCGGCGGATGCATCGTGCGCTACGATCCGCAAGGTCGTGTCAGCGGCGAGATCGAAGTGCCGGTGTCGCAGCCGACCTGCATCACCTTTGGCGGACCCAGGCTCGACCTGCTGTTCGTCACCTCGGCGCGTGCCGGACTTACACCTGCGGCACTGGCCGCACAACCGCACGCGGGCGATGTGCTGGTCTATTCGGTGAGCGTGTGCGGACTGAGCGATGCACGCTACTCAGGCGTGCCGTAGGAGATAGTTCGCGATGTCCCCCGGCTTTCCATTTGGGTCTATCGCGCCTATTGGGAAGTATTACGGGCCGTAAGACAC
>DATIYV010000015.1:0-6010 GCA_035517435.1 Steroidobacteraceae bacterium | reverse complement strand
GGCGCTGAGGACGCTGATCGAGAAGCAGGCGAACAATGATGCTTACCAGATCGCTGAGGTTTACGCGCTGCGAAACGACGCGAAGGCAACCTTCGAGTGGCTCGATCGGGCCTGGAATAACCGCGATCAGGGCATCCAGTATCTTCTCTTCGACCCCTTCATTCTGCGCTACAAGGACGATCCGCGCTTTGCCGCGTTCTGTCGCAAGGTGGGCCTGCCGGCACCGACAGAGGCTGCGTCGCGCAAGTCCACATGACCCTTTGCCACCGCAGACGTCCAGTCTTCGCAACCTGAAGGGCGGCTTTTCGGAATGGGGACCGGCCGCAACGGGTCATTAACCGCCCTTCAACGCGCATACCACGTCCGTCGACTCCCGCGCTGCGCCGGTGACGCGGCATGCAGAAGCGTTGGATCGTGATCCTGAGGTAAGCTTTCCGAAAGCCATCAGACGGTTTTTTTGATGCCGCGACAAAGTAAGGAACAGGACCCGTGGCCCTGAAAGGTCGAAGCATCCTGCGCATTTTCGCCCTGACGGTTTGCGCCGCGGTGCTGATCTGGCAGCACTTCAATAACAAACACAGCGGACGCGCAGGCGGCAAACCGAGCGTCCCCGGGGCGGTATCTTCAGCCGCCGCGGAAAAGCCGCCGCCGCCGCGCCACTGGCAGCTCGGCACGCTGCAGCTGACATCGTGCGAGTTGCCGCACCTCCTGAGCGGTGCGACGACGGCGGCATGGTGCACGGTCTTCGATGTCGCCGAGAACCCCGCCCAACCCGAGGGCCGGCACATCGGCCTGCACCTCGCCGTAGTTCGCAGCGACGCAGCCAGGCCCGATGCCGACGTCGTCGTCATGCTGGCCGGCGGCCCGGGCGAGGCAGCCACCCAGTCCTTCGCCGACACGGCCATGTACGCGGGCGTGCTCAAGCACCACGACGTGCTGCTCCTCGATCAGCGCGGCACCGGCGGCTCGAACCCGCTGGGCTGCAGGAAGACCGCGGAGACCCTGCGGGCGCAGGGGCCCGACGTCGACACACCTCTCCCGGACGAGACCCGCAGGAGAGTCGCCAGTTGTCTCGCCGAAGTGCAGCAGCAGGCCGACCCGCGCTACTACACCACGACCATCGCGGTCGACGACCTCGAGAGAGTACGCCGGGCGCTCGGCGCGCCCCCCTTCGACCTGATCGGCGTCTCTTACGGCACGCGCGTCGCGCAGCAATACCTGATGCGCCATCCGGAGGGCGTACGCAGCGCCGTGCTCGATTCGCCGGCGCCCAACCAGTTGATCCTCGGCGAAGGATTCGCCGCCAGCCTGGAATCGGCCTTGCAGCGCGACTTCGCCGACTGCAGCGCGGCGCCGGCCTGCAGGAAAGCGTTCAACGATCCGCTGCAGACCCTGCACCGGCTGCGCGACGAGCTGCGCGCGAATCCGCACGCCGTGACGTTCCGCGATCCGCGCTCGTTCGAGCCCGTCTCGCATATGCTGACGCCGGGCCTGCTGGTGGGAGTCGTGCGCCTCTTTGCCTATGAGCCCGAGACGGCGGCCCTCCTGCCGTTATCCATCGATGCCGCCGCACACGGTGACTTCGCGCCGCTCCTCGGACAACAGCGGCTGCTGGACGCCGATCTCGCCGGCGACATCAGCGGCGGGATGGGGATGAGCGTCATCTGCAGCGAGGACGCCGATGAGCTGCGCGCGCGGCCGCAGGACGCCGACACGCTGCTCGGCAACGTGCTGGTCGAGCAGATCAAGGCACAGTGTGGCCTGTGGCCGCATGGCGCGATGCCCGCCGATTTCCACGCCCCGCTGCGCAGCGCCAGGCCCATCCTGATCCTCTCGGGCTCGCGCGACCCCGTCACGCCGCCGAAGTACGGCGCAGAAATCCTGCGCGGCCTCGGCAACGCACGCCATCTGGTGCTCGAGGGTCAGGGCCACGCGGTCCTCGGTCGCGGCTGCATGCCGCAGCTCATCGAGGAGTTCATCGACCACCCCGATCCCGGGAAGCTCGACGCGCGGTGTCTGGACCGCCTCGGGCCGACGCCGGCATTCGTCGATTTCAACGGAGCCGCGCCATGATCCAGGTCGAGAACCTCCACAAGGCATTCGGCGAGATCCGCGCGGTCGAGGGTGTCAGCTTCAGCGCACGCGATGGCGAGATCACGGGCCTCCTCGGACCGAACGGCGCCGGCAAGACGACGACCTTGCGCATGCTCTATACCCTGATGCGCCCGGACGCGGGCCGGGTGCTGGTCGATGGGATCGATGCCGCCGTCGATCCACTCGCGGTACGCAGGCGCCTCGGCGTGCTGCCGGACGCGCGTGGCCTTTACAAGCGCTTGAGCGCGCGGGAAAACATCGACTACTTCGCCCGGCTGCAGGGCGTTCCGGCTGCGGAGAGCACACGCCGCCGCGAGGCGCTCATCGAGGTGCTGGAGATGCGCGACTTCGCCGATCGCCGCGCGGAGGGCTACTCGCAGGGGCAACGCGTGAAGACCGCGATCGCGCGCGCACTGATACACGACCCAAGGAACGTGCTGCTCGATGAACCGACCAATGGCCTCGATGTCATGGCCACGCGGCGCATGCGCTCGTTTCTGCGCGACTTGCGTGCCGAGGGTCGCTGCGTACTGTTCTCCAGCCACATCATGCAGGAGGTCGCGCAGCTCTGCGACCGCATCGTGATCATTGCCAGGGGCCGCGTAGTTGCCGACGAGTCGCCGCAGGCGTTGCGCCTGCAGACCGGCGAGGTCAACCTCGAGGAGGCATTCGTGAAGATCATCGGCAGCGGCGAGGGACTCGCGGCGTGAACATCCCGCTCGTCGTCCTGCTGAAGGAAGTGCGCGAGAACCTGCGCGACAAGCGCACCCTGATCAATGCTCTGCTCACGGGTCCGCTGATCGGCCCGCTGATGTTCGTCATGATCATGAACGTCGTGATCTCGCGCCAGCTCGACCAGGCCGAGGCTCCTCTCGAGCTGCCGGTGATCGGTGCGAGCAACGCGCCGAATCTCCTCGAGGCGCTGCGCCAGCAGGGGTTCGCCCCGCAACCGCCGGTCGCGGATCCGATCGCCGCGGTGCGCAGCCGCGATGCGGCCGCGGTGCTGCGTATTCCGGCCGATTTCGCCAGCTCCTGGCAGAAGGGCGACCCGGCGCAGGTCGAGGTGTACTACGACTCTTCGCGACGCGATCTGCTGCAGCCCGTGAACCGTCTGAAAACCATGCTCGAGCGGTACTCGCGTGTGAACGGCGCCATGCGGCTGGTCGCGCGCGGGCTGTCGCCCGCGTTGGCGAGCCCGGTCGTCGTCGGTGAGCGCGACCAGTCGACGCCGCAGTCGCGCGCCGGCGCGTTGTTCTCGATCCTGCCCTACTTCTTCGTGCTGACCGTGTTCATCGGCGGCATGTACCTCGCCATCGACCTCACGGCCGGGGAGCGCGAGCGGCAATCGCTCGAGCCACTGTTCGCCAATCCCGTGCCGCGCTTCAAGCTCCTGCTCGGCAAGATCGGAGCGATCTGCGTCTTCTCGGTGAGCAGCCTGCTGATCTGCGTAACGGCATTTACCGTGGCCGGACACTTCATTCCCACCGCCAGGCTCGGCATGGACTTAGCTCTCGGACCGGCCTTTGCCCTCGAGGTGCTCGTGCTCATGCTGCCGCTGGTGCTGCTGCTGGCAGCGTTGCAGACGCTCGTGGCCGCCTTCTCCAGGAGCTACCGGGAAGCACAGACCTATCTCGGCATCCTCATGCTGGTGCCGGCGCTCCCCTCGGTGCTGCTCAGTGTGATGCCCGTGAAGACGGCTGCATGGATGTACGCCGTGCCGCTGCTCGGGCAGCAGGTCGGCATCACGGAGCTCCTGATGGGCGGCGCGGTGACGGCCGCCCAGCTCGCGACCTGCCTGCTCTGCGGCTTCGGGGTCGCCGCACTCATGCTCGCCGTCACCGCCCGGGTCTACGGCTCGGAGCGTCTGGCAATCTCCGCCTGAGCGGCTCGGGATCCCTGCGGACTTGACTGCGTTATATATACATAATAGTGTATATACATGCACGAGCATTCTATGGTGTTCCAGGCACTGGCCGACGCTGCACGGTTGCGCATCGTCGAGGCCATGAAGTCGGGCGAATGTGCCGTCGGGGACATCGTCGAGCGCATGGACATCCGACAGTCCGGCGTGTCGCGGCACCTGCGGATCCTCGCCGCGGCGGGGCTCGTGCAAATGCGTCCCGATGGTCAGAAGCGCCTCTACTCGCTGCGTAAGGAGGCTTTCGATCAACTCGAGGCGTGGGTGGCCGGCTATCGGCGGCACTGGCACGCGCGGCTGGATCGACTGGGGATTGCTCTGGAGCGAAACCAGGCGCGCACCCGGGCCGCCTCCCGGAGGAAATCCCGATGAACGGCACACGCACACCGGCGCGAGCCCGGTTCTCCATCGAGCGGACCTACGACGCCTCGATCGAGGAGGTCTGGGCGCTCTGGACCACCACATCCGGCATCGAGTCCTGGTGGGGGCCGGAGGGGTTCGAGGTCACGGTGACCTCGCTCGATCTGCGCCCCGGCGGCGAGCTGCTCTATATGATGACGGCCGTGGCGCCCGAGATGGCGGCATTCATGAAGCAGTCCGGCATGCCGCTGACGACGCAGTGCAGGCTCACCTACACCGAGGTCTCACCGAAGAGACGCCTGGCTTACCGGACCCTGGCGGACTTCGTGCCGGGCGTCGAGCCCTATCACATCGACACGGTCGTTGAATTTCAGGCAACGAATGGCGGAGTGAAGCTCATCACCAGCTTCGACGCCATGCACGACGATCTCTGGACTGAGCGCTCCCGCGCCGGGCACGAGAGCGAGCTGCGTAAACTCGATGCCTTGCTCGCCGCCCGGGGCAAGGGCGATCCTCGCCCCTGAAGCGCGCTCATGTGTTGACTTGATCCGCGCCCTCCTCCACCCTGAGGCGAGAAGAATGAACAGTCCGGGGGGTAGATGGGCGCTGCATCGTCAGGTCCATCGGGCACTGTTTCGCATCACGGCACAGGCGCGGCCCGTCGGCTCGTGCGCGCTCGCCGTGCCCCTTCGCGCCGTACGCTGGCAGCGATCGCAGCGCTGCTGGCCGTCCTCGCGGTCGGCCCGGTGGATGCCGACCCGCGCAAGAGCGCGCTGACCGAGAATATCCCGCAGCAGTCCCTCGACAGCGCGCTGCGAGAGCTGGCACGCATCGCCCACCTTCAGGTCATGTACGTCGCGAACATCACGGCGCTTCGCGATAGCGGCCGCGCGGTCAGCTCCGGCATGACGGTCCAGCAGGCGCTGGAGAGTCTGCTTGCGGACACGGGCCTCAGCTACAAATTCCTGAACGATCGCACGGTGAAGATCTTCGCGCTGCGGACCTCGGGCGCGGCCCGGCCGGCCGATGCCGAGGCGATCACGCCCACGCCGATGGGCGAGATCGTGGTAACCGCCGGGCGCCAGCTGGAGGAGCAGCAGCACGTGCCGGCGAGCATCGTCGTCATCACGCGCAGCGACATCGACGCCCTCGGAGCGAGTGACTTCAACGACGTGGCGATCCGCACCCCGGGAGTCGAATTCGACTTCTACCCGGACCTGGGTCCGGGAGTGCACACGAACATCGCGATCCGCGGGATCGATGCCCGGGACGGCACGGCGACGGCCATCTACGTCGATGATGTGCCGCTGCGCCCGGATCCTACCGGGGTGATGGGCCGCGCCCTGCCGCTGCTCGCAGACCTCGAGCAGGTCGAGGTGCTGCGCGGACCGCAGAGCACGCTCCTTGGCGAGGCCGCCGAGGGGGGCGCGGTGCGCTTCGTCACCAGCGCGCCAGGCGCCGCGACCACGGGAGGATACGTGCGCACGGATGCATCCCTCACCGAGCGCGGCAGCCCGAGCCTGCTGACGATCGCAGCGCTCAATGCGCCGATCGTCCAGAATCGGCTGGCTCTGCGGGCGAGCGCCGGCTACGAGGCCGACGGCGGCTTCATCGACCGGGTCGATCCCTTCACGCTGG
>DATIYV010000014.1:0-20467 GCA_035517435.1 Steroidobacteraceae bacterium | reverse complement strand
TGGCGGCAGCGGTCGGTGCCGACAAGTCGTTGATCTTCAGATTCAGCACATCGTTCTCCGCAAGAGTGGGGCCGGCCGAGCTGCGGGCGGCGAGATATTCCTTCAGCGCGCCCGCGCTGTCGGACTTGGCCGCCAGCGCATCGCCGCGCACCTCGTGATAACGCGCGGCGAAGGCGCCGCTCATCGGCTTGGCGAGCGTCGCGAGCGCTTCATCGGAGTGGCCTTCCGAGATCTGCACGCGGGCCAGGCGCAGGCGCGCGATCTGCGCGAGTTCCGGGTCGTGCGAGCCGTTCATGACGGTAGTCAGGCTCGATGCCGCGCTTTGCAGCTCGTTCGCCTCGACGCTCACGCGCGCGGCGAGCAGATCCGCCTGATCCACGTACGGGGAGCCGGCGTGGTCACGCCGCAGCGACTCGATCAGGCTCTGCGCACCGCGGCGATCGGAGCGCGCGAAGGCACGCACCACCTGCTCATAGCGCGAGGCGGCATCGAGTGCCTGCTGGTCGACCCGGTTCTGCCACCAGCGCCAGCCTGAGATGCCGAGCACCCCCACCGCCACACCGGCCAGGATCCAGGGCCCGTTCACCTTGAGCCAACCCGTGACCTGCTCGAGCTTTTCTTTTTCCGACAGATACTCGTCCACTACCTTCCCCTCTTCGCCTCGTCGGCCAGGGCCGCGGCGATCCGCGCCGGCAGCTCCGCCAGCGGGCATTCGCTCTGACCGCTCTCATGACGCAAAGTTTTAAGTGCGGCGGCCCCGCGAGCGAGTTCTTCGTCGCCCACGATCAGCGCCAGCGTCGCTGCGCTCTTATCCGCGCGGCGGAACTGCGTCTTGAAGTTCCCCCCACCCAGATTGAGCTCGAAGCGCACCGTGGGGAGCGCCGTCCGCAGCTCCTCGAGCAGGCGCACAGCCTCCACCCCCGCCCGGGTGCCGTTAACCACGACATAGACATCGGCGCCTGCCGGCGGCTTGCCGCTCGCTGCCAGGCGCATCAGCTCCACCGCGCGCTCGATCCCCATGGCGAAGCCGATGGCGGGCGTGGACTCCCCGCCCAGGATGCTCACCAGCCCGTCGTAGCGGCCCCCGGAGCAGACCGCATCCTGCGCGCCCAGCGCATCGGTAATCCACTCGAACACGGTGCGGCTGTAGTAGTCGAGGCCGCGCACGAGGCGCGGATTGACCTGAAATTCGATGCCGGTGGAGCTGAGCATCCCGCACAGCGCATCGAAATGCGCGCGCGACTCCGCATCCAGATGCTCGAGCAGCGAAGGCGCGCCGGCGATCAGCTCCTGCATGTCCGGATTCTTGCTGTCGAGGATGCGCAGCGGATTGCCGGTCAGGCGCCGTTTGCTGTCGGCATCGAGCACGCTCGCGCGCGCGCGGAAGTAATCCGTCAGCAAGGCGCGGTAGGCGCGCCGCGCCTCGCTCGAGCCCAGAGAATTCAACTGCAGTCGCACGCGCGTGAGACCCAGGCGCCGCCACAGCCGCGCCGTGAGCGCGATCAGCTCGGCGTCCACATCGGGACCCGCAAAGCCGATCGCCTCGACGCTCAACTGATGAAACTGCCGATAGCGCCCTTTCTGCGGCTTCTCATGCCTGAACATCGGCCCGCTGAGCCAGAGCTTGTGGCGCGCACCGCGCAGCAGGCCGTTCGAGATGATCGCGCGCACCACGCCGGCCGTGCCTTCCGGCCGCAGCGTCAGACTCTCCCCGCCCTGATCGACGAAGGTATACATCTCCTTCTCGACCACGTCGGTGTGCTCGCCGATGGCGCGCTTGAAAAGCTCGGTGTGCTCGACGACGGGCACACGGATCTCCTCATAACCGTAGGACTCGAGCAGCTCGCGGGCGACGGACTCGAGCTGCTGCCACAGGCCAATATCGGCCGGCAGCACGTCGTTCATGCCGCGAATGGGTTGCAGGCTCGTCATTCAGCGTGCGCGGCCGCGGCAATCCGCGGCAGGGCGTGACCCGCGCGAGTGATGCGAAATTCCACCGAGCCGCTGCCATGCGCATCGCCGGGAATGGCGACGGTCTGGCCGTTCACTTCGAGCGTGACGCCGCCCGCGTTGCCGAGCAGCACGCGCAGCGGCGCGCTGCCCGAGAGCGAGTGCACCGAGCCGGCCTGACCGATGTCGTACATCAGACGCAGGTTTGCGGCGTCGTAGACCTCGGTCCAGGAATCCTCATTGAAATGCAGCGTGAGCTGTGTGGGCTTGGCACTGACCGCGGCAGTGACGCTGGCCTTGGCCGCGCCCGGCTGCGCTGCTGCGGCGCTCGCAACGGTTGCGGCAGGCTGCGCCGCCGCGGCGGACGGAGCGGCGGCCGAAGTGGCAGGCGCCGGTGCCGCGACGGCTGCGGAAGCCGCTGCAGGGGCGATCGCCGGCGCGGAGCTCGTCACGCTCGCCGTCGTCGCTGAGCCGAAACTCACGTTCTTGACGAACCACCAGATCGAGCCGATGACGGCAATCGCGATCACCAGCGTGATTCCCGGCAGCAGGAGCGACATCGAGTCTCCGCCGGTCGGCTCGCTCTTGGGAACGCGGGTGAGATCAGGCGCACCGGGAGCCTGTCCGCTCGCCTCGTACAGGCGCTGCAGCTCCGCCGGCGACTCGCGCACCAGATCGGCGTAGCGGCGCAGATGTCCGCGCACGAAAACCGCGGCACCGAGCTCGCTGAAGCGCTCGCTCTCGAGCGCCTCGAGGATGCGCGGATCCACGTGCATGCTCTCGGAAGCCTTGAGCAGCGTCATACCGCAGCGCTCGCGCGCAGCTCTGAGCCGCGCGCCGATGCCGCTGCGAGTGGTCTCGCCAGCTTCCGCGACCACGGCCGTCAACCCGGGCCCGGTGCCGAGCTCTTCAGTGCCCGCGACTGCGGGGAATCCGGAAAATCAACTCGCAGCTTGCGCGCGTAGCGCTCCTCGCCGAGACGATCCCCGAGAGCGCGTGCCGAGCGCGCGCCGACCAGCAGCAGGTCGGCAGTGGCCGGATTGGAGCCCAAGAAGCGGTCGATGAGTGCACGCGCCTCGCTGGCGTGTCCGCGCTGCAGCTCCAGATCGGCGAGCTGGTAAGTCGCCTCGGCGAAGCTGGGCCGGATCGTGATGGCCTGCTGGAAGCTCCGGATCGCCTCATCGTCGCGATGCACGCTGTGCAGACACACACCGGCATTGGTGTAAGCGGCTTCCGGCGTGCGGTAGAGCCGGTCGCGCGCCGCGGCGTAGAAGCGCTTGACGCCTTCATCGACTCGCTTGGTGTCGCACAGGAAGACGGCGTACACGTTCGAGATTTCCGGATCCTCCGGTGCCAGACGCAGGGCGTGGCGGAACTCGTTGTCCGCCGTCGCATTGTTGCCCAGGCGCTGGTAGAGCATCCCCAGCGCCATGTGCACCTGCGGGTTGTCGCCATCCTCGTGCTCGGCGCGCTCGAGCTTCTCCTTGGCCAGCTGCAGATTGCCCTCCTGCATGTAGGCGATGCCGAGCTGGGTGTTGTAAGAGGCGGCATCGGCCTGGCGTTTCGGCGAGGGCGCCGGCGTGCTGGTTGTCTGACAACCCGCGAGCAAGACGACGCTGAGCGCGGCGTAGATTTTCATGATGCCTGCACCTGCAGTCCCACGAGCTTGTTGCCCAGTCTTACGGTGGTACGGTCGAGGACGCGGCCCGCGAGCTGTCCGCAGGCCGCATCGATGTCCTCGCCGCGCGTGCGGCGGATCGTGGCGATCATGCCGCGTGCGATCAGCTCGTCGCGGAAGCGGACGATCGTCGGCATCGGCGAGCGCTTGTAGCGCGTGCCAGGGAAGGGATTAAAGGGAATGAGATTGATCTTGGCCGGATGCCCGGCAAGCAGCTTCGCGAGCGCGCGCGCCTGCGGCACCGAATCGTTGATGCCGTCCAGCATGACGTACTCAAACGTCACGCTGCGCCCGTTCTGCTCATCGATGTAGTGCCAGCAGGCTTGCAGCAGCTCGGCGATCGGGTGCTTGCGGTTGATCGGAACCAGCTCGCTGCGCAGCGCGTCATCCGGCGCATGCAGCGACACCGCGAGCGCTACATTGATCTCTTCGGCAAGCCGGTAGATCTGCGGCACGAGGCCCGAGGTCGACAGTGTCACGCGCCGGCGTGACAGATCGAAGCCGAAATCATCGAGAAACACCCGCATCGCCGGCAGCACATTGCGCAGATTTGCGAGCGGCTCGCCCATGCCCATGAGGACGACGTTGGTGACGGCGCGCTCGCTGCCTGGCTGCTCGAGGCCCTTGAGCTCGCGGTTGGCGAGCCACACCTGGCCGACGATCTCGCCCGCGGTCAGGTTGCGGTTGAAGCCCTGCTGCGCGGTCGAGCAGAACGAGCAATCGAGCACGCAGCCGACCTGCGAGGAGATGCACAGGGTGCCGCGGCTCTCCTCCGGGATGAACACCATCTCGAAGGCCTGCGAGGCATCGGCCTTGAGCTTCCACTTGCGTGTCCCGTCCGCTGAGTGCTGCACTTCGGTGATCTCGGGCACCCGCACGTCCGCACGCGCCTCGAGCTGCGCACGGAAGTCCTTCGCCAGATCCGTCATCTCGCCGAAGCGTCCCTCGCCACGCTTGTAGATCCACTGCATCAGCTGGCGCGCGCGAAACGGCTTACTGCCGAGCTCGCCCACGAACGCCTCGAGCTCCGGGCGGGCAAGCCCGAGGAGGTTGACGCGTTCGCTGGCGGCAGTGGACATGGTGGCGCGCGGCCGCGTCTAACCGCGCGGGAAGATTTGCGTTGCGGCGAAGAAGTAGCCGATCTCGAAGGCCGCGGTTTGGGGTGCATCCGAGCCGTGCACGACGTTCTGCTCGATGCTCAGGGCGAAATCCGCGCGAATGGTGCCCTTGGCCGCCTTCTTGGGGTCGGTGGCGCCCATGATCTCGCGATTCTTTGCGATGGCATTCTCGCCCTGCAGCACCTGCACGACCACGGGGCCCGAGGTCATGTAACGCACCAGGTCGCCGAAGAACGGCCGCTCACGGTGCACCGCGTAGAAACCCTCCGCCTCGCGCTGCGACAGGTGAACCATGCGGCAGGCGATGACGGACAGGCCGGCCTGCTCGAAGCGGCGGTAGACCTCACCAATCAGATTGCGGCCGACGCCGTCAGGCTTGACGATCGAAAGGGTGCGCTCGAGAGCCATTTCTTTCCCAGGATTTCCACGCAAAAACGGGGGCGCAGTCTACCGCGTACGGAGCGCGCGCGCCAATTCTCGGGGGCACGGAAGTGCCCGATCCGTAAGGATTTTCGGGCCCTTTGAGGGCTAGACGCTGAAGCTTTCCCCGCAGCCGCACTCGCCCTTCACATTGGGATTGCGGAAGCGGAACGCCTCATTCAGGCCCTGTTTGACGAAATCCACCACCGTGCCGTCGACCAGGGCGAGGCTTTCCGGGTCGACGTAGACCTTCACACCCCGGTCCTCGAACACCACGTCCTGCGGCTTCACCTCGTCGGCGTAGTTCACCACGTAGGCAAAGCCGGAGCAGCCCGTGCGCCGGACACCCAGGCGAAGGCCAAAACCATGCCCGCGGGCGGCGATGAAGCTCAAAACGCGGTTGGCGGCGGATTCGGTGAGGGAAATGGCCATGGCAGGGATTCTAAGACTCGCTACGTCCAATGCTGAAATGCGGCACGCAATGCATCTTCGACCGTCAGCAGCCTCCCCAGTTTCTCCACCGGCGCACTAAGTGCTTCTGCCCACTCCTGGGGCGTTCCGGGCTGGGTCGCACCCCGGCGGCGCCCGGGAAGGCGGGCGACGATCCATGCACACGCCGCCAGAGTATGAGGGCAACCGACGGCCTGGAAACGTGCGGCTTTCACACTGTCGCCCTCCACGAGCAGATGAAATCGCACCCAGGACTCCGCCGTGGCACCTCCGGCCTCCCCGCGCAGCACGCGCCCCTCGCTATCGGCGATCCGGCCCGCCCCGGGCAGCGTCTCGAACAGCTCGCGGGTTGCCGGGCTCAGGGGGTCGGCGTCGACGGGAGGGAACGTCGCGCTGGCCGACGGTGCGCCGGTGTCCTCGCCGCTGCCGGCCGGCGAGATGCGACGCAGCTTCTCGAGCTGCCGGCGTACCTGACTCACGGCGGCGTCGATTTCCGCCTCCGTCGTGAAGCGCCCGAAACTGAAGCGCAGGGAGCTTTCTGCGCGCGCGGTGCTGCGCCCGAGCGCCTTGAGCACGTAGGAGGGCTCGCCGCTCGCGGAACTGCACGCCGAGCCGGTCGAGACGGCGAGCGAGTGCAGGCCGGCGAGCAGGCTCTCACCTTCCACCCCGGCGAAGGAGACATTGACGATGTGCGGAATACGCTCCGCCGCCGCGCCGTTCAGCTCCGCGCCAGCACCTTTCTCGAGCCCGCGCCACAGCCTCGCTGCAAGCTCACTCGCACGCCGGCTCTCGACATTGAGGTCGCGCAGCGCCAGCGCCGCGGCGACGCCGAATCCCGCGATCTGATGCGTCGGCAGTGTGCCCGGCCGCAGCGCGTGTTCCTGCCCGCCGCCGAAGCTGAGCGCCTGCAGCGCACCGCGCGCTGCCGGGCGCACGTAAAGCGCACCGATGCCTTTGGGTCCGTAGATCTTGTGCGCCGTGAGCGACAGCAGATCCACCGCCAGGGTTGCGACATTGATCGGCACGCGGCCCGCGCTTTGCGCGGCATCGCTGTGAAACGTGACGCCGCGTGCACGGCAGATGGCGCCGATGGCTGCGATGTCCTCGAGCACGCCGATCTCGTTGTTGACGTGCATGATCGAGACCAGCGTCGTCTCCCGGCGCAGAGCGGCGGCGACCGCGGGCACGAGAATCCGGCCGTTCGCATCCGGCGTCAGATAAGTGACACTGAATCCCTCGCGCTGCAGCTGCCGGCAGGCATCGAGCACCGCCCGATGCTCGATGCGCGAGGTCACGATATGGCGGCCGCGATCCGCGTTCGCCCGCGCAACGCCGAGCACCGCCAGATTGTCCGATTCGGTGGCGCCGGAGGTGAAGATGATCTCCGCCGGCTGCGCACCGATCAGCGCCGCCACCTGCGCGCGTGCATGCTCGACGGCTGCGGCAGCCGCACGCCCGGGCGCATGCGCTGCGGATGAGGGGTTGGCGAAAGTGCCCGCGCGCGTGAGAAATCCCGCCATCGCCTCGGCGACGGCCGGATCCACCGGAGTGCTCGCGGCGTAGTCGAGATAGATCGTGTCGCTCATGATGCTGAACCGGCGCGCCGCCGCCGGCTCTGCACCGCGGTCAGCAGGCCACGCACGATGTTGGCCTCGTTCTGATCCAGCTCGGCGCGCTGCAAGAAGCGCCGGAAGCGGTTCATGAGATGCGTGCCGCTCGCGGTGCGGTCGCGAAAATCCACTTCCTCCAGCACCTGCTCGAGGTGCGCATACAGTTTTGCCATCTCCGCAGGCGTTGCCAGCTGCGCACCGCCGCGCCGCTTCGTGCTCGCGGCGTGCACGCGCGCCGCAAACTGCGCGTGCGCGCGGAACAGCTCGTAGGCGACGATCTGCACCGACATGGCGAGATTGAGCGAGGCATAGCGTTTGTCGGCCGGAATGCGGATCAGGATGTGGCTCGGCTCGAGCGCCGCGTTGGATAAGCCCGTGCGCTCGGCGCCAAACAGCACGGCGACAGGTCCTCGCTGCGCAGCCCGGATGATCCGCCGCGCCGCATCGCGCACGTCGAGCACGCGAAAGTTCTGATCGCGCTCACGCGACGTGGTCGCCGCGATGAAGCCACAGCCGGCCGTGGCCTCGGCAAGCGAGTCGACCACCTGAGCGCGCGCCAGCACATCGTCCGCGCCAGAGGCTCGAGCGGTCGCCTCGGCGTGCGGGAACTGGCGCGGCCGCACGAGCACGAGACTCTCGAGCGCCATGTTCTTCATCGCGCGCGCGGCAGCACCGACGTTGCCGGGATGCGAGGGCTCGACGAGGATGATGCGAATGTCGCTCACGCTGAGGTCTGTTAGGCTTACGGCCGTTGAAGCGCCTGGTCGTTCGAACAAGAAGCTTAAGTTGCCGTGCACGCTCTGCTCAACATTGCCGTTCGCGCCGCGCGCCGGGCCGGCGAGATCATCGTCCGCAGCATGAACCGCGTCGAGAGCATGCAGATCTCCTCGAAGGGGCGGAATGATTTCGTGAGCGAGGTCGACCGCGCCGCCGAACGCGACATCATCGCCTCGATCCGCCGCTCCTATCCGGATCACGCCTTTCTCGCCGAGGAAAGCGGGGCGAGCGGGGAGAGCGAAGTGCTCTGGATCATCGACCCGCTCGACGGTACCACCAATTTCCTGCACGGCTTTCCGGTGTTCGCGGTCTCGATCGCCTGCCAGATCAAGGGCCGCCTGGAGCACGCGGTGGTCTACGATCCGATTCGCCAGGAGATCTTCAGCGCGAGCCGTGGTGAGGGCGCGCACCTCGACAACCATCGCCTGCGCGTGAGCAAGCAGCGCACGCTCGAGGGCGCGCTCATCGGCACCGGCTTTCCCTACCGGGCGAATACCCGCTACCTGGATGCTTATCTGGCGATGTTCAAGACCGTGGCGCTGCTTACGGCCGGCATCCGCCGCCCGGGTGCGGCCTCGCTCGACCTGGCTTACGTCGCCGCAGGGCGCGTCGACGCCTTCTGGGAGATCGGGCTTTCCCCCTGGGACACGGCCGCAGGCACGCTTCTGATCCAGGAAGCCGGCGGCCGCATCGGCACGCTGATCGGCGGTGATTACACGCAGAAGGGCAATATCCTGGCGGGCACACCCAAGGTCTACACCGCCCTCATCGAGGCCCTCGCCCCGCACGTGCCCGAGGATCTGCGTGAAGCCTGAGCGGCAGATCCTGTAGTACAGTCGCGGCCACAACGTTCAGGGGGCCCGATGAGCAACAAAGGCATCTTCGCGACCATCTCCGTCGCCGATCTCTCGCGCGACTACGGCACGCACACTCTGCGCCGCTCCCTGGGGCCCTGGGCGCTGACCGCGATCGGCATCGGTGGAATCATCGGCACTGGCATTTTCGTGCTGACCGGCGTCGCCGCAGCGACGCACGCGGGACCTGCCATCGTCCTGTCGTTCATCTTCGCCGGCCTCGGGTGCCTGTTCGCCGGACTGTGCTACGCCGAATTCGCCTCCATGGTTCCGGTCGCAGGCAGCGCTTACGCCTACAGCTACGCCACGCTCGGAGAGTTCACCGCCTGGTTCGTCGGCTGGAACCTCGTGCTCGAGTACCTGTTCGCCTGCGCCACGGTCTCGGTCGGCTGGTCGCGCTACTTCGTGAAGCTCCTCGACTCCTTTGGCATCAATTTCCTGCCGGCGTCGCTCACGAGCTCACCGCTCGGCACCGCTGCCGATGGCTTTTCGATCATCTCCACCGGCGGCCTCGTCAATCTGCCGGCGATCGCGATCACGGTCATCGTGACCTACATCTGCTATGTGGGTATCCGGCAGTCTGCGTGGGTGAACTCCACCGTCGTCGCGATCAAGGTGGCGATCGTGCTGCTGGTGATCGGGTTCGGCGCCTTCTACGTGAACACGCACTACTGGCACCCGTTCGTGCCCCCCAACGCCGGCAGGTTCGGCGAGTTCGGCTGGTCGGGCGTGTTTCGCGCAGCACCGATCATCTTCTTCGCTTACATCGGCTTCGATGCGGTCTCGACCGCTGCGCAGGAAGCCAGGAATCCCTCCCGCGACGTGCCGATCGGCATCCTGGCGAGCCTGATCATCTGCACGCTCCTGTACGTGCTGATGTCCGCGGTGCTCACGGGTCTCGTGCCGTACCCCAAGCTCAACGATGCAGCGCCGGTCGCCGTCGCCTTGCAGGCCCACCCGCAACTCACCGGGCTCACCCGGCTGGTGATCATCGGCGCCCTCGCCGGTCTCACCTCGGTGATCCTGGTGATGATGCTGGCGCAGGCGCGCATCTTCCTGGCCATGGCGCATCACGGCTTGTTGCCGCCCAAATTTGCGGCGATTCATCCGAAGTTCAGGACCCCCGGTTTCTCAACCCTCATCACCGGTGTGTTCGCCGCCGCCGCGGGAGGCCTGCTCCCCATCGGACTTCTGGGCGAGCTCGTCTCGATCGGCACGCTGATCGCCTTCATCGTCGTGTGCGTGGGCGTCGTCGTGCTGCGCTACACGCGCCCTGACCTGCCGCGGCCGTTTCGCGTCCGGGCCGTGTGGCTCGTCGCGCCGCTCGGGATCATCGCTTGCGGAATCATGACGGCATTTCTGCCCTGGGATACCTGGCTGCGGCTGATCGTGTGGACCGCAGTCGGCGTCGTCGTGTACTTCGCCTACAGCTACCGCCACAGCAGAGTGCGCAGCGGCAAGAGCTAGCGCGGCCGTCCCTTGTCCTTCTTGCCGGCGTGATCGAGCAGGCGCCGGATGCGCAGATTGATCATCTCGACGCCGATGCTGAAGGCCATCGCGAAGTAGAGGTATCCCTTCGGGATATCGAGATGGAAGCCTTCGGCGATCAATGCGACGCCGATGAGCAACAGGAAGGCCAGCGCCATCACCTTGATGGTCGGATGGCGCTCGATGAATGCCGCGATCGCCCCCGAGACCCAGAGCATGATGAGGATGGAGACGATGATCGCGGCGACCATGATCGGCAGATCGTTCGCAAGACCGACCGCCGTGAAGACCGAGTCGACCGAGAACACAATGTCGATGAGGGCGATCTGCAACACGGTCGAAATCACGCTGGCGTAGGCTCGCGGCGCATCACGATCGGGTGCCGCCCCCTCCATCGAGTGGTGCAGCTCGAGCACGCTCTTCACCAGCAGCACCGCTCCGCCGATCAGCAGCACCACATCGCGTCCCGAAAACACACGATTGCCGAGCTCGAACCAGGGCTGCGTCAGGCGCGTGAGCCACACAATGGTGAAGAGCAGCGCGATGCGTGTCCCCATCGCCAGCGCCAGCCCCCACACGCGCGCCACTCGCTGCGACGGGCGCGGCAGCTTCGCCACCAGGATCGAGATGAAGATGATGTTGTCGAGACCGAGCACGGTCTCGAGCGCCGTCAGTGCGATGAAGGCAAGCCAGGTCTGCGGTGAGAGCAGCAGCTGCAGCATCAGGGCATGTGGTCGATGGCTTCCTTCTTCACCGTCGGGAAGATGTGCTCGGCTGTGAGGCCGCAATCAAGCGCCACGGCGGCCGAAATATAGATCGAGGAATACGTGCCGGCCACGATGCCGATCAGAAGCGCCTCGGAGAAGCCGCGCAGCACCGGACCCCCGAGGAACAGCAGCGCCACGACCACGATCGCCGTCACGACCTTGGTCATGATCGTTCGCGACAGCGTCTGATTGATCGACTGGTCGAGGATGAGTGCGGGCGCGAGGCGTCGGTTCGAATGGAAGCGCTCACGGATGCGGTCGAAGATGACGACCGTGTCGTTGAGCGAGTAACCGACGACCGCCAGCACCGCAGCCACCACCGCCAGATCGAACGAGGTCTGGGTGAAGGAGAATACGCCAAGCACCAGGATCGGATCGTGTAACACCGCGAGGATGGCGCCGCTCGAGAGCCGCCAGGTATGAAAGCGGATGACGATGTAGATGAAGATCGCGAGCAGCGTCGCGGTGAGGGCCCAGATGGCGCTGGTGCGCAACTCACCGCCGACCTGCGGGCCGACGACATCGAGCTCGCCGATCACGACCGCCGGATCCACGGATTTGAGTACGTTCTCCAGCTGGGTGCGGATGACCGTGCCGTTCTGTTGCGGTCCCTGTGGCGGCAGACGGATCGACACGTTGCGCGAGGAGCCGAAATTCTGCACCTGCGGATCCGGAAAGCCCGTGGCGATGAGCTTGGCGCGGATGTCCTCGACGTTCGCGGCCTGCGTGAACGTCGCCTGCACGGTCGCACCGCCGGTAAAGTCCAGGCCGAGATTCAGGCCGCGGGTCGCCAACGAGACGAAGGATGCGATGATCAGCACCAGCGAGATCCCGTAGGACACCTTGCGGGTGGCCATGAACGGGAAGTTGGTTGCTTTATGAAAAAATTCCACGACGGACCTCGGTGCGCGAAATCAGCGGCTAGATGAGCAGGCGTGCGGGCTTGCGCCGCCCGCCATACATCAGGGTGATCAGGGCGCGGCTGCCCATCAGGGACGTGAACATCGAGGTCGCGATGCCGAGCGTGAGCACGACCGCGAAGCCGCGGATCGGGCCGGAGCCCAGGATCCACAACACCACGCCTGCGATGAAGGCGGTGAAATTCGAGTCGAAGATCGCCGAAAACGCCTTCTCGAAGCCGGCCCGGATGGAGGCCTGCGGCGAGACGCCGTTGCGCAACTCCTCGCGGATGCGCTCGTAGATCAGCACGTTTGCATCGACCGCCATGCCCACTGTGAGGATGATGCCGGCGATGCCCGGCAGCGACAGTGCCGCGCCCAGCATCGACAACAAGGCGGTCAGCAGCACGACGTTGGCGAGCAGCACGACATCGGCCACCAGGCCGAAGATGCGGTAGTAGATCGCCATGAACAGGAACACGCCCGCCATGCCGATCTCGAGTGCGTCGACACCCTTCTCAATGTTCTCTTTGCCCAGGCTCGGGCCGACGGCATGCTCTTCCACCGGGTAGATCGGCACGGCGAAGGAGCCTGAGCGCAGGAGCAGCGCGAGATCACGCGCCTCGCCGGCGGTCATGCCGGTGATCATGAAGTTATTGCTGAAAACGCCGCGGATGGTCGCGTTGTTGATGACCTTCTGATCGGTCACATCGCGTGTGGTCTTCTGGCCATTGACCGTGACCGTTTCGCGCCGGCTCTCGATATACACCACCGCCATCGGATGGTTGAGATTGGCCTGTGTCGCCTTGAGCATGCGGTCGCCCGCACGCTGATCGAGCCGCACGTTGACCGTGGGGCCATCCTGGGTCGTGGTGAAGTTCGCCGTCGTGAGCTCATCGCCCGTGGCGATCACTTCGCGGCGCAGCAGCAGCGGCTGTCCGTCCTTGGTGTAGTAGAGCTTGGTGCCGATCGGTGCGTGGCCGTGCTGCGCGACCTCGTAGGCATTGCCGTTCAAGTCATCGAGCCGGAATTCGAGCTTGGCGACCTTGCCCAGAACGTCCTTCACTTCAGCGGAATTCTGCACGCCCGGCAGCTGCACGTTAATGCGATCCAGGCCCTGCCGCTGCACGATCGGCTCGGCCACGCCGAGCTCGTTCACGCGATTGCGCAGCGTGGTGAGGTTCTGCTGAATGGCGTAGTCCTGGCGCTCGCGGATCTTGGCCTGCGGCAGGCGCCCCTCGACCGCCTGCCCGCTGGGCAGCGTCACGGTCGAGACAGTGAAGTCCGGCACGGTCTTGGCGACGATGGCCCGCACCTGATCGACATCGGTGCCGGCCGGCAGACTCACGCGCAGGCCCACGGTCTGTGCGGTCTGCGGGTCGGTAATCGTGGTCACATCGTTCAGCGGCAGCTTCGCGGTCGTCAATGCCCGGCGAATGTCCTGCTCATAACCCTCGAGGAGCTGCTTGACCGCGCCCTGGACGTCGACCTGGTAGAGCAGGTACAGACCGCCGCGCAAGTCGAGACCCAGCGGGATCGGCCGCAGGCCGAGCTTGCGCATCCACTCCGGCATGCGCGGCGCGAACGACAGCGCGGTCACGTATCCCTGACTGTACTTGTCCTCGATGGAATCGCGCGCCTTCAACTGCTCGGCGACATTGGGCAGCCGCACCATGAGCACGCCGTTATCGAGATAGGTCTTGGTGAAGGTGACGGCCTTCTCGCGGAGATATTTCTCCATGTCCGCCTGCACGGCGGAAGGGATCGCAGTGCGGTCGCGGGTCGCGATCTGCAGCGCCTCGTCCTGGCCGAACAGTGTCGGCATGCACAAGAGCAGCGCGATGGCGAGCACCGCGCAGATCAGAATGTATTTCCAGCGCGCGTATTCGAGCATGGGTGGGGCGCTTTCGGACTCAGGCGCTCTTCAGGGTGCCCTTGGGCATGAGCGAGGAGATCTGCAGCTTCTGGATCTTCAGGCGCACGCCATCTGCCACTTCGATAGTCACGAATGCATCGCCGACCTCGACGATGCGGCCGAGGATGCCGCCGGACGTCACCACTTCATCGCCCGCGGCCAGCTTCGTGAGCATCGCCTGATGCTCCTTGGCCTTCTTCTGCTGCGGACGGATCAGCATGAAATAGAACACGCCGATGAGGGCCGCCATCATCACGACGAAGGAGAGCTGGCTGGAGCCGGCAGGGCTGGCAGCCTGCGCGAAAGCGTCCGGAATCAATAGATTCATGATCCACCTGAAATCTGAAGGGCGGGCATTATGCCACAGGGTGGTCGGCGCTCCTGCGCGGGGCGGGGAATGCCGCCGCGAACGCCTCAAACGTCCCGGCGGCGATCGCCGCCCGGATCGATCGCATCAGCTCGAGATAGAAATGCAGGTTATGCAGGGTGTTCAGGTGGCAGCCCAGGATCTCATTGCAGCGATCCAGGTGCCGCAGGTACGAGCGCGTGAAGTTCCGGCAGGTGTAGCAACCGCAGTCCGGATCGACCGGACCCAGGTCGCGCGCGTGGGCCGCGTTGCGGATATTGATGACGCCGGCGCGCGTAAAAAGGTGGCCGTTGCGGGCGTGACGGGTCGGAATGACGCAATCAAACAGGTCGATGCCGCGTAGCACCGCCGCCACGATGTCCTCCGGAAAGCCGACCCCCATCAGGTAGCGCGGCCGCTCCTTCGGCATGTGCGGCACCAGCTCCTCGAGCACCCGCAGCCGCTCCGCTTCAGGCTCGCCGACCGCAAGTCCGCCGATGGCGAACCCGGGCCAGGCGCGCGCGGACAGCGCATCGAGCGATGCCAGCCGCAGCTCGCGGTACATACCGCCCTGCACGATGCCGAAAAGGCCGCCGGGCGCGGGCTCGCGGTAGTAATGATCGAAGCTGCGCAGCGCCCAGCGCATCGAGCGCTCCATCGATGTGCGCGCCTCGGCGGGCGAGGCGGGATAGGGCGTGCAGTCATCGAACGCCATGGCGATGTCGGAGGCCAGCGTGCGCTGCATGTCCATCGAGTCTTCGGGCGTGAGCCGCACCTCGCTGCCGTCGATGGGCGAGCGGAATTTGACGCCCTCCTCGCTGATCTTGCGCAGGCTCGCCAGGCTGAAGACCTGAAAGCCCCCCGAGTCCGTCAGAATCGGGCGGCGCCAGTGCATGAACCCGTGCAGGCCGCCATGAGCGCCGATGACGTCCGCGCCAGGACGCAGCAGCAGGTGAAACGTATTGCCGAGGACGATCTGGGCGCCGAGACCCTCGAGGTCTGCCGGCGTCATGGCCTTCACGGTGCCGTAGGTCCCCACGGGCATGAAGGCCGGTGTCTCGATCACTCCGTGCGCGGTTGCGAGTGCGCCGATCCGGGCGGCGCCGCTCTCACCCTTGATCTCAAAGCGCGGCTGCATGAGCGGGATCAGCGCGCGCGGGCGTGACGAACATGGCATCGCCGTAGCTGAAAAATCGGTAGCGCTGCTCGACGGCATGCCGGTAGGCGCGCAGCACGGACTCGCGCCCGGCGAATGCACACACGAGCATGAGCAGTGTCGACTCCGGCAGGTGGAAATTGGTGATCATCGCATCGACGCTGCGGAAGCGGAAACCCGGACAGATAAAGAGCTGCGTCTCCCCGCTCCACGGCGCGAGCGCGCCCGACTCGAGTGCCGCGGACTCCAGCGCCCGGACGACCGTGGTGCCGACGGCGACGATGCGGCCGCCGCGCGCACGCGCTCGCGAGACTGCCGCACACGTTGCCGCGGGCACCGTCACGCGCTCCGCGTGCATCACGTGCGCATCGAGATTCTCGACGCGCATCGGCTGGAAAGTGCCGGCGCCGACGTGCAGCGTGATGAAGCTGCGCTCGACTCCCCGTGCCTCGAGCCGGGCCATCAGGGGCGCGTCGAAATGCAAGCTCGCGGTCGGTGCGGCCACGGCACCGTGGGCGCGCGCAAAAATACTCTGATAGCGCGCGAGATCGTTGGCGTCGGGAATCCGGCGGATGTAGGGCGGCAGAGGCACCGAGCCCCAGCGCTCGAAATACTCCAGTGCCGGTGCTGGCAGCTGCACGCACCACAGCTCGCCACGTCGCTCCACGAGCGTGACCTGCCCGCCAGCGGTCTCAAAGATGAGTCCGGCACGAGAGGGCTTGCCGCTCTTGAGCTGCACGAGCGCGAGATCGGCCTCAAGAGGCCGCTCGAGCAGCATTTCGATCCGCCCGCCGGTGGGCTTGGTGCCGAGGATTCGGGCGGCGACGACCCGAGTGTCGTTGAAGATCAGCAGATCGCCGGGCGCTAGGAGTTCAGCCAGATCCTCGATGTGTCCATCGCGCAGTGCTCCGGTCTGCCCGTCGAGGACGAGCAGGCGGCTCGCCGAGCGCGTGGCGAGCGGCTCCTGGGCGATCAGTTCATCAGGCAGCTCGTACGCAAAGTCCCGGCGTTGCACCGGGTCATGTTACCGATCAGGCACGCGTGGCGTCATCGTCCGCAGCTGGCGGTGCCGGGGCCGCGGGGGCCGCCGGGGGCGCGGGCGGCATCGGCGTGGCAGGCACGGCCGCCGGCGCGGGAGGTGCCGGTGGCAGCGCGGCGCGGCCGCGCGTGGCGGGCTCGGGCAGCGTCACATCGATCGTGAGCGGCTTGTGGTCGCGCATCAGCTTCAGCGCGATCTTCTCGCCCGGCTGGTAGGAGCGCAGGATGCGGGTGGCATGCGAGCCGTCGCGCGGCTCGCGGCCATCGATCGCGACAATCACGTCACCGTCCTTGAGCCTGAAGGCGTCGCTCGTCGGCGCGCGTACCACGAGCACGCCCCTGTCGGTGCCGAAGTAATGGCCGAGTGCCGGTGTGAGCGCCGTCAGCTCCATCCCCTGTGTCTCATCGCTCAACGCGCGCATGAACTGCAGATCGGGCCAGCTCTCGGGGAACGGAGGCGGATTTACATGCACCTCCGCGGGACCGTATGGCCCCGGGAAGCTGAAGGCATAGACCGGTCGTGTGCGCACTTCGATGTCACGGGTCCTGCCCGAGCGCAGCACGCGCAGCTTAACGATCGAGTCCGGCGCCACATTGCGCATGTCGGCCACCACCTGGCGCGCCGTATTGGCACCGCTCACCTTCACACCGTTCACGGCGACAATCACATCTCCGGTCTGCACGCCGGCTTCGGCCGCGGGACCGCCGGGACTCACCCCGGACACGCGCGCGCCGTCGGTGCCGCTCGCGGTCTCGAGCTGCAAACCGATGATGGCGCGGCGGGTCTCGAAACGGAATTCTGAGACGCGATCGCGCGTCTCCACCGCAAGCTCGCGCGAGAGCTCGGCGACCTCATGCGCGGCCTGCTCCAGGCGTTGGCGGGCGGCCGCCAGACGCGCTTCCGCATCCGCGGTGTTCGTCGCCGGCTTCGGGGGCGGCGGCGCGGCGGCCGCGGCAGAGGCTGCCGCATCCGCAGCCCACGCTCCCTGAATGCCGAGTACGGCTGCAGCCAACACGATCAGGATTTGTCTCATCGCTTTCACTCCTCGGCCATCAGGTATTCGGCGTAGCGCACCTGCACGAGCGAGCGCATCAGGCGCTCGCGCGTGCTGCGCAGGTCTGTCAGGCGTGCCGCGGCGGCCCCGTCGACCTGCTCCGCACTCAGAACATCATCGACGGCCGCGATCCGATCCTCGAGGTCCGTCACGGCGAGCCGCGTACTCACGCGCACGATGGCCGGCTCCTGCGGCTCCTGCGGCACCGGCGCAGGCCACGAAGCCGGTGGCGCGGCGAGCGGCGCCTGGCCGGTTCCCACGGTGTGCACGACGTGGGTGGCGTGTGTGGCGCGCTCGGTCCGCACCCGGCTCCACAGCGCCGCACCGGCGAGCAGCGCGCACAGGGCGGCCGCCACCGGCACGGCAGCGCGGGGCAATGCGGTCCAGCCCGGGCGCGCGGTGCGTCGCGCACGCAGACTGCCGGTGCGGCGCTGCAGCTCGGCAAAATCAAAGGGAGGCGGGCTCGACGCCGGCAGAGCGCGCAGCGCGGCGGCGACCTCGGCCTCGGTCATGACGGGGTGCATGGGCTTAAGTCCTGCAGTTGAAACCAGGCGCGCAGGCGCTGATGTGCGCGTGCGAGCTGAGACTTCGAGAAGCTGACGCTGCGCCCGAAGAGCGCGGCGATCTCCTCGTGCGAATAACCCTCCACTTCGTACAGCCAGACGACGGCACGGGCGGTGGAGGTGAGGCTGGCGAGCGCTCGCTCCAGATCCAGCTGCTCGCCGGGGCATCCCGGCGACTGCGGCGCCGCATCGAACTCATCGCCCGCGAGGCCGATGTCACGCCGGGCCCGTTGCCAGGGGGAGCGCAGCACCATGAGTGCGCGCGAGACTGCGATCTGGCGCAGCCAGGCGCCGAGCGGCGCCTCGCCGCGAAACTGACCGAGGCGCTCGAAAAACACCATCATGGTCTCCTGGAAAACATCTTCCGCCAGCGCCCGTGAGCCGATCAGCCGCCGGATGAGACCGAAGGCGCCGGGCGCCAGGGCCGCGTAGAGCTGCGCCCGCGCCGGCTCATCGCCCTTGCGCGCACACGCAATGAGCTCGGGAGCCACGGGAATGTCGCTGAGTCGGGTCACGCCTCTCACTTAGATGCGTGAGGGCGAGAAAAGGTCGCAGCTTGACTATACTTTGCCGGGCCTGCCTCGAGCTGCACGCCGGTGTGGCGGAACTGGTAGACGCGTCGGACTCAAAATCCGATTCTGGCAACAGAGTGTGGGTTCGATTCCCTCCACCGGCACCAGCATCACGCCTGCGCGCCTCAGCGGCAGCGGCTCGCGATGAAATCGAGGATGCGCTCCCCGAGCGAGCCATCGGGCGAATTCATGTGCATGGTCGAGCTCAGATGATTGTGAGCCGTCATGTGCATGAAGTACGGCCACTCGCCGTGCCGCGCCATCCATTGCTGGAGCAGTTTCAGGGTCTGCTGGTGAAAGATCGGCGGGTCCATTTCCGTCAGCACGAAAAATAGCGGCACATCGCTTGCGACCAGCCCGTCGACCATGGAGGCGCGCCGGTAGCCTTCCATGTCCGCGCCGTAGTAGGCGACCTGGAACGGATTGGGCTCACTCGCGGTGAGATCGTAGATGCCGGACAGCAGCACCGCGCCCGCGATTCCCGGTCCGTCGGCCGGCTGCAGCTGGGGATGTGCGACATAGGAGGCCGCGTGCGCCGCGCCTGCCGAGGTGCCGAGCAGGATGATGCGGCGCGGATCGCCGCCGTGGCGGCCGATATTCTCGCGCACCCAGGCGACCGCGGCCGCCACGTCCTGCGTGCCGGCGGGCCAGGGATACTGCGGCGCAAAGCGGTAGGTCATGTTCACGCCGATCAAGCCGTGCCGCACGGCCCACAGCGCCACATTGTCGTTGTACGGGGAGCCGGGATTGCGCTTGTCACCGCCGACGAAACCACCGCCGTGAATGAAGAGGATCACGGGTGCCGGCGCTGAGGCCGTGCTTTGCGCGCGGAACACATCGAGCCGGTGGCGCTCGTCCGCGCCGTATTTGAGATCGCGGCTCACGGTCACGCCGCGGTAGGGCTCGACCTCCTGGAAGGGTGCATAGATCGCCGCCGTGCCCTCGATCGACTGCGGGGCGATTTCTTTGCCGAGTGCGCGGATGCGCCGCGAGATGTCTGCTGGATCGAAGGCCATGGCGTACTCCTCGCCCGCAGGTCGACAAGCGCGGGCCGCGAGCCGTATTCTGCCGCCGAGCTCCATGAATTTCTGCACTCAATGCGGCAGCCGCGTGGCGACGCGCGTGCCGCCAGGCGATCACCTCTCGCGCTTCGTCTGCGACGCCTGCGGCATCATCCACTACCAGAACCCGCGCATCGTGGTCGGCTGCGTGCCGGAGTTCGAGGGCCGCATCCTGCTGTGCAAGCGTGCCATCGAGCCGCGCCGCGGCTATTGGACCATCCCGGCCGGATTCATGGAGAACGGCGAGACGTTGCAGCAGGGCGCGGCGCGCGAATCGCACGAAGAGGCGCTCGCCGATGTCACCATCGGTTCGCTGCTGTCGATCGTGCACGTACTGCACGCCCAGCAGGTACATGTGTTTTTCCGGGCGACACTCGCACAGGCACAGTTCGGTGCCGGGCCCGAGAGTCTCGAGGTCGAGCTGCTCGAGCCCGGGCGCATTCCGTGGTCGGACATCGCCTTTCCCAGCACGGATTTCGCGCTGCGCCGCTACCTCGAGGACCGGGAAAGCGGGCTCGAGCCCTGCCATTTTGCGTCCCTGGGGCGGCGCGTCGCCGATTCCTGAACCTCGTCAGCGCGTGGCAGAATAGAAGATTACGTGACCGTTTCTTGAGGACCGGGAATGACCTTTGTCGTTACTGAAAACTGCATCAAGTGCAAATACATGGACTGCGTGGAAGTGTGCCCCGTGGACTGCTTTCACGAAGGCCCGAACTTCCTGGTCATCGACCCGGACGAGTGCATCGACTG
>DATIYV010000013.1:0-2115 GCA_035517435.1 Steroidobacteraceae bacterium | reverse complement strand
GAACAGGCAGCTGAACATCATGTTCATGCCGAGGATGCCCGGGAACAGCCAGTCGATGTAGCGGATCGCGGCTCCCGTGACCGGCTCGCGCTGCGCGGCCGGCTCCGCGGCGCGCAGCAGCCGCTCGACCACGTAGCCCTTGGGCGAGTCGGTGTTCACCCAGTAGCGCGTCGGGCCATGGAGGTCGACCAGCAGATCGATCTGCTGGTGCGTCAGCTTGCCGAGCGCGGCCTGCTGGTCCTCGAGGGGCACGGACTGCAGGTAGCGCTCGATGAGGAAGGGGTGCGCCTGCCGCTCAGCCGGATCGCCGAGGACACCAACCTTGAACAGCGGCCGCGGCGGCCCGCCGAACACGAAGCCCATGCCGATGACGATCATGATCGGCAGCAGCAGCGTGAAGATGAGCGTGCCGCGGTCGCGCACGAACTCGAGGTTGCGCGCGTGGAATACGGCGAACAGGCGGCGCATCATGGCCGCAGCTCCTTGCCGGTGAGCTCGAGAAACAGATCCTCGAGGTTCGGCGGACGGATGCGCAGATTGGTGAGCGGCACGTGCGCCGTCAGCAGCGTACGCAAGGTTGCCTCCAGGTCATGGGTCGTGATCTCCACCTTGTCGCCGCCGTCGAATATCTTCAGCGGCAGCTGACGCGCAGCCTCGGGAAATTCCGGGCGGGGAAGCTCGAGCAGCACTTCGGCAAAATGCGCACGCAACAGCGCCCCGGGCGCGCCCTGGGTGAGGATGCGGCCGCGGTCCATGATCGCGATCTCATCGCACAGCAGCTCCGCCTCCTCCATGTAGTGAGTGGTGAGGATGATCGTCTTGCGGCGCGCCTTGATCGATGCGACCAGCTCCCAGAAATTGCGCCGTGCCTGCGGGTCGAGTCCGGTGGTGGGCTCATCGAGGAACAGCACCGCCGGATCGTTCACCAGCGCGATGGCGAGCAGCAGTCGCTGGTGCTGCCCTCCGGAGAGCTTGCGGGCATCGCGATCCACCAGCGCTTCGAGCGCGCAGATGCGGATCACCTCGTCGACTTCCAGGCCGTGGGCGTACAGGCCGCGAAACAGCGCGATGCAATGGCGCACGGTCAGATGGTCCTGCAGTGCGGTCTTCTGGAAGAGAATGCCGGCCTCCTCGCGAAAGCGCGCATCCAGCGGCGCGCCGCGGTAGCGCACCTCGCCCGAGGTCGGCGGCAGGATCCCCTCCATGATCTCGACCGTGGTGGTCTTGCCGGCGCCATTGGGCCCGAGCAGGCCGAAGCAGATGCCCTCGGGGACGCTGAAAGTGACGCCGGCCACCGCGGTGGTGGCGGCATACTGCTTGACGAGATCGCGGACCTCGAGGAGGGGTGTGCTCACGTGCGGCGCTGCTCGGGCGCGCTCACGGACCCGGCGCGCGATTCTGGGCGTTCGAGTGTACCATCCACTGCATGACAACCCGACAGTACGACAAGTCGGAGCGCGTCGAGCTGGCCGACGAAGCGGTGCACTGGGATCTCGGCAGCTCGCTCTCCTACGGCCAGTACCTGCAGCTCGATAAGCTCCTCGACGCGCAACGCCCGCTTACCGGCGAGCACAACGAGATGCTGTTCGTCATCGTGCATCAGGTATCGGAGCTGTGGATGCGGCTGATGCTGCACGAGCTGACCGCCGCCATGAGCTGCGTGCGGCGCGACGATCTGGATCCGGCGCTGAAGATGCTGGCACGCATCGCGCGCTCGCAGAACCAGCTGATCGCAGTGTGGGACGTGCTCTCGACCATGACGCCGTTCGAGTACACCGCGTTTCGCAACGCGCTCGGGCGCTCGTCCGGCTTCCAGTCGGTGCAGTACCGGCTGCTGGAATTCCTGTTCGGCAACAAGAACGCCGACATGACCACGGTGCACAAGCGCGACCCCGAGGCCTACGCGCTGCTCGAGCGGGCGCTCGCAGAGCCCTCACTCTACGACGAGGTGCTGCGGCTCCTGAGCCGCCGTGGCTACGAGGTTCCGCAGGACCACCTGTTGCGCGACTTCCGCGAGCCGTATGTCGCCAGCAAGCAGGTTGCGGGCGCCTGGCTCGGCGTGTATCACAATGCCGACAAGGATTGGGATCTGTACGAGCTGGCCGAGAAGCTCGT
>DATIYV010000012.1:0-26583 GCA_035517435.1 Steroidobacteraceae bacterium | reverse complement strand
CGCGGCCCGACCGGAGGGCCGCTGAACGTCAGCGTGCGCATCGCCGGGCAGGATGTGGTGGCGCGCATCTGGAAGGCGCAGGTCGGGCGGGTACCGGTGTACTTACTCGACACCAACTGCGCCGAGAACGCCCCGGCCGATCGCGACATCACGCACCGGCTCTACGGCGGCGATGAATCCCATCGCATCCGCCAGGAGATGATCCTCGGCATCGGCGGGCGGCGCGCGCTGCGCGCACTCGGGCTCACGCCCGCAGTGTGGCATCTGAATGAGGGCCATGCGGCATTCCTCATCCTCGAGCTGCTGCGCGAGCATCTGGGCCTGGGACTCTCGCCGGCCGCCGCGCTGGA
This sequence comes from Steroidobacteraceae bacterium, assembly GCA_035517435.1. Classification (GTDB taxonomy): domain Bacteria; phylum Pseudomonadota; class Gammaproteobacteria; order Steroidobacterales; family Steroidobacteraceae; genus JASHUC01. The sequence continues at coordinate 26,233 of DATIYV010000012.1, read as the reverse complement.
GGCGGTGGGGGCGCAGTGCGTGTTTACCACCCACACTCCCGTCGCCGCCGGGCACGATGCGTTTCGCGATGAGCTCCTGATCGCGCATTTCGGCGACTATCTGCGCGAGCTCGGTCTGCCGCTCGAGCGCGTGCTCGAGTTGGGCCGCGCGCCCAATGCGCATGGCTATTTCAATATGACGCGCCTGGCGCTGAACGGTGCACGCCGGGTGAATGGCGTGAGCCGCATTCATGGCGCGGTGTCGGCGCGCTTGTGCTCGGATCAATGGCCGGAGCTGCGCCCCGAGGATAACCCGGTCGGCTTCGTCACCAACGGCGTGCACGTGCCGACCTTCCTGCATCAGGGTTGGGCGTCGTTCTTCGACGCCAAGCTCGGGCGCGAGTGGCGCGATCACCTGACCGACTCGCAGTTCTGGAGCGCGCTCGCGCAGGTGCCAGACGAGGACTATTGGGAGAGCGCACAGATCGTGAAGTCACGCATGCTGTCGGGCGTGCGCGAGCGGCTGCGCAGCGGTTACACGCGCGACGGCTTGAGTCCCGTGCAGTGGCGCCACGTCACGCGCTGGCTCGATCCGCGCGAGCCCGGCACCCTCACCATCGGCTTCGCGCGCCGCTTTGCCACTTACAAGCGCGCCGCCCTCATCCTGCGCGACCGTGAGCGCCTGGCGAAGCTCGTCAACAACGCTGACCGGCCGGTCGTGTTTCTGTTCGCGGGCAAGGCGCATCCGGCCGATGAGCCCGGCAAGCAGGTGCTGCGCGAGATCAAGCAGGTGATGCTCTCGGGCGAGTTCGCCGGCCGCGTGGTGTTCATCGACGACTACGACATGCAGCTCGCGCGCTGGCTGGTCTCGGGCGTGGACGTGTGGCTCAACAATCCGATCGCGCCGCTCGAGGCGAGCGGCACCTCGGGCATGAAGGCGGCGATCAACGGCCGCCTCAATGTGAGCGTACTCGATGGCTGGTGGGCGGAAGGGTGGGCGGTCGATAACGGCTGGGGCATCGCGCCCTCGAACGTGCAGGACCCGGAGCGGCGCGATGCGCTCGAGGCCGAGCTCATCATGGATGCGCTGCAGGAAGAGGTGATTCCGCTTTACTACGCGCGCAACGGCGGCACCTATTCGGCGGAGTGGGTCCGCCGCAGCAAGCGCGCGATGATGACCGTCATCCCGCAATTCAGCACGCGGCGGATGCTCAACGACTACGCCGAGGGGCTGTACTATCCGGCGGCGCGCCAGTATCAGCAGCTCGCACAGAGCGAGTTTGCCGGCGCCCGCGCACTGGCCGACTGGCGCGCGCGAGTGCAGGCCGCCTGGCCGAACGTCGCGCTGCGCTCACTCGTCGCAGCTCCGAGCGATCTGCCGCGCGAGCAGCCGCTGCGCATCGCCGTAGCGGCCGCCCTCGGCGGTCTGTCGCCCGGGGATGTGCGCGTGGAGTTCATCGCACGCCGCCGGCTGCCTGAGGCGCGCTTCGAGCCGCCGCCGTTGTCGTCCTACCGGGCGCAGGAGACCGACGGGCTGTGGAGCGCCGCGCTCACGGCGAGCGGGCGCAGCGAGGCCGACGGTGCCGCGGTGTTCGAGCTCGATGCGCGCCTGCCGACCTGCGGGCAGTTCGCCACCGAAATCCGCATCCATCCGTATCATGAGCGGCTCGCGCATCCGTACGAGCTCGGTCTCATGAAGTGGCTCTAGGGGCCAGACGATGCCACGCCAGCCAGCGCGCACTTCCTCGGGCCGATACGTGAGCCGCCTGACCAGCGGCACGCTCGCCGTCGTCATGGCCGGCGGGCGCGGCGAGCGGCTCAAGGATCTCACCGCGCATCGCTGCAAGCCGGCCACGCCCTTCGGCGGCAAGTTTCGCATCGTCGATTTCGTGCTCTCCAACTGCGTCAATTCCGGCATTCGCCAGATCGCGATCCTGACGCAGTACAAGGCGCAGTCGCTGATCCGGCACGTGCACCAGGGCTGGAGCTACCTGCGCGGCGAGTTCGGCGAATTCGTCGAAGTGGTGCCGGCGCAGCAGCAGATCGGGGAGTTCTGGTACCGCGGCACCGCCGATGCGGTGTATCAGAACCTCGATGTGATCCTCGCGCACCGGCCCAAGCACGTGCTGGTGCTCGCCGGGGATCACATCTACAAGATGGACTACGGTCCGATGATCGCCTCGCACGTGGAGAAAGGCGCCGACATCACCGTCGGCGTCGTCGCTCTGCCGGCGAAGGATTCGAGGAGCTTCGGCGTGCTCACCGCGACCGAGTGGAACCGGGTGACGAAATTCTCCGAGAAGCCCGCGGTACCCGATACGCTGCCCAACCGCCCGGACTCCATCCTGGCCTCGATGGGCATCTATGTCTTCACCACGCGCATGCTCGAGCGGTTGCTCACCGAGGATGCGGCCGATGCCGCTTCCGCCCATGATTTCGGCCGCAATATCCTGCCGCAGGCCATTGCCGGCAAGCAGGTGTTCGCCTATCCGTTTCAGGACGTGCGCACGCGCGCGCAGAACTACTGGCGCGACGTGGGTACGCTCGATGCCTTCTACGAGGCGAATCTCGAGCTGGTGCATGCGAAGCCCGAGCTCAACATCTACGACCGCGAGTGGCCGATCTGGACCTACCAGGTGCAGCAGCCGCCGGCGAAATTCATCCTCGATGAGGACGGGCGGCGCGGCATGGCCGTGAACTCCATGGTCTCGGGCGGCTGCATCATCTCGGGCTCGCTGGTGCGCGGCTCGCTGCTGTTCTCCGACGTGCACATCGAGGAGCGCACCGAGATCAACGAGTCGGTGATCCTGCCGCACGTCGATATCGGCAAGAGCTGCCGCATCCACCGCGCCATCATCGATGAGGGCTGTCAGATTCCGGAAGGCATGGCGATCGGCCATGACCGGGCCGTCGATAGCGCGCGCTTCCATGTGACCGACAACGGCATCGTGCTGGTGACCGCCGACATGCTGCGCAAGCTCACACCATGAGCCGCCTGCCCGTCGTGCTGCTCTGGCACATGCATCAGCCGCAGTACCGCGACGGGCCGAGCGGCCGTTACGTGCTGCCGTGGACCTACCTGCACGCCATCAAGGATTACACCGACATGGCCGCGCACCTCGAGGCGCAGCCCACAGCGCGCGCAGTCATCAATCTGACTCCCATTCTGCTCGAGCAGCTCGATGAGCTCTCGGCGCGCATCGCGCAGCATCTGGCGGCGGGCACACCGCTTCCCGATCCGGTGATGGCCCTGCTCGGACCCGATCCGGTGCCGCAGGCTCCGGCCGAGCGTCTGGAGCTGCTCAAAGCCTGCCTGCGTGCCGAGCGCACGCATCTGATCGAGCGCTTCGGCCCGTACCTCGAGATCGCGGGTCTGGCCGAGACGCTCGCCAGCCTCGAGCGCGTGAACTACGCCTCGGATCAGATGATCCATGACCTCGCGGTCTGGTATCACATCGCCTGGATGGGCGAGACCGTGCGCCGCAGCGATGCGCGCATCGCCACGCTCACCGAGCAGGGACGCGGCTACAGCGTGGCGCAGCGCCGCGAGCTCCTCGGCATCGTCGGCGAGCTGATCGGCTCGGTGATCCCGCGCTTCCGGCGCCTGGCCGAGCGTGGGCAGTGCGAGCTGTCCGTGTCGCCGTACGCTCATCCGATCCTGCCGCTGCTCATCGACTTCAAGAGCGCGCGCGAGGCGGCACCCGCCTCGCCGCTGCCACACGCCAGCGGCTACGCCGGCGGCGCCGAGCGCGCTGCCTGGCACATCGCGGAGTCGATCCGGGTGTTCATGAGCTACTTCGGCGCACGGCCGCGCGGCTGCTGGCCCTCGGAAGGGGCGGTGAGCACGGCCTCTCTCGAGCTGCTCTCCAGGCACGGCTTCACCTGGGCGGCCTCGAGCGCGAATGTGCTGCGCGCGAGCCTGAATGCGAGCGGCCTGAACTCCGAGGATCCGCAGGCGTTCAACCGGCCGTATCACCTGCCGCGCAGTCCACTGCAATGTTTCTTTCGCGACGACGTGCTGTCGGACCTGGTGGGGTTCACCTACGCCACCTGGCATGGCGATGATGCTGCGCAGAACCTGGTGCACGAGTGCGTGCGCCTCGCCCAGTCCTACGAGGACGACTCAGGCCATGCCGTGCTCATCGCGCTCGATGGCGAGAATGCCTGGGAGCACTATCCTTTCAACGGCTACTACTTTCTCTCGGCGCTCTACCGTGAGCTCGCGAACCATCCGCAGATCGAGCTCATGACCTTGAGTGATTGCGTCGCGCGGGGACTGGCAGCGCGCGAGTTGCCCACGGTCGTCGCCGGCAGCTGGGTGCACGGCACCCTGGGAACCTGGATGGGCGATGTGGCGAAGAATGCGGCGTGGGATCTGCTCGCCCAGGCCAAGCTCGCCGTCGACCGCCGGCTCGCCGCCAGCGATCCGCCGCCCGCCTCGCGGGAAGCGATCGTGCGTCAGCTCGCGCTGTGCGAGAGCTCCGACTGGTTCTGGTGGTTCGGCGACTACAACCCCGCCGAGGCGGTGAGCCAGTTCGACCAGCTCTACCGCCGCCAGCTGCTGCGGCTCTACCAGTTGCTCGGCGAAGCTCCGCCTGAGGCGCTCGCGCACCCGCTGTCGGTAGGACACGGCGTGATGGAGCACGGCGGAGTCATGCGGCGCGCCTCCGGCAATTGAGCCGGCCATGACACTTCGGTTCGGTGACCGGCGTCGTGCGGCGGTGCTGCTGCACATGTCCTCGGTGCGCGATCCGCTCGGCCGCGGCGGCCGCGCGATCGTCGATTGGCTCGCCGAGGCCGGATTTTCCCTGTGGCAGTTCCTGCCCGTGGGTCCCACCGGGCCGGACGGCTCGCCCTACTGGGCCCGCTCGGATGCCGCCGGCAATCCTGCTTTCATCGATCAGACCGAACTTCCGGCGCGTGGCGGCGATGAAGAGCGCGCGTTTTGCACTGCCGCCGCCAGCTGGCTCGAGGACTTCGCCTGCTTCGAGGTCTTAAGCGCCGTTCACGGCGGCGTGCCCTGGTGGGAGTGGCCGGTGCCGCTGCGCGATCGCGAGCCGGCCGCACTCGCGGTCTTTCGCGGCAAGCACGGCGATGCACTCGCGCAGGTGCGCTACACGCAATTCTGTTTCGACTGGCAATGGCGTCGGCTGCACGCCTACGCGCGCCAGCGCGGCGTCTCCTTCTTCGGCGATCTGCCCTTCTATGTCGCCCCGGAATCCTTCGAGACCTGGTCGCAGCGGGCGCAGTTCCAGCTCGATGCGGCAGGACGCGCGCGCGCCGTCGGCGGTGTGCCGCCGGATTACTTCTCAGAGCTCGGGCAACTGTGGGGCAATCCGCTCTACGACTGGGACGTGATGCGGCGTGACGGCTTCGCGTTCTGGCGCACACGCGTCGGCCACCAGCTCGCGCGCGTCGACTTGCTGCGCCTGGATCACTTCCGCGCGCTCGCCGCGCACTGGGCGGTGCCCGCGGGCGCGCAGGATGCCCGCGGGGGACACTGGCAACGCACGCCCGGCTGGGCGCTGCTGCGGCGGCTGCGCGCCGAGCTCGGCGAGCTGCCGCTCGTCGCCGAGGACCTAGGCGTGATCACGCCCGATGTCGAGGATCTGCGCTTCGGCTTCGATCTGCCCGGCATGCGAGTGGTGCAGTTTGCCTTCGATGGCGCGAGTGACAATCCGCACCTGCCGCACATGCACACCCGCCACAGCGTCGTCTACAGCGGCACGCACGACAATGACACCACGCTCGGCTGGTACCGCGGTCTCGATGCCGGCACGGCGCGGCGCGTGGACTTCGTGCTGGGAGCCGAGCCCGGTGCGATGCCGGCGACGATGATTCGCACGGTGCTGGCCTCCGTCGCGCGCGTGGCCGTGCTGCCGATGCAGGATGTGCTCGCGCTGGACTCGCGTGCGCGCTTCAACACGCCGGGGACGACCGTCGGCAACTGGAGCTGGCAGCTGCCCGAGGGCGCACTCACGCGCGAGCTCGCGCGGCATTTCCGTGCGCTGAATTCCACTTACGGCCGCGCGCGCTGAGTCCGGCTGCCGCTCTGCTACCATCTTCGGGCATGAGACCCACACTCATTCTCACGGCCGTGCTGGCCGCCGTGCTGCTCGCATCCTGCTCGCTCTTCGGCCCCAAATTCGTCACGCCCAAGCTCTCGATCATCGGCATCGAGATGGGCAAGGCGGATCTGTTTCAGCAGAACCTGAAAGTGAGAATGCGCGTGCACAATCCCAATGACCGGGTACTGCCCATCAAGGGTCTGTCGTACGACCTCGAAGTGGCGGGCGAGCCGTTTGCGCACGGCGAATCGGATGCGGCCTTTACGGTGCCGGCGATGGGCGATGCGGATTTCGACATGCACCTGACGGCGAACATGGCCGGCGCCTTCATCCGGCTGCTGTCACGCGGCGGGGATGCGCGGCACGATCCGATCGCCTACCACATCACCGGCAAGGTCGAACTGTCATCCGGGATGCTGCGCTCGATTCCCTTCGACGAGCACGGCCAGTTCAACCTGAAATAGTGGCCGTCAGGCGCTCGTAGAGCGCCACGTACTCGCGCCCCTGATGCTGCCAGGAGAAATCCTGCGCCATGCCGTTCGCGATGATCCGCGACCAGTGCTGCGGCTGCGCATGCAGATCGAGCGCGGTGCGCAGGGCCATCGTGAGCTCGGCGCCATTGGGTGCCACGAAGCGCACGCCGGTGCCGCGCCCGCTCGCCGGATCGTATTGCTGCACCGAGTCGGCCAGGCCCCCGGTGACGCGTACGACGGGCACGGTGCCGTAGCGCAGGCTGTACATCTGGTTGAGCCCGCAGGGTTCGTAGCGCGAGGGCATGACGAAGAGGTCGGACGCGGCCTCGATCCAGTGTGCAAGCTCCTCGTCGTAACCGGCGCGGAAGTGAAAGCGCCAGGCGAAGCGCTGCCCGAGCTGGGCCAGGGCGAGCTCGTAGCTCTCTTCTCCGCTGCCCAGCACGATGCAGGCGAAGTTGCGCTCGGTGAGCAGCGGGGGCAGCGCCTCGAGCAGCAGGTCGACGCCTTTCTGCAGCACCAGCCGGCTGACGACTCCCGCGAGCGCGGTATCCGCACCGATCTTCAGTCCGAGCCGCGCGCACAGCGCGCGCTTGAGGCCAGCCTTCACTTCGAGCGAGCCCGCGTCGTAGTGCTGCGGCAGGTAACGGTCGATGCGCGGATCCCAGTCCGCATAGTCGACGCCGTTCAGGATTCCGAGCACGCCCTCAGTGCGCGTCGCGAGCGTCTGCTCGAGTCCCATGCCATACGCGGGCGTGCAGATTTCCTTCGCGTACGTGGGGCTGACCGTGGTCACGGCGTCGGCGTAGAGGATGCCGTGCTTGAGGGAATTGATATACCCGGCACGCAGGTCATCCTGATGCAGCAGGTGTTGCATCGTACCGAGGGCGAGGTCGGGCGCTGCGGCTGCAGCGAACACTCCCTGGTAGCCGAGATTGTGAATCGTGAGCACCGAGCGTGTGCGCGCAAACAGCCGGTCCCAGCTGTAGAGGGTCTTCAGGAACAGGGGGCCGAATGCTGCGTGCCAGTCGTGGCAGTGCAGGATCTCGGGCGCCCAGGCCATGCGCTGGCAGCACTCGAACGCGGCGCGCGTGAGCGCGATGAAGCGCAGATGCTCATCCGGGTCCGAGGTGTACAGGCGCGGCCGCTCATACAACTCCGGGCACTCGATGAGATAGACGCGCGCGCCGGAGCCCGGCAGGCGCGTGAGGCTCACCGAATACGTGAGCCGGTGCGGACCCACCTCGAGCGGCACCGACTGCAGGAAATCCACCGCCGTCGCCGCGTAGCGGCTGCGATCGATCGCGCTGTAGAGCGGCATGAAGACGCGGACATCGTGACCGACGCCCTCCAGATAGCCGGCGAGCGCCGACACCACATCCGCCAGCCCGCCGGTCTTGGCGAGTGGTGCGACTTCGGAGGCGATGAAACAGATGCGCTGCGGCATGTCGGAAGTTTGGGCGCCGACAGGCTACAGGCTCGATGGAGTAGACTCAAACTCGTGACGCTGCGCCGGCTTCTCATCAGTCTCACCGTGCTTGCGCTCATCGCGATATCCGCGGCGGTGGGCGTGATCGTCGCCGACTGGCCGCACTCCAGGCAGCTGATCTTCGGCCCGCACTGAGGGCAGCAAGTTTCGGGTCGCATCGCCGGTGCCGGCGCGTAGCATCGCACTCATGACGACACTCCCCGAGCAGTTCCTCGACAGCCGCGATTTCGCGCGCATCGCGCGCTCGATCCGCTACATCACCGAGCACTTCCGCGAGCAGCCGCAGCTGGCGCGCATCGCCGCTGCCGCAGGCTTGTCACCGTTTCACTTCAACCGGCTGTTCCGACGCTGGGCGGGTGTGACGCCGAAGCAGTACCTGGCGCATGTCACGGGCCGCGCCGCAAGGGCTGCGCTCGAGGCCGAGCCCTCGGTGCTCGAAGCCGCGCACGCCGTCGGACTCTCAGGTCCGGGCCGGCTGCACGACCTCACGGTGACCCTCGAGGCGATGACGCCGGGTGAGCTCAAGGGGCGTGGCGCTGGCGTGCGTCTGACACACGGCTTTACGCCCACGCCGTTTGGCCTGGCGCTCATTGCGGAGAGCGCCCGCGGCATTGCTGCTCTGCAGTTCATCGAGCCCGGGCAGGAGAACGGCTCGGTCGCGGCACTTGCGAGCGACTACCCGCAGGCGATGCTGTCGCGGGACGATGAGCGTGCCCGGGCACTGGCCCGGCGGCTGTGGCCCTCGGGGCCGAAGGCGGCCCCGCAGGAGCTCGCGATCGCCGTACCGGGAACGAACCTGCAGCTCAAAGTCTGGCAGGCGCTACTCGTGGTCGGCGCGCGGGAGCGCACCAGCTACTCGGAGTTGGCCGCCGATGCGGGGGCTCCCGCCGCTGCGCGACCGGTCGCGAACGCCGTGGGCGCAAATCCCGTCGCCTGGCTCATCCCGTGTCACCGCGTGTTACGCCGCAGCGGCGCCCTCGGGGGCTATCGCTGGGGGATCGAGCGCAAATCCGCGATGCTCGAGTGGGAGGAATTACAGGGTGCTGCGATGCAATATCCGGCTTCCCGGCGCCAGCGGATGGGTGCCCAGCCGAATTTATAACCCGCTGAGGCAGCAGGGAAAATATATTGTCTGAGGGGGTGAGGGCGGCCCCCCTGTTAAACTACCGGCACTCCCCGTCTGATCCTTGAAAGTGCCGTAGCCCATGTCAGCCTCACCGTATAAGCAGCTTGAGCAGGAGTTCAGGCGGCTGCACGCGTTTCGCGGAGCGCTGTCGCTCCTGCGCTGGGACGCCGCCGTCATGATGCCGCGCGGCAGTGCTGACGTGCGCGGCGAGCAGCTGGCCGCTCTCGAGACCGAGCATCACGCGCTTCTGACCTCCCCGCGCATCACGCGCCTGCTCGACCGGGCCCAGGCGAACACGCAGGGCCTCGCCGACTGGCAGGTGGCCAATCTGCGCGAGATGCGCCGGCAGCGCGATCACGCAATTGCAACCCCGGTCAGCCTGATCTCGCGCCTGGCGAAGGCAACCTCTCGCGCCGAGAGCCACTGGCTCGAAGCCCGTCAGCAGGGGCGCTTCGACCTGTTCGCGCCGCACCTCGAAGAAGTGGTCTCGCTGGTTCGCGACAAGGCCGCGCTCCTGGGTCAGGCCCTGAACCTGGCGCCGTACGATGCGCTGGTCGATGAGTTCAGCCCCGGGGTGAGCTCGACGGACATCGACTCGGTGTTCAAGACCCTCGGCCGGCGCCTGCCGGGCCTCATCCGCGAGGTCCTCGCGCAGCAGGAGGTGCAGCCTGCGCTGCCGCTCACGGGCAAGTTCGGCGCCGCCAAGCAGCGGGCGCTCGCCGTCGAGATCATGAAGGCGATCGGCTTTCCGTTCGATCGCGGCCGGCTCGATGAGAGCGAGCATCCCTTCACCGAAGGCGTGCCCGGCGACATCCGTGTCACCACCCGCTTCGACTCCGCGGACCTGTTCTCAGGACTCCTGGGTGCGCTGCACGAGACCGGGCATGCGATGTACGACCTCGGCCTGCCAGCCGAATGGCGCGATCAGCCGGTCGGGCGCGATCGCGGCATGGCACTCGAGGAGAGCCAGTCCCTGCTGCTCGAGATGCTCGTGTGCCGCAGCCGTGCCTTCGCCCGCTATGTGACGCCGCTCATCGTGAAGCACTTCGGCGTGAGCGGCCCCGAGTGGGACACGGAGAACGTCTACGCAAACCTGGTGCGCGTCCGCCGCGGACTGATCCGCGTCGATGCCGATGAGCTCACGTATCCGCTGCACGTGCTGCTGCGCTTTGAGATCGAGACCAAGCTCCTCTCCGGTGAGCTCGCGGTGCGTGACCTGCCGGCCGCGTGGAATGCCGGCATGGAGCAGCGCCTGGGGATCCGCCCGGCCAACGATGTCGAGGGCTGTCTGCAGGACATTCACTGGGCGGTCGGCTCCTTCGGCTACTTCCCCTCGTATGCGCTGGGCGGTGCGATCGCCGTGCAGCTCTACGAGGGCCTGCGCACGGATGTGGCGAATCTTGATGAGCAGATCGCCGCGGGAGATTTCACGGGCCTGTTCGGCTGGCTGCGCCGGCACGTGCACGGCGTCGGCGCCAAGGTCCCGGTGCACGAGCTGCTCAAGACCGCGACCGGCAAGCCGCTCTCGGCCGCACCGTTCCTGCGCTACCTCGAAGGCAAGTACCTCGAAAGCGCCCCCGGCAGTACCGCCAACAGCGCCGCGGCGTAGGACGCATGGACGTCCGCACCGCGTCCGCGCCCTCGCGAACGGTGAAGCGCCTGCAGGCGCATCTGCGAGGCCAGGTCGGCAAGGCCATCGAGGACTACCGCATGATCGCCGAGGGCGATCGCGTGATGGTCTGCCTCTCCGGCGGCAAGGACTCCTACACGCTGCTCGACATCCTGCTCTCGCTCAAGCGCAGCGCGCCGGTGAACTTCAGCCTGATCGCGGTCAACCTGGATCAGAAGCAGCCGGGCTTTCCTGAGCACGTCCTGCCCGAGTACCTGACGGCGCTCGGTGTGCCGTTCCACATCATCGAGCAGGATACCTATCGGGTCGTCAAGCGCGTGGTGCCCGAGGGCAAAACGCTCTGCGGTCTGTGCTCGCGCCTGCGGCGCGGCGCGCTCTATCGCTACGCGGCACAGAACGGCATCACCAAGATCGCGCTCGGGCATCATCGCGACGACATCGTCGAGACCTTCTTCTTGAATCTGTTTCACGGCGGTAAATTAAAGGCCATGGCGCCGAAGCTGCTCTCGGATGACCGCCGCCACATCGTGATTCGCCCGCTCGCCTACCTCGGCGAGCGCGACATCGCGCGCTACGCGCGTGCGCGCGAGTTCCCCATCATTCCCTGCAATCTGTGCGGCTCGCAGCAGCACCTGCAGCGCGTGGCGGTGAAGAACATGATCGCGGACTGGGAGCGCGAGCACCCCGGGCGCGCCGAGTCGCTGTTCACGGCGCTGCGCAATGTCGAGCCGGAGCACCTCGCCGATGTGCGGCTGCACGATTTCGCCGGGCTCGAGGCGCTGCGCGCGGCGCTGCCCGCGGCGGCGCTGCCCGCCACGGACGAATGAGCCGCGGCGCCGCGGCGGCTCCGCCGCCACCGATCCCGAACAGCTACTGGGTCGTGCCGGGGAAGCTGCTGGCTGGAGAGTATCCCGGCGCGCTGGACCCGGAGGTTGCGCGCACGCGCCTCGGCCAGTTCGCATCCTGCGGGATCAGCTCTTTCGTCAACCTCACCGCCGCCGAGGAGCTGCCGGATTACGCGGTGCTGTTGCCCTCGAGCGCACATCATTGGCGGCGCACGATTCGCGATCACGACGTGCCCGGCTCGGCGGAGGACTTGCGGGCGACTCTCAAGCTCATCGAAGGGGAGTTGAGCGCGGGGCGTGGCGTCTATGTCCATTGCCGGGCGGGCATCGGGCGCACTGGAACGGTGATCGGGTGCCTCTTGGTCGAGCGCGGTGCGACGGGGGATGAGGCGCTCGAGCGGCTCAACCACGTGTGGCAGGCCTCGGCGCGCTCGCAGAGCTGGCCCTATGTTCCGGAAACGACCGCGCAGATCGAGTACGTGCGCCGCTGGCAGGCGCCGCAGTCCCCGCACCTGGATCGCGGCCGCGGAGCGCTCGTGGGTCTGGCCGTGGGCGATGCGCTCGCCGCGGCCACCCAGGACCGCGCGCCCGGAAGCTTTACGCCGGTCGAGGACATCGAAGGCGGCGGTCCGTTCAATCTGCCGCGAGGGGCGTGGAGCGATGACACGGCCATGGCCCTGTGCCTTGCTGACAGTTTGATCGAGCGGCAGGGCTTCGATGCGCACGATCAACTGGAACGCTATGTGCGCTGGCAGCGCGAGGGCTACCTCTCGGCCACCGGGCAATGCGCCGGCATCACGCCGGCCACCAGCCGCGTGCTCGCCGCCTCGCAATGGCGCAAGCAGGCTTTTCCCGGCTCCCACGACCCGGCGCAGCTCGATCCCGAGCCGCTGGTGCGCGTCGCACCCGCAGTTCTGTCCGCGCTGTCGCGACCGGCGGATGCGATCCAGCGCGCGGTCGATGCGGCGCGCGTCACCTGCCAGGCACCAGGGGTGCTGCAGGCGGCGCGGCTGCTCGCGCGCATGCTCTTCACGGCCCTGCAGGGCGCGCCCAAGCAGAAGGTTCTCACGCCGCCGGAAATCGGCGCCGCCGACACGACGCGGCTGGCAGCGCCGCTGCAGGCGCTCGCCGAAGGTGCGTACCGGCGCAAATCTGCAGCGCGCGTGCGCCCGCAGGAGTCGGTGTTCAGCGTGCTCGAGGCGGCCCTGTGGGCGTTCGAGCGCACCACGAATTTCCGCGACGGGGCACTGCTCGCCGTCAATCTGGGAGGCCGGGCCGATGTCGTCGGCGCGGTCTACGGCCAGCTCGCCGGAGCGCACTACGGCCTCGCCGGCATTCCGGGGCACTGGCGCTTGGGGATTGCGCAGCTGCTGCGGATCGAGCAGTTCGCCGACAAGCTGACCCGCCTCTCCGGCGACACCCGGACGGCGCTCCGGTAAGCTCGGCCGATGCCTGCCGTTCGACCCGCACGCCGCGTGCAGTCGTGGACGCGACTGCCCGATGAGGCACTGCTACAGGTGCGCCTGTGCGACCTGGGCCTGTCCCTGAAGCGCTCGCGCCTGGGGCGCCATGTCGCGCGGCTGTATCGTGAGCTCGAAAGCCGCGGGGTGCGCTTCAAGCCGCACGCCTGGCTCGCCGAAGAGTGGTTCTCGCCCGATGGTGTTCCCGGGATCGCGATTCCGTTCTACCTCGCACATCCGCGTCTCGAGCGTCTCGAGCGGCGCATCATGCGCGAAGTGGAGGGGGGCAATGCGCGCTGGCTGATGCGCATCGTGCGTCACGAGGCAGGGCACGCGCTCGACAACGCCTACCGGCTGCGACGCCGGCGCCGCTGGCGCGAAGTGTTCGGTCCGGCATCGCTCACCTATCCGCACCGCTATCGCGCCCGGCCCGGCAGCCGCCGCTACGTGCATCACCTGGGCGAGTGGTATGCGCAGGCGCACCCCACCGAGGATTTCGCCGAGACCTTCGCGGTGTGGCTGAAGCCCAGATCCAACTGGCGCCGGGCGTATGCCGATTGGCCGGCGTATGACAAGCTGCTCCTGGTCGATGAGCTGATGGCGAGCGTCCGTGGCAGGAGCCCGCCGGTGCGTAATCGCATGAAGGTCGATCCCATCGACAGCGACCGGCGCACGCTCGCGCAGTACTACCGCCGCAAACTGGTGCGCCAGCGCCGCTACCGGCGCGATCTGGCGCAGGCCCTCTTAAGCCGCGTCTTCAGCACCGAGCGGCCGCGTCGCGGCGCCGTGCGCGCGGCGGCGCTGCTGCGCGCCAACAAGGCCGCGCTCGTCGCGGCGGTCGCGCGCGAGCTTGCGATCGAGCGCTACAGCGTCTATCAGATCGTGCGCATGCTGATCGAGCGTTGCGAGGCGCTCACGCTATACGTGCAGGGCAGCCAGCGTGAGGCGGTGCGCCACGCACGCTGGATGGTCACAAGGCTTGCGCGGCTCTACGAGCAAGGCGAGACTCCCAACCTGCCACTATGAAGAAACAGCGCGCGCTCGTCGTCGTGCATTCGAGTCTCGTGCCGCCGGACACCCTGGTCGGTCACGAGGAGAAGGAAATCGACGAGTGGCGCACCGAGTACGAGGTCGTGACGACGCTGCGAAAGCGCGGCCACGAAGTGCGCTGTGTCGGCGTGCTCGACTCCCTCACCGACCTGCGCAGCGCGATCGCCGACTGGAAGCCCGACATCGTTTTCAATCTGCTCGAGGAGTTCGACGGCATCGTTACCTACGATCAGCACGTCGTCGCCTTTCTCGAGCTGATGCGTCAGCCCTACACCGGCTGCAACCCGCGCGGGCTGCTGCTGTCGCGCGATAAATCGCTGTGCAAGCAGCTGCTCGCCTTCCATCGCGTGCCGACACCGCAGTTCACGGTCTTCGCCAAGGGCGCGCGCTTTCACGTGCCCCGGCGGCTCAAGTTCCCGCTGTTCGTGAAGTCCACTGTCGAGGACGCCTCGCTCGGCATCGCGCAAGCCTCCGTGGTCGAGGATGCCGCGCGGCTCAAGGAGCGCATCGAGTTCGTGCACGAGCAGGTCAAATCCGACGCGCTGGTGGAGGAGTACATCGAGGGACGCGAGCTCTACGTCGGCGTGCTCGGCAACGACCGCCTGACGCGGTTGCCCGTGTGGGAGATGGTCTTCGGCTCGATGCCCGATCGGCTGGCCGCGATCGCCACCCGCAAGGTGAAGTGGGACAAGCGCTATCAGAAGCGCTATGGCATCACCACCCGCGCGGCCGCCGATCTGCCGCCGGCGGTGATCGCGCGCCTGGACAAGCTCTCGCGCCGCATCTACCGCGTGCTGGGCCTCTCCGGCTATGCGCGCATGGACTTTCGCGTGACGCCGCAAGGGCAGGTCTATGTGCTCGAGGCCAATGCCAATCCAAACCTGGAGGAGGCCGAAGATTTCGCCGAATCCGCACGCGCCGCCGGCATGAAGTACGACGAGCTGCTCGAGCGGCTGATCGCGCTCGGCTTGTCTTACCGCGCCGAATGGCGCGCGAGCTACGGATGAGCGCGCGCATCGCAGGGGTCGCGATCGCGGCCGGGCTGCTCCTCAGCGCCTGCGCCACACCGGGCGAGCAACGCGAGGCGGACATGGCGGTGCTCGAGACGCTGCTGCCGGGGCACTACGACGCCGCCAACGGCATGAGCCTCTCCATTCAGCGCGCCAATGCGCCGTTCCTGGGCTTTCACGTCTTCTATATCCGCGAGCGTGCCGCCGGCGCCGGCGAGCGCATCCTGCGCCAGGAGCTCTGGTCGCTCAGTGTCGTCGGCAAGGACATCGTGCAGACCATCTGGGTCTTCAAGGAGCCGCAGCGCTGGAACGAGCTCGCCAGCACACCGGAGCTGTTTCGCATCATGCTGCCCGCCGACGTGAAACCGCGCAGCGGCTGCGAGTTCACCTGGAAGAAGGATGCGCTGCACTTCAGCGCCAGCAACGACGCGCGCAAATGCGGCAGCGAGGAGCGCGTCGATGTCAACGGCGATATCCTCACCCTCGTCAACGCCGAGGTGCCGGTCGCGGTGCCGTTTCAACGGCATGGCGGCGGCTGAAGAGGTCTATGATGGGCTCGCAGGACCAGTGCGCATGAATACCAAGAAGCCGCACGATACCCTCATCCAGCGCGTGCTGGAGAAGAGCGTGCTGGCGCTCGAATCGACCACGATCCGGCTGCGCCGGCTGCAGCAGCAACAACAGCAGAGCACTCAGACCCCCGCCGCCGCACCGCCCGAGCGCAAGCCGGAAGCGACGCCCTCGGGGCGCGTGCAGCACGACTCGCGCGGCAACGCCGTGTGGAGCTGGGCCGCCGGTGTCAGCGCGAACGCGCTCGAGAGCACCTCGCGCCTGCTCAAGAAGCTCGAAGTGACCGAGCTTGAAGTCGATGAGAAGCCGCCGAAGGGCCTCGAGCTCGAAGGCCGCGATTCGGCGGGCGGTTACGACCCGTACAACCAGGGCAAGTCGCCTCCGCGCCGCCGCTGAGGGGTAACGCGCACGCCGGCCCGGGCGCCGGGCGCGCGTGCTTGACTCACTTCAGGTGCTGGTCGAGCCACCCGAGGACGGTGTGATACCACTGCACCGAGTTCGCGCTCTTCAGCACCCAGTGATTCTCGTCGGGGAAATACAGCAGACGGCTCTCGATGCCACGGCGCTGCAGCGCGGTGAATGCACCGAGTCCCTGAGTGAGCGGCACGCGATAGTCGAGATCGCCATGAACCACGAGCATCGGTGTGCGCCAGGCACTGACGAAATTCGCCGGATTGAACTTCTCGTAGAGCTGCGGCGCATCGTAGTACGTGCCGCCGAACTCCCACTCGGCAAACCACAGCTCCTCGGTTGAGTAGTACATGCTGCGCATCTCGAACACGCCGTCGTGGTTGACGAGACAGCGGAAGCGGTCGTTCCAGTGTCCGGCAATCCAGTTGATCATGAAGCCGCCGTACGAGGCACCGAGCGCACAGGCCTTATCGGCATCGAGCCAGCCGTAGCGCGCCGTTGCGGCGGCAAGTCCCTTGCGCAGATCCTCGAGCGGCTTGCCGCCCCAGTCGCGGCTGATGGAGTCGGTGAAGGCCTGTCCGTAGCCGGTCGAGCCGTGGAAGTCGACCATCACCACGCCGTAGCCTGCGCCGGCGAACACCTGCGGATTCCAGCGATAGCCCCACTCATTGCCGAAGCTGCCCTGCGGGCCGCCGTGGATCAGGAAGGCGGTCGGGTAGCGCTTGCCGGCGCTGAAGCCGTACGGCTTCATGACGTAGCCATGGACCGTCTCATCGTTCCAGCCCTTGAAGCTGAACTGCTCGAACTCACTCATGGCGCGCTCGCCCATGAGTGCCGCGTTGACGGCGGTCAGCCGGTGAGGCTCACCCGCCTTGGCGGGGACGCTGAAGAGATCCGCGGGCGCAGCAAGCGTCGCCCACGCGATCACCGTCGTGCCAGCGCCCGTGGCGACGGCTGAGACCTGTCCGCTGCCGACGAGCTTGCGCGGTGTGCCGCTCTTCACATCGACGGCATAGAGCGCCGTCTGACCTACGTCCTCCACGATCGCGAGCAGATTGCGGCCGTCGCTCGCGCGCGCGAGATGGGACACCGAGCGATCCCAGCCCGCGGTCAGCGCGCGCTTCGCGCCCGTGCGGCCATCGCGGATCACGATGTGGAAGCGGTCGGCCTCGAATCCCGGCCGGTCCATCGCGAGGTACGCGAGATCGGAATTGGCGAGAAATACGGGCTGCGCGTCCCAGGCGGGATTGTCGGCGGTGAGATTCTGCGGCGTGCCCGAGCCATCGGTCGCGACGGCATACAAATCGAAGTTCGTCGACCAGGGCTCGCTCTTGCCTGCAATCCGGATGCTGAAAACCAGTGTGCGGCCATCCGGACTGAAGTCGTAATCGGCTTCATCGCCGAAGGGCTTTTGCGGTACATCGCCATCGAGCCTGGCCGACAGATCGAGCGGGAGCTCCGCAGTACCGTCTGCCTTCAGATGCGCAGTAAAGAGGTGTGAGCGCGTGCCATCGCTCCAGGTGTCCCAGTGGCGGACGAACAGACGGTCGTAAATCTGACCCGCCGGCTGGCGCTTGGCGGCGGCGAGGAGCCGCTCATGCGTGCACTGCAAAGTATCGCAGCCCGCCATGACGCCCAGCGTGAGCGCAATCCGATCGCCCTGCGGACTTACCTTGAAACTGCCCACCTCGAGCGGATAGCTCGTCACCGGCTGTGCTTCGCCCCCGGCAAGCGGCAGTCGCCACACCTGTGTCGAGCCCGAGCGTGCCGAGAGGAAGAACACGCTGCGGCCGTCGGGGGCCCAATGCGGGCTCATGTCGCTGGCGCTGCCGCGGGTGAGCTGCCGCGCCTGGGCTCCCGCCCCATCGAGATCCACGATCCACACATGACTCACGCCGCGGTTGGCCTCGATGTCGGTCTCGCGCAACGCAAAGACCGCGTGGCGCCCGTCGGGCGAGACCGCCGGATCGGACAAGCGCTTCAGCCGCACCAGATCTTCGATGGTGAAGGGAGCGGCCGCCGCAGCCAGGGCGCTGGCAGCGGGCAGCATGGTGAGTGCGGCGATGAGGAGGGCGGCAGCGCGCGTGAATGGCAGTCTCATGGTGTGCCTTGTGCAAAAGGGGAGCGAAAGTGGGCCGGCATTATAAGCGTGACGCAGGGCCGCTCCGTTAGCACTGTCGGCCATGCGCTGCTAACTCAGGACAGCCACCTGCGTCACAGAAACCCGGCGCCCGCCGAGGTGAACTTTCGCTGCGCCGAGCCGTTGTCTTTCTTAGTGACGGATGATTCGGAATGTCTGAAACCAGCGATTCAGCCCACGTAGTGCCGGTCGCGAACCTGCAGGAGTTCTTTCGCGACGGCCTGCACAGCGCGCTCGAGCGCCAGCAGCTCTCGGTCGAGGATCAGACCGAGCACTACGTCGTGAACCTGCTCACCTTGTTCTCGCGCGCCGATGCGCTTTACGGCGAGCCCGAGGGCGCCGCCCGCGGCAAGCCGCTCGTCGTCATGCTGACCGAATCGCTCGAGGCGACGACGCCGGGCGAGCAGCAACGCGGCCTGCAGCGCCTGGGCGATGTTGCGCTGTTTACCGCCGGCTTCTTCGCGCACAGTTTCGCGAGAAAGCTCATCGACGTGGACTACCACATCGCCATGGGCTGCCGCGCCTATGGCGTGCTCGCCGAAGCCAGGAGCCGTGGCCGCGGCCAGGTGCTGGGTGCGGTGTTCGCGGAGCTCGCGGCGAAATTCGGCCGCCTGGTCGATGCGCTGAACGAGATCTCCGATTGCGCCTATCAGCACTCCGACCGCGACCTGTTGCGCCTGTACGAGCTGTGGCTGAAGACGGGAAGCGCGCGCAGCTATCAGCTCCTGAAGCGCCTGGGCGTGCAACCGGCGCAGATCGCGCGCACGGCGCAATGATCCTGCGACGGCTGCAGCAACTCCTGGGCGGGATCTACGACGTCGATGTGAGCTACGACGTCTACGACTTCCTCGTCACCGACCGGCGTGCGCTGCCGGCCTGTGCGCGCACCGCGCCGAGTGATGAGCAGCTGATCGTCGCCACGCAGCCGGGCGATGAGGTCGGTCTCTCGCTCTATCTCGATCCCGGCGTGCTCGAGCGCTTACAGGGCGCCGATCCGCTGCGCGCGCTGCATCAGGGCAACGTCGGGGACTGCTGGACCGCGCTCGAGGGTGTCAGTCACTTCCTCTACTTCGTGTGGAACGCCGGCCACGACAAGACCGTGTCGCTCCTCGAGCTCGAGCTGCAGGCCGAGATCGACAAGTACGTGGTCAGCTGCTTTCTGCTGCGCGAGCAATGCCCGGAGCGCTTCCCGCTGGAGCTGATGCGGGTGCTGTTTGAGCGTACGCGGATCGATCGCGAGCTCGCCGCCGGGCGCGAGCATATCTACCGCAGCGCGAGTCACTACGCCGAGAGGTTCTGCCGCCGGCTGGAGGGCTCGCTGCGCACGCGCGACGGGCATGCGGAGCATCAGGTACTGGCGGAGCTGCGGCGATTCTATCGTCTGACCGATGCGCGCAAGCGCGCCCTCATCGAGCAGCACTGAACCGGCTCAAGAGGCGCCGTCGTCGTCCTGGCCGCTGCGTTTGCGCTCTTCGAGCTCCCGCATCTGCTTGATCCACTCCGAGAGCTTGCGCAGATCGCGCCGCGCCGAGGGTGCGCTGGGGGGCGTTAATCGCGTCGGATCCTTGCCGCCGGCGCGCTCGTAGGGATTGAAGCCGCCGCCGGACTTGCGGATCGCTGAATCATCCTCGATCGACAGCGTCGTGCGCTCGATCGCGCCGCGCGCATCGCGCCATTCGACCGAGGCATTGCCGCGGTCGTCATGCACGATTTTGGCAAGACGGCGCCGCTCGGCCGTACTTGCGGGGCCGAGGGGATCATCCGCCTGCGCGGGCTTGCCTTTGGATCGCTCCACTTGCGTTATGTCGCATCTGTGCCGGTCTGTTGCAGCCCGTACACGCTACCCACGCCGGGTGGGGGGTGCGCGGTTTTGCGTCACGAATCAGCGCCCTCGGCGCAGCGCATCAGCTCTGGCGGCGCGCCAGGAAGTGCATAGCCCGCAACAGCCCGACGACAGTCTTTCCATCCCGGATATCCCCCTCCAGCGCGCGGCGCCGCGCCTCGGCGAGCGCGACCCAGTGAACCTCGATCACCTCGCTGGGCTCCGGCTGGGCCGGCGTCGCGGTCAGGCCGCGTGCCAGGAAGAGGTGAATCACTTCGGTGAACACACCGGGGGAAGACAGACAGGTTCCCAGGCTCGACCACTCGGCGGCCCGCACACCCGCTTCTTCGACGAGCTCGCGTTGTGCCGTCGTGAGCGGCGGCTCGGAGGGCTCGAGCTTGCCGGCCGGCAGCTCCCAGATGAAGCCGCCGGCGACATAGCGGTACTGCCGCAGCAGGCACACGCGCTCGGACTCATCGACCGCGACGATCGCTGCGCCACCCGGATGGTGGACGACCTCGAGCGGCGTGCGCCGCCCATTGGGTAATTGCACCTGATCGACGCTGACGCTGATCACACGTCCGCGGAATTTGAGTTCGCTCTCGGGATCGCTCATGGAATGGGGTCCATACAGTGGTGGATTACTTGAATTACTGTGCAGTCTTCGACACTTGCGCGCGGGCCCGTGTGAACTCAATCGGTGGCGGGGCCGCGTGCCACGCTCGTATAGTCTGCGTGATATGTCGACTACGTCACACCTCGCCAAGTTGAATCCGCCGCAGCGCAAAGCGGTCACGACCGGAGAGCCGCTTGCGGACAAGGGCTTCAAGTCCGGGCCGCTGCTGATCGTCGCGGGCGCCGGAACCGGCAAGACCAATACGCTCGCGCATCGCGTGGCGCACCTGGCGATCCACGGCGTCGATCCGGCGCGCATCCTCATGCTCACCTTCACCCGCCGCGCCGCGCAGGAGATGCGCCGGCGTGCGCGCGAGATCGTGAAGGGCGCGCTCAACGAGACTCTCGGCGGACTCGGCGACACGATTTCGCAGCGCCTGTCCTGGGCCGGCACCTATCACTCCATGGCGAACCGGCTGCTGCGTCACTACGCGCGCCATTTGAAGCTCGATCCGCAGTTCACCGTCGTCGATCGCGCCGACTCGGCCGACATCATCGATACGGTGCGCCAGGAGCTGGGCTTTGCCGCCAAGGAGCAGCGCTTCCCGCGCAAGGACACGTGTCTTGCGATCTACTCCTACCGCGTCAACACCCAGAAGAGCCTGAAGGAGTGCCTCGAGCAGCAGTATCCCTGGTGCGCGCAGTGGGAAGCGGATCTGGGCAAGCTCTACCGCGGCTACGTCGAGCGCAAGCAGCGCCACAACATTCTGGACTACGACGATCTGCTGCTGTACTGGCACGTGATGATGAGCGAGCCCAAGCTCGCCAAGCACGTCGGTGAGCATTTCGATCACGTGCTGGTGGATGAGTACCAGGACACCAACCGCCTGCAGGCGGAGATCCTGTTTGCATTGAAGCCCGATGGCGCGGGCGTCACCGTGGTGGGCGATGACGCCCAGGCGATCTATTCGTTCCGCGCGGCGACGGTGGAGAACATCCTCACCTTCCCCGACCGCTTCAAGCCGAAAGCCGAGATCGTGACCCTGGCGCAGAACTACCGCTCGACCCAGACGGTCCTCGATGCGGCGAATGCGCTCATGGCCGAAGCGCCGCGCCAGCACCGCAAGCACCTGCTGTCCGCGCGCGGCGCCGGGGTGCGTCCGCGGCTCGTCACCGTCGATGACCTCGCCTCGCAGGCCGAGCTCGTATGTACCGAGGTGCTCAAGCGGCGCGAGCAGAATGTGCCCCTGAAGCGCCAGGCGGTGCTGTTTCGCAGCTCGAGCCACAGCGACCTGCTCGAGGTCGAGCTCGCCAAGCGCAAGATCCCGTTCGTGAAGTACGGTGGCCTGAAGTTCATGGAGGCCGGTCACGTCAAGGATCTGCTCGGCGTGCTGCGCTGGGTCGACAACCCGCGCAATACGCTGGCCGCGTTTCGCACCATCCAGCTCCTGCCCGGCATGGGGCCGGCGAATGCGCGCAAGGCGGTCGAGCATCTGGAGGCCGCCAACTACTCGTTCGAATCACTGAAGAGCTTCACCCCGCCGCATGAGAGCGGCGTCTCCTGGCGCAAGCTCACGGAGCTGCTGATCGAGCTCAGCGAGAAGGACCGGCAGTGGCCGGGGCAGGTGCACATGGTGCGCGAGTGGTACCGGCCGCACCTCGAGCGCATCTACGAGCACTTCCATACCCGCATCGGCGATCTCGATCAGCTCGAGCTGCTCTCCGGCCAGCATGTCTCGCGGGAGCGCTTCCTCTCCGAGATCACCCTCGACCCGCCGGATGCGACCAGCGATTTGTCCGGCCGGCCGATGCTCGATGAGGATTTCCTGGTGCTCTCGACCATCCATTCTGCGAAGGGAATGGAGTGGGACTCGGTCTACATCCTCAACATGGTGGACGGCAGCTTTCCGTCGGAGTTTGCGACCGGCAAGGCGGAGCAGATCGAGGAGGAGCGCCGGCTGCTGTACGTCGGGCTCACGCGCGCGCAGAACGACCTGGTATTGATCGCCCCGCTGAAATTCCATCTGACGAGCGCGCCGAAGCAGTCCGATGCGCATGTCTATGGCGGCCGCAGCCGCTTCCTCACCGACAAGGTTCTGAAGGCCTTCGATGCGAGCGCCGTGCGCAGTGCGAACCTCACCGAGGGCTCGCTCGCCGAGTCCGATCAGTCGACCGTGGATGCCGGCGCGCGCCTGAAGGAGATGTGGTAGGGCGCCGCGCGCACCTTACTTCGGTTTCACGAATTTCAGCGTGAAGCGATCGCTCTCGCCGATCGCGGCGTACTTGTCGTGATCGCGCTCGCCGAGCCGGTAGGTGGGCGGCAGCGTCCACACACCCTGCTCGTAGTCCTTCGTATCGCGCGGATTCGCGTTGATCTCGGCGCGCGCGACCAGTTTGAAGCCCGCGGCCTCGATCAGCCCGATCGCGTACTCCTCGCTCACGTAGCCGCTGCGCGCATGCGGATCCTGCGGCTGGCCGCGGCTGCCGCGGTGCTCGACCACGCCCAGCACGCCACCGGGTTTGAGCGCACGGTACATCGCCGCGAACGCGGCCGGCGCGCAGTCCTGGGCCATCCAGTTATGCACGTTGCGGAACGTCACGACCATGTCGGCCGAGCCGGCCGGTGCAGACTCACCCGAAGTGCAGCTGAAGCTGGTGATCTCGACCGTTCTGTACAGATCGGGGCGGGCGGCGAGCTTGGCCCGATAGCGCTCCAGCATCGTCGCGATGAAGCTGCTGCGCGGATCGGAGGGCTGCTGTGCGGCGTAGTACTTGCCGTGCTCGGCCAAGAGCGGCGCGATGACCTCGGTGTACCAGCCGGCCTCCGGCCAGATCTCCACCACGCGCATGTTGGGGCGCAGACCAAAGAAGAGCAGCGTCTCCTTCGGGTGCCGGTACACATCGCGCGCGCGATCGGCCTCGCTGCGCTGATCGCCCCGCAGGATGCGGTCGAGATCCTGCGCGACGCTCTGGCGCGTACCCATCTGCGTGGCGCAGCCGCCGCAGAGCACGGCCGTGACGGCGGCCGTGAGAGCGAGCAGGGTGAGGCGCAACGCGTGCGGCTCAGCGGCGGAAGGGTCCACCGCCCTGGCGGGGGCGCTGGGGCCGCTCCTGGGCCTCGTTGATGCGCAGCGCTCTGCCGTTCAGCTGCTGACCGTTGAGCGCCTCGATCGCGCCCTGCGCTTCGTTCTGCGCCATCTCGACGAAACCGAAGCCACGCGGCTTGCCGGTGTCGCGGTCATTGATCAGCTTCACCGAATCCACCTTGCCGTGACGCTCGAAGAGGGCGCGCACTTCCTGCTCGGTGGCGTTGAATGGCAGATTGCCCACGTAGATCGAAGTCATCCGGACATCTCACTTCGGTGCTGATTCGAAGGCTGCAAAAGATGCTACTCCCGGCTTTTCAGCGACGCAATCGAGCGGCTGCGTACTTCGGCCCTTACACTACGCGCAGCCATGCAAGCCTTCCTCGTGTCCGCCGCCGTGGTCGCGCTTGCAGAATTCGGCGACAAGACGCAGCTTTTGGCGCTGGTGCTCGGCACCCGCTATCGCCGCCCGATACCCGTCATTCTCGGCATTTTCGTCGCCACCGTTTTCAATCACGCGCTGGCCGGCGCGGTGGGAGCGTGGGTCGCGCGCATGGTCGGGCCGGAGCGCCTGCGGATCTTTCTCGCGCTGTCGTTCATCGCGATGGCGGTGTGGACGCTGATCCCCGACAAGCTCGGCGCGGCGAAGACCTCCACGCCCCGCCTCGGCATCTTCGGCTCCACCCTCGTGGCCTTCTTCCTGGTCGAGATGGGCGATAAAACGCAGATCGCGACCGCGGCACTGGCCGCAAAGTACGGCACGCTCCTGCCGGTGATCGCAGGCACGACGCTCGGGCTGTTGCTGGTGGACATTCCGACCGTGCTGCTCGGGGATCAGATCGCCAGGCGTATGCCGCTGCGCGCGGTGCGCATCACGGCGGCGGCGATCTATCTGGGACTCGGGGTATTGCTCCTGATCCAGCCCGGCTGAGCGCCGGCGCGGCGCGCCTTCAGATGCCGGCGGGCTCCAGATACGCGTAGCCGTTCAGCTCGCCTTCATAGAATCGCTTCAGGAGCTGGCTTTCGGCGACACTCATGCGGCCATCGCGGATCGCGCGCTCGCAGTCCCGTGCCAGCGCCGGGGACAGCTCCGCCACGTCGTACTCCATGTACTCCAGCACCCTGTTCGCCGTGTCTCCCTTGACGATCTCCTCGATCCACCAGCCGCCTTCCTCGAGCAGCCGGATGTGCACCACGTGCGTGTCGCCGAAGAGGTTGTGCAGGTCGCCCAGGGTCTCCTGGTAGGCGCCGACCAGGAAGGCCGCGAGGTAGTACTCCTCGCCGGGGATGAGCTCGTGCATCTCGAGCGTGCGTTTCTGCTCGTGGGGGCTCACGAAACGGTCGATCTTGCCGTCCGAGTCGCAGGTGATATCCGCCAGCACGCCCTTGCGAGTCGGCCGCTCCGCGAGCCGATGGATTGGCATGATCGGGAACAGCTGATCGATCGCCCAGCTGTCGGGCAGCGACTGGAACACCGAGAAATTGCAGAAGTAGGTGTCCGACAGGATCGATTCCAGATCCTCGAGCTCTTCCGGGAAATGCTCGAGCTTCCTGCAGCAGTCGCGGATGCGCGCGCAGGTGGCCCAGTACAGCCGCTCCGCCAGCCCCCGGAACTCGAGCGACAGCAGCCCGAGGTTGAAGATCTGCAGTGCCTGCTCGCGCGCCGTGAGTGCATCGTGATAGCACTCCACCAGGCGACGGTCGTTGACCGAGCGGTAGGCCTCGAACAGATCCTCGACCGGTTGCGGCAGCTCCTGCTCGCCGTCGTAGTCCTCGGACACCCGCCCGGTGACGCGGAACTTGTCGAGTGCCGAGGAGCCCAGCGCATTGAATATGAGCACGCTGTGATAGGCCGCGATGGCACGGCCGGACTCGCTCACGATGACCGGATGGGGAATGTCGCGCGCATTGCAGACACTGGCGATGCGGTAGACGACATCGCTCGCGTACTCGTTCAGCGTGTAGTTCATCGAGGAGGAGAAGTTGGTGCCGCTGCCGTCGTAATCGACGCCGAGGCCGCCGCCCACGTCGATGTACTGCAGCCCCGCGCCCATCAGCTTCAGCTCCGCATACACGTGCGCGAGCTCATTGATCGCATCCTTCACCCGGCGGATGTCCTGCAGCTGGCTGCCCGGGTGGCAGTGCACGAGCTGCAGGCAGTCGAGCATGTCGCGCGACTTCAGCACGTTGAACAGCTCGAGTATCTCGGTGATGAAGAGCCCGAACTTCGATTTGTCGCCCGCGGACTCGCGCCAGCGGCCAGACCCCTCGCTGAAGAGCTTCACGCGCACGCCGAGGCGCGGGCGGACCCGGTAGTTGGCGGCGTGGCGCAGGATCAGCTCGAGCTCCTCGTAGTTCTCGACGATCGGGATGATCGTGCGGCCGAGCTTGGTCGCCAGGGTCACCGCCTCGATGTAGCTGTCGTCCTTGAAGCCATTGCAGACGATGAGCCGGTCGGGCGC
>DATIYV010000011.1:0-31022 GCA_035517435.1 Steroidobacteraceae bacterium | reverse complement strand
TGAGGGTCAAAGCGTTCACTTTCCCGAGCTTGTGGCGCTCGAGAAACTCCAAGTGAGACTGCTTGCTTCGCTGCCACTTCGAGATGGACTCGAAGGTGTCGATGTACCAGCGGATCAGCTCGGCAAGCGTCGGTGCGCCTTGTTGCTCACGAACGAGGGCGCTGGGATCCTCAAGTGCGACCTCACGGTGCTTGGCCCAGGTGAGAGCGGCGGACCGATGAGCGAACGTTCGGCTCTCTCGATGCAGGATGGCCCCGCCACGACGGATGCGAACGATCGCCGTGTAGCGCGTTGTGCCGTTCGCTTGCCTGCGAGCTTTGATCGTTGCCATACGGAGCCTCGGGGAGACAAGCCGATCTTGTCTCCTTTACGTCTCCCCGGCAAACGATAAACTCCCCGCAATGCCCAGAAATCCCGCAGAAACGACTGACTCTGAAATGCCTACGAAAATAGGCATTTCTTCCGATTTTTCCCGTGAAAAGATCGATCGCCGGGTCTCGGTCGCCCCCATGATGGACTGGACGGACCGTCATTGCCGCTTCTTCCTGCGCGGCTTCTCGAAGCACACTCTGCTCTATACCGAGATGATCACCGCGGCCGCGATTACGCGCGGCAGGCGAGAGCGGCTGCTGGCATTCGATCCGGAGGAGCATCCGCTCGCGCTGCAGTTGGGAGGCAGTGAGCCGCGCGAGCTCGCGGCCGCCGCGCGCGCGGGCGAGGATGCCGGCTACGATGAAATCAATCTCAACTGCGGCTGTCCCAGTGATCGCGTGGCGAGTGGAGATTTCGGAGCGTGCCTCATGGCCGAGCCCGAGCGCGTCGGCGAGTGCGTCGCTGCGATGCGCGTGGCCGTGAACATTCCGGTTACGGTGAAGACACGCATCGGCATCGTCGCGGGCGGCGGCACGTCCGCCACCGCGGCAGCGGCCCGCTTCGATGACTCAGATCGTGAAGCGCTCTATCGGTTCATCGCGACCGTGCGCGACGCCGCTGCTGCGGCGGTCATCGTGCACGCGCGCAAAGCCGTGCTTGGCGGACTTTCGCCCAAAGACAACCGCCAGATCCCGCCGCTGCGCTACGACATCGTGCGCGAGGTGCGGCGCGCATTCGCGCCTCTGCCGGTGATCTTGAATGGCGGCCTGCGCACACGCGATGCGGTGCTCGAGGCGCTGAGCGAATACGACGGCGTGATGTTGGGGCGCGAGGCTTACCATCGCCCGATGGTGCTCGCCGAGCTCGAAGCGTCGCTGTATCCCGACGAGTCGCGGGAGGATGCCAAAGCGATGCTGGAGCGTATGGCGCGCTACGTGGAGCGCGAGCTGGTGCTCGAACAGCGCCTGCCTTCGATCACGCGGCACATGCTCGGGCTCATGAACGGCGAGCCCGGCGCGCGTGAGTACCGGCGGCTGCTGTCGGAAGGGGCTCGCGCGCCCGGCGCCGGTGCCGAGCTGCTGCGGCAGGCCGCGGGGCTGTTGCAGTAGCCGGGCCGAGGCGGTCGCGTATAATCCTAAGTCATCGCCAAATGGCGATTTTTCGCCTGCTTGCATGGGAAAAGACATCGAGCTTGCCATCCTGTTTGCCGATGTAGTCGGTTCGACTCGACTCTACGAGCAAATGGGCGACCTGCGTGCGCGCGACATGGTCGCGATCTGCATCGACGTGATGCGCAGTGCCACGGAGCAGTTCCAGGGCACGGTCATCAAGACGATGGGCGATGAGGTCATGTCGACGTTCCCGAGCGCCGATCAGGCGCTCAATGCGGCTGCCCAAATGCAGCACCAGATCTCGCGCCACAGCCAGCTCAAAGTGGACGGCCAGGCGGTCGCGATCCGCATCGGCTGTCACTACGGCCCGGTGGTGCTGGAGAGCCGCGACGTGTTCGGCTCGACCGTCCACACCGCCAACCGCATGACGAGCCAGGCCAAGGCCGCTCAGATCATGACGACCTCGGCGATGATCGATCAGCTCTCACCGCACTGGCGCGCAGCGGTACGTCAGGTGGACGTGGCGACGCTGAAGGGTCAGGGGAACGAGGTCGCGCTC
The DNA here is from genome assembly GCA_035517435.1 of Steroidobacteraceae bacterium. GTDB lineage: Bacteria > Pseudomonadota > Gammaproteobacteria > Steroidobacterales > Steroidobacteraceae > JASHUC01. Next base: position 28,979 of record DATIYV010000011.1, on the reverse strand, counting down.
TACGAGGTGCTGTGGCAGACCGAGGATGTCACCAGCATGGTGCCTGCGATCGCGCTCGCGGGCCGCAACGCGCCGGCCATCCGCCTGCGGCTGCGCTTTCAGGATCAGGTCGTGGTGCTCGATGAGCAGCATCCCCACGTCACGATCGGTCGCGCGGAAGACAACGGCATCGTGGTGAAGGGCAATCTCATCTCCAGGCTCCACGCGCGCATCGAGATCAACCGGCACAAATTCGTGCTGATCGATCAGAGCACGAATGGCACCTTCGTGCAGACCGATGATGGGGAAGAGGCGTTCGTACGCCGTGACAGCGTACAGATCAAGGGCAAGGGACTGATCGGTCTCGGCAAGCTTCCCGATACCGACTCACCGCTCACGATCTACTACGACACCGAATCAGGCACCTAGGCGCTGCTGCACGTCGGTGAGCTTCTCCAGCAGCACTTGCGGTATGCGGCTGCCGTAAGACTCGAGGTAATGGCGCACATCGGCCGCCTCCTGCCGCCACAGCGCATCATCCACTGACAGCAGCTCCTGCAGCGCCGTTGCTGACACATCCAGCCCGTTGAGATTGAGATCGTGGGGCCGCGGCAGATGGCCGATCGGTGAGTCGATCGCGCCCGCGGTGCCGGCTGCACGTTCGAGCATCCAGGACAGCACCCGCAGGTTCTCGCCATAACCCGGCCACAGAAAGCGATTGTTGGCATCGCGCCGGAACCAGTTGACGTGAAAGATGTGCGGCGGGCGGGTGAGCTTGCTGCCCACATTGAGCCAGTGCTGCCAGTAGTCCGCGAAGTTGTAGCCTGCGAAGGGCTGCATCGCCATCGGATCGCGGCGCACGACGCCGACCTTGCCGGTCGCGGCGGCCGTGGTCTCCGAGGCCACGGATGCGCCCATCAGCACGCCGTGCGCCCAGTCGCGCGCCTGGTACACGAGCGGCGCGACCTCGCGCCGGCGCCCACCGAACACCAGCGCGGTGATCGGCACACCCTTCGGATCCTCCGCGCGCGCGGAGTAGCCGGGATTGCGCTTGGCGGCGACGGTGAAGCGCGCATTGGGATGGGCCGCGGGGCCGTGGCCTGGCTCGTAAGGGCGCCCCTGCCAATCGATGACCGGCGTGCCGGTCTTGAGTCCCTCCCACCACGGCTGATTGTCGGCCGTGAGCGCGACATTGGTGAACAAGGTGTCGCGCTGGATCATCTCGTAGGCATTGCGGTTGGTCGCGGCATTGGTGCCCGGGACCACGCCGAAGTAGCCGGCCTCGGGATTGATCGCCCACAGCCGTCCGTCGCTGCCGGGATGAAGCCAGGCAATGTCATCGCCGATGGTGAACACCTTCCAGCCGGGCATCGACTCCGGCGGGATCAGCATCGCGAGATTGGTTTTGCCGCAGGCTGAGGGGAAGGCCGCAGCAATGTAGTGGGTCTCGCCGCGCGGATTCTGCAACCCGACGATGAGCATGTGCTCGGCGAGCCAGCCCTCGGTGCGTGCCTGCCAGCTGGCGATGCGCAGCGCGTGGCATTTCTTGCCGAGGAGGGCGTTGCCGCCGTAGCCGGAGCCGTAGCTCTCGATCGAAAGCTCCTCCGGGTAGTGCACGATAAAACGCCGCTCCGGGTCGAGCTCGCCGATCGAGTGCAGGCCCTTCACGAACTGCTCCGTGCGGGCAATTCGCTCCAGCGCCGCGCGCCCGATGCGCGTCATGATCGCCATGTTGAGCACGACGTAGGCGCTGTCGGTGATTTCCACGCCGAAGCGCGCAAAGGGGGAATCGATCGGCCCCATGCAATACGGAATGACGTACAGCGTGCGGCCGCGCATGCAGCCGGCGAACAGGCCGCGCATCTTCTCGTGCGCGACTTCCGGTGACATCCAGTGATTGTTGGGGCCGGCATCCTCTTTCGAGCGCGTGCACACGAACGTCAGATGCTCGACGCGGGCCACGTCGCTGGGATGAGAGCGCGCGAGGTGACAGCCCGGATACTGTGCGGCGGCGAGTTCTTTGAGCTCCCCTGAGGCGACCAGCTTTGCAGTGAGATCGCGGATCTCGGCGGCGGAACCTTCGCACCAATGCACGGCGGCGGGCTGCGTGAGCTGCCGGACCTGCTCCACCCATCCGGTGACAGCTCGACTGAGCTCGGGGAGGGGCAGGATCGCGTGCGGTGCTGTGGCCATGCGGGTTTTCCGGTCGGACTTTGCGCGTCCGGGTAACCTAAAAGTATAAACCGCCCTTCCCGGGTGTTCCCTTTGGCCCCGGGTCGCAGCTGTCGCATGACTCCTTTGCCGTCCGGGAACGTTGCAGCGCAACATGCATCATATCTGGCTAAAGCCGCATCCTGAGCGAGCGTCCTGGAACGCGACGTTCGTGGCACTCTAGACGCTTATGCTGCAAATTGACGACGTTTTCGGCCCCGATGGCGCCTTGAAGCGCGCACTCCCCGATTTCATTGCCCGCCGCCAGCAGGTGCACATGGCCGAGCGCGTAGCCGCAGCGCTGCAACACCGCGAGGCGCTGGTCGTCGAGGCCGGAACCGGGACCGGCAAGACCTTCGCCTACCTGGTGCCGGCGCTGCTGTCGGGCGCCCGGGTGATCATCTCGACCGGGACACGGACCCTGCAGGATCAACTCTTCAATAAGGATGTGCCGCTCGTCGCCGGCGCCATTGGCCGCCCCGCACGCATCGCGCTGCTCAAGGGCCGGGCCAACTACCTGTGTCTGCATCGTCTGGCGCGCGCATCCCAGGAGCTCGGCCTGCTGCCGGCGGCCCCGCGTGAGCGCCAGCTGCCCCTGATCGAACGCTGGGCGCGCACGACGCGGACCGGCGATCTCGCCGAAGTCCCCGGCCTGTCTGACACGGATGCGCTGTGGCCGCGCATCACCTCGACGCGCGATAACTGCTTAGGGGTGCGCTGCGAGGAGTTCGCGCGCTGCCACGTCGTCGCTGCGCGGCGCGAGGCGCAGGAATCCGACATCGTCATCGTGAATCACCATTTGCTGCTGGCGGACCTGGCGCTGAAGGAGGGGGGCTTCGGCGACATCCTGGGGAGCGCCGATGCGATCATCCTCGATGAGGCGCACCAGCTGCCGGATCTCGCGGCCCAGTTCTTCGGCGCCAACGTCGGCAGCCGGGGCATCGAGACGCTGATCGCGACGCTGCGTCAGGAGCGCGAGCGGACCGAGGCGGTGGCGAACGCACTCACGGCGGTGGAGGGCGCGCTGGCTGAGCTCGCCGCAGCGCTGCCCCGCCGGCCTGGCCGCGTTGCGTGGGATGAATCACCGCGTCCGCTCGATGAGCCCACGCACGAGCTCGCCGACCGGCTCGAGTCACTGGCGACCGCGTTGGGCGCGCGCGAGCCCGAGGAACCGATGGGCGGGCTTGCCGAGCGCGCCAATGAGCTCGCCGTGCAGCTGCAGCGCATCGCGGGTACCACGGCGCTCGAGGGCGCCCGCTCCTTCGAATGCTCCGATCGCAGCTTCGTCCTGCACCTGCTCCCCTTCGATGTCGCCGAGCGCTTTCAGGGTCTGGTCACGGGCCGTCGCTGCGCATGGATCTTTACCTCCGCGACGCTCTCGGTGGGCGAGGATTTCGCGCACTTCACCGCGCGGCTGGGCCTGGGCGATGCGCCCACCCTGCGGATCGAGAGTCCGTTTGATTACGAGCGTCAAAGCCTGCTCTACCTGCCGCCCGATCTGCCCGAGCCGGCATCTCCCGCGCACGCGGCGGCGGTGCTCGAGACCGCCTTGCCGCTGCTCGAAGCCTCGCGCGGGGGTGCCTTCCTGCTCTTCACCAGTCATCGTGCGCTCGCCCAGGCGGCCGCGCAGCTGCGCGAGCGCTGGGGTCGCGAGCCGCCCTATCGGCTGCTCGTGCAGGGCGAGGCCCCGCGCGAGCGGCTGCTCGCGGATTTCCGCGCCGACGGTAATGCGGTGCTGCTGGGTACGGCGAGCTTCTGGGAAGGAGTGGATGTGAAGGGTGGGGCGCTGCGCCTGGTCATCATCGACAAGCTCCCCTTCGGCTCGCCGGAGGATCCGCTGGTGAAAGCGCGCATCGAGCACATCGAAGCGCGCGGCGGCAACCCGTTCCGCGAATTTCAGCTGCCGGAGGCAGCCCTTGCGCTCAAACAAGGCGTGGGCCGTCTGATCCGCAGCGAAGAGGACTACGGCGCGGTCGTGATCTGCGATCGCCGGCTCTCCGAGCGCTCCTACGGCCGCGCGCTCTTGTCGGTGCTGCCGCCGATGACACGTACGCGCGACGCCGACGAGACCGCGCAGTTCCTGCGGCGGCACCGTTGAGGCAGCGATGAAGATTCTCGCACTCGACACCTCGATGGAAGCCTGCTCGGCGGCGGTGCTGCTAGCAGGCAAGGTGTTCGCGCGCTTCGAGGCCATAGAGCGCGGCCATGCGGAGCGCATTCTCACCATGGTCGATGACGTGCTCGGCGAGAGCGGCGTGCAGCTGCGCGAGCTCGATGCGATTGCCTTCGGGCGAGGACCCGGCGCCTTCACCGGCGTGCGTCTGGCGGCGAGCGTGGCGCAGGGCCTGGCCTTTGCGGCCGAACGTCGGGTGGTGCCGGTCTCCGATCTGCGGGCGCTCGCGCAGGCCGAGCTGGATGCCGCCCCCGAAGCGGCATCCGTGCTGGTGTGCGCGGATGCGCGCCTGAAAGAGGTGTACTGGGGGTACTTCGGGCGCGATCCGCAAGGGCAGGCGCAAGCCGCGGGACCTGAGTCGGTGGGTTCGCCAGCGCTGGTCGATCGGCCGGACGCGCTCGCCTGGCCCTGCCACGGTACCGGCCGCGGCTTTTCGGCCTACCCCGAGCTGGGTCAGCGGCTCGCCGGGGCGCTCTCGGCCGTGCATCCCGACCGGCTACCGGCCGCCGCCGTCGTCGCGCGGCTGGCGGTGAGCGAGGTCGCCGCGGGCAGAACGCTCGAGCCCCAGGATGCGGTGCCGGTGTACCTGCGCGATAGGGTTGCCGAGCCGCCGTCACGGAAATGACAAGGAATGCGGCTGTAAGCCCCGGATAGTCATCAATCTGTAATGATGTGGCCTAAACATACGCGCGCCATGACCGTCTGCATCGAATGTCCGCGAAACAAGTCCTGATCGTCGAGGATGAGCGCCCGATCCGCGAGATGATCGCGTTCGGCCTGAAGCGCGCCGGCTTTGAGGTGCGCGAGGCCGAGGATTGTCGTGCGGCCCGCGCCCTGCTCGCCGACCGCCGTCCCGATCTGGTCTTAGTCGACTGGATGCTGCCCGACATGAGCGGACTCGAGCTCACGCGTGCCCTGAAGCGTGACCGGGAAACCCGCGAGCTGCCGATCATCATGCTCACGGCGCGCGCCGAGGAAGGCGACAAGGTCGCCGGGCTCGAGGGCGGGGCGGACGACTACGTCACCAAGCCGTTCTCGCCGCGCGAGCTTCTGGCCCGCATCAATGCGGTCCTGCGCCGCGTCGGCCCCAATGCGGACGGGGAGCGGGTGGACTTCAGCGGGCTCGCGCTCGATCAGGCGAGCCACCGGGTACTGGTCGGGGATCAGACGGTGCCCTTGGGTCCCACCGAGTACCGCATGCTCGAGTTTTTCATGACCCACCCTGAGCGGGTCTATACCCGCGATCAGCTCCTGGACCGCATCTGGGGCGGCAACGTATACGTCGAGGAACGCACGATCGATGTGCACATCCGGCGCCTGCGCAAAGCCCTCGAGGAATTCGGGTACGATCGGTTTATTCAGACCGTCCGCGGGTCGGGCTACCGCTTCTCCACGCGCACGGGCTGAGGTCGCAGGCCGCGGTCTTGGAGCTGGCCCAGCATGACGATTGGATTGCAGGCGCTGTGGTTCGCCGCTACCCGGCTGCTGGGAGTGGTCCTCGTGGGCCTCTTCGTCGGCTGGCTGTTTGGTCATCTGTGGGTCTTCGTGGCCGGCGCGCTGGCGATCTATCTGGCCTGGCAGCTGGTCAACCTGGTGCGGATCGAGTGGTGGCTGCGCCACCGCGGCCTCTCCGAGCCGCCCGACATCGGTGGACTGTGGGGCGATGCGATCACCCAGATCGTGCGCCTGCACCGGCGCAAGCGCTTCCATAAGCAGCGATTCGTCCAGCTGTTCCGCCAGATCCAGCGCTCCACCGCGGCGCTCCCCGACGGTGTGGTGATCCTGAACGATCAGCAGGAGATCGTCTGGTTCAATCGCATGGCCGCGCAGCTGCTCGACTTGCGCCGCCCGGCCGATCTCGGGCTGCGCATCGAGAACCTGGTGCGCCAGCCGGAGTTTGCGCGCTACCTGCATGCCGGTCAGTACGCCAATCCGGTCATCATCCGCTACGGCACGACCGAGGGGCTGTATCTGTCGCTGCAGGTCGTACCGTACGGCGAGGGCCAGCTGCTGCTGCTGGTGCGCGATGTGTCGCGCCAGATGCGACTGGAGGCGATGCGCAAGGACTTCGTCGCCAACGCCTCGCACGAGCTGCGCTCCCCGCTCACGGTCATCTCGGGCTACCTCGAGACCTTAAGTCAGGATCCCACGCTCGACGATGAGACGCTGCGGCCGATCGCCGAGATGCGCCGCCAGGCCGATCGCATGACGACCATCATCCGCGACCTGCTCGAGCTCTCGCGCCTGGAATCCGCCGAAGGCGAGGTGGTGGGCGAGCCGATCGATGTGGCGGCGCTATCGGCGCTGTTGCGCAAGGATGTGCTCGCGCGGCCGCATCACCCGCGCGAGGTGCGCGTGCGCATCGATTCGCCGGCGGCGTTGATTGCGAACGAGTCGGAGATTCACTCCGCGTTCTCGAATCTGGTCGACAACGCGGCGAAGTACACGCCGGCCGAAGGCTCCCTCGAGATGCGCTGGTGGGTCGATGCGGACGGTGGCCATTTCTCCGTCACCGACACCGGAATCGGCATCAATCCGGAGCACCTGCCGCGCCTGACCGAGCGCTTCTATCGCGTGGATGCCGGCCGCTCGCGCGGCACCGGCGGCTCCGGACTCGGGCTTGCGATCGTCAAGCACGCCCTGCAGCGTCACGGTGCCACGCTCGAAGTGATGAGTACGCCCGGCAAAGGCAGCACCTTTGCGTGCCACTTTCCGCTCTATCGCGTCGGCGCGAGCCAGCCCGCCGAGCACGCGGCTGCGGTTTAACTTTCGCTCGTAACGTATTACCGCTTAAGAAATAGTTCGCGTGGCTGTCACATAACGGACACGCCGGTACCCGAGGCTGCGGACAACCGACAGCCACCAGCGGAACATCATGCCCGCCATCGGACGAGCCCGCCCTGAGCGTGCCAGAGCTCTGTTTCTCTCCGACATTCACCTCGGATACCGCCACTCCCGAGTCCGCGAACTCATCGATTTTCTGCGCCGCATCGAGGCCGAATACATCGTCCTCGTGGGTGACATCGTCGATGGACTGAGCCTCGCGAAGCGCTTCTTCTGGGCCACCGAGCACACGGAGGTGCTGCGTCTGCTGCTCGCCCGGCGCCGGGCGGGCACCCGCATCGTGTACCTGCCGGGCAACCACGATGCCGGGCTCGCCATCCTCGCGGACATGCTGCACGGCCAGCTCGAGGTGCATCGGGAATGGGTGCACAAGACCGCGCGCGGCCAGCGCCTGCTGGTCATGCACGGCGATCAGTTCGACGAGGCGGTCGCCTGTCCGGCCTGGCTCTACTGGCTGGGCGATGCGCTCTATACCGGCACCCTGATAGCCAATCACTCGCTCAATAACCTGCGCCGCCGCCTCGGCTGGACTTATCTGCCGGTCGCCGAGCGCATCAAGCTGTCGATTGGCACCAGCGCCCGTTACATCGAGCGCTACGAGCGCATCGCCGCCGCGCACGCTCTGGCGCAGGGCTATGACGGCATCGTCTGTGGTCACATCCATCGCGCCCGGCTGTGCTCGATCGACGGCTCGATCTACGCCAACACCGGCGACTGGGTCGAGTCCTGCTCGGCGCTGGTGGAGCGGCTCGATGGCGAGCTCGAGTTGCGCCGCTTCCATCACGGCGCCGCGAGCCGCATCGAGCCCGTGCCGCTGCTCGCGGACGCGGCGTGACGGGCATTCGGCTATGATCGACCCGGCGCAGGCGCAGTCGCATGCGTATAGGAAGCCGCCGATGGAAACCGCCGATCTGTCGCATCACATCTCACGTCGTTTCAACGAGGACCTGGAGCGCGTACGCAGCAAGGTTCTCGCGATGGGCGGCTTCGTCGAACAGCAGCTGCAGAAGGCCATTACCGCGCTGATCGAGGGCGACAGCACCCTCGGTGAATCGGTGGCGGTCGATGACTTCAAGGTCAATGAAATGGAGGTCTCGATCGACGAGGAGTGCAGCCGCATCCTCGCGACCCGCGCCCCGGCGGCCGGCGACCTGCGCGTGATCGTGGCCATCATCAAGACGATCACGGATCTGGAACGGATCGGGGATGAGGGCGAGAAGATCGGCTACATTGCCTCGCGCCTCGCCACCATGGAGCGCCCCGCGGATAAGTATCGCGAGATCAAGCATCTCGGGCGCGTGGTCTCGGAGATGGTGCACAGCGCGCTCGACGCCTTTGCACGCATGGACGCGGAGGCGGCGCTGCAGGTCGCGCGCCAGGATCGGGCGGTCGACGAGGAATACGAGTCGATCCAGCGCCAGACCATCACCTTCATGCTCGAGGATCCGCGCAGCATCCGCCGCGCGCTCGATGTGATGTGGGTGGTGCGCTCGCTCGAGCGCATCGGCGATCACGCCAAGAACATCGGTGAGTACGTCATCTACATGGTGCACGGCAAGGACGTGCGCCATACCGCGCTCGAGGACGTGGAGCGCGAAATCTCCGGCCGGCAAGAATCCACCAGCTCCAGTAATTGAGCGCGGCCGGATTGTCCGTGCTGCGCAACCGTCGCCTGGTGAATTTGGGCTGCGCCCTCGTGTGCGCGGGGCTCATGGCGTACGCGGTCGGGTACGCGCAGATGGTGCAGCACCTCGAGCCCTGTCCGCTCTGCATCTTCCAGCGCGTGGGCGTGATGGCGCTCGGGGTGATCTTCCTCGCCGCAGCCATCCAGCATCCGCGGCGCGCCGGGGCGATCGTGTATGCGGTGCTCATCGCGCTCGCCGCGCTCGCGACCATGGGCGTGGCCACCCGCCACCTCTATATTCAGAGCCAGCCGCCCGGCTCGATCCCCGCGTGCGGGGCGCCCTTCAACGTGCTCATGCAGATGTTCTCGATCTGGGAAGCGATCCGCAAAGTGCTGCATGCGGGCGGGGAATGTGCCCAGGTCGACAAGGTGCTCGGGCTCGCGATGCCCGCCTGGGTGTTGATCTGGGCGGCGCTGCTCGGCGGGGTGGGGGTGTTCGTGAATGTGCGCGCCGACGGCGCTCGCGGCGGCCTGAGAATGGCCGCGCGCCCCTAGACGAGCAGGCGGCGCAGGACTCCCAGATACATGCCGTGCAGCGCGTCGATATCCTCGGCGCGTACGTGCTCGTTCACCTTGTGAATGGTCGAGTTGACGACGCCGAGCTCCACCACCTGCGCCCCCAGGTGGGCGATGAAGCGCCCATCCGAGGTGCCGCCTCCGGTTGAGAGCTTGGGGGTGACGCCGGCGATATCTTTCACCGCGGCTGCCACCGCATCCGAGAGCGCTCCACGCTGGGTGTAGAAGGGCTCACCCGAGACGTACCATTCGAGCGAGTAGCGCACTTTGTGCTTGGTGAGGATCGATTCGACGATCTGCTTGAGGCCCTCGAGCGTCTGCACCGGCGAGTAGCGCAGGTTGAAGCGCGCCTTGAGCTCACCGGGGATGACGTTCGGTGCGCCGGTGCCGGCATTCAGATTCGACACTTGGAAAGTGGTGGGCTGAAAGTGCTCATTGCCCTGATCCCACACTCGGCTCGTCAGCTCCGCGAGCGCAGGCGCGAGCTTGTGCACCGGATTCTCGGCGAGGTGGGGATAGGCGACGTGTCCCTGAACGCCGTGAACCGTGAGCCGGCCGCTCAATGATCCGCGGCGGCCGATCTTGATCGTGTCACCGATGACGCTCTCGCTGGAGGGCTCGCCGACCAGGCACCAATCGATCTGCGCGCGCCGCTCCTGCAGAGTCTCGACGACGCGCTTCGTGCCGTCGACCGAGGGTCCTTCCTCATCGCTCGTCACCAGGAAGGCGAGAGTGCCGCGATGCTGGGGGTGTGAGCGGACGAATTCTTCGCTGGCCGTCACCATGGCGGCAAGCCCGCTCTTCATGTCGGCCGCACCGCGCCCGTAGAGCAGGCCGTCGCGCAGCGTCGGTTCGAACGGGCTGGTCCGCCATTCCTCGAGCGGGCCCGTCGGCACGACATCGGTGTGTCCGGCGAAGCAGAACACCGGCCGCCCCGCGCCGCGTGTCGCCCAGAAGTTCTCGACATTGCCGTAGCGCAGACGCTCGATCTGAAATCCCACCGCACCCAGGCGCTCGATCATCACGTCCTGGCATCCCTCATCTGCCGGGGTGACCGAGGCACGAGCCATCAGATTGCAAGTCAGCTCAAGGGTTTGCGACATCGTCAGGGTGCGTAAGGAGGTCGGCGAGCGCGGGGGCGCACATTGGGCACGCGTTATACGGTGCGCGCTGCTGCACGGCAAGCCGTCATGCTCATCCGACTGATGTCACCTTCCTGCAACGCGCCGACACGACACTGCCACCGCGGGGCGGAGAGGCGCCGGGCGAGGGGAAATGAGCGTGCCCGCCAGGCAGCGGGAGAGCAGTCACATTGTCATCAATTTGTCACTTAACAGTCACAGAAGCGAAATACGAGCTTCAAATAATCGCGTCCGGGCCATGACGACCCAATGACATCCGTCGCGGGGCCCAGAGACGAAGGCGTCGCCGCGCTTGCCTGGCTTAAAGCACCCCAACTCCCACAAGACCGACCCAGCAGACAGACCCAAGGAGAACGATATGCATGTCGATAGATTGAGGCGGTTAATACTCGCGACCGCCATGCTCGTGTCAGTCGGCGCGGTGGCACAGGCCGCCGATATCTCCGGGGCGGGCGCGACGTTTCCCTATCCGATCTACGCGAAATGGGCCGATGCCTATAAGACCAAGACCGGCATTGGGCTGAACTATCAGTCGATCGGCTCCGGTGCCGGCATCAAGCAGATCAAGGCGAAGACCGTGACCTTCGGCGCCTCGGACATGCCGCTGAAGCCGGATGACCTGAAGGCCTCGGGTCTGGTGCAGTTTCCGATGATCATCGGCGGGGTCGTGCCGGTCGTGAACCTGAAGGGCATCGGCGCGGGCCAGATGACGCTCGACGGGGCCACCGTCGCCAGCATCTATCTGGGCGAGATCACGCAGTGGAACGACGCCCGAATCAAGAAGCTCAATCCGCATCTCGCGCTGCCGGCGACCGCGATTGCACCGATTTATCGCTCAGATGGCTCGGGCACCAACTTTCTCTTCAGTGACTACCTCTCCAAACAGAGTCCGAAGTTCAAGGACACCGTCGGGGCCAATACTTCGGTGCAGTGGCCCGTCGGCTTCGGTGCCAAGGGCAATGAGGGTGTGGCCAACCAGACGACCCAGACCGATGGCGCGATCGGGTACGTCGAATATGCCTATGCCAAGCAGAACAAGATGGCGGCTGTCAACCTGATCAACAAGGCCGGCAAGGTCGTCTCCCCGAACGCAGATGCTTTTCAGGCGGCTGCGGCAAATGCCGACTGGGCGCACGCGGACGGGTACTATCTCATCCTCACGGATCAGGCTGGCCCGAAGAGCTGGCCGATCACGGGCGCCAGCTTCATTCTGGTGTATTCGGAGCCGCCGGACCCGGTCGCGACCGGCGCGGCGCTCAAGTTCTTCGGCTGGGCGTATCGGAATGGCGCTCCGATGGCGGCCGAGCTTGACTACGTGCCGCTGCCGGCGAGTCTGATCGCGCAGGTGGAGAACACCTGGAAGCTGCAAGTCAAGTCGAAGTGAGTTGAGTCGGGGCCGGCCGCGCGGTGTCCGCAAAATGCGCACCGCGCGGCCGCTTCATTGGCAGGTGCGATGGATCAGGCGAACTTCGGTCTCATCGGCGCGCGGCATGTCGCGCGCCAGCGTATCTGGGAACGACTGTTCGCCGGCACGACCTTCGTCGCCGCTCTGCTGGTGCTGGCGCTGCTGGGCGGTGTGACAGTGGCGCTTTTCAAGGGCGCTTGGCCTGCGCTGGCGCACTTCAAGTTCGGCTTTCTCACCACCGAGATCTGGAATCCGGTGACCGAAAAATTCGGTGCACTCGCGCCGATCTACGGCACGCTCGTCACCTCGGCGATCGCCATGGCGATTGCGATCCCGGTCAGCTTCGGCATCGCGATATTTCTCACCGAGCTCAGCCCAAGCTGGCTCAAGCGCCCCGTGGGTGTCGCCATCGAGCTGCTGGCCGCCGTGCCCTCGATTATCTTCGGCATCTGGGGCCTGTTCGTGCTCGCACCGCTGCTGCAGCGGCACGTGCAGCCCTGGCTCATCGAGAACTTCAGCGGCTTGCCCTGGATCGGGTCGCTGTTTCGCGGACCGCCGTTTGGCATTGGCGTGCTCACCGCCGGACTGGTACTCGCGATCATGGTGCTGCCGTTTATCTCCTCGGTCATGCGCGATGTCTTCGAGACCGTGCCGGATGTGCTCAAGGAATCCGGCTACGGCCTCGGCGCCACCACCTGGGAAGTCATCTGGAACGTGGTGCTGCCCCACTCGCGCGCCGGCGTCGTCGGTGGCGTCATGCTGGGTCTGGGTCGTGCGCTCGGGGAAACGATGGCGGTGACGTTCGTGATCGGAAATGCGCACCGCATCAGTGCGTCGCTGCTCGCACCGAGCACGACCATTTCGGCGACCATCGCCAACGAATTCACCGAGGCCGTGGGCGATCTGTACAATTCCTCGCTGATCGCCCTCGGAGTACTGCTCTTCTTGATCACCTTCACGGTCATCGCCGCGGCGCGCATCATGCTGCTGCGCCTTGATCGTCGTGCGCTGTCCTCGGTATGAGCCGCAGCGTTGTTCGCAAAGCGACCAACGTCATCGCGCTGACGCTCTCTGGGGCTGCGACGGTCGCGGGCCTGATCTGCCTGGGTGCGATTCTGTGGACACTGATCAAGAACGGCTTTGCCGGCCTGTCGCTGCAGGTGTTCACCCAGATGACGCCACCGCCTGGCTCCTCCGGCGGGCTGCTGAATGCGATTTACGGCAGCCTCATCATGACCGCAATCGGGATACTCATCGGTACGCCGATCGGCGTCATGGCCGGGACCTATCTGGCGGAGTACGGTCGCAACGCACGCATCAGCAACGTCATCCGCTTTGTAAACGACGTGCTGCTGTCAGCACCTTCGATCATTGTGGGGTTATTCGTCTACGAGATGATCGTGGTGCGCATGGGGCATTTTTCGGCGATCGCGGGTGCGTTCGCGCTCGCCGTCATTGCCATGCCGGTCACCGTGCGGACGACCGAGGATATGCTGCGCCTCGTGCCGCAGGGCATGAAGGATGCCTCCACCGCGCTCGGTGCCTATCCCTGGCGCACCGTGGTGAGCGTGGTGTATCCGGCGGCGCGCAGTGGCATCGTGACCGGCCTGCTGCTCGCGGTGGCGCGTGTGAGCGGTGAGACGGCGCCGCTGCTGTTCACCTCGATCAACAATCAGTTCTGGAGCACGAACCTCAATTCCGAGATGGCGAATCTGCCGGTGGTGATCTACCAGTTCGCGCAGAGCCCCTACAAGGAATGGCAGCAGCTTGCCTGGACCGGCGCGCTCCTGATCACGGTCGCCATCCTGCTGCTCAGCATCACTGCGCGCGTCGTCGTGTCGGCTCTGCAGCCCTCGAGGCGGCGCTGATGCGTACCGCGGATGAGATGCGCGCCAGTGTGAACCTTGCTCCGCGGCCTGCGGCCGTCGATCCCCCCGCGGTGGAGGAAGAGAAGACCAAGATCACCGTGCGCAATCTGGATTTCTATTACGGTGCCGCGCGTGCGCTTAAGAACATCAACCTGTCGCTGAACGATCGCAGCATCACGGCCTTCATTGGCCCATCGGGCTGCGGCAAATCCACGCTCCTGCGAGTCATTAACCGGATGTACGCGCTGTACGCGGGCCACCGCGCGACCGGGGAGGTGCTGCTGGATGGCGAGAACATCCTCAGTCCGACCGTGGATGTCGCCAACCTGCGCTTCCGCGTGGGTATGGTGTTCCAGAAGCCGACCCCCTTTCCGATGTCGATCTTCGACAACGTCGCCTTCGGCGTGCGGCTCTCCCAGCGCATCTCCCGCAGCGCGCTCGCCGAGCGGGTCGAGGCCGCGCTGCGCGATGCGGCCATGTGGGACGAGGTGAAGGACAAGCTCTCCCAGGACGGACGCTCGCTGTCAGGCGGACAGCAGCAGCGCCTGTGCATCGCTCGCACGATCGCAATGCGCCCTGAAGTCGTGCTGTTCGATGAGCCCACAGCCGCGCTCGATCCGATCTCCACTTTGCGCATCGAGGAGATGCTTCAGAGCCTGCGCGAGCAGTACTGCATCGCGATCGTGACGCATAACCTGCAGCAGGCGGCGCGAGTCTCCAACGTCACGGCCTTTCTCTACCTGGGCGAGGTCATCGAGGCGGGACCGACGGCGCAGATGTTTACTGCCCCGAGGGATAAACGCACCGATGATTACGTCACCGGTCGCTTTGGCTGAGGCTCCCATGAACGAAACCCAGCACGAGAGCGTGCACAGCCCTGCGCGGCCTTTGTCGGTAACTGCGCCGCCGTCCGCGGCCGATGGGGGCCTGAACCTGAAGCCCTCGGGCCGGATGCCTGCCGGGTCGCGGATGGAGCAGGAGGTAACCGGGGAAACGGTGGGTCCGATCGCGGTCGAGGACCCGGTGTTCTCCTGCCGCAACGTCGACGTGTACTACGGCTCTAAGCACGCCGTCAAAAATGTCAGCATCGACGTGGGCAAGCGCCAGGTGCTCGCCATGATCGGGCCGTCGGGGTGCGGCAAGTCGACGTTCCTGCGCTGCCTGAACCGGATGAACGACACGATCCAGGGCGCACGCGTCACCGGATCGATCCGCCTCGACGGCCGTGACATCCATGACCGGCACCTCGACGTGGTGCAGCTGCGTGCGCGCGTTGGCATGGTGTTCCAGAAGCCCAATCCCTTCCCGAAGTCCATCTACGACAATGTTGCTTACGGCGCTCGGCTGCACGGTCTCGCACGCGGGCGTGCGCAACTCGATGAGATCGTCTGCACCAGCTTGCAGCGCGCTGGGTTGTGGGATGAGGTCAAGGACAGGCTCAATCAGGTCGGCACCGGACTGTCCGGCGGCCAGCAGCAGCGCCTGTGTATCGCGCGCACGATCGCGATCCAGCCCGAGACGATCCTGATGGACGAGCCGTGCTCGGCGCTCGATCCGATCGCGACCGCCCGGATCGAGGACCTGATCGATGAGCTGCGCGAGTCCTACGCCATCGTGATCGTCACCCACTCGATGCAGCAGGCGGCGCGTGTCTCGCAGCGCACGGCGTACTTTCACCTGGGTTCGCTGATCGAGGTGGGCGAGACCGACCGGCTCTTTACCAATCCGCGGCACCGACTGACCGAGGACTACATCACGGGACGGTTCGGCTGACGCAAGAGGCTGCGCAGCGGATGCTCGAAGGTCATATCAGCAAGGCCTACGACGGCGCGCTCGCCGCAGCGCACCTGCGCCTGCTGGAGATGGGCGGGCTCGTGCTGCAGCAGGTGCGCGACGCAGGC
This sequence comes from Steroidobacteraceae bacterium, assembly GCA_035517435.1. GTDB lineage: Bacteria > Pseudomonadota > Gammaproteobacteria > Steroidobacterales > Steroidobacteraceae > JASHUC01. Next base: position 13,256 of record DATIYV010000011.1, on the reverse strand, counting down.
AGCGCCTACACGCGCTGGGACGCACACCTCGCGCAACGCATCATTCTGGGCGAGCGCGCCGTGAGCGAGTACGACGTTAGCATCGCCGCTCAGCTGCGCTCGCTGATCGCGCGGCGCCAGCCGGTCGCCAGCGATCTGCGGGCCCTGATGGCGTTCTCTCACGCCTCCGCCGAGCTCGATCTCGCCGCGGCAGAGGCGCGCAAGATCGCCCGCACAGTCCTGCAGGAGCTCGATCCACCCAGCCGGGGCACGACCGCCGACGTGCGTCACCTCGCCGGCCTGGCGGCTAATCTGCTGCGCCATGCGCTGGAGGCCCTCGACCACATCGATGGGGAGGCGGCGGGCGGCGTGCTCGCGAGCGAACGCGAGCTCGATGCGGAATACGCGGCGGGGCTGCGGCGTCTGGTCACGCGCGCGCTCGATGCTTCGCAGCGCCTGGACGGCGCGATCGCGACCGCATTCGCCCTCAAGTCCTTCGAGAACATTGGCGAGCACGCACGGCGCCTCGCCGGCTATGTACGTGCGATCGTGAACTTCGACGACGCCAGTGACGGCGACCGGTTGGTGGTCGCCGCGAGCACAGACCCGAGCCCCGCCGCGACGCAGCCACCCGCGGCGGCGGATCCCGGACGGCTCTGAATCAGAACGCCACGCGCCCGGTCAACAGAAAGGTGTGGCGGAAGGATTTGAAGGAGCTCACCGTCTCCTGGTAGGCGGTTCCCACGATCAAGCGTGCACGATGGCCGAGCTCGAAGCGGCCAAACACGATTCCGCCGGCGAGCGCCCATTGATCCTTGCCGTCATTCGGGCCGTCCTTGAAGTGGCTGTAGTTGACCTCGATCTCCGGCCAGAATTTCTCGAACAGGTGTCCCTGAAAGGCCGTGTTCCACGTGATCGGCTCGCCAAGCTTCTTCATGCCGGAGTCCGGAATGGCAATCGATACCGTGGTCTGGATATCGAAGCCCTGGTGCCGGTCGCCCCAGCCTTTGCCGGCTGCGAGTGTCGGGGTGTAGATCGCGTGATTGTTGCTGAAGGCGGCGCTGCCCGTGGGAATGCTCAGGCCGAGGAACGCCGTGACAATGAAGTTGCCGCTCTCCTCGTTGCGTGACACGAGCCGCAGCTTCAGCAGAAACGTCTCATCGAGCGCGCCGCGCTCGGTGGGCTTGCCGGGCGCGGTGCGCACCTGCCAGGCCGGCACGCCGATGATGAGCTCGGTACTCGAAGTCGGAATGAGCTCCAGGCCCTTACCGCCCCCATAGTTGGTGAGGTCGACGTCGTTGGGTCGCGCCTGGAAGCTCTGGTCGTAGCGGTATTCCTGCTCCAGGCGCGGCGTGACCGTGATCACCGGCGTCATCCAGTGGGGCTGGCTTTCCTTGGCCGCATCGGAGCGGGCGAACCAGTCATCATCCATGATGCCGCCCGATGAGCTATCGGCGTGCACGGGCGCGGCTGCCCAGATGATGCCCGCTGCACACACGATCACGCGCCCAGTCCTCGCCGCCGCACAGCGTCTGCAGCTCATCGCTCGCCCCCGTCTCGTTATATCTGAATATATATAGCGTGACGGGCGCCGCGTGAAATTGCAAGCGCGGGCAGCCGGGCGTTCAAAAGAAGAGGGGCGCCGAAGCGCCCCTCATCAGCCGCAGCGGGCGAGCCGTATCAGCGCTGATACGGGTAGTAGCGGAACGAGAAGAATCCCATGTTGATGTCGGTGCTGGGATCCCCGCCGACGCCGTCAAACGCCTTACGCTTGGTGTAGCTGTACTGCAGGCCCAGTTGCACGTTACCGATGTTGCCTTGGTAGACCTTCCACCAGGCGCCCAGTGCAAGCTGTTCGAGCTCCCTCGAATTGGCGACGCAGGTGGCTGCGGTGCCGGTGAGCAGCAAGCAGCCGCTGTTGTTGTAGAGCTCGCTGCCGTAGCCGACACCGGTGGTGCCGCCCACCACGTAGGCCTTCTTGTCCGCCCGCTCCATGCCACCGTAGAGATAGATCGTCCACAGCGGCGTAGGCCGCGCGAGGAACCCTCCGAGCACGTGTAGCTCAGAGATGGTCGCCACGGAGCCATCGGGTGCTACAGTGGCATCGGGCAACTGCGCCGAGCCGTAGCGCCCGATACCCGATCCGGCGAGTGCGCTCAGCTGGAACTCGAGTTTCTGGCCGATGAGCGGCAGGATCGTGCCGCCGCCGATGCCCTCGCCCCAGGTAGTGTGATTCGAGCCCGCGGCCGTGCCCGGATAGCGGTCACGGAAGCCGCGTGCGATGCCGTAGATCTCATAGTGGCCCCAGCCCGGATCGAAGGCCAGTTTGGCAATGATGTCGGGCGCGAAGTCGATCGAATAATTCGCGCCGCTATTGAGGAGGCTCCCGCCGGGATTGGTGACGATCGTGCCGGCTGGTGTCGCTGAGTTGGTGTAGAAGGCCGCCTGCGGGCTCTCGAGCGAGATGCCGAGCGCTGCCGTCTTGCCCCAGAGTTTCACGAAGCGGATCTGCGCGTTGCGCGTCCAGTTGAAGCCGACAACGTACTGCGCGTCGATGGTCTGCGGTGCGCGCTCCGTGCGCGGCGCAAGAGCTGCGCTGCCATACAGCGTGGCAAGACTCCAGCTTTGTCCGCCGAGCAGGTACCAGTCGGCATCGGTGTCGCGCAGAATGCCGTAGAAATTGCGCACGCGCAGCGTGTAGCTGTTGCTCTCGGCGGAGTTCGAACTGACGCCGGCGCTCAGAAAGTCAGTTTCAAGATAGGCTTCGGCGTTCAGCGAACCGTCGTGGGTTGCCGGTTGCGCGAGCAGCGAAAAGCGGCTCTGGCGCGCCGACTCGCGGAACTCGGACACGTGGTAGTTCACCTGGTACGGGTACGGAATGGCCGAATTGTAGTTCGAGCCGATATCGGCCGTTTCGTTGCGGTCGCGGTAGACCATCTCGAGCGCGGTAAATCCGCCGAACGTCAGGTTCACAGGACCGGCGGAGACCACCGGTGTTTTCGCGGCCGCCGGCGCGGCAGCCGGAGCCGCCGGCGCCGGAGCGGCCGTCGTCGCCGCGCTCTGCGCCGCGGCTTGCTTGGCCTGCATCTCGTTGAGCTGGCGTTGCAGCTGCTCGATCTGGGTCTGCAGCTGCTTCAGCTGACTGGCCGTATCGCCGGCGGATTGTGCCCACACGGCTGGGGTCGCCAGCGTGCCGCACAGGGCCGAGAGAACCGCGCCGGCGATGAGGCCGGTGCGGCGGGGGCCAGCGAGAGCCCGCGGGCCGTCGAGCATATGCAAGCGAGTGGCTGTCATCTTCGGGTTCCTTCGGTGGTCGTGGGGCAACTTCAGGGTGCCGGATCGCAGCAGGGGGTGCTGGCTCGCGGGCAAACACCGCATGCCGTCTGTTACGCATCTCCCCTGAGGCGATTCGCGGGCAACTGTGCTTCAGATGCATGACACATTCACTACGTCTCTATGACAGTTTTGTGTCAGCGGGACGGTTGGCCGTCCCGGACGGGCGCGAGCGGCAAGGGCTCCAGGCGCGCCCGTGCTTCATGACGGAATTGCGTCAAGCAATCTGGGAAGGCCGGGCGACCTGCCACACATTCTGAACGGACTTTAATGGTGCATTTTTGACCCATTAATGTGCCCTCCTTAGGGTGCTTCGAGGCTGCCGCCACCTATGCGAATTCTCGTCGTCGAAGATGAAAGAAAGCTGTCCGATCTGATCGCGCGCGCGCTCAGGGAGGAACGCTATGCCGTGGACACGGCCTGCGACGGACCGAGCGGCTGGGTCATGGCCGACACTTATGAATACGACCTCATCATCCTGGATCTGATGCTGCCGGGACTGGATGGCAGCGAAATCCTCAAGCGCACCCGCCGTAAGAATCAGCATGTGCCGATCCTGGTGCTCACGGCCCGCGACGCCACCGAGGAGAAGGTGCGCAACTTCGAGGCGGGCGCCGACGACTACCTGACCAAGCCCTTCGCCTTCGCCGAGCTGCTGGTGCGCATCAAGGCGTTGCTGCGCCGCGGTCCGGTCAGCCGCGCCAGTGTCCTGCGGGTGGCCGACCTCGAGCTCGATCGTCTTACCCAGCAGGTGCGCCGCGGCGGAAGGCGCATCGAGCTCACCGCCAAGGAGTACGCGCTGCTCGAGTACCTCGCGACCCACCCCGGGCGGGTGTTCTCGCGCACGATGATCATCGAGCACGTCTGGGACCAGAGCTTCGAGGGGCTCACCAATATTGTGGACGTGTATGTGCGCCACCTGCGCGGCAAGGTGGACGACCCATTCCCGACCAAGCTCATCCGCACCGTCCGCGGCGCCGGCTACTGCATCGAGGACGGGCGCGAATCATGAACACGCGCTCGCTGAGCTTCCGCCTGGTCGCCTGGTATGCCGGACTGCTGCTGCTCGTCTTTGGACTCCTCGGCGGGCTCATTTTCGCGGCTGTCGGGAACTACCTCGAGGCGAATCTGCGCGATATCCAGCTGCGTCGCGCGCAGCAGATCGCCGATACGCTCCTGAGCGGCGCCCGTGCGGGGGGGGATGCGGAGCTCGCCGCCGCCGTCGAAAGCCTGTATGCGCCGGAGGCTAATGACCGATTCATCCGCATCTCGAGCACCGACGGGCGGCTGCTGTTCGCCTCGGCCTCCCCGCACGACGAGAGCTTTGATCCGAGGAGCGTGCCGGCACTGCGCGGGCCGCAAGCTCCGCAGAGCGTGCGTCATGTGCCCCAGGCGCACAGCGCAGATCTGCTCATCGCGAGCGTGCTCCGCCGCAATGCATCCGGCGCGGGCTTCCTGGTGGAAGTCGGCGCCTCCACCGCGCCGATCCGCTCGCTCCTGCGCCGGCTGCTGGCGGTGCTGCTCGTCGGACTGCCGCTCGCGGTGCTCGCCACGGCGGCGGGCGGTTTCTTCCTGGTGCGCCGGGCGCTCGAGCCCGTTGAACGCATCGCGCAGAAGGCGGAAGCCATCACGCAGCACAACCTGAGCGAGCGGCTGCCGGTCGCGCACAGCGGCGATCAGATCGAGCGGCTGTCGGTCTCGCTCAATCTCATGATCAATCGTCTGGAAGAGGCGGTGCACAGCTCCAAGCGCTTCGTCGCCGATGCGTCGCACGAACTGCGCACCCCGCTCACCGTGCTGCGCGGGGAGCTCGAGAGCCTGATGCGCAACGCGCTCGGGCGGCCGACGCTGCGCGAGACCCTGGGCAGCATGCTCGAGGAAGTCGACCGGCTCACGGCCGTCGTCGAAGGCTTGCTTGCGCTGTCGCGCCTCGACACCGGCGAGGCACGCACCGAGTGGGTGAGCTTTGATCTCGCCGAGCTGGTCTCGACCACCGCCGAACAGATGAGCCTGCTCGCCGAGGACAAGCACATCGCGCTCGTGCGCGACTGCGCCGCGCCAGTCATGGTCGAGGGCAGCCGCGCCCGCTTGAAGCAGGTGGTTGTCAACCTGCTCGACAACGCCATCAAGTACACCGGCGATGGCGGCACGGTGCGGTTGCGCGTCGCGATTGAGGGCGACAAAGGCGCCTTTGAAGTCCACGACACGGGAATCGGCATTCCGGCCGAAGCGCTGCCGCACATCTTCGAGCGCTTCTACCGCGTGGAGCGTTCGCGTTCGCGCGATCAGGGCGGCGCGGGACTCGGACTGTCGATCGTCAAGTCGATCTGTACGGCACATGCCGCGAGCATCGACGTGCAGAGCACACCGGATCGGGGCAGCCGGTTCCGCGTGCTGCTGCCACTGGCGAGCGCCCTGGCGCCCGCCGAGCCGCTTCCCTTGCCGCGGGCAACAGCCACATGAACGACACCCACCTCGATTCAAACTCTGCGACCACCCCGGCGCTGGCACCGCCAGATCAGCGGGCGGCACGCGGACCCGGGCGTCGCCTCGGGTGGGGCGCAGCGATCGCCGTGCTGCTCGCGCTGCTCGCCTGGGGCGCGCACGCCTGGCGCCTCGGCGGCCGCGCGCCGCAGCAGAAGGTGCTCACCGTCGCCGTGGCCCCGGTCACGCGCTCCGATCTGTACCAGGAGTTCGCCATTCCGGCCGAGTTCCATGCCTACGCGGAGGTGGATCTGCATGCCAAGGTCGCGGGCTACGTCGCGCAGATGCGGGTCGATATCGGCGATCGGGTCAAGGCAGGCGAGCTGCTCGCGGTGCTCGAAGTCCCCGAGCTCACCGATGCGCTCAATCACGATATCGCGACCGAGCAACGCAGCACCGCCGAGTACCGCGACGCGCATCTCGCCTACACGCGTCTGGTCGCCGTCAATCACGAGCATCCCAATCTCATCGCACAGCAGGATCTGGACACCGCTGAGGCCAGGGATGCGACGGCCGCCGGTGTGCTGGCCGCCGCCAAGGCGGATGTGGCGCGGGATCAGACGCTGGTGAGCTACGCACGCATCACCGCACCGTTCGACGGCGTCATCACGCGCCGCTACGCCGATCCGGGCGCGCTCATTCAGGCGGGCACAGCGTCGCAGACACAGAGCATGCCCGTGGTGCGAGTGTCGCAGAACTATCGACTGCGGCTCGATTTCCCCGTCTCGGTGGACTACGTGCAGGGCATTCACCTCAACGAGCCGCTCACGGTGCGCGTGCAGTCGCTCGGCGGACGCACATTCAAGGGGACAATCGCGCGCTTCACACACGCGGTCGATGCGAGCACCCGCACCATGACCGTGGAGATGGAAGTCGACAACCACGATCTGTCGATCGTGCCGGGCATGTATGCAACCGTGATCCTGCGCGCGGATCACCGCGCGAACGTATTGTCGATCCCGATCGAGGCATTGCCAGCCGGCGCGCACGCTGTCTACACGGTCGATAGGAGTTCGCACCTCGCGGAGCGCAGCGTTCAGCTGGGCATAGAGACTCCCACACGCTACGAGGTGCTCGCCGGCTTGAGCGAAGGTGATGAGGTCGTCATTGGCAACACCTCGCAGCTGCGCTCGGGCCTCAAGGTCGCCGCGCGGCAGATCGCCACCGCGGAGCCACGCGCTGAGGAGCGCCCGACGCCGGTCGCAGCGGCCGCCCCGCCGGCAGCAGGCATCTCCCCATGAGCCCCTCCAGCGCGAATGCCCCGCGAGGCCTGCTGGATCGGGCGCAATTCGAGTCCCTACGCAGGCTCGATGCCTGCACGCTCGCCAATGCCATCGAGACCTTCAACGTGCGGCTGCGCAACGAGGGCTTCGTGGACTCATCGGTGCGTTCGCTGTCACCCTATCTGCCGCCCATGCTGGGCTACGCGGCAACGGTCACGATCCGCGGCTCGGCGCCTCCCACGGCCGACAGTCGCTTCCCCGATCGCACCGACTGGTGGGACTACATCCGCTCCGTGCCGGAGCCACGCGTCGTTGTCATCCGCGACGGCTCCTCGCACGCAGGATTTGGCGCCCTGGTCGGGATCGTGCACATGAGCATCCTGCGTGCGCTCGGCTGCGTGGGCGTCGTCACCAACGGTGCCGTGCGCGACCTGCCGGCGGCGAGCGCAGCAGGCTTTCACTACTTTGCGGCCAATCTCGCCGTGTCGCACGCCTACGTGCACATCGTCGAGTTCGGTCAGCCCGTTGAGATTGGCGGACTTGCCGTCGCCTCCGGCGATCTGCTTCACGGCGACCTGCATGGCGTGCAGAACGTGCCGTCCGCGATTGCGTCCCGCATCCCGGCCGTGGCCGCCGAGATCAGCGCGCGCAAGCAGGCGCTGATCGCACTCACGCGCGCGCCGGATTTCAGCCTCCAGAAGCTGCGCGAAGCGGTCGCGCACGATCTGCCCTTCGGCAGCTGAGACGCTGCGATGTCACGCTTCGCTCTGCGCTATCCGTATCTGCTGATTGTGATCTGCCTGATCACCTGCGTGGTGGGCGTGTCGAGCCTGGTGCGCATGCCAGTCGACCTGTTTCCGCCGATCCGCATTCCCGTGGTGGTGGTGGCGACGTTCTTCAACGGCATGCCGCCGGAGCAGATCGAGACTGACATTACGGGGCGCTTCGAGCGCTTCTTCACGATGTCGAGCGGCATAGATCACATCGAATCGCGCTCGCTGCCTGGCGTGAGCCTGATCAAAGTGTACTTTCAGCCAGGCTTCGATCCGGACTCGGCGGTCACCAGCATCGCCAATCTGGCCATGGCAGATCTGCGCAAGCTGCCGCCCGGTACCCTGCCGCCCGTGGTGCTGAAGTTCGATGCCTCGAGCCTGCCCGTGTGCCTGGTGACGCTCAAGGGCGAGGGCCTCAACGAGGCGCAGCTGCGCGACCTCGGTCAGTACGACGTGCGCAACCAGATCGCGAATGTCCCTGGCGCATCTGTGCCGCAGCCCTTCGGCGGACGCTACCGCCAGATCATGGTGTACGTGGACCCGCAGAAGCTCGAGGCGCACCAGCTGAGCGTCATGGACGTGGTGCGCACGGTCAACGATGCCAATCTGATCCTGCCGGCGGGCGATGTGAAGATCGGGCCGTACGACTACAACCTGTACGCCAACAGCCAGATCAGCGACATGAAGGATATCAACCGGCTGCCGCTGAAGACGGTCGGTGATGCCTCGGTGCTGGTAGCCGATGTCGGGCATGCCGAGGATTCCTCGCAGATCCAGAACAACATCGTGCGCGTCGACGGGCAGCCGTCGGTATATCTGCCCGTGCTCAAGCAGGGCGGGGACGCCAACACCATCGCGGTGGTGGATGGCATCCGCGACGGAGTGGCGCACTTGCTCGATGTGCCGCGGCAGCTGATCGCGAACGTGACGTTCGATCAGTCGAAGTTCGTGCGCAGCGCCATCGAGAACCTGATCGACGAAGGCGCGATCGGACTGGTGTTGACCGGGGTGATGATTCTGATCTTTCTCGGCAGCCTGCGCGCCACTACAGCGGTGTTCCTGTCCATCCCGCTGTCGGCGCTGGCGGCCTTCATCTGCCTGTACTTCGGCGGCAGCACCGTGAACGCCATGATCCTGGGCGGACTCGCGCTGGCATTCTCGCGCCTGATCGACAACTCGGTGGTCGTGCTGGAGAACATCTTCCGCCACATCGAGATGGGCGAGTCACCCGAGGTCGCCGCGGAGCGCGGCGGCAACGAGGTGGCACTGCCGGTGCTCGCAGCGACCCTGACCACCGCCGTGGTGTTCTTCCCGGTAACCTTTCTTTACGGCGTCAGCCAGTTTCTCTTCAGCGCGCTCGCGATTGCGGTCGTACTGTCGCTGTTCGCGTCCTACTTTGTGGCGATGACGGTCGTACCGCTGTTCTGCGCGCGACTGATCAAGGCCGAGTCGGTGCATGCGCAGGCGCAGACCGAGGGCCCCGGCGCGCACTCCTGGGGGCGCCGCTTCAACCGCTGGTTCAACCTGCGCTTCAACGGCATGCTGGATCAGTACCAATCGACGCTCAGTGTCGCGCTGCTGAAGCCGCTCGCGACCGTGATCGGCATCACCGGGATGTTCCTCGTGAGCCTTGCCCTGTATCCGCTCGTCGGCAAGTCATACTTTCCGCGCACCGATCCGAGCCAATTCGTGATCAATCTCAAGGCGCCTTCCGGTACCCGCCTGGAGATCTCGGATCGCATCGTGAGCGAGGTCGAGCGCGATATTCGCGAGATCGTCCCGCCGAGCGAGCTCAAGATCATCGTCTCGAACATCGGCACCACGCCGGGGTACTCCTCGATCTACACGCCGAACTCGGGTCCTCATACCGCGTTCGTTCAGGTCGGGCTCAATGACTCGCACAAGCTTTCAAGCTTCCAATACATGGAGAAGGTGCGCGCCCGGTTGCAGCAGGATCTGCCCCAGGTCGCGTCCTATTTCCAGACCGGCGGCCTGGTCGATGCCGTCCTCAACCTCGGCATGCCCGCGCCGCTCGATATCCAGGTCTCGGGCTCCAACATAGAGGCGGCGCACCATACTGCGCAGGACATTGCACGTCAGGTCGGCGCACTGCCTGGCGTGAGCGATGTGCTCGTGCCGCAGGATGTGGACTACCCGTCGCTGCGGCTGGAGATCGACCGGCTGCGCGCGAGCGAGCTCGGGCTCAACGAAAAGGAGATCGTTGGCAACGTCATCACGGCGCTCACGTCCAATCAGATGATTGCGCCCAGCTACTGGGTGGATCCCAAGAGCGGCAACGATTATCTGCTCACCGTGCAATACCCTGAGGACTTCATCCACAACCTGGCGGATCTGTCCTCGGTGCCGCTGCGCGGCACGCGCGCGGAGCTGCCGACGCGACTCGACACTGTGAGTCGCGTGCAGCACATCCATTCGCCGACCGAAGTCGATCACTACCAGCTGCGGCGCGTGATCGATGTGTATGTCGCGCCCGCGCGTGAGGACATCAGCGCAGTGCTGAGCGGCGTGCGGCGCATCTTGCACGACACACCGCTGCCGGAAAATGTGCGCGTGACGGTGCGCGGCTCGGCGCGCGCGATGGAATCCTCGTTCGCGAGCTTCAGCCTGGGTCTGATCCTGGCGACGCTGCTCGTGTATCTGATCCTGGTCGCGCAATTCAAGTCGTTCATGGACCCGCTCCTGATCCTGCTCGCGGTGCCGACCGGGCTCACGGGGGTGCTGCTGATGCTCTCCCTCACAGGCACGACGCTCAACGTCATGTCGCTCATGGGCGTGGTCATGATGGTCGGCATCGTCGTCTCGAACAGCATTCTCATCGTTGAGTTCACCAACCGATTGCGCGCGGAAGGCCGTCCGCTCAGAGAGGCGGTCTCGCTCGCCTGCCGCGTGCGCCTGCGGCCGGTCCTGATGACTTCGCTGGCAACGCTCATCGGCCTGATTCCCATGGCGCTGAAGCTTGGTACCGGAAGCGAAGCCTACGCACCGCTTGCGCGCGCGATCATCGGCGGACTTGCGTTTTCCGTCGTGCTCACGGTCTTCATCGTGCCGGCCGCGTACTATCTCTTCTATCGCGGCCGCGAAATGCGCACCGAGGCGGCGGCCAAATGAGCGCAGCCGGCAGCCGGGGCATCTGGCCGGCGATGCTGTGTGCGCTTTGTCTGCGCAGCGTGCTCGCGGCGGATGCAGTGGAGCCCGCTCAGACACCGCCCGCGCAGCAGCCGGCCGCGAACGCACTCACACTCGCGCAGGCCCACCAGATGGCGCTCGAGAATCACCCGGCACTCTCGGCGGCGCGCTACCGCTCGCTCGCCGCCGACCAGGCCGTGATCGAGGCACGCTCGGGGCTGTTTCCGCAGGTCAATCTGGTCGGCGACGCGGTGGATGCGGGCGCTGCGAACACGCGCATTCTGGCGGGCGGACTCAACAACCCCAGCGTATTGAATCGCGTCGCTGGCGGCGTGCTGATGTCACAGCTGCTCACCGACTTCGGGCACACGACCAATCTCACTGCCAGCTCCAAGTTTGCGGCGGCCGCCGCCAGTCAGGATCTGTCGGCGACGCGCGAGCAGGTCCTGCTGCGCGTCGACGAGGCGTACTTCGGCGCGCTGCAGGCTCAGGCGGTGTTGCAAGTCGCGAACGAGACATTCACGACCCGTCAGCTGCTGCTCGATCAGGTCTCCCTCCTCGCGCAAAACAAGCTGAAATCGGAGCTCGACGTGAGCTTCGCGCGTGTCGGGCTGGAGGAGGGCCGGCTGCTCGTGCAGCGTGCGCAAAGCGGCCTCGACAACGCTGCTGCGGTCCTCTCTTCGGCACTCGGACTGCACCGCGTCACGATCTTCCGGCTCGAGGAGCAGCGCGAGCCCGAGGCCGGTGGTGCGGGCGATATCGCGGCGCTCACTGAGCGTGCGCTCGCGGAGCGCCCCGACCTGGCCAGCCTGCGCGATGAGCGCGACTCCGCTGATCGGCTGGCGCGGGCGCAGCGCGATGCACGCCTGCCGACCGTTGCAGCGATCGGTGCAGCAGGCGGCTCGCTTTCGCACGATCCGCGGCTGCCCGGGGATTACCTGGCCGGGGGCATTCAGGTGAGCGTGCCGCTGTTCGCGGGCGGCCTGTACCGCGCTCGCGAGCGCGAAGCCGAGCTGCGGGCGCGCTCCGTGGGAGAGCTGTTGCGTAGCGCGGAGGATGACGTCGCGCGCGACGTGCGTATCGCCTGGGCCAACCTGACCACGGCGCGCGAGCGGCTGCGCACCACGCAGCAGCTGGTGGTACAGGCCAACCAGGCCTTCGACCTCGCTCAGGCACGTTATCGGGTCGGCAGCAGCTCGATTGTCGAGTTGAGCCAGGCGCAGCTCGCGGCCACTTCGGCACAAATCGAGAACGCGAATGCGCGCTACGACGTGCTGATCCAGCAGTCGCTGTTGCGCTATGAGCTCGGAGGGCTGATGGCAAGCGCTGCGAGCACGGAGGCGGCGCCGTGAGCCGGGTACGCGGAGCGCTCATCGGCCTGCTCGCGTTGCTCTGCGGCTGTGAGACGCAGCGGCTGATTGTCATCGATGCGGTGGGCCCGGCCCATGCGATGAGCGCGCCGGCGCCGCGCGCTGGAACGCTCATCGTCTACAGCGTGCTCGAAAGTGCGAGCGTGGAGCAGTCCGAGTACCCGGTGCACAGTCCGTACACGCTGCTCACGGACGAGGGCAGGCTGCTGCTTCATGTCGGCAATCGCACCGGAGCCTTCGCCGCGAATCCGCAAGCGCTGTCACTGGCTGCCGGGCGCTACCGGGTGCGGGCGCTGGCGCCTGGTGGCGGTGAGGTGATCGTGCCGGTCATCATCGAGTCTGACCAAACCACCGTCGTGCGGCTGGATGGCAGCGCGCTCGCGCAGCGCAGCGCCGAGTCGGCCACGCTCGTACGCTTGCCCGACGGGCAGGTCGTGGGTTATCGCGCGCCCTGACAGCGCGGCGCAGGACTACTCCTTTAGAAGATGAGCTGGAAGCGTGTCAGGAACGCGTTCTCGTCGGCACGATTCGCATCCGCGGGCGCGCCACCTTCAAAACGAGTTCGCTCGAAGTCCAGCATCCACTTGATGTTCTGATTCAAGTACCAGTTGAGGCCGACGCCGAACGCGCGCGCCGAGCGCGCCGAGACTGCCGGGTCCGAGAACGACTCGATGCCACCGGCGAAAGCCGCCGGATCGATGCGCAGCTCGTGATAGCGCGCAACCAGCTCCCACGCTCCGATCCCCGGCTTGCCCGGCTCGAAGGTCGAGTGCGGCGTGAGGCCGTTGTAGAGCTCGCGCTCTCCCGTCAGGAAGTACGAGAACGAGGTCTGCCAGCCGCTGTTGTCGATTTGGCCGGAGCGCCTGACACTCGCGCTCACCTGGCGACTCACCTGCTGCGAGCTCTGCACGTACTCCGCAAGCACTCCGAACGGCCCGACGTAGTAG
>DATIYV010000010.1:0-55862 GCA_035517435.1 Steroidobacteraceae bacterium | reverse complement strand
CGGTGTGGAGCTGCGTGAAGCATTCGAGCCCGATGTGGAAGTGCGCGGGGATGCAGATGCACTTCGGATCCTCACCCGCAATCTGGTCGATAACGCCGTGCGCTACACGCCGCGAGGCGGCAGTGTGGCAGTGAGCGTGCGGCGAGGCGCTGGCGGTGAGCTGTCTGTCGCCGATACCGGTCCCGGGATCCCGCCGCAGGATCGCGCCCGGGCTTTCGACCGCTTCTATCGACGAGGAAGCGTTGGGGAGGATGGCACGGGGCTCGGGCTTGCGATCGTCAAAGCGATCGCGGACCGGCATGATGCGCGCGTCATCCTCAGTGAAACGCCGCCGCACGGCCTCACGGCGACGGTACAATTTCCCGCATGAACGCCGAGCGGCCTCTGGGACCCAAGGGCGCGATCCTCATGGCGATCGCGTTCTTCGCAGTCGGTGTGGCGATCCTCATCCTGAGCTTCACGCACGCTGCCGTGGTGGACAATCCAGACAATGCGCCGCGCTGGGTCATCGCGGCAGCGGGTCTCGTGTTCTTGTTCGGCGGATTCGTGCCACTTGCCGGCACTTTCCACTGGAGCGTGAGCACGAATCGCTGGGTGGGATTGCCGATCATCCTTGCACTCGGAGCCGTCATCAACTGGGTGGCGTTCTTTCCCGGTCCGCGGCAATTTTCCTCGTCCGCTTCGTTTCTCGGGGTGGCCGTGTCGCACGCATCGAGCGGCGAGCTCACCGGGCGGGTGCTCTTCGGCATCGTCGCTGTGCTGATCGATCTGCTGGTGATCGTCGGGACCTGGAAGCTCATCCGCGGAGCACGCCGCGGCGGCACGGTGGCCGGCGACGGGAATTAGGAGCCGGCGTTACTTCGCCGCTGCGCCTCGCGCGATCGCCTGGCCGTAAACCTCGATCTGAGCGACATCCGACCAGCCACCCGGGCCGTGGCCGCTGCCCGGCATCAGATCCGCGAAGCCGATCTCATCGACGCGGGACAAATCAATCTTGTCCATCAGGACTCCGACCGTCACGACTCGCGCGATATCGAGCTTGATCCAGTGCACATCGGCGAATGAGATCTCGCTCACGATCCAGTCGCGGGTGCTGCCATCGGCGCGATCGCCCACCCACCAGCTGCCATCCGCCAGTTTCACGATCGGACGCACCTGGTGCAGGCCCGACATCTTGGTGTTCCAGCGAATGCGAGCGAGACCGGTGAGATCGGCGACGTGGCTTTTGTCGCGCAAGGCGACGGCGCAGGGCGAAGTACACAGGCCCAGCCAGAGATGGATCGGGGCGTTCTCATCGCCCGCACGCCCGGTCAGCATGATCTGGCCGGCGGGAACGTAGAGCTTCAAGTCGAGATTTGGATTGCCGATGGAATCGGCAGTCACCGGATGCTCGCCGCCCTGCGAGCTCTGCTTCCATTCCTCCTTGAAGAGCAAACCGGGTCGCAAAATGCGAGGCGCCTCACCGGGTGCCTGCGCCTGTGCAGTCGCGGCTGCAACGACGGTGAGGCCGATCAGGCTCAGCATCAGGCGGCGCATATTCCCCTCCCTCGCCCAAGCATAGCTCAGCCGCCTCTTAAGATTCCCTTAAGGCAGCTCTCCGATGCTCGCGATCAGGACGATTCCCGGAAATTTCCGTTACGGAGAAGCTCATGCAACTGAGGAAGACAACGGCGATCCTTTCGGCGAGCGGACTGCTCGCCTTCGGCGCAGCCACCGGCTGGATCGCGCCGATGGCCCTGCATGCGAATGGCGCAACCGCCGCCGAAGCGACGGCGAGCGGCGTTACAGCCGCCCCTGCGCCGGCTCCGGTGGCCTACGGTACGGCCCCCAATTACCGCGCGATCGTGGCGCAGAATCGCGCCGCGGTGGTGAACGTGAAGACCGAGGGCGTCGAGCACACCTCGGCGCAGGAGTTCGGCAGCCCCGGCGACTCGCCCTTCGGTAACGATCCGTTCTCGCAGTTCTTCCGCGGCCTGCCCATACCGCGCGGCGATGTGCCGGTGCGGGGACTGGGCTCGGGATTCATCATCAAGCCCGACGGCATCATCCTCACGAACGCGCACGTCGTGCGCGATGCGAAGCATGTGACGGTCACGCTGGCCGATCATCGTGAATTCCGTGCCAAGGTGCTGGGATCGGACCCGACAAGCGACATCGCGGTGCTGAAGATCGAAGCCCACAACCTGCCGGTGGTGCACTTCGGGGACCCGGGTGAGCTGGCGGTGGGGGATTACGTGCTGGCGATCGGTGCGCCCTATGGCCTGGAGGAGAGCGCCACGGCGGGCATCGTCAGCGCCAAGGGGCGCTCGCTCCCCGGCGGCAATTACGTGCCGTTCATTCAGACCGATGTGGCAGTGAATCCCGGCAACTCCGGCGGCCCGCTCTTTGACAGCCACGGCAGCGTCGTCGGCATCACCTCGCAGATCTACAGCAATACCGGCGGTTATCAGGGCGTCTCGTTCGCCATTCCGATCGATGTCGCTGAGCGCGTGGAGTCGCAGATTCTCAAGACCGGCAAGGTCGAGCACGCGCGCCTGGGCGTCATCGTGCAGCCGGTGACGCCGGCACTCGCCGCCTCGTTCAAGCTGAATTCGGCGGCAGGGGCGCTGATCTCGCGCGTCGATCCCGACAGCGCCGCTGCCCGTGCGGGCCTTCAGCCCGGCGATGTGATCGTGAAGTTCCAGGGGCACGATGTGAGCGATGCAGCATCGCTCTCCGCGCAGGTCGGCATGGCCTCACCGGGCGATGCCGTGACCTTGCAGGTCTGGCACGACGGCAAGACCCGGGATGTGAAAGCAACGCTCGCCAATGCCTCGAAAGAGGACGGTGAGCTCGCGAGCACGAGCGGTGGTCCGGATCAGGGCAAGCTTGGACTGTCGGTGCGGCCGCTGACGCGCGATGAGCGCAGTCAGGCGGGCGTCAGCAACGGTCTCGTGGTCGAGCAGGCGGCCGGTGCGGCTGCCGAAGCCGGCATCGAGCCCGGGGACGTGCTGCTGTCGGCGGATGGCAAGGCGCTGGAGAACGTGGAGCAGCTGCGCAGCATCGTGCGCGAACACAAAGACGTGGTCGCGCTCCTCATCCAGCGGGGAGACACCCGCATCTTCGTCCCGGTTCAGCTCGGCTGAACCGGCGCATTCGGCCTCGACGCCCTCTAGTCGAGGCCGAATGCGATGAGGACGTTGCCCGACTGACCGGTAAATCCGCCGACGCCGGATCCGACGTAAATCATTCCGCCGGCGACGACCGGTCCGGGGCCATCGATGCCGCCGCCGTGCCCGGCGATGCCGTTCACGGTCTTGAATTCCTGCGTCGTATCGAAGGTCCACAGGAGCGTGCCGTCTTTGGTCGCATAGGCACGCAGCCCGCCATCGAGCGCGCCGCTCAGCACCGCGCCGGGTATGGCGGTGAGCGCGCCACCCTGTGAGACGCTGCAGCCCAGACGCTCACCGCAGATCGGCTGCGGAGGCGGCATGTGCCAGGCGCGGCTGCCGTCGCTGAGCTTCACCGCGTGAACGCCACCCGGTGTCGGCGTGAGGAAATCACCGGTGCCGAAGTAGGCCTGACCATTCTCGATCGCGCCGCCCCACTGCCCGCCCAGGCCGCTGCCCTTGCCGATGCGGTATTGCCAGAGAATCCGTCCCTGGTCATCCGGATCGAGCGCATAAACCAGCCCGGATTTCTGCGGCAGCACCAGCACTTCACGCGTACCCACCTTGGCGATCGCCGGTGGTGCTGAAAAGTCATAGTCCGGACCCAGAGTGTCGGGGCAGGCGGCGTTGCCGTTCGCATGCTGATCGCAGCCCATCGCCCACTGATCGCCCGCGAGCGCCTGGCGCACCCATTTCACGGCACCGGTCTTGATGTCGAGCGCAATCACGGCATCGGTCGTCGGCTGCGGCGGATCCGCATAACCGTTACCCGTTGCGACGTAGACCAGTCCGCGCTTCGCATCCACGGTCGGCGCCGACCAGATGCCACCGCCCGCGGGGCCGTACATCTGCACCCCCTCCTTGTTCTTGCCACGCGGATGATTCTCACCGACGGTGTAGGTCTTCCACAGGAGCTTTCCGGTCGTGGTGTCGAATGCGGAGACGCTGCCGCGGAAAGTGCAACAGGAGTAGCCGGCGTGTCCGCCAGTGCTCTCCTCGCCGATGCCCTGCACCGGCACGAACACTCGCCCGTCGTAATAGGTCGGCGATCCGGTGAGTGAGGCGGACGGGTGCGTATCCACCTTCGCCTGCCACAGGAGCTTGCCATTCTCGGCATCCACTGCGTACGCCGTCGAGCGGCGATCACCGAAGAAGACCGCGTGGCCTTTCTTGCCGTCGGGCTGGGTGTAGTCTCCGACAGCCGGTGAAGTCGCGATGCCGGCGCCGGCCTTGAACGTCCAATAGCTGCAACCGCTCTTCGCATTGAGCGCGTGCACCTGCCCGTTCTCGCTGGCGACGAAGACGCGCCCGCCCGCGACGGCCGGCGCGACGCGCGCCGAGCTCACATTGGCGTAGCCGAAGACCCATTTGACCTTGAGCCTCGGCAGATCCGCCGCCGTGAGTCCGCCCCGGGCCTGTCCCTGGTAGCGATCGTTGGTGATGCCGTTACCCCAGGAGAGCCAGCCCGGACCCGTCGCCGGATCGCGCATCGCGAGCCCGTCGCTGCAGGCCTTGCCCGCCTCGAGCGCGGGATCGATCGCCTTGGCGGCTCCGAACGGGCGGTTCGCCGCAAACTCGGCCACGGCATGGCGCTCCTCGGGCGTGAGAGTCGCGCCCTGCGCCTGCATCTTGCCGTTCGTCAGCGCGTTCAGGATTGCCTCGGGCGGGTACTGGCGCAGGAATTCCCGCGGCACGGCGTGCGCGGCCAGGCCCGGACCGGAATCGACCGTTGCGGCCGCTCCCATCTGGGTGATGCCGAGATGACAGTTCGCGCAGACGCGGCGAAACACGGCTTCGCCATCGGCGGGCCTGGCGGCCGGCGCCGTATCGGCACCCCATGCAATTCCGGCAGCAACAAGACCCGTGACGGCGAGCAAGATTCTCGTTCTCATGGAAGCGAACATCCCCCCGGGCGGCGCCCGATGCGACGGCGAAGTGTAAAGCATCGGACCCGCGGACCGCGTGCCATCGATCGCGGCGGCAGCTTCTGTGCATTCGGCTACCATAATAGCCGTGCAGCCCATCATCTCCGTCTCCAATCTCGAGAAGACCTACGCCTCGGGATTTCACGCACTCAAGCAGGTGAATCTGCACATCCGCCGCGGCGAGATCTTCGCGCTCCTGGGTCCCAATGGCGCCGGCAAGACCACGCTCATCAACGTCATCTGCGGCATCGTGAATGCGACCTCGGGACGGGTGGTCGCGGACGGGCACGACATCGTGCGCGAGTACCGCGCGGCACGCTCGATCATCGGTCTGGTGCCGCAGGAGATCTCGACCGACATGTTCGAGACGCCGTGGGACACACTCAAATTCAGCCGCGGGCTGTTCGGCCGTCCGCCCGATTCTGGCTACCTCGAGAAGGTGTTGAGGGACCTGTCGCTGTGGGACAAGCGAGACTCGAAGATCATGACGCTCTCCGGCGGCATGAAGCGCCGGGTGATGATCGCCAAGGCGCTCTCGCACGAACCCCGCATCCTGTTCCTCGATGAGCCGACCGCCGGCGTCGACGTGGAGCTGCGCCGCGCCATGTGGGAGCGGGTGCGTGCGCTGCGCGAAAGCGGCGTCACGATCATTCTCACCACGCACTACATCGAGGAAGCCGAGGAGATGGCCGACCGCATCGGCATCATCAGCCATGGCGAGCTGATTCTGGTCGAGGAGAAGGCGAAGCTCATGGCACAACTCGGCCAGAAGAAGCTCACGGTGCATCTGAAACAGCCGCTCGAGCGCATTCCACCGGCGCTCGCGACATCCGAGCTCGAGCTCGCCGCCGGTGGCGAGCAGCTCATCTACACCTTCGATGCGCAGAGCAAGCGCACGGGAATTGCGACGCTGCTGCGCGAGCTCACCGACGCCGGCATCGAGTACCGCGACATCAACACGACCGAGAGCTCGCTCGAGGAGATTTTCGTGAACCTGGTGCGGGCGCGCTCATGAACCTGCACGCCATCCGCGCCATTTACGTCTTCGAGATGTCGCGCACGTGGCGCACGCTCATGCAGAGCATCGCCACCCCGGTGATCTCGACGGCGCTGTACTTCGTCGTGTTCGGCGCCGCGATCGGCCAGCGGATGACCGCCATCGATGGTGTCAGCTACGGCGCGTTCATCATTCCCGGCCTCATGATGCTGTCGATCCTGACCGAGAGCATCTCGAATGCCTCGTTCGGGATCTACATGCCGCGCTTCGCAGGCACCATCTACGAGGTGCTCTCGGCGCCGATCTCCGCGCGCGAAATCGTCACCGGCTACGTCGGTGCGGCTGCGACCAAGTCCGTGATCCTGGGCGCGATCATCCTCGCGACGGCGCGCCTGTTCGTCCCGTTCACCGTCGTGCACCCGATCTGGATGATCGGATTCCTGGTGCTCACCGCCGTCACCTTCAGTTTCTTCGGCTTCCTGACCGGATTGTGGGCCAACAGCTGGGAGAAGCTGCAGATCATTCCGGCCCTGATCGTCACACCGCTCACGTTTCTGGGCGGCAGTTTCTACTCCATCAACATGCTGCCGCCGATCTGGCAGAAGATCGCACTCTTCAACCCGGTCGTGTACCTGGTGAGCGGCTTTCGCTGGAGCTTCTACGGTGTCGCGGACGTGAATGTCGCGCTGAGCTTCGGCATGACGCTGCTGTTTCTCGCGGCTTGCGGCACCACGACGTCGTGGATGCTGCGCACCGGCTACAAGCTCAAGGCGTAGCGTTCTCGGCCGGCACGCGGAACCAGGCGACGTAGAGCGCCGGCAGGAACAGCAAGGTCAGGAGCGTGGCCACCGCGAGCCCGCCCATGATCGCGAGCGCCATCGGTCCCCAGAACACCGTCGGTGCAATCGGAATCATGCCGAAGATCGCCGCCGCCGCCGTCAACAGGATTGGCCGCACGCGGTGCGAGCTCGCCTCGATGACAGCGCTCCACTTCGAGCGGCCATGCGCAATCTCAGTGTCGATCTGGTGCACCAGGATCACTGAATTGCGCACGATCATGCCGACCAGCGCGATCACGCCGAGCAGCGCCACGAATCCCAGCGGTTTTTGCGCGATCAGAAGCGCCAGCACGACACCAATGATCCCGAAGGGCGCGACACTCAGCACCAGGAACAGGCGGCTCGCACTCTCGAGCTGCAGCATGAGAATGATGACCATCAGAAGACCGGCGACCGGCAGGACGGCGGCGACGGAGGCGAGGGACTTCGCGCTCTCCTCCTGTGGGCCGCCGACGACGATGTCATAGCCGGGTGGCAGGGTGCCGCGCAGCGTGTCCATCTTGTCTTCCAGCGCGCGCGTCACCGTCGCCGGCTGCACGCCCGGCGTGATGTCGCCCTGCACCGTGAGGGTCGCGAGCCGGTCGCGGCGCCAGATGATCGGCCAGTCCAGCGCGTATTCCACCGACGCCACCTGCAGCAGCGGCACGGTGCGGCCGTTCGGCAGCGGCACCTCGAGGGTCTTGAGCGTCGCCGGCGAGACGCGCTCATCCGTTCCCGCGCGCGTCACCACGTCGATGAGATAGATGTCATCGCGGATCTGGGTGACTGTCGTGCCGGTGACGACGGCATTCAGGGATCCGGCCAGCGCCTCCGAGCTCACTCCCAGGAGCCGCGCCTCATCCTGGTTGACGCGGATGCGCAGCGTGCGCATGGGCTCGATCCAGTCGAAGTTGATGGAGCGCGCGCGCTGATCGCTCGCCATGACGCCCGCCACCTGATAAGCGATCTCGCTCACCCGCCGCGGCTCGGGCCCGGTCACGCGGTATTGCAACGGCCAACCGACCGGCGGCCCGAGCTCGAGCGGGGAGATTCGCGCCACGACCTCCGGGAAGCTCGCGGTGAGCGCCTGCTCGAGGCGTGCACGCACGCGCTCGCGTGCCTTCAGGCTCTTGGTGACCACCACCGTCTCGGAGAAGAAATCGTTGGGCAGCTGCACGTTGAGCGGCAGATAGAAGCGCACCGCGCCCTGCCCCACATAGGTCGTCCAGTGATCGATGTCCGGATCGCCGTGGAGGAGCCTCTCCAGGCGCTGCGCCATGCGATCGCTCGCGTAGATCGAAGCACTGCGCGCCAGCGTCAGGTCGACCAGCAGCTCGGGGCGGTCCGAGGAGGGAAAGAACTGCTGCGGCACGAAGCGCATCGCGGCGATGGCGAGCACGAGGAGCGCCAGCGTGGCACCGATGGTGCGCCAGCGGTGTCGCATCACCAGTACGAGCAGTGAGCGGAACCGCAGCATCCAGGGTCCGTGGGTCACGTCGGCCGCGGCGCCGTGCCTGGATCCCTGCCCCATCCTGTCCGGCAACAGCACGACGCCGATCAGAGGCGCAAAAATCACGGCGACGATCCACGACACCACGAGTGCGATCGCAACGACCGCGAAGATGGAGAAGGTGTATTCACCGGCCGAGCTCTTTGCAAAGCCGATGGGCACGAAGCCGGCGACCGTGACCAGCGTTCCGGTCAGCATGGGGAAGGCCGTCGAGGTGTAGGCGAACGTCGCGGCGTGGATCTTATCGAGGCCCTCTTCGAGCTTGGTCACCATCATCTCGACGGTGATCATCGCGTCATCGACCAGCAGACCCAGCGCGATGATGAGCGCGCCCAGAGAGACGCGCTGCAGGTCGATGTCGGTCACCTGCATGACGACGAAGACCGTGGCGAGCACGAGCGGGATCGAGCAGGCGACCACGGCACCCGCGCGCATGCCCAGGCTGAGGAAACTCACGCCGAGCACGATCGCCACGGCCTCCCACAAGGCTTCCATGAAGTCATCCACTGCGGCTTCAACGACGCGCGGCTGCTCGGCGACCAGCCGGGGCTCGATGCCGATCGGCAGATCGGCCGTGATCGAGTGCATTGCCCCCTCGATGTGCTTGCCCAACGCCAGCACATCGCCCCCGGATCGCATGGCGATTCCCAGCCCGATGGCTGGCATGCCATTGAAACGGAAGATCGGTTGCGGCGGATCGGAATAGCCGCGCTTGACCGCGGCGATGTCGCTTAAGCGAAAGATGCGCCCGTCGACGACGAAATTGACGGCACGGATGTCATCCTCGGTGCGAAAGCCTCCCGTGACCTGCACCAGAATCTTTTCGCTGTCGGTCTGCACGATGCCGGCGGGCGTGACCGCATTCTGAGCCTGCAGCGCCGAGATCAGCGCGAAGCGGTCGAGTTTCAGGCCCGCGAGACGGCGCGCCGAGAACTCGATGTAAATCTTCTCGTCCTGCGCGCCGAAGATATCGATCTTGGACACATCGGGAATGTGCAGCAGGCGCGAGCGCACGCTCTCCACCTGATCGCGCAGCTGCCGTACCGTGAAGCCGTCGGAGGTGAAGGCGTACACGACGGCGTAGGTGTCGCCGAACTCGTCATTGAACGAAGGCCCGACGATGCCCTGGGGGAAGCTGCCGCGGATATCGCTGACTTTCTTGCGCACCTGATACCAGATATCGGGCACGTCGCTGCTGCGCACCGAGCCCAGGAGATTCACGAATACGGTCGTGCGCCCCGCGGTCGTATAGCTGCGGATGTAGTCGAGCCCCGGCGTTTCCTGCAGCTTCTTCTCGATGCGATCTGTGACCTGGGCGACGGTCTGCTCCACGGTGGCTCCCGGCCAGGCCGCCTGCACGACCATCGTCTTGATGGTGAACGCGGGATCCTCGTTGCGGCCCAGATGCCGGTAGGCGTACAGCCCCGAGCCCATGATCGCCACCATGAAGAAGGTGACAAGCGCGCGGTGGCGCAGGGCCCATTCGGACAGATTCACGATGCGATCCGCACTTCCTGCCCGGGCCGCAGCGCGTGCACACCGGCAGTCACGACCACCTCTCCGTTCGAGAGACCGCCGGAGACGATGATGGCGGAGGTGTCGTAGCGCTGCACCGTGATGAGCCGCAAGGTCACCTGATGCGTCTTCGGGTCGACGACCCACACCGCGGGTTTGCCGCCGGACTGCGCGAGCGCGCTCGCGGGCACTGCCACCACCGGCTCGGGACTCAACGTGACGCTGCCGATGACTGTCGAGCCCAGGCGCATCGTATCGGGCGGTGAATCGAGGCCGACTTTGACGACGAACGTACCGGTCGTCGGGTCCGCCTGGGGCGAGACTTCGCGCACGTGGCCGGTGGCTCTGATCGAGGGGTCCTCGGCGAGCACGATCGTGACGAGCGGATTGCGGGGCGAGGAGCGCACGAGATTGCCCGGCACGTTGAAGACCGCGTCCTTGCCGCCCTTCTGGGCGACCTGAACGATCATCTGTCCGGCCTGAACGACTTCGCCGGGCTCGGCGCCCTTCGCCGTCACATAGCCCGCCACATCCGAATGCAGCTCGGTGTAGCTCACATTGTCGTGCGCGGTTTTGAGGGATGCCGAATCGGCCGCCACGCGCGATTGGGCGGCAGCGAGCTGCTGTACGGAATCGTCATACTGCGAGCGCGACACGAGTCCGCTGTCGACGAGCTTGCGGAAGCGCTCTTCGTTGTTGCGCGCCTGCACCAGGGTCGCCTGGCTTGCGGCGAGTGCCGCCTGCGAGCCGCTCAGTGCATTCTTCTCATCCTGCGACTCGATGCGCGCGACGAGCTCTCCCGGCGTCACGGTGTCACCGAGCGATACCCGCCGCTCGATGACACGGCCGGCAATGCGGAACGCAAGATTCGCCTGGTTCTGTGCCTGCACCTGACCGCTCAGGGACACCGGCTCTCCGGCGGTGCCGAAGCGGATGACGAGGGACTGCACCGGACGCACGGGGGGCGCGGGTTCAGGCTTTCCCTGACAGGCCCCGAGCGCGGAGAGGCTGCACATGATGAGCGCAGATCGCACCACGTTCGTCATCGATTCTCCCTTCGATTCGGCTGGGGCGGGACGGGAATTATAATTGACTTCGCGAATGCAACATGGACACTGCCGGACACGATGAATGAGCCCATCAGCCGCCGGGCCTTACTGACTGCCGTCGCGAGCGCCGGGGTCGGCGCGAGCCTTGCCGGCGTGACGCGCAGCGTGGAGGCCGAGGAGACGGCGCACTCCAGCAGGGAGCCCGTGAGTTACTTCGGCGCGCCCGATGCGCAGGTGCCCAAGGTAGGTCTTCGCTGGGCCTTCTCGGCGACCGTGTTCTTTGCCGATCGGATCATGATCAACTCCCCCACCCCGCGCGGCTACACCTCGGTGGGGGGCGGAGAGATCTGGGGCCCCCGGCTGCAGGGCCGCGTTCTGCCGCACAGCGGCGCCGATTATTTCAAGACGACGTTCAACACGTACTACTGTTTCCAGGCGAGCGACGGCGCCATCATTTTCATCCATAACCGCGGCACGATGCGCCGCTTCGAGACTCCCGAGCCCGCCCATGTGCGCTTTCGCGCAACACCGGTGTTCACGGCACCGTCCGGTCCGCACGAGTGGATGAACCGCACCGTGTTCGTGGCGCACTGCCAGCGGCAGTCGAATCCCGATCACACTGTCTTCACGTACTACGAAGTGCTCTGACGGCGCGGGACGGATACGGCATGCGCGATTTCGTGGTTCCGAAAACCGACACCAAGGTGAAGGGCGAGGTCACCCTGGACTACGCCTTTCAGCTGCAGGCTCACTACGATCCGCCGGTAGCGCACGCAAGCCCGAAAGGCACGTTCCGTTACCAGGACATCACCTCCGGTGAGCTGCGCGGCGAGCACTTCAACGCCACGGTCTATCCGGACAGCGGCGGGCAGTACGACACCGTGCGCGGAGATCGGATTCGCGATGTGGATGCCCATTTCATTCTCAAGGCCGACAACGGCGAATGGGTCTACATGGAACATGTGGGCTACCGCCGCACCGACGGCTACTATCGTGCTATCGCTTATGTCGAGGCGGATACCAAGGGCGCCTATGACTGGCTCAACAACACAACGTTCGTCGTGACGGCGAAAGAATCTCCGGATGAGCGCCAGGTCACTTTTTACTATTACACTGCGAACTAGTTACTTTGCGAACCAGGTCCGCCCCGATCCGACACCTGACCGTATGATCCGCCCATGACCTCTATTCCTGCCCGTCTCGACCGGCGCCAATTCCTGCGCCGCGCCGGATGCGCGGCCGCGCTCATGCTGCCCGTCGGGGCCGTGTGGGCGGGCCAGTCGCGGGAGCGGTCGCTGTCGTTTGTGCATACGCACACCGGGGAGAAGCTGTCCTCGGTCTATTTCCGCGGCGGTGAATATCAGCCGACGGAGCTCGCGCGGATCAATCATGTGCTGCGCGACTTCCGCACCGGCGATGTTCACGTCATCGACCCGGGTGTGCTCGATATCCTCGCAGACCTGCGTGCGCTCGCCGACCGTGACGAGCCCTTCGAAGTCATCTGCGGCTTTCGCTCGCCGCTCACCAATGCGACCTTGCGCAGCCGCTCGAGCGGCGTCGCCGAGCACAGCCTGCATCTGCAGGGGCGCGCGATCGACGTGCGCCTGCCGGGCGTGCCCACGGCAAAGCTCCATGAGCTTGCCATGAGCCTGCAGCGCGGCGGCGTCGGTTACTACGCCGCGTCAGACTTCGTGCACCTCGACAACGGACGCGTCCGCTACTGGTAGATCTGCGTCGCGTCACGGCGGCGCGCTCATCGGCCACCGAGCTGGCGCTCGAGTCTCCTGTCGTAGCCGTAGATATCGTCGAAGAAAAATACCGGCCCAGCTTCGGTCGCGAGCGCCGTGCCGTAGACGATCAGCACGTTGATCGGGGTCTTCAGATACACGCGCTGGTTATCCGCAGTCGCGTTCATCGCCGCCTCAATCTTCTCGCGCGTCCAGTCGCCGTCCGCATGCTTTAAGACCAGCATGGCGAGTGCGATCGGATCGCTGACGCGGATGCAACCGTGACTGAAGGTACGCCGTGCTCGCTGGAACAGCTGATGCGCCGGAGTCGAGTGCAGATACACGCTGTAGTCGTTGGGCAGAATGAATTTGATGAGCCCCAGCGCGTTGTCGGGGCCGGGTTGCTGCCGCAGCCGCAGCTGGCCGTGCGCCAGCGCATCGAGATTCTCCGGCGTCGGCGGCACCACCGGAGATGAGTCGGCCTGCCCGCGCACGAGCTCCAGATGCTGCGATTCGAGATAGTGCGGATGCTTGCGAATCTGCGGCAGCATCTCCCGCACCGTGATGTCCGCCGGCACGTCCCAGTAGGGGCGGAACACGACGTATTTCATGTCCGCTTCGAACACCGGTGTCTGCGCGTGAGGAAACGTCTGCCCGACGATCACGTCCAGCGGGAGAATGTCGGCAAGCCGGTCCCCGGTCGTGCGAAAGGCGTAGAGGCGGAACTGCGGAATGTTCACGATTATCGGCGGCGTCTTGAAAGGCGGCAGCCAGCGCCAGCGCTCCAGCGTGAGCTCGATCTGGCGCACACGCCGCGCCATGGGGGTGGTGAGCGCCGCGAAAGTGCTCTTGCCCAGAAGCCCGTCCGCCGTGAGGCCATGACGCAGCTGGAACGCGTTGATGGCTGCGCTCAGGGCGGCATCGTACGTGGGCGATGAGTCGAGCTCAGCCGCTGCACCTGACGGCGCAGTTGCTCGCGGCAAATCGCCGAGCGCCTCGAGAAGCGAGCGCAGCCCCTGCGCCCCCTGGTAGTGATCGCCGACGCGCAGATGCGCCGGCGGCTGCGGCAGATCGGTGAGACCCTTGCGCTGCGCGAGCTCGAGGTAATTCGGCAGTGCCGCCTTCAGCAGCCGATAGTGAAGGAACGGCGGCTCTAAGGCGGCGAGAGCGGCGTGTACGTCCTTCGCATGGGCGATCGCATCGATGCTCGCGGCGAGATCGATCTCTTCGTGGGGCGCCTCGAGCTTGAATCCGGCCGCGACGGGATTGACGCGGCCGTAGTGCAGATTCGAGACGAATTTGAGCGCCGCGGTGGTGAGCTGCACGTCGAAGGCCGCCCAGTTTGTCGGGCTCGTCGTGCCCACGGGAGCGGCCACCGCATAGTCGGCAGCGTGCAATCCGTAGGTCTCCGCCGCCCCGAGCTCGCGCAGCAGAGCCTGCGCCTGCGGTGTTAGATCACCGGCGTGACTCCACAGCGGCGCATCAGCTGTGCGTGTGTAGAGCGCTCGCAATGCCTGCGGTGCGCCATGATCGGGTGTCGACCAGTGGACGGAAGCGCTCTGAAGCTCAAGGACGGCCGCGATCCGGGCACGAAGCTCGGCGGGTACATTGCCCGGCGACGGCGCTTGCGCCACAGACGCGCTCGTCGTGCCCACGAGGGCCAGCGCGGAGATCCTCACCGCCAGGCGCATTCGCTGGGACATCCCTGACACGCCGCGGATCTTAGTCCCGCGGCACGCGTGCGACTACCGCCGCGCTCCGGGCGGTGCGTTCTTCGCCTGATTCGCACGCTCGATCAGATAAGCCCGGATCGCCTGCACATCTTCCGGCGGCACGCGGCCCTTGAAGGACGCCATGCCACCACTTTGCATCGCACCTTCCAGCACGATTGCGCTGAACGCCTCGCCACTATTGAGCGCAGCCGAGTAGCGCAGATCCGGAAACACGCTGCGATTGGCGGCGGGCGGTTCATGGCACGTCGCACAGTGACTGACGAAGGCCTGATGTCCCTGCTCGATGACTTCCTTCGATGCGGTCGAGGGCGGCGGATTGAGCACGGGCGGCGGCGGTGGGGGCGGTGCCGGCGGCAGACTCGCTGTGCCCCCGAGCTTGAAGACCAGCAGCCGCGAGTGATTGCTCTGACCGAAGCTCACCACGCCGTAGCCCACTTCCTCGGCGATGTATTGCTCGCCGTCCACTTCGAAGGAGCCGGGCGCGGCAACGACCCCGGTTTGCGCATCGGTCGACCACAGCTCCTGCCCGTCGCTCGCCCGGTAGGCGACGAAGCGGCCCTTGGTCGTGCCCTGGAATACCAGGCCGCCGGCAGTGGTCAGCGTGCCCGCACCGATGGTCCCGAGAACAGGCGAGCGCCACACTTCCTTCTGATTGACAGCATCCCAGGCCACGAGCTGCGAACGGGCCTCGCGCGGCGGCGGATTCTTCGCAGCGGGGCCGTCCTGCGTGGGCGGCTGCGGGAATTCGAGACCCACGTTCGCCGCACCCAGCTGGGGTTTGAAGTTGGTCGCGCCCTTCATCATCATGCCGGTGTCGATGCCGGAGAAATAGGCGATACCGGTGTCGGGATTGAACGAGGGCGGATGCCACGAGTGCGCGCCCTGCGCACTCGGCTGCATCATCACGGCCTTGCCGGTCACATCGTAACGCGCCTCGGGATTGACGAGCGGCTTGCCGGTCTTCAAATCGACTCCGCTCGCCCAGGTCGTGGGAACGTAGTTCTTCGCCGAGATCACCCTGCCGCTCTTCGCATCGAGCACGTAGAAGAAGCCGTTCTTCGAGACGTGCATGACGACACGGCGCTGGCGGCCGTCGATCTTCAGGTCCGCGAGCATGAGCGGCGAAGTAGCGTCGTAGTCCCATGACTCGCCCGGTGACTCCTGGTAGTGCCAGGCGTACGCACCGGTGTCGGCATTGACTGCGATGATCGAGGCGAGGAAGAGATTGTCGCCGCCGCCCGAGCCGCGGTAGGCGCGATTCCAGGGCGTGCCGTTGCCGGTGCCGAAGTAGACCAGATTCAGTTTCGGATCGTAGGCGATGCCGTCCCACACGCCGCCGCCGCCGCCCACGATCCACCACTCCCCATGCCAGCTCTCCGCGGCCTTCTTCAGGATCGGGGTCTCGAAGCCTTTGGCCGGATTGCCCGGGATGGTGTAGAAGCGCCACGCGAGCTTGCCGCTCTCGGCATCGAATGCGGACAGATACCCGCGCACGCCGAACTCACCGCCGGCGTTGCCGATGAACACCTTGCCGTGCGCCACTCGCGGTGCGCCGGTGCTCGTGTAGGGAAATCCCGGCTCGATGGTCAGCGTCTGCCACACGACGGCGCCGGTGCGCGCATCGAGCGCGATCAACCGACCGTCGTAGCTCGAGACGTAAATCTTGCCGTTCCAGGCGGCGAGACCCCGATTCACCACATCGCAGCAGCCGCGTCCCGCCGTTTCACCGGGCACCTTGGGATCGAAGGCCCACAGGAGCTTGCCGGTCTTCGCCTCGTAGGCCTTCACCTTGCTCCAGGACGTGGAGACATAGAGCACCCCGTCGATCGCGAGCGGCGTCGCCTCCTGACCGCGATTGCTGTCGAAATCGGCGAACCACGCGAGGCCCAGGTGCGCGACATTGCCGGTGTTGATCTGTGTCAGCGGACTGAAGCGCTGCTCATCGTAGGTGCGCCCGACGCTCATCCACTGCGCGGGCTCGGCATTCGCCTGTGTGAGGCGCTTGGCGGAGACAGCCGCGGGGCCGTCCGTCGCGGCGAGCGTCGTCATCGCAGCGAGTCCGCTCATGATCATCGCCGCACTCGCGGCGCGCGTCGCGCTTTTCACGGCTGTGCCCTCTCCTGCGCAAGCTCGAAGACCCAGATCGTTGCGCCATGCTCTGGGGGGTTATGGATTTCGGGCACCAGCACGGGGTAGGTCTGCGGCATCGAGCCGCCGCTGCCCACCACAATGGCAAGGTACTGCTTGCCGTTCACCGCGAATGTGATCGGACAGGAATTGGGCGCGTCATTGAGGCGCACCTGCCACAGCGGCGCACCGCTCGTATCGTCGTAGGCGCGCAGAAACCGATCCAGCGAGCCGGCGAACACGACGCCACCTGCGGTTGCAAGCACGCCAGTGGTCTGCGGGGCGCGCTGGCGCTGAGTCCAGATGATTTTGTGTGTCTCGAGGTTCGCAGCGGCGACGCGCCCGAATTTGCCATCGCTGCCAGGTGGCGCGCGGATCGACCAGTTCACGCCCGAGGACAAGTTGCCGCGCTGACCCGGAGGCGCCGGGATCAGATCCATGCAGGTCTCGTTCATCGCGACGTACACCATGTGCGTGGAGGCGTTGTACGAGCCCGCGATCCAGTTGCGCCCGCCACCGGGGTGCGGACAGATGGTGTGGGGCTTGCCGTCGCCCACGACCACGGCCGGATTGATCGACTTCTCGCCGGTCGCCGGATCGATCGAGCTCACGACGTTCTGGATGCCCATGTCCTGGGAGAACACGTAGCGTCCGGTCGCAGCATCCATGGCCTCGTAGATGCCCATCTTGCCGGAGGTGACGACGAGCTTGCGCACGGCGCCGTTCACGGGCAGGTCGATGCGCTGCTGCTCGAAGGCCCAGTCGAGATCCCACTGATCGTTATGGACGTGCTGGAAGTGCCAGGCGAGCTTGCCGGTATCCGGATCGAGCGCGAGCGTCGAGTCGGTAAAAAGCGCATCGTTGGTAATGCCGGGCTGATTGATCGCGTGCAGCAGCGGGCCGGTGTCATAGGTCTGCCCGACGCCGAAGAAGGCGAGGTGCAGCTGCGGGTCGTAGCTGCCAGCGGTCCACACCGAGCCGCCGCTTCGCTTCTCGGGCGGCACGCCGTTCCAGCTGTCACCGCCAGGCTCGCCCGGACGCGGAATGGTGTTGAAGCGCCACAAGAGCTGTCCGGTCTCAAAATCCAGTCCGACGATCGCGCCACCGCCCACGGTCTGACCGACGATGCCTTGCAGCACACGGCCGTGAGCCACGAGCGGTCCGCCGGTGACCTGCCAGCCCTTGGTGTAGTCGGCGACCGGCGTATCCCAGATCACCGTGCCGGTCTTCACATCCAGCGCGACCTCGTGATCATCCGAGGTCGGCACGAGCAGGCGCTCGTGATAGAGCGCGAGATTGCGCTTTACCGACGCGCGCGCATCGGCGGGCAGCACGCGCGCGTACTCCCACAGCAGGTCCCCGGTCAGGGCGTTGAGCGCCTGCACGCGATCGCCATAGCTGTGGACGAAGAGCACGCCATCGTGCTCGAGCGGAGTGCTCTCATTGGGGCCATTCGGCAGCGACCACGTCCAGGCGACGCGCAACGAGCTCACGTTACGCTTCGTGATGCTCTTCAAGGGACTGAAACCCTGATCATCGTAAGTGCGTCGCCAGATGAGCCACTCGGTGGGCGGCGGAGCACGCAGCAGCTCATCGGAGACCGGCGTGAAGTGGTCGAGCGGGTTGGCCACGACGAGCGGTGGCAGCGGTGTCACGAGCGGCGACAACGGCATGAAGGACGGCGTCGGTGAGACGGGCCCGCGCGGAACGCGCACGCGTGCGAGCGCAGCCGTATCCGCCGCAAGCTCGGTGTTCGAAGCCTGGGCGCCGTTCACCTGCATCAGGTACGCCACCAGCTGCGCGGTTGCCGGCGCCGACAGTGAGCCCGGTGCCGAGGGCGGCATGCGCTTCTGCACGAACTCGAACAGCGCCTGCGCAGGCTTGCCGCTCCAGTTCTGGCTGAACGTGTTGCCATTGAGCGGCCCGGCGGTGACGCCGCCACTCAAGGTGATGCCGTGGCAACTCGCACAGCCGGCGGCGTACGCGGTTCTGCCGGCCGCAGCCTGCGCCGCGGTGTAGCTCGCGAAGGGTGTAGCGGGTGCGCTCGCGCGTGGGGCAGGCAGCTCCTGCGTCCAGGAGGAAGACGCCAGCACGCCGCACAGGATCATCAGTGCGAAGCGTGAGGAGGGAATGAAGCGGCGCCGAGTGCTCATATCGGTCTTCTGCAGCGCATTCTGCGATAAGCCGGCCTTTGGCGACAGAGCCCCGTGTCAGGACAGGAGGAATTGAGGTCATGAACCGCACGCAAAGGACCGGCCATCATGCACTCGGCGTCGCGAGCCTCGCGGGCACTGCCCTCGTGAGTCTGCTGCTCGCGGCCTGTGCCGGCACCTCCGGCTGTGCGCGCACGCCAAGCGCCGACTCGCCCGCGCACACCCGGCCCACCTCCGTGGAGGTCGTGCCCTTCATCGATGCCCCGCCGGTCGACCGTTACCCGCTCGCCGTGCGACCGGCGCCGGACTTTGCCGGCGATGAGGGCATCGCCCTCGCCTGAGGACTCAGGTGCTGTGACGGCCCGGCCCGCAATCGCTGCGGCGGGATCCATGCGCTATATTTAAAATGATATAGCGTACCCAATGAGGATCCCCGCATGCGCAGCGCCATCGTCTGTTTTCTCGCCGCCGCCACGACCGCTTTCGCGGCCACACCGCCGGCCGCCATCACCATCCCGGGCGAGAAGATTTTTCCGGAGAGTCTGACTTCTGCCGCCGACGGCACGGTCTTCATCGGCAGCATCGGGGCACGCACGATCTGGCGCGCGAAGCCCGGCTCGGCGAAGGCGGAAAGCTGGATCGCTCCGGGCACCGATGGCCTGCAGAGCATCTTTGGCGTCCTGGCCGATGATCGCTCGGGGACACTCTGGGCGTGCTCGGGAACCTTCGTCGGAGCGCCGGCGAGTCAGCCGCGGCCTCCTTCGGCGCTCTATGCCTTCGATCTGAAAACCGGTGCCTCGAAGGGTCACTATCCTCTGCCGACGGCCGGCGCGTTCTGCAACGACATCGCCGTGGCCGCGGATGGAACGGCCTACGCGACCGATACCAACAACATGGAAGTCGTACGGCTGAAGAAGGGCGCCAAGGCGCTCGAGATGTGGGCCGGTAACGGAGCCTTCGGTGCGAAAGGCGGAGTCCTGGATGGCATCTCGGTGCTGGGCGATCGCGTCCTGGTGAATGCGCTGGCCACGAGCAAGCTGTTCAGTGTGCCGATCCAGAAAGACGGCGCTGCCGGCACGGTCGTCGAGGTGAAGCTCAATCGTCCGATCGAGCGCCCGGATGGCATGCGCGCGTTCGGTAAGTCGGGACTCCTGGTGGTCGAAGGCGGCAGCGGCGGGCGACTCTCGCGCGTGCAGCTCAAAGGCGACGAAGGCACGAGCGCGACCGTGAAGGAAGGTTATCCCCTGGGTCCGGTGGCAGTGACTGTGGTCGGCACAAGCGCGTACGTGCTCGAAGGTCAGCTCGCGAGCATGTTCCGTCCTCCCACGGGCGCTGAGGCCGCGGCGCCGAAGCCCTTTGCCGCGACGGCCGTCGAGGTCGGTAAGCCCTGAGACTAAATCTGCAGCCGCCGGGCCAGGTAGTCGCGCAGTCTCGCCTCATCCTCGGTTGACAGCGGGCCGAGCAGCCCCTGCCGCTCGCGCGGGATGTGGGCCGTCACGTCCCGCTGCGGCCCGAACACGTAGTGCTCGAAGAGCGCGCGCCAGGCTGCCCGGGCGTCTTCGGGAAGCGAGCGCACATTCAACATCGCATGCATCAGCGAATCAAAGCCGGAGGGCGCATCGGTCGGTCCTCCGGCCGCATGCCACCAGTAGTTCACCAGGACGTTGAAGCGCTCGAGCGACTCGACGTGGTGCCACCACAGCGGCGGAATGTAGAGCGCATCGCCCGCTGACAGATCGGCCGTGACGGCGCTCGCGAGCGCCTCGCGGAAGCGCGGATAACGCGCGTGATCCGGTGCATGCAGCTGCACCAGGCTCATCGGCGCGCCGGTTGGCGCGAAGTCGAGCGGTCCGATGTAGAGATTGGCGATCTGCTGCGGCGGAAACAGCGTGAAGCGGCGCCGGCCGGCGACCACGCAGCCGATGTTGTTCCACTCATCCAGGTGAGTCGGTGTCGTGATCGCATTGCCGAGCCAGATCCGCGGCAGGATCGACTCATCGAGCAGCGTCAGGCGATTCTCCGCCGCGAAGCCCGGCAGGCAGTCACGGATCAGCGCGCTCTGCGCCGCCACGGCCGGGGAGCGCTCGAACTGCGCATAACGCAGCACCTGTTCGGCAACCTGCGACACGGGGATGCGGTTACGCACGAAATTGAAGCCGCTGAGATCTTCGTTATAGAAGACCCGCCCCTGTTCCTGCGGGCGCGTCATGATCGCATCGACCGGCGCGCCGCTGTCGAGGCGGCGCAGATACTTGACGACCGCAGAGCTGGAGCGACGGCTTGCCGCGACGATGGGCCAATCCCGCACCAGACCGCGCAACACCGCGGGCGTACCGCTACCGAAGATCTCGGCGCGGATCAGCGCGTCATCGGGATGAGCGTACTCGCGCATGGGCGTGAGCGGGGCGCTCATCCGCACTCACCAGAAGTAGATCTGCAGCGAGGGATCCACGCGTCGCGGCGCGATGCGCTCGAGCGCGCTGCGATGATCCGGATAGTTGACGGCGCTGCGGACGATGAGGTCGTCGATCTCTTCGAGGTTGTAGCGCGCTTCCTGCGCTGTCGGCGCACGCAGATCCTTCGGATCCGGGAAGATGCCCATGCCGGCCATGATCGCGTACCACGAGAAGACCGGGTAGCCCTTGCCGATCGCCTGCTGCTTGACGCCGGCGGCGATGCTCTGACCCGTCATCCACAGCGAATACAGTGTCTTCAGGTCATCCGAGAGCGCGAGATTGGCCGCGTTGGCGCGCCAGTATTCGGTGTCCTTGCGCGTGTTGGTCTTGTAGTGCGTGACGATGTAGTCGCGCGTGCCTTCGAAGTGAGCGTTGACCTCTCGATTGAAGCGCTCGTGCGCCGCCTCGCTCAGGTCCGCCTTCCCGAGGAACTCGACGAAGCTGGCCGCCGTCTGCTGGATGAATAGAAGCGCGGTCGCCTCCAGCGGCTCGATGAAGCCCTGCGAGAGGCCAATGGCGAGGCAGTTCTTGTTCCAGTGCTGCGTCACCCGCCCGATCTTCATCTTCAGATGCCGCGCCTCGACATCCGCATCGAGCAGGCCCAGGTGCCCGCGCAGCTCCGTCTCGGCCTCATCGGGCGAGCAGAACCGCGTGCTGAAGACATAGCCGTTGCCGTAGCGGCTGGTGAGCGGGATCTTCCAGACCCAGCCGGCCTTGAGCGCCGTGGACACCGTCTCGGAGGGGATCGACTCCTCGATCGGCGTCGGCAGCGCCACGGCCGCATCGTTAAAGAGGTTGTCCGCGAAGCTGACGAACGGGGTGTGCAGCGCCTTGTCGATGAGGAGTCCCGCAAAGCCGGTGCAGTCGACGAACAGATCGGCGCTGATCGTCGCCCCTTCGCGCGTGCTCACCGAGGCGATCGCGCCCTGCGCATCGAGCGTGGCATGAGTGACATGGCAGCTCTCATAGCGCACCCCGCGCTCGAGTGCCTTGCGATGCAGGAACTGGCCTAACAGCGTCGCGTCGAAGTGATAGCCGTGCCAGATGTCGAACGGGAAGCTGGACGCGGCCTTCGGGGCGCGCCGCTCGGCCGCGAGCCGGGTCGCGATGAAGAAGCGGTCCGGGTGCGCGGAGACATTCGCTCCCTTCACGCGCGCCTCGACGTTGTGAACGAACTGCGTCATCGTCAGGTTGTCGAGCATCGAGGCGAAGGGATGGAAGTAGTGCTCGAAGCCGGGCCTGGTCGACCAGTCTTTGAAAGTGATGCCGCACTTATAGGTCGCCTGGCAGGCGGGCATCCACTCAGCCTCCTCGATGCCGAGGCTGTCGAAAAAGCCGCGCAGCCAGGGCGTCGAGCCCTCGCCCACACCGATAATGGGCACGGTCGGGGACTCTAGTACCGTGATCTCGACGCCCCGCTCGATGAGCGCGCGCGCAAAGATGAGCGCCGTCATCCAGCCGGCGGTGCCGCCGCCCACGATGACGATGCGGCGGACGGGGGGCGGGGTGGCGTGCGTGCTCTTGCCCGTGGCCGGCGTGTACGAGTAGTTGAAGAGCGTGGCGGTCATCGACCCCCTCCTTCACTCCCGCAGCAGCGCGCCCAGTGGCTGTGCGGTCGCCTCAACGGCGCCCGCGACCAGCAGTTGAAGCCGGTCGTCTCCGGGACGCGCGACTCCGCGCAGACCGAGCGCAGCCAGAGCTGCGTCGTTCACCGCCTCGAGACGGACGAGCTGCAGCAGCAGTCTTCCGGGAGCCACGGCGAGCTCGCGCACGTTGGTCCTTCCACCCAGACTGTCGAGCAAAGCCTTTGCATCGTGGCCTGAAGGTAACGCTGCAGCGGACGCACCCGAGGCGAAGCGCAAGGCGCCGCGGATCTCACCGGCCACTTGATCGGCAATCGGGCCCAGCACCACCTGCACGCTGCCGGGCGCCGGCCGCACGATGCCGCGCGCGCCCAGCCGCTTGAGTGCCGCCTCGTTCACCGCGGCTCCGTCCGCGACGATGATCCGAAGACGCGTCGTGCAGGCCTCCACTTCCTGCAGATTACGCGTACCGCCCAGGGCTTCGATAAATCCGCCCGCGCGATCATGCGGTGAGCGCGACGATGAATCCGCGGCCGCCGATTCCTCTGCGCCCCGACCCGGGGTCGCCAGATTCAGTTTCACGATGCACAGATAGAAGACGCCGTAGTACAGCGCGAAGTACACCGCCCCAATCGGCAACAACCACAGCGGGTGCTGGGCGTGGCTGAAATTGAGGACGTAGTCAAACAGGCCGGCCGAGAAGCTGAATCCCAGCCGGACGTGCAGTACGTTCATCAGCACCATGGCGGCGCCGGTGGCGATCGCATGCAGCGCATACAGCACGGGTGCGAGGAACATGAAAGTGAATTCGATCGGCTCGGTGACACCGGTGAGGAACGAGGTCAGCGCAATCGACAGCAGCAGTCCCGAGACCTCCGCGCGCCTGTCGCTGCGCGCGGCGTGGTACATCGCCAGACACGCGCCGGGCAGACCGAACATCATCACCGGGAAGAAGCCGGACATGAACGCGCCGGCAGTCGGATCGCCGGCGAAGAAGCGCTTGAGATCCCCGGTCGCGCCATTGAAGTCACCTACGATGAACCAGGCAAAATTGTTCAGGATGTGGTGCAGGCCGGTGATGATGAGCGTGCGGTTGAGCACACCGTAAACGAACAGCCCGAGATTACCCGCGCCGAGAATGCCGCGGCTCGCGGCATCCATGCCGTGCTCGACGATCGGCCAGGCAAGACCGATTACCACCGCGTAAGCGACTCCCGCCACGCCCGTGAGGATCGGCACGAAACGCCGGCCGCCGAAGAAGCTGAGTGAGCTCGGTAGCGTGATATTGGCGAAGCGGTTGTAGGCAAGCCCTGCAGTGATGCCGCAGATGAGCCCGACCGGAATGCTCAGCTTGGAGAGCTCGCGCGCCTTGAGGTCCGGCGGTACCGCCATCATGACCTCGATGCCGTGCGTCGTGACCAGCACGCCCACGAGCGCCGCAAGTCCCGCGGCGCCGTGGTTCTCGCGCGCTAATCCCACCGCCACACCCACGGCGAACAGCATGCCCAGATTGGAGAAGATGGCATCGCCGGCCGCGGCCATCACGGAGAGGTTGAGCACATCGGGCTGTCCGAGGCGCAGCAGCAGTCCCGCGATCGGCAGCACCGCGATCGGCAGCATGAGCGCCCGGCCCAGCTGTTGCAGCCCTGAGAATCGTGCGCTCATGGCGTACCTTCCTCGTATCTCATCTGTTGCGCGACGAGCTCGCGGACTTCCCCGGCCGACCCCAGCTGCAATGCCCGCGCCGCAAGCGCCTCACACCGGCTCACGCTGAGGGAGCCGATCTGCCGTTTCAGTGCGGGAATGGCGCCGGGCACCACCGACAACTCGCGCACTCCCCATCCGATCAGAAGCGGAATGGCAGCCGCATCCGCAGCGACGCCCCCACACACGGCGACGAGCTTGCCGGCAGCGACGCTCGCCGCACTCGCGGCGGCCATCAGCTTCAGCACCGCCGGATGCAGCGCATCGACGCGCCGCGCGAGCTCAGGATGACCGCGATCCATGGCGAGTGTGTACTGCGTGAGATCGTTGCTGCCGATCGACAGAAAATCCACCGCAGGCAGGATCTGCGCAGCCATCAGTGCCGCGGCCGGCGTCTCGATCATCGCGCCGAGCTCGATGCGCCGGCGAGCGCCCAGCTCGGCGCTGAGCTCATTCACGAGCGCGCGCACGGCCGCGATCTCGGACACATCGGTGATCATCGGCAAGAGCAGCCGCACGATGCCAGAGGGAGTCACACGAAGCGCTGCGCGCAGCTGGGTGCGAAGCAAATCCTGGCGCCACAGCGCGGTGCGGATGCCGCGCAGACCGAGCGCCGGATTGTCCTCGCGCGGCATTGGCAGGTACGCCAGCGGCTTGTCCCCGCCGACATCCATGAGACGCAGCACGAGCGGCCGGCCGGCCAGGGCATCGGCGACGGCCTGATACACCGCAAGCTGTTCCGCCTCAGCGGGCGCCGTCTCGCGATCGATGAACAGAAATTCAGTGCGCAGGAGTCCGCAACCTTCAGCCCCCGCCCCCACGGCCGCCTGCGCATCGGCCACGCTGCCGAGATTGGCGAAGACTTCGATGCGCGTGCCGTCATGGGTGCGGCACTCTCGCTGTGCCGCCGCGCGCGCCCGGGCCCGTTCAGCGTGCAGCGCGCGAGCGCGTGACTCCGCCTGCGCGAAACCGGCAGCGGTCGGATCGATCTGCAGCTCGCCGTGGGTTGCATCGACGATGAGTTGCGCCCCGGCCGGCACCTGCCTCAACGCGGTGCCCAGACCGATCAGCATCGGCACATCGAGCGCCGCCGCGAGGATTGCGACATGCGAGGTGGCACCGCCCCCTGCCAGGCAGATCGCGGCCAGCTGATCGCGATCGAGCGCCATGAGCTCGGAGGGCAGCAAGTCATCGGCCACCAGCACCGCCCCAGCGGGCAGCTTGAAGTTTGCGGGCCGGGTCTCCCCGGTGAGCGCGACGAGTAGCTGAGACTCGATGTCGAGGAGGTCGTCGGCGCGCTGGCGCAAGCGGACATCCTCGAGAGTCTCGAGCGCCGCAATCGACTGCCGCACCGCGTGACGCCAGGCGAAGCCTGCGCTGTGTCCTCTCGCGATCTCCTCCACCGTGCGGCTGATGAGCTCCGGATCCTCGAGAAATTCGAGATGGGCGCCGACCAGCTCGCGGCGCGTCGTCGGTCCCTCATTGGCGGTGCGCGCCAGTCGCGCGCGCACGCTGGCACGCGCTCGCTCGAATGCCGCGCTCTCGTGCTCGACACCCTGGCCGGCTTCCGTCACGCGGATCTCGGCACGCTGCATTCGTGCCGCACGTCCCACCGCAAATCCTGCGACAGCGGTCACTCCGCACAGCACGCCGGCAGCCACAGGTGCGGAGGCGGGCGCGCGAGCCGCCGGCGCAGGCGAGGCCTCGGCGGGAAGCGACAACTCGAGCCGCAGCGCCTCGGCCAATGCGTCCTCGAGCGCCCGCAACGCCGCGGCGGCATCGCCACCCCGCGCCGTCACCCTCATCACATCGCCGTGGCGGGCGCCGAGCGCCATGAGCGCGACGACACTGCGTGCATTTGCGGACTTGCCGCGCACCGAGATCGTCAGTTCCGCACCGTAGGCTCGTGCACGCTGGGTCAGGAGCGCGGCCGGCCGGGCGTGTATGCCGTGTCGCAGGGGCACAGCGATTGAGCCGCTGAGACTGTCCGCATCCGTTGCCGAGGCTTCGACGGCCGTCGCAGCGGCGCCGTTCACGGTGATTTGCATCAGGACTTCACCGGCGCGTATCGCGCCCGTGGGGTGGCGCGTGACAATCGAAACGCCCGACTCCGCGGAAATGACGATGGGCGTGAACAGACTCTTCGCCGCCCGCGCCAGCACTTCCAGATCGAACTTCAGGAGCTCCTCGCCGCTGCGCACGCGCTGACCGGCGGCTACACGCGTCGTGAAGCCGCGTCCGCCCAGCTGCACCGTGTCAATGCCGACATGAATGAGGACATCGACGCCTCCGGCCGTGCGGATCGACACGGCGTGACCCCCCGCTGGCACCGTGGTGATGATGCCATCGCACGGCGCGGTGACGACTCCGACCGTCGGGTCGATGGCCAGTCCATCGCCCAGCATGCGCCCCGAGAACACGGCATCGGGCACATCATCAAGCGGTGCGCACCAGCCCTCGAGCGGTGCGCGCAGGATCAGATTCGATACCCGGCTCACGGAGCGATCTCGACCCAGTCGAGCGCCCAGATCGGATCGACCGCCGGCCGCGCGAATCGCAGGCACAGATCGTGGCGCCCGGCGCGCGCGGGCAGATCCACGGGTGGCAGCACTCGCTCGCCCGCGCCGCTCGGCAGCGGGATGCTCGCCACCGGCGCGCCCTCGCAGCCGTCGAGCCGCACTTCGAGTTCACCCAGCGCCGTACGTGCATCGCCCACTTTGATCTTGTCCTTCTCCGCGCCCACTTCGAAATTGAACGGCAACGGTGCCACGGCCGCGGTGAGCTTCGCGCCGTGCGCCAGCGCGACGCCACGCTCGATCCAGCACGGGTTCATGATATCCAGCGCGAAGATCGCACCCTCCCCGGGCGCCAGCGCCGCTGACTCCAGCAGCAACGCAACGCCCTGCGTACACAGATCAAGCTCGCGGCTCGTACGGTGTGCGAGGCTCGCCGCATCGAGGCGGCGGCGCAGCACCGTGGAGGCAGGCTGCCCCGCGACGAACGTCGCCGCGCGCAGCTCACCGCCGGGGGTCAGCTGCAGCGGCGATTGGTAGAGCGGTGAGTGCACGCTCGGGTCGCTGCCGTCGGTCGTGAAGCGGATGTCTCCGAATCCGCCCTGATTGGAGAGGGTCATGGTGAGCGTCGGGGACTGCGCGCTCACCTGTGCGTCCACCGCGAACACGCTGTCGGCGGCTTGGATACCGAAGACACGGTAGCGGGCAAGCTCAGGTGCGAGCCGTTGCAGGAACTGCTCCCAGTGGCGCGCTTGCGGGCGAGTCCAGCCGAGCTCTGCCACGGCCGCCGCGCGGGGCAATGCCATCCACTGCATGCGAGCCTCGGTGCGGATGTGCTCCGACCACAGATTTGCCTGCACGCCGAGGACGTGGCGCCGCTCGGCGGGCGTCAGCGTGCGGTCGCGCGGCTCGAAGGAGTACACATCCTTGAGCGAGACCACCTGCATGCGCCCCGGCGGCTCGATCCCGAGTGCGCTCTGCTGATTGTCGAAATACAGCGTCGGCCAGGGCGTGAGCACCGTGTCGTTGCCGGCAATCGCCGCCGTGTGCGCCCCGCGCGTGCCGCGCCACGACATCACCACCGCGTCTTCGCGCAGTCCGGGCTCGAGCACCTCATCCCACCCCACCATCCTGCGACCGCGCCGGGCAAGGTGGCGCGCAATCCGCTGTGTGAAATAAGCCTGCAGACGTGAAGGATCGCTGATGCCCAGCGCACGCGCGCGCGCCTGCACCGCCGCCGAGGCTTTCCATTGGCTCTTGACCGCCTCATCGCCGCCGATGTGAATGTACGGGCTCGGGAACAGCGCGATCACTTCATCGAGGACGTCATCCAGGAACCGGAACGTCGCGGGCTCGAGATTGAACAGGTACTCGTGCACGCCCCAGTTTGACGATACCGGCGGCGCCGGCCCCACGTGCGCACCGTACATCGGATACGCGGCGATGGCCGCCTGCGCATGCCCCGGCATATCGATCTCCGGGACGATGAGCACGTGGCGCGTGCGCGCATATGCGACGATCGCGCGCACGTCATCCTGGGTATAGAAGCCGCCGTAGCGGGTGCTGGTGCCCGCTTCGGTGCGCCAGGCGCCGATGTCCGTCAGGCGCGGATAGCGGCGGATCTGCAGCCTCCAGCCCTGATCATCGGTGAGATGCCAGTGCAGGACGTTGAGCTTGTGCCAGGCCATCCAATCGATCATGCCGCGTACGAACATGGGTGATTGGAAATGGCGCGAGGAGTCGAGCATGAGACCGCGCCACGCGTAGAGCGGCGCATCGTGGATGTCCTGCGCCGGGATATCGACCGCACCTGAACCGGCTGAGGCGAGCTGCCACAGCGTCACGGCGCCGTAGAAGAGTCCGGCGGCGGTACTCGCCGTGATGAGCGCGCGGCGCGGCGAGATCTGAAGGCGATACGCTTCGGCAGCAAGGCCGGGACGCGTTTCAAACGTGATCGCCCCGTCCGGCGTCGCACCGGAACGCAGCGCAAGCTTCAGGCCGCCGGAGCGCGCGAGCTGATCGATGAGATAGTGCGCGGCCGCGCTTGCAGCGCTGTCGCCGGGATTGATACGCACGACAGTGGCGGCACGGATCGCAAATGCGCCCTCCGCGGCCATGACCTGATTGGGCAGCGGTATCACCGGACACAAGGCAGGAGTGGAAGTCGCGCCCGCCGGCAATGCCAGCATGGAGCTCAGCACCAGGAGTGCCGCCGATCCGTTACGCGCCATGAAAGCCTCGCCGCTCATCGCGCGCTCCCCGCCGGCACCGGCGACGGGTGCCCGCTCACCCTAGGGGGTGGGTGAGCGGGTCCGCCGTCCGCGTCAGAACTTCGCGCGCAAGGTCACATAGTACTGCGCGCCGTTCTTGTAGAACGCACGCGGCTGGGTACGGTCCAGCGCGTAGTACTTCAGCGTCGGATTGTTCAGATTCTGGCCATCGAGCGAGACCGAGATGTTGTCGCTTGCCGTGAAGACCAGCGAGGCCGCGAGGCTCCCGATCGCATCCTGTGAGAACGCGGTGTTGCGATCCAGGCCGCTGAAGAAAGCCGAGCGGTAGACATAGGAGACCCGCGCGCTGAAGTGCGCGTTCTCGAAATAGCCACTGACGCTGTAGCTGTTCTTGGAGGTACCGACCAGGCGGTCGTCCCCGTTCGTGACGAGCGAGGTCTGCTTGCCGTCGGCGAACGTGTAGTTGCCCTGCACGCCGAAGTACTGGCCCAGGGCCTGCTGATAGGCAGCCTCGAAGCCCTGGACGCGGCCCTTGGCGTTGACCGGCACCGAGAGCAGGTACGGCACTTCGGCACCGTTCGGGAACTGGCTGCTATAGGTGAGGTACGTCGCCGTCGTCGAGCCGAAGGAGACGTAGTTCTGCAGGTCCATGTAGAACAGGCCTGCCGACAGCAGCGAGCGGCGGTCGAAGTACCACTCGAGGCCCAGATCGACGTTGGTCGAGCGGATGGGTTTCAGGTCCGGGTTGCCGCCCGAGCCGGTTCCCGTGCCCGTGGGTGTCCCCGGCGGGCTTAAGTCGGTGAATCCCGCCAGAGCCGAGTAATCCGCGCGCGTCATCGTCTCGGAGACCGCGGCGCGGCCGATGAGGTCGCTGGTGAACTTGTACTTGAAGTTCGCGCTCGGCAGCAGGTCGTTGTAGTCGTTATCGACCGGAATGCCGATGAAGGGACCGAATGCGGACGTGGTGATGGCACCCGGAGTGAGCGCGCTCACCTGCGTGAACGTGACGACATGCTCCTCGGTTCTAACGGCGCGCAGTCCCACATCCGCGGACCAGTTGTCGCCGGCGAAATTGGCCTGGATATACGCCGCCCAGTTCCGCTCACGCACATCGAAGAGGTACTGGTAGTACTCGCGCGCCAGGAGGTCGCGATTGACGTTGGTGGGCGAGTTGTAGGCGGCCAGCTGGCCGGGCGTCCAGAACCAGACCTGCGACGGGATCGTCGCACCGAAGGTGGTGAAGTCGTCCGGGTAGTTCGTCCAGGTCTGCGGGTAGGACGAAATCTGCGTGCCTGC
The DNA here is from genome assembly GCA_035517435.1 of Steroidobacteraceae bacterium. Taxonomy (GTDB): domain Bacteria; phylum Pseudomonadota; class Gammaproteobacteria; order Steroidobacterales; family Steroidobacteraceae; genus JASHUC01. The sequence continues at coordinate 25,376 of DATIYV010000010.1, read as the reverse complement.
GCCCGTCGGTCCCTGCGCAATCGCGTTGTCCGAGGAGCGCTCGTGCGTCTGGTAGCGCACGCCGAAGCTCAGGTCGCTCCAGGCCCCGGATTTCACGGCGAAATCGCCGTCGATCTTGGCCCAGGTCTCCTTGTCCTTCACATCGACGTTCTCGGCGCCGAAGATCCAGCCGAATGCCACGCCGGGCTGACCTTGCGGGCCGAGCGGTCCGGGCACCTTCGGGTTCTCGCTGCCGAGGTTGAAGCTCGCGCCGGTCGTGAGGTTGTTGAGCACATAGGCGGCACCCGTGCCGATGCCCGGCGCGGTCTCCGAGACATCCTGCGTCGGGGTCTTGCCATCGCCCTTGGAAGTGCCCAGCTGGGTGCTGAAGCTCAGCGCATCGTTCAGCTTCCAGTTGGCGTCGAAGTCGACGAAGGCGGCGGTGGCGCTCTCATCGGGGCGGGAGATCTGATCGTAGATGCCGTAGTCGGTGCCTGGGACGCCCGTGAAAGTTGCGCGCGTCAGCGTGCCGTTCTGCACCAGATAGCCCGGATCCGGGGCTTGGCCCGCGCCCTGGGCCACGAAGTGCGTGAGCCACTCGAGGTAGTTGCGGTTGTAGTTGCCCGCATCGAGCTTGGACATGAAACCGTTGAAATCGAGTGTCAGGCTGTCGGTGGGCTTGATCTCGAAATCGACGAGGCCGCCCTTGCGCGTGCGGTGCTGGGTGAACAGCGCCTCGCCGATCAGAGCCGGGTAGTAGACGTTCGCGAGGTCCGGATGGGCAGTGACGGCGGCACTGCCGGGCGCGAACTGCTCATAGCCCAGAAGCTCGATGCCATCGCGGCGCAGATGACGCGCCTCGTAGAAGCCCTGCACCAGCAGACCCATGTTGTCGCCCTTCCAGTTGAAGAGCGCGCTGTACTGTCCGTCGGTCTTGTTCGGCAGGTCGGCATAGACCGCAGCGGCCGAGGCCTGGAAGGTGAAGGGCTTGCTGAAATCGAGCGGCTTGCGGGTGATGATATCGATCGAGCCGGCGACGCCGCCCTCCACAAGCGAGGCCTGCGAGCTCTTATGCACCACCACCTGGCTGATCAGCTCCGAAGGCAGCAGCGTGTAGCTCACGCTGCGTCCCACCTGCTGCACCTGATCGAGCACGAACCAGTCGCCGGCGGCGACGCCGTGACCGTTGATCAGGGTCTGAGTCAGGCTGGGATTGGTGCCGCGCATGCTGACGCGGTCGTTCTCATCGAAGCCGCCTTCATTGGCGCTCGCGGAGCTGGTGGTGACACCGACCACGCGCGTCAGCGAATCGGCGATGTTCTTGTCGGGCATCTTGCCGATGTCCTCGGCGCTGATCACTTCCTGGATCGTGTTCGCGTCCTTCTTCACCTGCAGCGACTCCTCCACGGAGTGGCGGATGCCGGTGACGACGACTTCCTGCAGCGGCGGCTCGCTGGCCGTGGCAGGGGCGTCTTGTGCCCATCCCAGCATCGGCGGCGCGAGCATGGCGAGACCGAGCGCTGATCTGACGGCGAACGTAATTCGATTCATTTCGATGCCCCTTTTCTTCTGTGCCCGGATGCGATCCACACGCGATAGGCCTGCGAGTGGTCCGTCCGATGCGGACCTGAGTGTACACCACTTACGGCCCAAGATAATACCAATTAGAACTATATTCCAGAGGCCCAGGCCCCGCCCAGGGTGTTTTGGGCTTATAAGCTCATATAAATCATTTGGATATAATTCCATGCAAAAAAAGAGTAGCCATCCTGTGGTCTTTAGTTGGTATTATCGGTGGAGACCAGCCACCGTCCACCATCGAGCAGACGCATGACGACACTGGCCGAAGCAGTCGGTCCGCTCGATGAGCGGAAGAACCTCCCGCTGTATCAGCAGCTGCAGCGCGCGCTGCGTCGCGCGATCGAAAACCAGGTGCTCTCGCCCGATGACGCGCTGCCTGCCGAGCGCGATCTCGCCGCGGAATTCAACGTCTCGCGCATCACGGTGCGCAAAGCGCTCGACGGACTGGTCGCGGATGGATTGCTGGTGCGGCGTCAGGGCTCCGGCAATTTCGTCTCCGCACGCGTGCAGAAGAATTTCGCGATGCTCACCTCCTTCTCGGAGGACATGCGCGCGCGCGGACGCTCGCCGCGCAGCGTGTGGCTGCGCCGGGCGGAAGGCACCGTGACGCCGGAGGAAGCGCTCGCGCTGCGCTTAAGTCCAGGCACGCCGGTGTATCGCTTCAACCGTATCCGCTACGCCGACGATGTGCCGATGGCGCTCGAGTTTGCGACGGTGGTCGCCTCTGCCCTGCCTTCGCTCGATGCGGTCGATACCTCGCTCTACGAGGCGCTCGAGCGCGCTGGCAATCGCCCGGTGCGCGCGCTGCAGAGACTGCGCGCCGTGCTGCTGACGGGTGAGCAGGCCGAGCTCCTCAAGGCCCGCTCGGGGGATCCGGGTCTGCTCGTTGAGCGGCTGGGCTCGCTGCGCGATGGCAGCGCGATCGAGTTCTCGCAGTCGTACTACCGCGGCGACATCTATGACTTCGTGGCCGAGCTGAGCGCCTCCAGTTGAGAGCGGCTGCCATGGCGCACGGGGAATCGAGTGCGACCCTCAAGGTCGAGCACACACAGATGTTCCGCGAGGCGGCGGGCGCATCGCAGGCTGTGCTGACGCAAAGTGAGCATCAGATCCAGTTCGATGCGCTCGGCGCGATCATCCGCTCGCTCAATCCGCGCCTGGTCATCACCTGCGCGCGCGGCAGCTCCGATCACGCCGCGACCTACGCCAAATACCTGATCGAGACGCGCGCGCGCGTGATCACCGCATCGGCGGCGCCGTCGGTGAGTTCCGTGTACGGCATCGACCAGGACTTGCGCGGCTGCCTGTTCCTGGCGATTTCCCAGTCGGGCCGCAGTCCGGATCTGCTCGCCTCGGTGGCCGCCGCGAAGTCCTCGGGAGCCACTGTCGTCGCGCTGTGCAACAGTCCCGATGCGCCGCTCATGGCCGCCGCTCATCACGCCGTGCTGTTGAACGCCGGACCGGAAAGCAGTGTCGCCGCCACCAAGTCTTATCTCGCGACGCTGGCGGCGCTGGCGCGGCTGGTGGCCGCCTGGACGGGCGATGCCGCACTGACCATTGAACTCGAAGCGCTGCCCGCACTCATGGAACGCGCCTGGGCGCTCGACTGGTCGGCGGCGGTGGCGCTGCTCGAGAGTGTCGAGCATTTGTATGTCGTCGGACGCGGACTCGGCCTGGGAGCGGCGCAGGAGATCGCGCTCAAGTGCAAGGAGACCTGTCATCTGCACGCCGAGGGTTTCAGCAGTGCGGAGCTGCGCCACGGTCCATTCACGCTGCTCGGGCCAAAGTTTCCGGCGCTGCTTCTGGCGCAGAGCGACGCCGCCGGCGCGGGAGTGAACGCCCTCGCGGCGGAACTGGCGAGCCGCCAGGTGCCAGTGCTGCTCGCGAGCGCCGGTGCGTATGGTCCGCGAACCCTGCCAGTGATCGACTGCACGGCCGAGCTCGGACCGATCCTGCTGGTGCAGAGCGCCTATCGCATGATCGCGACACTCGCGGTGCGGCGCGGGCTCGATCCGGATCGGCCACCGCATCTGTCGAAGGTCACCGAGACCCTCTGATGCGGCAGGCTCTCGTCAACGGCCGGCTCTTCACGCCCGAGGGCATCCGCACCGGACGCACCCTGCTGGTCAATGACGGCCGGGTCGAAGCCGTCGTGGCGCCCGATGACACGCGCTGCCGCAACGTCTCGCAGGAGGATCTGGGCGGGCGGCTCCTCGTCCCGGGCTTCATCGACATCCAGGTGAATGGCGGCGGCGGCGTGCTCTTCAACGACCACCCGGACAGCGAGTCCATTCGCGCCATCGGCGCCGCGCACCGCCGCTTCGGCACGACCGGATTTTTGCCGACGCTGATCAGCGATGATCTCACCATGATCGCCCGGGCGATCGCCGCTGTGCAGGAGGCGATCGATGCGCGTGTGCCGGGCGTGCTGGGCATACACATCGAGGGCCCGTTCCTGAATCGGGCCCGGCGCGGAGTGCACGATGAAAAACACCTGCGGCCGCTCGATGCGGGCGCAATCTCCTCGCTGTGCGGCCTGAAGCGCGGCCGCACCCTGCTCACGCTTGCCCCCGAGATGACCGCGCCCGAGCTCATCGGCGCACTCACCGCTCAGGGCGTCGTGGTGTGCGCCGGGCACAGCGATGCCACGTTCGCGGAGGTCACAAGCGCCATCGGTGCGGGATTGCGCGGCTTCACGCACCTCTTCAACGCGATGTCCCCGCTCACCGCGCGCGAGCCTGGCATGGTGGGCGCAGCGCTGTATGACGATACGACCTGGTGCGGCATCATCGTCGACGGCCATCATGTGGATCCGGTGACTCTGCGGCTTGCCCTGCGGTGCAAGCGCCACGATCGCTTCATGCTCGTGACCGATGCGATGCCCGCGGTGGGATCACCCGCCGACTCCTTCGTGCTCCAGGGCCGCACGATTCGAGTGGTCGATGGCGTGTGCCGGGATGAGGACGGCACGCTGGCGGGCACGGCGCTCGACATGGCGGGCGCCTTGCGCAATGCCATCTCCCTGCTCGGGCTCGACCTCAATGCCGCGCTGCGAATGACGAGCGAGTACCCCGCGGATTTCCTGGGTCTCGGCCATGAGCTGGGTCGCATCGCGCCTCATCACCGCGCTAATTTCGCGTTGCTGGACGATGAATTGCAGGTCGTCCGCACCTGGATCGACGGAATCACTTGAGGGGCGGGGCGATCCGGTGTTACAAACCCTGTCTGCGCAGATAAATCCAAACCAGATAGCGCCCCGGCGAACCCCCTGTGCTGAAAACTCGACCCCTCAAGGCCGGGAGCCCGTGGCGATGCGCGGCAATCAGCGCGCTATTCGGAGTCCTGCTTTCCGGCGTCGCGGCTGCCGCGCCCCAGAGCACGATCGATGACGACCGGCTCGAGGCGAGCTACAACTCGGGCAAGGACCTGGTGCGCGACGCGGCGCTCGATACCTACCTCAAGTCCATCGTCGACAAGATCCTGATCGCCAATCCAGGCGCAGTGACGACGCCTGTCCGGATTCACGCGCTCTCGGCAGCGCTGCCCTACGCTTTCATGCTCAGCAACGGCGCTGTGTACGTCTCGACCGGGCTGATCGCGCGAGTGCGTACCGAATCGGAGCTTGCCGGCGTGATCGCCTCGGAGATTGCGCCCGTCGTGCGCCGCGATGGCGACAAGTCCACGGAGACGGCGCGCTCGCGCGCGATGCGCCACCTGCTGCCGAATCTCCTGCTGATTACGGCAACGGCCGGCCTTGCGGCCCCCGCGATCACGAGTGGCGATCGCAAAGCCACCAAGACGGTCGATGAGCAGCTGCGCCTGGAGTCGGACAAAGTGGCACTGCAGTGGATTACGGCGGCGGGCTACGAGCCTACGGAGGTGCCGAAGGGCCTGCAGCACGTGCTCGATATGCTGACCGCGGAAGATCGCTTCGGCACGACCGAGCTTGCGAGCAAGGACGGTCTGAGCGCGCGTATCTCGTCGGTGACGGAAGCGCTGCCTCCCGGGGCCACAGAGCAGACCACGAACGCGCCGAAGAATGACGGTCTCACGCGCTTTTCCCGCTACTACTCGCTCAGAATCGCAGAAGATGACATGAACTCGAGCGGCAGCCCTGTGACATTCCACGCGGAGATGGACCGTGCGGAAGGACAATTCGGTACCGACGGGCTCACCAGCTACCTGCGCGCGAATTTCGCGCGACGCAACTTTCCCGACGTCTCCCAGCTGCCAGAGGTGATCAAGGAATACGAGGCCTGTATCACGCACAAGGACGCGCCGATCGTCGCCTACCGAGAGCTCGGCTTCCTCTACCGGCGGCAGGGCGACATGGATTCAGCCCGCCGCAACTTCAAGGAATATCTGCGGCGCTCGCCCGACGCCGCGGATGCACCGATCATCAACGGCTACCTGCAAGGACCCTGACGCCCCATGCAACCCGCCTCGACTCCGCGCCTCCTCGCGCTGCTGTGCTGTGTGCTCGCACTCCCCGCGCTCGCCGACACCAAGCCGCCCCCGGTGCAATCGGAGGCAGACCTCGGCTTCTCGGGCGATACGCGCGCGAACACTCTCGCTCACTTCAAGCGCGTCGGCATCTTGCCGCTGCAGTTACCCGCGGGGTTCACCAAGCGCGAAGATGTATCTGCCGCCGTCGAGAGTCTCGTCAGCGATTACTTGAGGAGGGCGGGCTTCGATGTTGTGGGCTCGGCGGGCTACAGCAAGATTCGCGATGAACTCAATCACCGGGTGGGCGGGGTCTATGATCCTGTCTCCGGTAACGTCAAGCGCGAGCAGTGGAATGCGGTCCAGACCAACGCGCTGCGCGAGTCCGTGGAGACGGAGCGTCTGGATGGCTTCGTCGCCATGGGCATCTCTTCGCGCAAGGCGTTCTTTACCCGCGACAGTGCGCAGTGGGACGGGGTCAGTGAGCGCACCACGGGGCGCCTGCCGGGCAATGCCGTGGTCGAGTTCTTCAATGCCGGTTCCAACAATATGACGGGGACTCTTCCTGGCTATTCAGTTGCCGTCGAGATCGTCAATACCGAGGGCAAGATGATCTGGAGTCGGTACGGCGCGATCCAGTTGGCCGCCTACGCCGATACGCGCAAGGCCAAGGGCGCCATCAACAGCTTCCTCTTCGTCAAGCCGGACGACTTGTTCAAGGACCACGCGCGGCTCGAGCGCGCCGTGCGCATTGCAACGCTGCCGCTCGTGCACACGCCCGAGGAGATTGCCGCCGGCAACAAGGATCCGCTCATCAACGCCATGGAGATGAAGTCAACCGACTTGCCGCCACCTCCCGAAGGGGAACCGCGCTCCGCCGATTCGGGCCTGAAGGTTGACCGCGACAAGATTCTGACGAAAGTCCATCGGGTAGCGATGTTCTCCATCGATACGCGGGAGATGGCGCCGCCGAAGGAAGTGCTGCAGCGGTACATGGATCTGGTGCGTGCAGAGCTGGGCAAGCTCGGGTGGACCGTGATCGACGCGCCTAACGGGCGGGATCTGCTCGCCGCCGAATACAAGAAGCAGGGTCCCTTCTTTGATCCTTACACGGGTGAACGAGACGAAGCCAAGGTCATCAAGCTGCGTCAGTCCGTGTACGCCGGGTTGGGGCTCGATCCGGCGCCTGATGCTGTGCTCATCAGCGGCTTTACGAAAGTGCAGGCGCCTCACATGTGGGGCGATGCCGAGTGGGACGGCGTCAGCCAGAGCGGGGTGGACCTAGGTCCGGTGCGCAAGAAGCTCTTCGGCGGATCGGCGAACGTGGGCGCGGGCGAAGGCAGCCTTCAGGCGCTATCGTTCTATGTCACCTTGCGCGACATGCAGGACACTGAACTTTATGACACGCGCGGTGGCATTCAGCTGCTGCAGCAGCTGCGCGGCAAGGAGAAGACCAATCTGACGCCCGGGGAGATGTTCAAGGACCCTTCGCGCGATGAGCCCGCGGTGCACGCGGCGTTTCGCGAGCTCGTGCTCACGCCCGAGCAGATCGACGCCGAGTTGCATCCGGAAAAGGCAAAAGCACCGCACTAGAGGTATAACGGCCACTCCATCCACGCGCCAGGAGAGGCCATCATGAGCGAGCGACCGGATTTTCGCGCCACGCGCCGCGACGCGCTGCAGGCAGGACTCGCAGCCGGAGCCGGTGTACTGCTCGCCTCGCCACTTCTGGCTGCGGCCGCGGGGGCGACGGCGCCGACGCCCCTGATCACGCGGGCGATTCCCTCAACGGGCGAGAAGCTGCCAGCGGTGGGACTCGGGACCGATAAGTTCCGTGAGTCCGATCGCACCGCCATCCAGGCGGAAATCAAGCGCATGCACGAGCTCGGTGGCACGGTCATCGATACCGCCGCCGCCTATGGCGACAGCGAGTCCCTGATCGGTGACTCGCTCGCGGCGCTCGGCATCACGAGCGGCATCTTCATTGCGACGAAACTCACTGCGAGTGGCCGCGGGATGTTTGGCAGCGGTCCTGGTGGAGCCGCGAGTTTTGAGCGCTCGCTCATGCGTCTTAAGGTATCGAAAGTGGATCTGCTGCAGGTCCACAACCTCGAGGGCGTCGATCAACTGATGCCACAGCTCAACGAGTGGAAGCGGGCCGGCAAGATCCGCTACACCGGCATCACCACCTCACGCGTCTCGCAGCACGCCGAGATGGTGGAGCACATGAAGAAGCATGCGCTGGATTTCGTGCAGGTCGACTACTCGCTTGCCAACCGCGATGCGGCCAGCGATGTGCTGCCGCTGGCGCAGGAGAAGCGGATCGCGGTGCTGGCGAATGTACCCTTCGGCTATGGCTCGACGATCCGGGATGCGCTGCGGCGCAAGCTCCCGCCCTGGGCGGCAGAGATCGACGCCTCGACCTGGGGACAATTTCTACTGAAGTATGTGATCTCGCATCCCGCAGTCACGTGCGCGATTCCGGGCTCGACGCAAGTCGCGCATCTCGAAGACAACCAGGCGGCTGCGCGGGGTCGTCTGCCGGATGCGGCGATGCGTAAGAAGATGGAGCAGTACTGGGACGCGGGCTGAAGGCGGCGCAATCACCGCGCAATAACGCGACGGACGAATGAACGTCCGTCCGCCGCGTCTGCCGTCCCGCGTAAAGGGAATCAACCGCTGGACGTCAGATCTACCGTTCCACGGCCCGTGTCGAGCGCGGTCAACGCAGGCTGGTCGATCTGATCGACGGCCGAATCGACGAGTGTCTGGCGGCAATTGCGGTTGTCGATGATATTGGGCGCGGAATCCGGCAGGACTTCACGCACGCACACGCGCCAGGCTGCATCCTGGATGCGATTGTACAGCGCGTGAACGGATGAATCGGACCACAGGTCCAGCTCGGAATAACGCACCACCGCGGAGGGCTCATCGGCCCTGAGCTGAATCTCCGTTCCCGCGTGACTGACTGACGCGAGGCCCAAGGTCCCGGCGAGGGCAGCCGTGTAAGCAATCATGTTTTGACGCAGTTTCATATATCCTCCTCCCCGCCTGGGCGGGATGCTCCTCATTCATTAGACGTCGCGGGCGCGAAAGAGTGCCGCGCGATGCTGGAGCGGCGCGGTAGAAAAGTGTAAGCAAGCGTGGCAGCGGCAACGGAGAGCTTATGGCCAAGATCACGACTCACAGCGGCACGAGGGAGCACCCGGTGGTGTCGCGCGAGGAATGGCTCAGAGCGCGCCGGGCGCTGCTTCAGGAGGAGAAGGATTTCTTTCGCGCGCACGACCGGCTGAAGGAACGGCGGCGTGAGCTACCGTGGGTGCGTCTCGATAAGCCTTACAGCTTCGTGACCGAGCAGGGCCGCCGCTCGCTCGCGGAACTGTTCGATGGCAAGAGTCAGCTCATCGTCTATCACTTCATGTTTGGGCCGGCGAGCGAGGCCGGCTGCGCGCATTGCTCGTTCTGGGCCGATCACTACGATGGCATCAATCACCACATCGGCCAGCGCGACACCACCTTCGTCGCCGTCTCACGCGCACCGCTGGCCAAGCTGCGGGCGTTCAAGAAGCGCTTGGGCTGGAAGTTCAACTGGGTGTCTTCTCAGGGCTCGGAATTCAACTACGACTTTCAGGCATCCTTCACCCCGGAGCAGATCGCGCGGGGTGAAGCGGTGTACAACTTCGCTCCGGTGCCGAAAGATGCCCGCATGGCGGATCGTGAGGGCGTGAGCGCGTTCTTCAAAGACGATTCCGGCGCTCTCTATCACACGTATTCAACCTTCGCGCGCGGCATCGATCTGCTCAACACGACCTACAACTTCCTCGACCTGACCGCCAAGGGCCGCGACGAGCACCCCGGTTCGGCGCAGGACTGGGTGCGATACCACGACCGCTATGCCGGAACGGCATCGGGCGCGTCGGCGCCGCGCAAGCCTGCGCGCCGCAAGGTCCCATCGAAACCCGCGGCGCGGCGTCGACGCAGATGAGCGGCACTCTCCCGGCGCACGAGTGACTTGAAGTAGACTGCGCTTAATCTGGGGGGATCAGCATGTCAGACGCTATCACGGCCGAGGAACCTGTTCGGCCATCGCTCGCCGGACGAGGCTACCGACTGCTGGCATTCATCATCGATGCTCTCATCGGACTGGTTGTTGCCATTCCGTTTATCGTCTATACGGGGATGTTCGACATGTACAGAACCGGGCAACGCCCCGACATGGCAATGCTCGCCATGCTCAGCGCGTGTCAGCTGGTGTGGTTCTTCATCGTGAATGGCTATCTGCTCAAGACCAGGGGCCAGACCCTCGGCAAGTTGCTGATGGGGATCCGGGTCAGCGACTACGAATCGAATGCGGTGCCGCAGTTCTGGAAGCTCATCGTGAGGTTTGCTCTGCCCGCTATCGTGGGTTCAGTGGGCCTGATCGGCCGACTAGTGTGGCTGGTGGACGTCCTCTTCATCTGCGGTCCCGAACGCCGCTGCGTGCACGACCTGATTGTCGGCACGCATGTCGTTGAGGCGAAGAAGAGCTGACCCCTCAGTTCGCCTTCTTCCGCTTGAGCTCTTCACGCCGCGCGGCGTAGTAGACATCGAGCGCTTTCAGCTGAGTCATGTTCGGCACCGCCTCCGGCGATGAAGTCGGTATGGCGAGGTGCATGACTTCATGTGACGTCTTCGTGTAGGCCGGCCAGGCCGGCAATCCCGCGCCGTTCGGATCGGCGTGCTTGGCGAAATTTACCCAGTAGTTGCTGATCAAGTCGGAGATCGCGAGATCCTCCGGTGTGGGAGCGGCAATACCTGTAATGCCGGGTCCGGCGAAATTCTCGAAGACGTAGGCGATTTCGGCGCCGTGGCTTGCGCCGTGGGGCGAGCGGGCGTTGCGGACGTCAAAGACATAGACGAACACCTTGCCCTTACCGGTCTGCGACTGAAGCGTCGCCCAGGTCCAGGTCGGCCAGGCAAATGCCGTGTCGCGGAAGATGTCACGCGCAGACTGAGTGGCCTCGGCATCGGTGCTGTGGGGATTGGCGGCCAGGATCATGTCCGCCTGAGCGCCATAGCCGCCGCGGATCATGCCTTCGAACTGCTCGCTCTTGACCGTACTCGTGACGAACAGCGCACCTTCGTCAGAGTTGGTCCCGATCAGAATGGGCGTGTCGTTGTAGCGACCGGACTTATAGAGCGCGTACGGATCCGACGGCAGCACCACATCGTCGTACACCGGCCAGAATGCGCCTTGCAATCCAGGTCCGAGCGCCTTCTGGATCACCGCGGCATCGAGCGCGCGCGCCGCCTTGATGTCGTTCGCACCGAGCCTGGCCAGGAACTTCTGACCGGTGATCTCGGCGATCTTGAGGGGCGGGGCGTTGACGCCGCCCTCGGAGTCGGTGACCTTCGGCGGGCCGAAGTTGCCGCCACTTTCGGAGATCACACCGGCGAACAATCCTTTGGCGAGCGGTGATTGCGCCAGCATGCCGACAGCAAGGCCGCCAGCCGACTCACCGAAGATCGTCACGCGCGCCGGATCGCCGCCGAATTTCGCGATATTGGCCTTGACCCATTTGAGGCCAGCGATCTGATCGAGAATCCCGTAGTTGCCCGAGCTTTTATGGCCCTCGCGGCTCAACTGCGGATGCGCGAGGAAGCCGAATGCGCCGAGCCGATAAGCCACGCTCACCAGCACCACGCCCTTTTGCGCAAACTTCGTTCCATCGTAGGTCGGCACGCTCGTCATGCCGCCCACGAAGCCGCCGCCATAGATCCACACCATGACAGGCAGCTTCTCGCCCGCAGACTTCGCCGGCGTCCAGACGTTGAGATAGAGACAGTCCTCCCCCATCGTCTTCGGTGCGCCGAAAAGCACGGCGAAGTTCGCATCCTGCATGCAGCTGGGGCCGAACGTGTCGGCCTTCTTCGTGCCACTCCAGGGCACGAGAGGCTGCGGCGCCCTCCAGCGCAGATCTGCGACGGGGGGCGCGGCGAACGGAATCCCCTTGAAGGACACGACACCGTTGGCGGCGATGCCTTCCACCTGGCCACCGGTCACCCTGGCGGTCGTGACCTGCGCCAGCGCCGCACCCGAAGCCAAAACGAGCGCCGCGGCAAACGCCGCACGAATGTAACGATTCGTCATGGTGCCCCCTCGTGGTCTTGTGCGTTTCATTACAGCACAGGCGCGCGTGGGGCTGCGAGCTCAGTGCCGTTGGAGCTGCAGTCCCAGGTACAGCAGCAGATTTTGACGCTCGGGGCTGGCGACCCCGAACTGTCTTCCGAGGGCGCTCAGCAGCACCAGACTCCCGCTGAGCCTTCGGGTGTAGCCGAAATTGATCAGGGTTTGACTGTCGTGGGGTACGAGCGACTCGCGGATTTCGAAATGACACTCAGCCTGCGGCCCGCACGCATGCGCCACGATGAAGCCCACGGCCCACTCGTCGGGTTCCTGCTGCGCGAAGTTGTAGCCGACCTCGGCGTCGAGCGTGAACTCGCCCACTTCACCCGAGGCCTGTACGGGGAGGTAGAACTGCCGCCCCGGCGGCTGCAGCCCGCGGCGCACGGCCGCATCCGACACACTGAAACTCAGCTGCGGATAGGTCGAGACCGAGATCCCCGCCTACTCGCGATCGATGAAGCGCCATTTCACTCCGAGACGCTGCACGCCGAGGGCCGTGCTCCATCCGCTCGCCGGCTCGTGCGCGGACTGCAGGGCGACATCAAGGTTCAACTGCACGTACTCGCCCAGGCCGTAGTTGATGTCGGCATCGGGCAGCGCCAGATCAAAGCGGCCCGGCGTGCTCGCACCGATGGCGGCAAGGTTGATTTCCCAATGGCCATCGCCGGGCGTGTCCGGATCATCGGTCACCATGGGAGGACCGCCCTGCGCGATCGCCGCTGTTGCCGGGAGCATCAGGCACGCGGCGGCAGCGAAGACCAAAGAGCGCACGCGCTGGGATTTTCCGCGCTGGGTGTCAGGACTCGGCGTGATCGGAGAGCTCGCGCTGCAGCCAGGCGCGCGCGAACACCCAGTCGCGCTTCACGGTGGCGCGGGAGACGCCGATGACTTCGGCCGCTTCCTCGAGGCTCAGTCCGCCGAAGAATCGCAGCTCGACGAGCTTGCCCTGCCGCGGCTCGAGCTTCTCCAGACGCGTGAGCACCTCATCGAAGGCGCCGAAGTCCAGCTGCGTATCATCCGCTGCGGCACCGGTCGGGGCGGCTGCGGAGGCACGCGCGCTGGTGTGGCCGCGCTCCATCTCCTCCAGATCGACACGCACGGCGTTGCTGCCGCGCTTGGCGGCGGAGCGCTTGCGCGCGTAGTCGACGAGGATGCGCCGCATCATCTGCGAGGCGAGGCCGAAGAACTGGGCTCGCGACTGCCAATCGACATTCTTCTGATCGACCAGCCGCAGGAACGCCTCGTGCACGAGAGCTGTGCGCTGCAGTGTGTGAGCGGAGCGCTCCCGCCGCAGGTGCAGCTGCGCCATCGCGCGCAGCTCGTCGTAGACCAACGGGAAAAGCGATTCCAGTGCAGCCTGGTTGCCGCCGCTCCAGTCGAGCAGGAGTCGCGTAATATCGCTGCGCGGTTGCGCCACGCGCGAAATGATCGCACGCGACCTGAGTGCTCGCAATGCAGCAAATGACCTAAGGACTGGCGCAGTGGGGCTTGTCCTGGCGCCAGATATCGATCGAGTTGAGGTAAAAGCCGCTCGGGCTGATGTAGCCCGGCTCTGCCACCTGCGCCCAGGCGAGCTGCGCTTTGCGGTACCAGTCGCAAGCCGCCGCCCAGTGGCTGGCCGATTGCTGCGGCGAGTGCGCGGCGCGCCGCGCGAGCGCAGCCTCCACTTGACCGAATCCGGTGAGGGCGGCGGTCACCAGGTAGCGCGCGTCCTCGCTCTCATCAGGCAGATGGTCAGACTCGGCCGCCTCGAGTGCCTCACGGTAAGCCCCAAGCGCCGCATCCGTTTCGCCCGCTGCCACGAAGTCATCGCCCACTTGTCCCAGGAAGCTTGCGAGATGCAGCCGCGCATCGAGGTTATGCGGCTCGGCCCGCACTTCCTGGCGGTACAGTGCCATCGCGCGCTGATAGAAGTTGAGCGCGCTCTTGCGATCGCCGGCGCGATCCTCGACTTCGCCGCACAAGTCCCAGACCGTGCCTGCCGTGACGCGATATTCGACGTTGCTCGGATCCTTCGTGCGCAGCTCATCCATGATTGCAACGGCCGCCGCGCTGTGCTGTCGGGCCTCGGCATGGAGGCCGTTCAGCGACAATCCGTCCGCGATATTTGCGTGCTCGACCGCAAGCGCCGCGCGCGCATTCATATCGGTTGGATCCGAGGCGCTGATCTCCGCGGCAAGCGCGAAGGAGCGACGGTACCGGTCGAGCGCCGCCTTGTTGTCGCGCGCCCACAGATCGCCAATCGCGAGTCGTGGATAGATCCGCAGCAGGCGCATTCGCTCCGCCTCACCGGGCGTCTGCTGCGCGAGCCGCTGCAGGGCGCCGTAGCTGCGCTGGTAATACTGTTCAGCCTCCCGGATCCTTCCCATGAGCAGGAGCTGATCGCCGACCATCACTTCGGCCACCGTCTCGAGCGAGCGATAGGTTGCATTGGCGGGCGCAAGCGCCAGCAGTTTCTGGGTCGCCTCGAGCTGCTTGCGGCGTGCGTCGAACGCGGCCGTGTGATCGCTCAGGTTCGCACCCAGCCAGTTACTGCCCAGGATCCCCGACAGATCACCGTAATCCTGGCTCAGCTCATTGAGGACGTCCTGATTGGCGGGGAAGCGCTGCGCGCTGGCCACACTCACGCTGACGGCGCGCTCCGCTTCGGCGCGCGCATCCGTGAGGCGATCTCGCAGCGACAGCACATTGGCGTGACGGCGCAGCGCCTGCGCGAGCGTCAGGCCAGAGGCGGCGTCATCCCTCTTCTTTGCGTAGACCGCTTCCGCAAGTTTCAGCGCCTTGGCGTAGCTGCGCTCGGCGCCCGCAATGTCGCCCAGACTGGCGTCGTAGGGATTGCCCTGCACGTCGCCCAAGCGAATGAGGGAGGTCGCAAGATCATGCTGCAGGACCGGATCCCCATTGGATTCCTCGGCGAGGCTGTCGAGGTATTTCACCCCGCGCTCGACCAGGATGCGGCGCGCATTGACAGCGCCAGGGAGATCGCGAATCGCGTCATGGAGCTCAAAGACCAGCGAAGTCGCCAGCTGATGAACGTCCTCGAAACGTCGCTCGGCGCGCTGGCCGTTCGCGGCTGCGACCCGCGCTTCCGACAGATCGATCAGGATGGCCGTGATCGCAACGGCCACGATCAGTGCAGTCGCCACGAGCCCCAGGGAATGACGCCGCACGAAACTGCCGACCCGGTATGACAGCGAGTCGGGCGTCGCGGCAACGGTGAGTCCGTTCAAGTAGCGGCGAATGTCATCGCCCAGCTGATCCGCCGTCGCGTAGCGCCGCGCGGGCTCCTTGCGCAGCGCTTTCATCACGATGTTGTCGAGATCGCGCCGGCGCGGCCACTTTGCGCCCGCGCCGCTGTGCGCGACCGCGTAGCTCGGAGTGGGCGGCTGCACCTCACAGATGAGGCGCGCGAGCTCATGCGGTGCAGCGCCGGCAGCGATGAACGGCGGTTGACCGGTCAGTAGTTCATAAAGCACTACGCCCAGCGAGTAGATGTCGGTCGATGTCGTGATGGTCTCGCCACGGATCTGCTCGGGGCTCGCATACCCCGGCGTCATCATGACGGCGCGCGTCGCCTCCTTCGGTGCTGCCGCGCTCCCGGTCGCCGCGCCCGCATCCGGCTCCGCCCCGAACATCCGTGCAATGCCGAAATCCAGAAGTTTCGGCACGCCGTCATTCGTGACCAGGATGTTGCTCGGCTTGATGTCTCGGTGAATGACCAGATGCTGATGGGCGTACTGCACGGCGCCGCAGACTTCCCGGAAGATCTTCAGGCGCTGCGCGACGTTCAGGCGATTCTCGTTGCAGTACTGATCGATGCGGGTGCCCTCGATGAGTTCCATGACGACGTACGGGACACCATCTTCGGTGGTGCCGCCGTCGTAGAGCCGGGCGATATTGGGGCTTTCGAGCGCAGCCAGGATCTGGCGCTCCTGGCGGAAGCGCTCCAGCATCGCGGCGGAGTTCCAGCCGAAGCGCACGAGCTTGATCGCGACCTGCTTGTCGTACTGACCGTCGGCGCGCACGGCGCGATACACCTCGCCCATGCCGCCATCGCCCAGCTTGCCAATCAGCTGATATGGGCCGATACGCTGGCCGAGGCGCTCGGCGGAACTGTCGGCGGTCTCGCCGGGCAGGATCAGCTGGATCGCCGGCACTTCCAGAAAATCTCCCGCGTCCTCATGCGCGCGCAGGAGCGATTCGACGTCGGCAAGCTCCCCCTGGTCGATGTCGGGGGCGCGCTGCAGAAACGCGGCGCGCTCGGCCGGCGGCAACTCGACCGCCTCGCTGAATAGCGCCTGGATCCGGGCCCACTGCTGCGCGTCCATCCGCACAATCCTTGAGTCGCGAGGGCGCGTGGGTCAAGAGCATGAGCCCGTTTTCCTGCGCTTTGCGCGCTTACCGATGAGGGGCCATGCGCCCGCATGTAAGGGAGAGCGCCGCCATGAGAACAATGACGTCGGCCTGGCTTTTGAGCGTGAGCCTCGCGATCGGCATCGCCTCGGCCGCACCGGGCGGGAAGATCACCATCGGCGTGCCGCTGCCCCAGGCTCAATCCCAGTCGGGCCGGACCGCGGACCTCGCGGAAGGCATGCGTCAGAACGTCATGAGTCACCTTCGAAGCGCGACGGTCGAGGTCGTGCCGCTCGCCTCGAGCGATGCTTCGCAGATCGATGCGGAGGCGAAGCAGAAGGGCTGCAATTACGTGCTCTACACCCGCATCGAGCAGAAGCACGGCAGCGGATTTTTCGGCAGGTTCGCACCGTTCGTAGGCAGCAAGCAGGCCGCAGCGGATCAGCAGGAGGCGCTGATGCAGTCCACCGACGGCAGCGCGACGAGCAACGTCAAGAAGGGCGACAGTTTCTCGGTCGATTACCGACTGATGGCGACCGGCAATGCGACGCCGCTCAAAGCCGACTCGGTGCGGGCGAAGGCCGATGCCGATGGCGAGGACATGGTGGGTCCGATGGCCGAACAGCTCGCAGGCGCCGTGACGCTTGCGGCTCAAAACGGTGGTCAAGGAGGCAGCGGCTCCACGGCCCCTGGCGACGATTCATCGTCGAGCGGCGGCAAGAGCGGATTCATGGGCGGTCTCTTCGGCCACAAGCACACCGCGCCGACGACGGCGAACAACAGCGCGAGCACGCCGGATTGCGGGAAGATCGCGAGCATGCCGGGCACGAATATGACACTCGAGCAGTGCCAGCAGATGCTGGCTGCAAAGGTGTCCTACGATCAGGCGCTCGCCGATCCCAGCGCCTCGCGTCCCGGCGATGACAGCATGTCGTGCGATCAGATCATTGCGGAGCTCAAGCAGCAGCAGTACACGACGCCGGACAAAAACAAGGTCGCCGACATGAAGGCGACTGCGGCGACCGAGCAAAAGACCCTGAAGCGCCAGGAGAAGGAGATCTTTGAGAAGGCGGCGAAGGATCAGGCCGTGATGGAAGGCGCCCTGGCCGCCGATACCGCCATTGCCATGGCCACCGGCGGACTTGCGAAGGGCGTTGCCTCGCAGGCGGCGGAGAAGGAAATCGATGCCAGCGACAAGGCCATGGGCGAGCGCATGGCCGCCGAGCGCAAGCCGACCGAGCAGAAGATGAACATGTACACGGCGGACACCGCGACCAACGCCAGCCGCGATCTCACCAACAATCCGCGGATCGCCAAACTCATCCAGATGGCGAACGCCAAACGCTGCAAGAGCCACTGACCCCGGGCGACCTTCCGCCCGCTCGATGCGATTTTGCGGATCGGGTATCGTGGGCGCCCATGGCCCGAATCCGTAGTGCTGTGATCCTCGCCATCGCGGGACTCGCGCTCGCGCTCCCCGCCTTGAGCCAGAACCGGCCCAAGACACTGCATGACAGCGGCGATCCGACACTCACGCTGACACCGCCCCTGCGCGGCGCCGCGGTCGCACCGCCCGGCTCCGCTGCCCCGAATGCCGATCCGCACAATTTCGAGGGCGTGTGGTGGCTGCAGGGTTACGAGTACATGCTCGGGCCTGAGCCCGGCGTCCCGCCGCCCCTGAAACCCGAGTACATGAAGGTGCTCGAGCGGCGCATCCGGGCAAAGAATGCGGGCACTCCGGAGGCCGATGCCTCCACGCAGTGCTTCCCGCATGGCATGCCGCGCGTGATGGAGAGCCCCTACCCCATCGAGATCGTGCAGACGCCGGGCCGGCTCACGATCCTGCACGAGGTCGCGCACAACATCCGCCGCATCTGGTTGAACCGCGATCACCCGAAGGACGTTCCGCTCACCTTCCTCGGAGACTCGGTCGGGCATTGGGAAGGCGACACGCTGGTCGTGGATACGGTGGGTCTGAATGACCGCACGTTCATCGATGACGAGGGCAGCAGCCACTCCACTCAGGAGCACGTCATCGAGCGCTTCAAGAAGACCGAGGGCGGCGCCAAGCTCGATCTCGTGATCACGGTCGAGGATCCGGTGACCTTGGAGCATCCGTACAGCTATCACCGCACCTACGCCTGGCGCCCCGATGTGCGCCCGCAGGAATACATCTGCGAAGAGAACAATCGCAACGCGCCGGTGAATGGCGTGACGGTCGCGAAGTGAGCGGTGCCGTTCGTGCGCTGATCGCCGCCGCGCTCGCCTGTGCCATGGGCAGTGCGGCTGCCGCGACACCCGATCTCACCGGCGTGTGGATCAACGACAAGCCGGTCGACATGCTCAAAGCCGCGGACGGTGGAGCACCGCCCCTGAAGCCCGAAGCCAAAGCGATCTACGATCAGCATCGTGCCACCGCGGCCAGAGGCGATCGCTCATTCGATGGCGTACCGCGCTGCCTGCCGCCTGGTCTGCCGCGGCTGATGCTCATGAAGCAGCCCTTCGAGATCCTGCAGCGCGAGAAGACGGTCTACTTCGTGTATCAGATCAACCGCCTGCCGCGGCGTATTTATATGAATGAGTCGCTGCCGCAGGACCCGGATCCGCTTTACCTCGGATACTCGGTGGCGCATTGGGATGGCAACGCTCTGGTGATCGATACGGTCGGATTCAACGACAGCACGCTGCTCGACAATGCGGGACTGCCGCACTCCGACGCGCTGCATCTGACGGAGCGCTATGAGCTCGCGCCGGATGGCGCGCATCTGCGCGCGCACTTCACTATCGATGATCCGATGACCTTCACCAAGACCTGGACCGCACGGGCCGAATTCGTCAGAAAGCCGGGCTACGAGCTGCGCGAAGACGTCTGCGCAGCCCGGCTCGCCACTCCTGCGAAGCCGTAACTCCTGGCAAGCGCCGTGATTAGTGCGGCGCCGCCGGCGCAGGTGCCGCAGGCGCAGGCGCCGCGGCCGCGGGTGGCGGCCCGAATCCCAGCGTCGGCGGCGAGCTCTTCGCCTGGTTCGCTACGTGCACGACGTACGCACGGATCGCTTCGGCATCCTGCACGGTGAGCACCTTGCGGAATGACACCATGCCGTTCACCTGCAGCCCGCCGTCGATCACGATCGCCTTGAATGCATCGGCTGCCCAGAGTGCACCGGCATATCGCAGATCCGGGAACAGACTGCTGATCCGTGCGGTGTTATTGCCGTGGCAGCTCGCACAGTGTGAGTTGTACTGAGTCTCGCCCTTGGACAGCTGGGTCGCATCGCCGAATTCGGGGGGCGGGTTGAGCGGCGGCGGCGTGTAGGGCTGAGTGGGAGGCAGCGTCGCCTTACCGTCGAGCTTGTAGACCAGTAGGCGAGCGTAATTGGGCGCCCAATACCCGCCACCGCCGAAGAAGCCCTGCCCGGCGGCGACCACCGCGACGTACTGCTCGCCGTCCACGGCATAGCTCGCCGAGCCGCCTACGATCTGCGCCTGCGAATCCGCCGTCCACACCTTCTCGCCGGTGTCGGCACGGAATGCCGTGAAGTTGTGTGGATTGGTACCCTGGAATACGAGGTTGCCGGCGGTCGTCATCGTGCCCGATCGGCCGCTGCCCTCGCGCTGCGTCCAGGCGGCCTTCTGCTTCACCGGGTCCCACGCGAGGAGATAGTTGCCTGCGCCTTCGAGCTTCGGCGGCGGACCTTCCGGGCGCTTCGCCACATTGATGGAGAGCAACTGATTGCCCATCTTCGCGCCCGCCTCGGCCACGTAGCCGTAACTGCCGTAGTTGGTCGGCAGATAGACCAGCCCCGTGACCGGATTGAAGGACATCGGATACCAGACGTGCGACTGGAATCCGACCAGCCAGTAACCCTTGCCGGTCTTGCCGTAGTTGGCGTCGGGATTCGGGATGGGCCGGAACTGCTCGTCAAAACCCGTGAGCCAGTTGGCGGACGGTATGAACAACTTGGCCGACAACACCTTGCCGCTCACGGCGTCGAGCACATAGAAGACGCCGTTTTTCGGCGCGTGCATCACGACGTGGCGTTTCTTGCCGTCGATGACGAGATCGGCCGTGGAGATCTGCGCCGTGCTGTCGAAATCGAACCCCTCTGCGGGAGTCTCCTGATAGTGCCACACGTACTTACCGGTGCTCGCGTCCAGCGCGACGATCGAAGCGGTAAACAGGTTGTCGCCGCTACCCGGTGAGCGCACTTCCGAGGGCCACGGCGCACCGTTGGCAGTTCCGATGTAGACGTAGTTCGTGACCGGGTCGTAGGTAATGCCGTCCCAGGGCGTACCGCCGCCACCCATCTTCCACCACTCACCGCTCCAGGATTTGGCGGCCCATTTGAGCTCGGGCTGTTCGAACGGCTTGGACGGATCACCGGGCACGGTCCACCAGCGCCACAGCTCCTTGCCGGTCTCGGCATCGTAGGCAGCGAGATAGCCGCGCTCCTCAAACTCCGCCCCCGCCTCGCCAATGAAAATACGCCCATCAGCGATGCGCGGCGCACCGGTGATGGAGAGCCACTTCTGCGGATCCGTGGCCTGGACTTCCCACACCTTCTTGCCGGTCTTGGCGTCCGCGGCGATCAGGCGGCCATCGAGCGTTCCCCAGATGACCTTGCCTTTCCACACGGCCACACCGCGGTTGACGATGCCGCAGCACAGCTTCACCGCGTAGTCACCCGGGACTTGGGGGTCGTATTTCCACAGCTGCTTGCCACTGCGGGCGTCGAACGCGTAAACCTTGCTCCAGGGACTCGTCACATAGATGAGTCCGTCGACGGCGATCGGTGTCGTCTCGTAGCTGCCGCCGCGCTCGGAGAGGTCGGCGGACCAGGCGAGGCCGAGGCGGCTCGCGTTGTCCGCATTGATCTGCTTGAGAGGGCTGTAGCGCTGCTCGCTGTAATCGCGGCCGTAGGACATCCACTGGCCCGCATTCTCGGGCGCATCCGCGGCGCGCAGGCGCCTGGCGTCGACGACGGAGTCGGCGCGGCCGGCGGGCTCTTGGCAAGCCGTGAGGGCGATGGTCGTCGCGAGTGATACAGCGCCGAGCGCAGCCATCCACTGAATTCGCATGATTCGAGTGCCCTTGCGCCCTTTAGCGCCTTTTGCGGTCGCAGGACCGTACCGGACAAGTCGCCGTCTGTCGACAAGGCGGGAGGCCCTTTCCCCCCTTTCACGATTATGGTGACGCGGCGTCAGCCAATCGCGGGCGCGTGGCGGATGCGCCGCTGCGCCATCACGAAGAGCGGCAGCGAAGCCAATTGGACGAGCAGCGCGACCGCGGCCATGGCCCATCGAGAGCGCTCGTACAGCAGACCCATGGCCACACTGCCGAGAAGCCAGCCGCAGCCATAGCCGCTATAGAAGAGTCCGAACGCGAGGTCCCGCCGCCCCTGCGGCAGAACGCCGGCGACGATCGCCTTCAGCAGCGTGTCCTGCACCGCATAGCCGATGCCGAGTAGCGGCATGGCGGCGATGAGAACCCATCGATGTTCCGTGACGAAAGCCAACGGCGTGAACAGCGCCGACAGCGCAACTGCGATGAGCGCGACACGCATGCCAAAGCGGTCGTAGGTCTTGCCCATGATCAGACTTGCCACGACGCCGCTGCCGGTTGCGAACGCGAGCAACACTGGCGATGACACATCCGTCGCGATGTGCGTGCGCGTGAGATGGTACGAGAGCAGCTCGTAACTCATAAGTCCCGCCGCAAAGCAGGTCCCCGCGCACATGAATAACCAATACGAGGCGGTGAAACCCCTCGCCGGAGCGGTATTTCCCTCCTCGAGCTTCGCGGGGATCGGAAAGTTCACGCGGGCGATGACCAGAGTGCCGAGCGCGAGGAGCGACGAGACCAGCAGGCAGGCATAGGCGCTTTGGTAGCTGCCCTTGAAGAACAACACGGCCGCAACGATGAGCGGACCGATGGTCGCGCCGGTCTCATCGAGGGCGGTGTTGACGGCGTAGACCCAGCCCTTGCCATGCTTGCCCGTCGTATACGAGAGCATGGCTTCGACGGTCGGCTTGCGCAGCGCCCGGCCGATTCGCTCGGCGAGCACCAGCGCCGCGGCCACCTGCCAGTTTCCCGCCAGCGCCATCGCCGGCACGGCCAGCAGATTGATGGTGTAGCCCACGAACGTGAGCGCCCAGTGTCGGCCGGTTCGATCGGCGACATAGCCGGCGACCGAACGCAGGCCGTAGCCCAGGAACTCGCCGAGGCCCGCGACGATGCTGATGATGGCGGCGCTGGCACCCAGTGAGCCGAGGAAGGCGCCGTTGAGGCTGCCGCCGCCCTCATAAGTCGTGTCGGCGAACAGGTTGACGATGCCGAGCGTCAGGACGAAACGAAACGCCGAGTCCGCCAGTGCAGATTGCTTGCCGATCATCATCGGATCAGCGCCGTGAACTCTTAGGCGGCTAGCGCGAAGTCCGTCGGTTGATGCCTCTCCATATGCCGACGGCCACCAGAACAACGCAGGCCGCGAGGAGCAGCCATAGTAAGGACTTGATGACTTTCAATGATCCGGGCGTGATGTGTCCGTTCCAGCCGGTGGTGATGAGGGTGACGAACGTCGGCAAGAAGACTGCGACCCACAGCGTTATCCAGGTTCCCGCTTGCCGGGTCCGGGCTTCGGACCGGTCCACAGGCGCATCGACCATCGCCCGTCGCCGCCTCGCTCGCAGGACCATACGTTGCGGGAAGAAGCCCTGAGGCTCATCCGTGTCCATCTGCGGTCCACCTGTCCAGGCCCCGTATGGGGACTTGCGAGATTGTACGTCGGAAGCAGACCGGCGTTCAGCTGTCACACCGAACGCCGGCCTGCCCGACTCTCATGACCCGGGCGGCCGGGCCTCGCCTTAGCGCTTGGTGATGACGACCTCAAGGTATTCCGAGGGCACGATCAGCGATTCTCTGCCTGCTGTATTGAAGCGTTCCAGCAAGTCAGTGATATCGCGCTCGAGCGCGACGCGCTGGCCCGCATCGAGCGCCGCGAATGCCTTGAGCGTGGGTCCGTAGTAGTCGCGGAACACCTGGATCCAGTGCGCACTCGAGCGGTAACGGAAGTTGAAGTTTCTGCGTTCGCAATGGATCGCATCTGCCTGTGATCCAAAGAGCGAGACGATGTGCGGCTCGGTCCCCCACAGCGCGGGAGACAGCAGGCCCGCCGGCGGCGGCAGGTAGGTGCCGATCACCTTGAAGAGGTGGCCGATGAATCCCTCCGGGGTCCAGTTCACGAGGCCGATGCGCCCTCCTGCGCGGGTGACCCGCAGCATCTCCTTTGCCGGACGCGCGTGCTCGGGAGTGAACATCGCCCCGAAAGTCGACAGCACGACATCGAAGCTCGCATCCGCATACGGCAGCTGCTCGGCATCGGCGGCCTCGAACTTGACGACCAGTCCTTCGGCCTCGGCGCGCGCGCGGCCCTTCTCCAGCAGCGCCGGAACGTAGTCGGTCGATGTCACATGGGCAAAGCGGCGCGCCGCCGCCAGGGTCGCATTGCCATTGCCTGCCGCTACGTCGAGCACGCGCTCGCCCGCTCGTATATCGACGGCCTCGGCCAGCGTTTCGCCGACGATCTGCAGAGTCGTACCGATCACCGCAAAATCTCCACTCGACCAGGTGGCCTGCTGCTTCGCCTTGATCGACGCGAAATCGGGTGCCGCGGCACGGGGATCTCTGGCAACCGCAATACTGCTCGTCGCACTCATAGTCTTTCTCCTGGGTTGTTGATTCTCGACGTGGAGCAGCATGCCGCCGTGGGCTTTGTGCCTCGACACCGGGTGTCGCCGGTGTTTGACCGCAAGTCCGAGAGTCACGGCGGACCTCTTGCGTCGTGCACCGAGGCTCCACCAGACTTGATCGCAAGTCCATGAGCCACGACATCCTCTCCGATGTGTTGCGCAGCGTCCGGTTGCGGGGCGCGCTCTACTACTACGTGAGCGGCAGCCGCAATTGGGCCGCGGAGGCTCCGGCCTCACGTGAGATCGCCGCTGCGGTGATGCCGGACTCGGAACACGTCATGGAGTACCACGTGGTCGTGCGTGGCTCGTGCTGGGGCGCGGTCGTGGGTGAGCCGCCAGTGCGCGTGGATCCGGGCGATGTGATCCTGTTCCCGCATGGCGATGCGCACGTCGTCTCGAGCGCGCCTGGCATGCGGGCGCCGACTGGCGTCGACGGCTATTTCGAGCGCCGGCACGAGCAGTTGCCGTTCACGCTGCATCTCGATGCCGCCGAAGTGCGAGTCGGCATGCCGGACAGCGAGCTGTGCGACACCAACCTCGTGTGCGGCTTTCTCGGCTGCGATCTGCGCCCCTTCAATCCCCTGATTGAAGCGCTACCGCGACTCATGCACCTGCGGGCGAACGACGGTCAGGACTGGATGCGGCAATTCATGCTGCAGGCGGTGTCGGAATCCAAACACAAGCGTCCGGGCGGTGAGGCGATGCTCGAGCGCGTGAGCGAGATGATGTTCATCGACGCGGTGCGCCGCTACGTGGCATCGATGCCGGAGAACAGCCGCGGCTGGCTCGCGGGGCTGCGTGACCGCTTCGTCGGCCGCGCCCTGGCGCTCATGCACGATGACCCGGGTTTCGCCTGGACCGTCGACGAGCTCGGACGGCGAGTCGGATTGTCGCGCTCGGCCCTGCACGAGCGCTTTGCCGAGCTGGTCGGACAACCGCCGATGCAGTACCTCGCCAATTGGCGCATTCAGGCGGGGGCCACACTGCTGCGCAACACGACCGCCACGGTGGCGACCGTAGCGCAGGACGTGGGCTATGAATCGGGCGCCGCATTCACGCGCGCATTCAAGCGCCTGGTCGGCAAGTCCCCCGCGCTCTGGCGCCAGCA
>DATIYV010000009.1:0-3680 GCA_035517435.1 Steroidobacteraceae bacterium | reverse complement strand
GCGCGGCGCAACCCGGGCACCGTCCCGCCCACCGCGCTGCGCCTCGCGGAGGTGTCGACGCGGCTGCAGGCTTTGCGGCACAACTGGGCGGCGCTTGCGGCCGAGTTCGACGAGCTCGCCGCGCGCGGGCCCGACGGCATGAAGGAGCTCTTGACGATCGGCTGGGCGCTGAAGCTCAACAACCTGAAGATCGGCGCCTCGCAGGCCGCGCCGCAGATCGTGCACGAGGCGCTGCAGATCACCGGCATCCTCGGCTACAAGAACGATTCGCCCTTCAGCCTCGGCCGCCACTACCGCGACGTGCTGTCGGCCTCGCTCATGATCTCGAACGATCGCATCGCGGCGAAGAACGCCTCGATGCTGCTCATCTACAAGGACAACTAAGCGCGGTCAGCGCGCTCCCTTGCCGAAGATCGCCACCTCGGCGGTCTGCACCAGGATGGCCAGATCGAGCAGCAGGCTGTTGTTCTTGATGTAGTAGAGGTCGTACTGGAGTTTCTCCAGGGCATCCTGCTCCGATGAGCCGTACGGATAGCAGAGCTGCGCCCAACCCGTGATTCCCGGCTTCACGCAATGGCGCTCGACGTAATACGGGATCCGCTCCGCCAGGCTTGCCACGAACTCCGGCCGCTCCGGGCGCGGCCCGACGAGGCTCATGTCCCCCCGCAGCACGTTGAGAACCTGGGGCAGCTCGTCGACCCGGAGCTTACGAATCACCGCCCCCACGCGGGTCACCCGGGGATCGTTCCGCTGGGCCCATTGCGCCTCGCCCGAGGCTTCCGCATCGATGCGCATGCTGCGGAACTTCATCAGGCTGAATAAGCGTCCGCCCACGCCGACGCGCTCCTGACGATAGAGCACCGGGGCGCGCAGGCCATCCTCCAGCTTGATGGCAATCACGGTGGCGACGATTGCCGGAACCGAGAGCACGAGGATTACGGTTCCCGCGATGAGGTCGAGCGTGCGCGCGGTGAGCTGCCGTATGGATCCTCTCCTGAAGCCCTCGCCAAAGATGATCCAGCTGGGATTCAGCACATCGATCCGCACGCGGCCGGACTCGCGCTCGAGGAAGGTGAGGAGCTCGGTAACGTCGACGCCCGCGAGCCGGCATTCGAGCAGCTCGCGGATGGGAAAGGCGCGGCGTCGATCATCCAGGGCCACGACGATCTCATCCGCATCGAGGCGCCTGCAAAGCTCGAGGAGCCCGGTACTGCCCTCGAACAATGGCTCGGCAGCAGAGGATGCGTAGCCGGCGGGAATCGGCTCGAGTCCGTCATCAGGCGGACTCACGTAACCGACCACCGTGAACCCGCGGCGGTCCGCGCGGCGTCGCAGTCCCGAGATGGCCTCGGCGTTGCGCCCGGCTCCGTAGACCAGCACCCTGACCTTGAACACCCGCTCATCGATCAGGCGGCCGAAGGCGACGTGGAGCAGGAGTGCCGCAATGCCGGCGCCGACGCCGGCCAGTGCGACCACCCCGCGCCCGATCCAGAGAGTCGGAATGAGAAAGAAACTCGCCCCGGTAATTCCGATGCCGATACAAACGGCAGCTACGATACGAGTGAAGATTCCGGCGCTTCGCGCACGCTGCCGCGCGCTGTGCAGTCCCAGCGCGAGCTGGCAGGAAAACATGATCGTGCTGAAGAGCAGCGCCCGAGGCCAAAGAGGTCCCTCCAGGCGCTCGATAGAGGCGACGGCAAGATGCAGGCGCATTACCGCGGCGCCGTACAGGACGAGGAACAGCAGCGCGAGCTCGATCACGGCGCGCGCGACGATCGATGCGGGGATGTACTGGCCGAGGAGCCGAATGCGCATGATGTTCGCGGGGCCTAGGCGCGGGGCAATATCTGGGAGTTGTCGTAGCCGCGGAAGACCACGCGACCTGGATCGCCGACCACGAGCGCACGGTCGGGCACGTCTCTGCTGACACGCGCTCCGGGTGCGATCGTTACGCCGTTACCCACCCTGACCGGCCCCGTGATCCTCGAGTGTGCGCCGATCCAGGCGCCGTCGCCGACCTGCGGCCCCGCGCCGTCCCCGGTCCGCCCGACTTTCGTCTGCTGGCCAACCGAGCAGCGCTCGCCGAGCCGGCAGTTGATGACTTCGACTCCGCCGAAATGGCCGACCCAGAACCCCGCACCGATCTCCGCGCTGAGCGCGATGCGGATGCCGTAGGCGCGGCGGACCCAGAGCACCGCCAGCCCATATATCAGCCAGCCGAAGGGCAGCAGCGGCCATAGCAGAATCCGCCGTCGTGAGGAACGCAGCAGTTGCCCGAAGCGATAAACGAGCACCGCCTGCAGTCCCATTTGATTCCACATGGTAGCGACAACGCGCCGCATCGACCTCTCACTCACGCACCGGCGAACGTCGGCGCGCACTACGTCCCGGAAACTGCTCATCTCGGCGCGAGTGACTGCGGATCGATGTCACGGGCAAGACTGCTTCGCAGTCCCGTGTTGTCGAACTCACGGCGCACGATCGTCGCGGGATTGCCGGCGGCCACGGCTCGCGCCGGCACGCTCATCGACACCACCGCGCCCGGAAGAACGGTCGCTCCGTCGCCCACCGAGAGATTCCCGTAAATGACGCAGTCCGGTCCAATCCAGACTTTCTCACCGATCACCGGCTTGCCAGGGTCGCCCGCCCGAACCCCGATGGTGACTCGCTCGTGAATGAGCGTACCACTACCGATTCGCAGCGGTCCGAGAATGAGAAAGCCGCGGTCCGAAAGATAGACCCCCGGGCCGATCTGAATGCTGTCATCCACGTCGCACTTGGTCAGAATCATCATGGGCCTGCGCGTCAGGCCGATCAGGACCCGCAAAAGGATCGTGCCGATGGTCCATCCGCGCTGCGCGCGCTGCTGCAGATACCCGTAACTCACGCGCTGCAGGGCCAGCACGAGCAGCCCGCTCGACCTGAACCAGATCAGCACGCGTCGCAGCGCCGAGTTTCCCGACGGCCACCTCAATCGACTATAGAGCCTGGCGTCGGCGATGAGCGCGGACCACATGGTGTTACGGCGGAGTCCCGGGCGTGCGCAGGGCCGTGCCCGGCAAAAGGCTCAGCCCCTGCAACACCTCGCGCATCGTGCCGAAGCGAAACTCCTGCAGCAGCCGCCGCAGCCGCGACTCGCAACGGTGCAGATTGTTGTAATGGCGGAATCGAGACAGCCAGCCCACCGGGATGCGGGGTTGCCCCGGGTCGATCTCCCACGGATGCAGGTAGAAGGTGAAGGGACGCCCGAAGCGGCCGTTGATCTGGCGCAGGCCAGCGCGCGTGACGGCGTAGGGCAGCAGCCGGAAGTAGCCTCCCCCGGACACCGGCACCTGGACGCCGAGAAACGCGGCGGCCGACATCGGGAACTCGACCAGCGAGCGGCCCGAGGGAGCACTGAGCGGTGCCGGACGCGGATCGGCGCCGGCGATTCCGTAGAGATCGTGCCGGATGGGAAAAATCGAGGAGTCGTAGCTGAATCCGAGATCGATCAGCACATCGAGCGCCCACAGCGAGCGGCGGGTAATGGAGAAGCTCGCTGCGCGATAGCCGATCACGGGTGCCCCGGCGAGGTCCTCGAGGATCCGCTTGGAGCGCGCAGTCTCCTCGCGGAACTCGTCCGGTGTCTGCGTGTAGATCAGCTGATGAGAGAAGCCGTGGCAGGCGATCTCGTGCCCGGC
>DATIYV010000008.1:0-17176 GCA_035517435.1 Steroidobacteraceae bacterium | reverse complement strand
AGGCAATTCCGCTTCAACTAACGACGTGAAGCTATTTGGACCATTCAGCCGGAGATCGCGCGGAATGCCTTGGTCATTAACGAAACGCGGATCTTCGGCCCAGCGCGCCAGCACTCGCGCCCAATATCCGAGATGAGGAGTCGCTGGGGCGGTACGCGCTGGGCGCTGGCGAGACGTCGCCGCCACTATCTCGTCAACGATTCGCTTGTCCGAATAGCCGATCAAGCGAAGCACTTGAACGAAATACGCCGCAATTTCAATCAGATGTCGATCTAGCGACTTCTCCGTCGGCTGCGCGGGATCACCGGAAGACTGTGAAGACTCACCGCCGTACCTGCGCCGCCGCATGCGGCTTCGCGAGGGAACTCCCTTGCGTTGGTAGCTCGTAGTTGTGGCTCGCATTGAATTTCACCGATTGGCAAGAGATCCGACCTGTCGCCCACGCGCTGCCACTGTCTGGACAAACAGCGAAGATCTGGCAGGCGGTCGCGTGCCGACACTTAACTATCTCTGCTTGTGGTCCGCCTTCTGTCTCACTCACTTTGCGAGGTGAGGTTGGCCCGCTAACACTCCGAATCGGGCGAGATGCGAGACGTCGAAGGCGCTTCGGCTACGTCCTCTCCGCAGGATCGAATAGCCGGCGATGCTCCAGGATGGCGTAGCGGTCGGTCATACCGGCGACGTAGTCCGCGACTGTCCGTGCACGACCTGCTTTGCCGCCTTCCTTCTCGGCTCGCAGTGCGCCGTCGCGGTGTTCCGCCGGCATCAGATTGATGTCATTGAAGAAAGAGTTGAACAGCTCGGTCAGCACGCGCCGGGCTTTGGAGGTCATGCGCAGCACGCGGTGGTGCCGATAGACCCTCTCATTGAGGAATTTCTTCAATTCGAGGTGTTCTTCTCGGACGTCATCGCTGAATGCCGCGAGCGGCTTGGAGCGATTCCTGACGTCGTCGATGGACGTCGGATCCGCCTCCGCGACACGCTTCTTCGTGGTCCGGATGAGATCGACCGCCACAAAGTTGATCATGCGGCGGATCGTTTCGTGCACGAGCTTTCGCTCGGCAAGATTCGGATACTGCCGCAACACTGCCCGGTACTGGCGCCGGTAGATGCGGACATCGTGCAGGTCGGCGATCGTGATCAGTCCCGCACGCAGACCGTCGTCCACATCATGATTGTTATAGGCGATCTCGTCGGCGAGATTCGCGATCTGCGCTTCGAGACTCGGCTGCTTGCGCTGAATGAACCTCCGACCCAGCTCGCCCAGCGCACGCGCGTTCCGGACGGAGCAGTGCTTGAGAATGCCCTCGCGGCACTCGAACGTGAGATTCAGGCCGTGAAAGTCGGCGTATCGGTCCTCGAGCTCATCGACCACGCGCAACGACTGCAGGTTGTGCTCAAAGCCACCGTATGGGCGCATGCAGGCATTCAGCGCATCCTGCCCCGCGTGGCCAAAGGGCGTGTGCCCCAGATCATGGGCGAGACAGATAGCCTCGGTGAGCGTCTCATTGAGCTGCAGCGCGCGCGCCACTGAGCGCGCGATCTGCGCGACTTCGAGGGAATGGGTGATCCGTGTCCGATAGAGATCGCCCTCGTGGTTGACGAAAACCTGGGTCTTGTAGACCAGCCGGCGGAATGCGCCGGAATGAATGATGCGGTCGCGGTCTCGCTGGTACTCGCCGCGAAAGTCCGGCTTGGGTTCCGGGAAGCGCCGGCCGCGCGATGACCGCTCGTGTGCGGCATATGGCGCGAGACCATCAGGTGCCAGCTTTGCATCGTTCACTCGTGCGCTCCGGAGAACTGCTGCACCGTGGCTTTGAGATCCGTGTCCGCATAGTCCGCCGTCAGGTAAGCCTGGCCAATCTGCCGCAGCAGGACCAGGCGAATGCGCCCGGCCTGCACTTTCTTGTCGATCTTCATGTGCTCGAGGATCGCGGCCAGCGGAATCTTCCTGGCATCAATCGGAAGCCCGGTGCGCTTGAGGAGCGCCCTGACACGCTCGACTTCGGTTGCGCTTAAGTGGCCGCAGGCCTGGGACATCGCCGCGGCGATCAGAAGCCCAGTGCCGACGGCTTCGCCGTGCAACCATTCCGTGTAACCGGTCGCGGCCTCGATGGCATGCCCGAAGGTGTGGCCCAGATTGAGCAGCGCGCGCTCGCCGGATTCGCGCTCGTCGCGGCGGACAAACTCCGCCTTGATCTCGCACGAGCGGCGGATCGCATGAATCAGCGCCTGCGGCTCACGCGCGAGCAGCTCACTCATGTGTGCCTCGAGCCACTCGAAAAACGCCCGATCGCTAATCAGGCCGTACTTGATGATCTCGGCAAGTCCGGCCCGTAACTCACGCGGCGGCAGCGAGGCCAACGTCGAGGTGTCGGTGATGACTGCGATCGGCTGATGGAAGGCGCCGATCAGATTCTTGCCGCCGGGATGGTTCACCGCGGTCTTGCCGCCGACCGAGGAGTCGACCTGTGCGAGCAGGGTCGTCGGCACCTGCACGTAGGCAATGCCGCGCTGATAGCAGGCCGCCGCGAAGCCCGCAATGTCGCCGACCACACCGCCGCCCAGGGCAACTACCACCCCGTCCCGACCCACTCGATTGGCGATCATCACGTCGAGAATCTTCGACAGATTCTCCAGGCTCTTGTGGGATTCGCCGTCAGGCAGCACGATCTGCTGCACGCGCTTGCCGCCGAGACTGCGCACGAGCGCCGAACCGTAAAGCGGCATCACCGTGGTATTGCTGATGAGGGCGACATCGCGTCCGGGCACGTGCTTCGCCAGCAGCGCGGAATCATCGAGCAGCCCGGGGCCGATCAGGATCGGGTAGCTGCGCTCGCCAAGTGCGACGGTCAGGGTGTCCACGCTCACTCGCTCGAAGTATACGGGGTCTGCAGCGACAGCCCGCGCACGATCTCCTCGGCGACGCTGTGGATCTTGCGTCCGTCGGTGGAGATCGTGAGGTCGGCGATCGAGCTGTAGAGGCCGGCGCGCTCGCTCATCAGCTGGCGCAGCTTCGTCTCCGGATCCACATTGATGAGGAGCGGCCGATGGCGCGCATGGCGCACACGGCTCGCCTGCTGCTCGACGGAGGCTTCCAGATAGACGACGCAGCCGCGCTCGGCGAGCAGCCGGCGATTCTCCTGCATGAGCACCGCACCGCCGCCGGTGGCGAGCACCACCGGCTCGAGCTGGGTGAGGGCGTCGATCGCTTCGAGCTCGCGTTGACGGAAGCCGGCTTCGCCCTCGCGCTCGAAGATGTAGGAGATGTCCACGCCCGTGCGCCGCTCAACCTCGGCGTCACTGTCGTAGAAAGGAGCATCGAGCATGCGCGCGAGCTGGCGGCCCACGGCCGTCTTGCCCGACCCCATGGGGCCCACCAGGAACACGCTGCGCTTTCCGATCATTCGCGCGAAGCATACCGTGCCCCAAAGAAAACGGCCGCCCGAGGGCGGCCGTTCGCTGTCAGTACGCGGGGGGTGAGCCCGCTCGACGACGTCAGTAGACGTTGACGCCTTCGTGCACGATCTTCGGGGTCACGAAGATCAAGAGCTCGTCCTTGTTGTTCGTCTTGGTCGTCGTCTTGAACAAGTAGCCTAAGAGAGGAATGTCGCCGAGCAGCGGGACCTTGGTTTGATCCGAGCGCCGCGTGGTCTCGAGCACACCGCCCAGCACGACGGTCTGACCGTCGTTGACCAGCACCTGCGTGCTCAGGTCATGCGTGTTGATCGAGGGCACGTTGACGCCGCCTGACGTCACGACCACCTGGCCCACGCTGTCGTCCTTGACCGCGAGATCGAGGATGATGCGATTGTCCGGCGTGATCTGCGGCGTGACCTCCAGCGACAGCACGGCCTTCTTGAACTGGATGGTCGTGGCGCCGCTCGACGCGGACTCCTGATACGGAATTTCCACACCCTGCTCGATGCTGGCCTTCTTCTGGTTCGCGGTGATGACACGCGGGGAGGCCAGCACGTCGGCCTGAGTCTCCGCCTGCGCGGCCGAGAGCTCGAGGTCAATCAGGTAATCCGAGCTGAGGATGCCGAAGGCGATCGAACCCGCGGCGCTCGGCGCCGGCAGGTTCACGTTGTAGCGCTGCGGCGCATTCGTGCCCGTCGGGATCGTCACCGGGAACGGTCCGGTACCGCCCGCGATGTTCGTCAGCGCAGACGAAATGATCGAGTCGGAGCCCGCCGCCGTGCCCGTCGTGGTCACGATGCCGGAGGGTCCGTTGCGCTGCACACCCGTGAAACCCAAGCGCGCGCCCAGTGAGCGCGTGAAGTCATCGTTCACGATCACGATGCGCGCCTCGATCTGCACCTGACGCACCGGAATGTCCAGCGTCGCAACCAGACGGCGGATGTCGGACAGCCGGTCGGACGTGTCCTGCAGCAGCAGCGTGTTAGTGCGGTCATCGACGGAGACCGTGCCACGCGCCGACAGCAGCGACTTACCCTGCGACTTGATCAGCGAGGCGAGGTCGGCCGCCTTGGCGTAGTTCACTTGCAGGTACTCGGAGCGCAGCGGCGAGAGTTCCTGCAGATCCTTGCGGGCGGCGAGTTCAGCCTTCTCACGCGCCGAGAGCTCCTCGGACGGCGCAACGATGATCACATTGCCTTCGCGGCGCTTGTCCAGACCCTTGGTGCGCAGGACGATGTCGAGAGCCTCATCCCACGGCACGTTCTGCAGGCGGATCGTGAGGTTGCCCTTCACGGAGTCGCTGACGACGATGTTCTGGCCACTGGCATCGGCCAGCAGCTGCAGCACCGAGCGCGTCTCGATGTCCTGGAAGTTCAGGCTCATGCGCTCGCCGGTGTATTCGCGTTTCTCTTCCTGAGCGCCCGTATTCTTGCGCTGCGGCTGGATCTCGACGACGTACTGCTCGTCGGACTGGTAGGCAAGTTGCTCGTACTCACCGAGTGCATCGATCGTGATGCGCGTGCCGTCGCCGGCGCGCGCGGCATCAAAGCCGGTAACCGGCGTGCCGAAGTCGGTCGCATCGTAGCGGCGCATCAGATTGGCCGGCAGGGCCGCGCCGCCGAAATCGACGACGACCTGATTGCCGATCTGGCGCAGATTGATCGGGGTATGAGGATCGCTCAGCGCGACGACCACACGGCCGGCGCCATCGGCGCTGCGGCGGAAATCAATGCTCTTGATCGAGCGCGGTCCGGCGGCTGCGGCGGAAGCCACCGTCGCGCTCGCTGCAGCGGCGGGTGCACCGCCCGCCTGCGAGGCCGAGCCCAGCACGACGACGACATTGTTGCCGTCCACGTGCGTGCTGTACGGCAGCATCTTGTCGAGATTCAGGACCAGGCGCGTGCGGTCCTTCGCTTCGGCGGCGAGGATCGTATCGAGCCCGGCGGCGTGCACGTCGATGCGGCGTGAGGCAAGCCCGATGGTCGTATCGGGCAGATCGACCGAGATGCGCGCGGGGTTATCGATCGTGAACGTAAGCGGCTGCGGCGCAGGCGATGCGAGGTGCAGCGTCAACTGCAGCTGCTGTCCGGGCAGCGTCTGCACGTCGATCTTCTGCAGCTCGTTCGCTCCGGCAGCGAGGGCCGGCAGACTGGGGCAGAACCCGAGCAGGGACGCGACCGCGAGCGCGGCGAGCGTGCTCAGGATCCGTGTCGTCGGGCGATGACTGTTCATTATGAAAGACTCCCTCATGCCGGTCGGCTATTCGTTGAGTGCGAGTGCCGCAGGCCGTTCAATGTAGCCGCCCAGGCCATCTGGCACGATCTCGCGCACGGTGATCTTCGACGGGGTGATGTCGACGATCTTGCCGTCGGCCTGACCGATGAAATTACCGGGCAGGACGCGGTGCACGAGGCCGTCCTTGGTCTGGACGAGCCCAAACGTCTGGCCGCCGAGTTTGATCGTGCCGACCATCTTCAAGGTATCGAGCGAATACTGTTCCAGGAACTCGCGGTTGCGCTTCGAATCGGGGCGCACGTTCGGACCATTGGGACCGCTCCCCGGGCCCGCAGGCATGAACGGCGAGCGCAACTGCTCCGCCGCATAGATGAACTGCTGGTACGGCTTGACCTCCGGCAACGGCTCGACGCGCGCGCCGGACTCCTTCTTCGTATCGTCGATGAAGCGCTGCAACTCATCGTCGGCGCTCGAGCACGCGGATACGCCCGCGAGCAGTGCGCAGGTGAGGCTCAGAGCAAGCACGATGCGATGACGGCTGACAATGTTCATGTGTTGGACCACCCGTGGAGTGCTGTCAGCTAACCCGTGCTGCCGCCGGGACGAGTCTTCTTCTCGTCCTTGCGCTTGGCGGCATCGGCGGCGGCCTGCTCCTCTTCATCGAGGTAGCGATAGGTCTTCGCCGTCACATCGAGGGTGAGCTGATCCCACGAATCCTTGGAAACCGGTTTGATCTCGATGTCGTGCAGCGTGACGATGCGCGGCAGCGCCGCGATCCCGCTCACGAACTGGCCAAACTGGTGGTAGCTGCCCGTCAGGCGCAGCTTGAACGGCTGCTCCGCGTAGAAGTCCTTCTTTACTTCCGGCTGCGGCTGGAACAGCTTCTCCGACAGGCCCGACGCGACGCCGGTCTGGGAGATGTCCACCAGCAGATTCGGCACCTCGGTCTTGCCCGGCAGCTGGCGCAGCATCGCGCCGAAGGAGCGCTCGATGTCCTGCAACTGCTGCTTGTAAACGGCGAGGTTCACCGCTTTGCCGTGCTTGCGCTTGAACTCATCGCGCAGCTGCTGTTCCTGGTTCTGGTAGCCGTCGAGCTCGGCGCTCTTGCTCTGCCACACCAGCATGTAAGTGAGAACGAAAGTGAGCACGACGAGCCACACGCCTACGGCGCCGGCCAGAACCGGCAGCGGCCAGCGGCCGGGATCGCGTGGATCCAGTGACCGCAGTTCCTCGAGCAGATTCACTTGGCACCTCCCGCGCGCGCCACGCGCTTCGTGCCGGCCGCGCCTGCGGACTTGCTCTCGCCGCTCTCGAGGTTGCTCGCCTCTTCGGCATCGAGCGTGAAGCTCGAGCCGCGGCCATCGCCGCTTTTGGAATCCACCACCTCGAGCTCGGGGTTCTTCAGCCACTCGGAGCTGTCGATGTTGCGCATGAAGGCGGAGACGCGCGTGCTCGACTGGGCGACGCCATCGAATTTGAGCTTGCGGTCGTTCTGCTTCACGGCGGTGAGATAGGTGCCATCGGGCAGCGTACGCACGATCTCATCGAACACATGCACGATCTCCGGCCGCGAGCGCTGCAGCTTCTCGATGATCTCCATGCGCGCGATGAACTTCTGCTTCGAGCTCTCGAGGCTGTTGATCTCCTCGATCTGCTTGTCGAGGTGCTTGATCTCTGTGCGCAGCAGCTCGTTGCGGCGCTGCTGACCGCTGATCATGGAATTGAACATGAGATAGGCGACGAAGGTGAACACGCACGCCACGACGGTGGCGATGCCGAGCGCCACCAGGAAGTGGAGCTTGCGTTCGCGGCGCTGGCCTTCGCGCCAGGGAAGTAGATTTATGCGAGGCATGTCAGTCGAAACTCCGCAACGCAAGCCCACAGGCGGTCAGGAGCGCGGTGGCGTCGCGCTGCACGGCCTGCGCCTTGGCCCGCGAGGACAGTTTCATCTGCCCCAGCGGGTCGCCCTTCTCGCCCGCAATGCCGACGCGGCTCGAGATCACGTCGGCGACGCCGGAAATGTTGGCGCAGCCGCCGCACACCAGAATCTTCTCGGGCTGCTCGCGGCCCGAACCCGAGGCGAGGTAGAACTGCAGCGAGCGGCTCACCTGCTGGGTCATGTCGTCGATGAACGGATCGAGCACTTCGGACTGATAGTTGCCCGGCAGTCCGCCTTCCTTCTTCGCGCGCCCGGCCTCCTCCATCGACAGGCCGTAGGTGCGCATGATCTCCTCGGTGAGCTGCTGCCCGCCGAAGGCGAAGTCGCGCGTGTAGACGACCTTGAGATTCTTCAGGACGCTGAAGGTGGTGCTGCTCGCGCCGAAGTCCACCACCGCAATCGTGCGATCGATGCCGCCATCGGGCATCTGATGCGTCATCAGCTTGCAGGCGTTCTCCAGCGCGAATGCTTCCACGTCCACGATCTTCGCCGACAGGCCCGCGGCATTGACTGCCGCCTGGCGCTGCTCGACGTTCTCCGTGCGTGTCGCAACCAGCAGCACGTCGTTCGTTTCCGGATCTTTGTCGGATGCGCCGAGCACTTCGAAGTCGTAGCTCACTTCATCCATCGGGAACGGGATGTACTGATCGGCCTGCATCTCCACCTGCGCTTCGAGATCGCTGGTGCGCAGGGCGCGCGGCATCTGAATGACCTTGGTGATCGCTGCATCGCCGCTGATCGCAATCGCCACCTCGCGGCTGCGTGCGCCGGAGCGCTTGATCGCGCGGCGAATGGCCTCACCTACCGCCTCGGAGTCGACGATCGCCTTCTCGTTGATGGCGTTGTGAGGGGTGGGCTCCGCGGCGTACGCCTCGACCCGGTACTGACCCCCCGCCATGGCGAGCTCGATGAGCTTCACCGAGGAGGTGGTTATGTCAAGACCGAGGATAGGGCGATACTTACTCTGAAAGAGGAACATTTTTGTTGCCTTATCAGTAAGTTACGACCGAAAGCAGCCGCCCCGCATAAAATACGTGGCCACTATATATCAGCGCAAAGTTAAATTGAACGTGAGGGGCCTCACGAAACGGAACGTTGGCCCCGCATGCGCCTGGCGCATGCTGCAGGCGCGTCACGCAGGCGCGGCCAGCCGCGGCGCGGCGCGCGCACGGCACTTTTGTTCTTGCTGTCGGTCGATTCAATGAATTCGCTCCGCCCGGTTCGCATCTGCAGGTAAGGCAAAGCCCGCGGTGGTCACCGAGGCTGGCAGAGGACGATTCGGCATCGAAGGAGCGCGCTTCTGCTCACGGCATGATGGAGGCAGAATGGCTGACAATTCGCGCCGGCAACCCCGCTGTCCTAGGCTCTCGCGCCCGTAGACCGGAGGCTTTGCGTCCTCACCTTTCGGTGAGTTTGCCCTTACAGTCGGCGGCTACTATGCATAGCGTCTGAAAGCCGCGCAAGCGGATAGAGTCACGTTCTGTGAAACGCAAGTATGTTCGATCAATGGCTTTAGTGTTGGGGAGCGTGACGCTGCTCACACTTCTTGCCGCTTACGCCGTCGCCAGCAGTTATGTCTATGTCGAGCCGTCGCTCCCATCGGTGGATGCGATGCGCAACATCGAGCTGCAGGTGCCGCTGCGCGTCTATACGCGCAGCGGCGAGCTCATCGCGCAGATCGGCGAGGAGCGTCGCATCCCCGTTGCGTACGAGCAGATTCCGCTCGTCATCAAACAAGCGTTTCTCGCGGCCGAGGACGATCGCTTCTTTCAGCATCACGGCATCGATTATCTCGGCGTGCTGCGTGCCGTCGTCGTCGATGTGGTCTCGGGAGACCGCGCACAGGGCGCCAGCACGATCACCCAGCAAGCCGCGCGCAGACTGTTTCTGTCGCCGGCGAAGACCTGGAGACGCAAGATCGAGGAAGCGTTCCTCACTTATCGCATGGAGCACGAGTTCACCAAGCAGCAGATCTTCGGGCTGTATTTGAATGTGATCTTCTTCGGCGAGCGCGCCTACGGCGTCGCCGCCGCAGCCGAGACGTTCTTCGGCAAACCGCTCGAGCGGATCTCGGTCGCAGAGGCAGCGACGCTCGCTGGCGTGCCGCAGGCGCCTTCGCGCTACAACCCGATCGCAAATCCGCAGTTCGCCAAAGTGCGCCGCACGTACGTGCTGCGCCGCATGCGCGAGCTCGGCTTCATCGATAACGACACAGCGGCTGCCGCCAATGCCGAGCCGGTCGAGGCACGCACGCACGCGCCGCTCAATGACGTAGATGCACAGTACGTGGCCGAGATGGCGCGTCTCGAAGTGATGCGCCGCTTCGGAGCGCAGGCCGAGACGCAGGGCTACAAGGTCTACACGACGGTCGATGGCCGCTTGCAGGCGGCCGCGAATCGTGCCGTGCGCATCGGCCTCATCACTTACGATCGTCGCTATGGTTATCGGGGCCCCGCCAATCATGTGAGCATCAGCGCGAACACGCAGCCGGATGATCTGGAAGAGGAGCTCGATGAATATCCGCCGACCGGTGTGCTCACGCCGGCGATCGTGATGTCGGTGGCGGAGAAGACCGCGCGCGTGTACGTGAAGTCGCTGGGCGTGCAGACCATCAACTGGGACGGACTGTCCTGGGCGCGCAAGGATGAGAGCGGCGATCTCATGGGACCGCCACCGAAGAGCGCGGCAGAGGTGCTCGCAGAGGGCGATGTCATCTACGTCATCAGCGACGGTCAGCACGCAGCGCAGCTCGCGCAGGTGCCCGAAGCGCAGGCCGCGCTGGTCGCACTCGATCCCAATGACGGCGCGGTGACGGCGCTCGTCGGCGGCTTCGACTACTTCAGCAACAAGTACAACCGTGTCACCCAGGCGCGGCGCCAGCCGGGCTCGGGGTTCAAGCCGTTCCTGTACTCGGCGGCACTCGATGACGGCTTCACTCCCGCATCGATCATTCCGGATGCGCCCATCGTGATGGATGGCGCCGATCTCGAGACGGTGTGGCGGCCCGAGAATTCGCACAAGGACTTCCGCGGTCCGATGCGGCTGCGCGAGGCGCTCGCCTGGTCGCGCAACCTCGTCTCCATCCGGCTGTTGCGCGAGATGGGAACGAAGTATGCGATCGACTACGTGACGCGCTTCGGTTTCGAGCGCAGCACGCTGCCCGACAATCTCACGCTCGCGCTGGGAACGCTGCAGGCGACGCCGCTCGAGGTCGCCACCGGCTACGCGACCTTCGCGAACGGCGGCTATCGGGTGCAACCGTACTTCATCGACCGCATCGAGGGCCCGGGCGGTGATGTGGTCTGGCACGCCGCCCCTGCGATCGCCTGCGAGCAGTGCGCGCAGCAGGCCAGCCTCGCAGCAGTGCCGCTGCGCAATGCCTCGACGCAGACGCTCGACGCGGCCGATGCGGTGCGTGGTGGCGCCGGCTATCTGCCGCCCGAGCGCATCGCGCCGCGCGTCATCACGCCGCAGAACGATTACCTCATCACCGACATGATGGCCGACGTGATCCGGCACGGCACGGGGCAGCGCGCACTGGTCCTCGGCCGCACCGATCTCGCCGGCAAGACCGGCACTACCAATCAGTCGCGCGACAACTGGTTCAACGGTTTCACCGGCAATCTGGTCGCGACCGTCTGGGTCGGCTTTGATCAGGAGCGCTCGCTCGGTGAGACCGAGGAAGGCTCGCGCACGGCGCTGCCCATCTGGATCGACTTCATGCGTGAGGCGCTGAAGGGCGTGCCGCAGAAGCGCCGCTCGATGCCTGACGGCCTCATTACGCTGCGCATCTCGCCGGACACCGGCCTGATCGCCAGCGCCGAGAATCCCGACGCCATCATGGAGACGTTCATGGTCGATCACCTGCCCTCGAGCGGCGGCCCCGGGGGCGAGAGCACATCGCCCACGGCCGAGCCCGCCTCGGCAACGACCAGCGACTCACTCTTCTAGATACATCGAGATGCCGCGCCGCAGCCCCGTCCGCGCCGAGCATCTGCGCCGCGCTCTCGCGCAGGAGGCGGCGCGCATCATGGCCGAGCACGGCATTGCCGATTTCCTGTTCGCCAAGCGCAAGGCGGCCGAGCGCTTCGGCGTCACCGATAGCGCGGTACTGCCCAAGAACACCGAAATCGAATCTGCACTGGTGGAGTATCAGCGCCTGTTCGAAGGCACGACACATTCCGAGACGCTGCATGCGCAGCGCAGCGCCGCCCTCTCGGCGATGCGGCGGCTCGAGGCCTTCGAGCCGCGGCTCGTGGGCCCGGTGCTGAGCGGCACGGCGACCGAGCACGCCGAAGTGCAGCTGCACCTCTTTGCCGAGCGCGCCGAGTCCGTCACGCTCTCGCTCATGGAGCAGGGTATCCCGCACGAGATCACCTCCCGTCGCGTCAAGATGAATGCCGAGCGTGTGATCGAATATCCCGGCGTGCGCTTCGCAGTGGGCGATCACGCCATCGCCGCGACGGTCTTCCCCACCGACGGCATACGCCAGGCACCCGTGAGTCCGGTGGATGGCCGGCCCATGCGCCGCGCCGATGCGGCGGAGCTCGAGGCGCTGCTCGACCACTGAACGGTACCCGAATACCGCGGCTGCCACTCGTTACTGTCTGATGGGGCCACGGAAAATGAGCGCGGATGAAAGGCAGGTTCGTGACCTGCTCGCGCGCCAGGCGGCCGAGTGGTTCGTGAATCTGCGCGCTGGCGGCGATGCGGCGCAGTTGCGCGCGTTCGGCGCGTGGCTGCGCAGCTCACCGCAGCACGTGGAGGCCTATCTGCAGATCGCGCAAACCGCGCGCGAGCTCAAAGCGGCAGCGGCGGATCCCGAGCTGGTGCTGGCCGCGATGCTCGCGAAGCGAAGAGAACCCTAGCTGCGCTTGGAGATGTCGAGATAGTCGCGCCGCTGCGGCCCGGTGTAGAGCTGGCGCGGGCGGCCGATCCGCATCGACGGATCGGAGATCATCTCCTGCCAGTGACACACCCAGCCGACGGTGCGCGCGATCGCGAACATCACCGTGAACATCGAGCGTGGAATCCCGATGGCGCTGTAGATGATGCCGGAATAGAAATCGACGTTGGGATAGAGCTTGCGCGCGACGAAGTACTCGTCCTTGAGCGCAATCTCCTCCAGCTTGAGGGCGAGCTCGAACAGCGGATTGTCGGAGCGGCCGAGCTTGGCCAGCACCTTGTGGCACATCTCGCGGATGATCTTGGCGCGCGGGTCGAAGTTCTTGTAGACGCGGTGGCCGAAGCCCATGAGGCGGAAGTGACTCGATTTGTCCTTCGCCATTGCCAGGAATTTCGGGATGTTCTCCACCGAGCCGATCTGCTCGAGCATCGACAGCACGGCCTCGTTCGCACCGCCATGCGCCGGACCCCACAGTGCCGAGACACCCGCGGAGATGGCGGCATAGGGGTTCGCGCCGGTGCTGCCCGCCAGGCGCACGGTCGAGGTACTCGCGTTCTGCTCGTGATCTGCGTGCAGCACGAACAGTAGATCGAGTGCCTGGGATGCGATCGGATCCACCTGGTACGGCTCGCAGGGCACCGCGAAGAACATGTGCAGCATGTTGCTGCAGTAATCCAGATCGTTGCGCGGATAGATGAAAGGCTGGCCGAGCGAGTGCTTGTGCGCCGCGGCCGCGATCGTCGGGATTTTCGCGATGATCCGGTGCGCGAAAATCTCGCGATGCCGCGGGTTATGGATGTCCATCGAGTCGTGATAGAAGGCCGACAGCGAGGCCACGACCGCCGACACCATCGCCATCGGATGCGCGTTGTGGTGAAAGCCGTTGAAGAAGCGCAGCAGCGTCTCGTTGATCATCGTGTGATGACGGATGCTGCCGGTGAACTCATCGAGCTGGCGGCGCGTCGGCAGCTGCCCGTGCAGGAGCAGGTAGCAGACCTCGGTGAAGGTGCTCTTCTGCGCGAGCTGCTCGACCGGATAGCCGCGGTACAGCAGCACGCCGGCATCGCCATCGATATAGGTGATCTTGCTTTCGCAGGAGGCGGTGACGCCGAAGCCCGGATCGAAGGTGAAGGCGTCGTGATCTTTGTAGAGCGCCGCAACGTCGACGACGCGCGGTCCGATCGTGCCCTCACGCACGGGGAGCGAGGACTTCTTGCCGCTGCCCGGATCGATGAGCTCGAACTTGCTGTCCGTCATGTGCGTGAGGCTTTCCGCAGCGCCTGTCATGCCTTTGTGGCGTGCGTGAAACACAGGGTTGCACGGTCAGCGTGCGGAATCAAGGCGGCGCCGTCACAGTCCGAAGCGTGGCGCTCGCCCACGCACAGGGGCGGCGGCGAAGATCGCGCGCGCGATCCGCGCGCGCGCTCGAGCGAGCGGCTACTCGACGACCTTGAGCATCTGTCCGGGCACGATCTTGCCCCCCGGGTAGTCCCCATTCAGCAGCTCAAGCTCTTCTTTCTGGTACTTTTCGTGCGGGATGTTTTTCGCGAAGTCGTCGTACTTCGTATCGGCCTTGGCCTGCACGATGTGGATGCGGTAGGGCTCGGCGAGCGGGTATTCGGCCGGCTTCAATGCCCGCAGTGTCTGGATCGAGGACATGAAAAGCCCGTCGTCGGCAGGCAGGCCCTCGGGCGAGGCGGAGCGGCTGGCGCCGCCGATGAGATAGGCGGATTTGTCTCGATACAACACCGCCCAGCGCACCGGCCCCAGGCCCCCGTCCAGGGGTGAGCCGCTGCGGGTGATGAAGGTGTAGCCCTCCATTCCGTTCACCTGCAGCTCCGCACCGTGGGAGATCTGGCGCCCCTTCAATTTCTTCAGCAGGAACTCCCGCGGCGATTCCTTTTCGGGCCGCTTGTCGGCCGTCAGCTGCATGATCACGTCCTTGGTCTTGCTGTGAGCGAGCAGCCGGTCGCGTTCGTTGTCGATGATCCAGCCGTGCGGAAAGGCGAGCGTGAGGCCAAGGTCGGCGTGATAGAAACGGTTGTCGCGCACGATGCCCTGTGCGCGGCTCGAGCCATAGGGCAGGCCGTCGATCGCCTTCAGGTACTCGTCGTGACCTTCAATCCAGCCGCCCTCCGGCTGGCTGGTGATGTTTGCCGCCTGCTTCGCGGTCGCGACTACGCGGTCATCCGGTGCCGGATGATCCGAGAACATGCCGTGATAGATCTGGGGCTCGCGGTTCTCCCGCTTCGCGCGGTCGACCTCGAAGGTCTCCTGCTGCTTCAAGACCCCCATGCTCTGGGACATCGCCTCGGGCAGGTAACCGCTCTTGGTCGCATATTGGATGCCGAGCTGGTCGGCCTGCGTTTCTGCGTCGCGGCCGTAGCCCTGCACCCACGCCGCGGCGCCGATGTCGGCCATTTCGCCGACGACGCCGGATCCGGTGGCGAGCACCGCGCCGGTCGCGAGCACGTCGGCGAGCACGTTGCGGGTGACTGCTTTGACTGGATGGCGCGCATTCACATGGCCGATCTCATGCCCCAGCACCGCCGCGAGCTCCGCTTCGGAATTCAGGTATGCGAGCAGCCCGCGAAAGACATAGACGTAGCCGCCGCCGGTGGTGAAGGCGTTCACCTCCCCGTCGTCGAGGACGGTGAAGTGCCAGGTGAGCTCGCTCCCGCGCTGGCTGTTCGCCGCGACTTTCTGGCCCACGCGGTTGACGTAGTCCTGCAGCGCCTGGTCCTCGTAGACCCCGTACGCCTGAATGATCTCGGTATGGTCGCGGCGAGAGGACTCGACTTCACCCTTGGTGCTGGTGAAGACCACATCCTTGCCGCCACTCACGGGATTGGTGGCGCACCCGCACAGACTCAAGCTCGCGGCGAGGACCGCGGCGCCGAGACGGACGTTCATCTGGGCGACCCCCCTGCAGCTGTGAGCGCGGAGGCCGGCCGGAAGTTCCTAGCCGCTCTTGGCTGCGGCGGCGTACTTCTTGCGGAATTTATCGACGCGGCCCGCCGTGTCGACGATCTTCTGCTTGCCCGTGTAGAACGGGTGGCAGTTCGAGCACACTTCCACCTGCAGATCGTGGCCCAGGGTCGAGCTGGTCTTGAAGGTGTTGCCGCACGTGCAGGAAACCGTGATTTCCTTGTACTCGGGATGGGTGGAGGCTTTCATGGCTTTAAGCTTGCGTAGCTATGCGTTTTCGTGGGGCAAAGGGCGCGGGAGTTTAGCGGCGAATCGCCGCTCTCACAAGCTCCCGTGAGCTCGGCCGTGGCCAGCTGCGCCCGG
Organism: Steroidobacteraceae bacterium; assembly: GCA_035517435.1. GTDB lineage: Bacteria > Pseudomonadota > Gammaproteobacteria > Steroidobacterales > Steroidobacteraceae > JASHUC01. Next base: position 1,385 of record DATIYV010000008.1, on the reverse strand, counting down.
CACCGTCCTTATCCACAGAAGCTGTGAATAACTCTGTGGACACAATGGCTTGGGAAGCGGCGAAAAGCGCTGAAGATTGCGTATTTGTTACCTTGGCTAAAATATAGCCAGATCGTTTACATCTGATATTTCAAAGGCTTACGGCTCTCTCATTCAGCGACTTAGGCAATATTGCGCGTAATGCGCTCATTTCCCGAATGAGCCCCCGCACCCTGTGCATAAAGACGGCCGCTCCGGACGGGACCGGCAGGCAGAAAGCGCAGGAGAACCTCGTTCAGAAAGCGTAAGCCGAGCGGTGTCGTACGCCAGATTTCACCGCTGCGGCTCAAGAGTCCCTGCGCCGAAAGCGCGCTCACGGTGAGCGCGATCTGATCCCACTCCATTCCGGTCCGCGCCGCGAACAGCGATTGCCGGAATCCGCCGGTGAGCCGCAGCGCATTCAGCATGAACTCGAAGGCCAGATCAGCCGCCGCGATGGGAACGCGCCCTGCGGCCTGGGTGTCGGCCAGGTAGCGCCGCGGCTCGCGCGGCCGCACGGTCCGTGTGATCTGCAGCGCGCCGCCGGCCGCGAAGCTCAATTTGCCGTGCGCGCCGGCGCCGATCCCCACGTAATCACCGAATCCCCAGTAATTCAGATTGTGCCGGCACTCGCGATCGGGCCGTGCGTAGCCTGAGACCTCGTATTGCGCGAATCCCGCCGCGGCGATGCGCTCCTGGCAGGCGGCGAGCATGTCCGCTCCCGCATCGTCATCCGGCAGGCCCGGGGGGGGCGTGGCCGCGAACGGTGTGCCCGGCTCGAGAGTCAGCTGGTAGTGAGAAAGGTGTGCGGGCGCCAGCGCGACCGCCTCCTCCACATCCGACAGCGCCCCGGCCGCATCCTGTCCCGGCAGGGCGTACATGAGATCGAGGTTGAAGTTGCCGAGTCCGGCGGCGTGCAACTCCTCGGCCGCGCGGCGCGTCTCCTGCGGCGAGTGAATGCGCCCGAGCGTCTCGAGCCGCCGGGCATCGAAGCTCTGCGCGCCGAGCGAGACGCGGTTGATGCCCGCCGCACGGTACTCCGCGAAGCGCCCGCGCTCGATCGTGCCGGGATTCGCCTCAAGTGTGACTTCGGGTGCGGCAGCGCCGGCAAATGCGCGCTGCGCAGCCTCGAGCACGCGCGCGATCGCCTCGGGTGAGAACAGACTCGGCGTTCCGCCGCCCAGAAAGACGCTGACGAGCGGCCGATCGGCGAGATCCGCCGCCTGCCGGCTCAGGTCGCTGAGCAGCGCCTCGACATAGCGCTCCTCGGGCAGGGCTTCCTTGAGCGTGTACGAGTTGAAATCGCAGTACGGGCATTTGCGCACGCACCACGGAAAGTGCACGTACAAAGCGAGCGGCGGCAGGGT
>DATIYV010000007.1:0-32990 GCA_035517435.1 Steroidobacteraceae bacterium | reverse complement strand
CTGGTCGTACGCCATGAACGTACCGCCATAGGTCTCCGCCATCACCTTGGTGAGTGCCGCGGTGAGCGTCGTCTTGCCGTGATCCACGTGCCCAATCGTCCCCACGTTCACGTGCGGCTTGGTGCGTTCGAATTTCTCTTTAGACATGCCACTCACCTCTAGACATAGACCCGAACCGGCCGAGTGCTGGAGCCCACGACCGGGATTGAACCGGTGACCTCGTCCTTACCAAGGACGTGCTCTACCAACTGAGCTACGTGGGCGCGCACGCAACTGGAGCGGGTGATGGGAATCGAACCCACACCATCAGCTTGGAAGGCTGAGGTTCTACCATTGAACTACACCCGCTGATGGCGCCCCGCTTCAGGGAACCCTCGCTCGCCACGGATGAGCCCGACTGAACCCGCAAAAAATCTGTCCCTTGCCCGCGCACAAAACCGAGCGACTTGAGTCCCGCGCTACGCAGGGCGTCGCTCGGCTTGTCTGAATTCAGGTATCTCGTCTCCCGTCCCTCCACCTCACCCGGTGGTGGAGGGGGTAGGATTCGAACCTACGAAGGCGTAAGCCGGCAGATTTACAGTCTGCTCCCGTTGGCCGCTTGGGTACCCCTCCGCGAAAAACGAGCCGCGTATTCTGATTTCGGGCGTCAGGGGTGTCAATGAGCCTGGCGCGGTATTTGCTTGGCTCCGGCGGCCCCGGCCGGGGTGAGGCTGCCCCGAACCAGCTCCCCGGCGACCACGACGGCCCGGCAGCGGTTAAATCCGCTCCAGTAGGCGAGCTCCTCGGGGGTGCCGAAGGCCCAGACCGCGAAATCCGCCCGCTGACCGGCGGCGAGGGTGCCAATCTCTCCTTGTAATCCCAGTGCGTGGGCGGCCTGGCGAGTGCACCCCGCCAGCACTTCCTCGGCCGTGAGCCCAAAAATGCGGGCTGCCATGTTCAGCGCAAGCAGAAGCGAGGCGCCAGGGGCCGATCCGGGGTTGCAGTCCGTCGCAACCGCCATCCGCACTTCTGCCGAGCGCAGTGCGGCAATCGGCGGCCTATGGGTTTCGGCCAAGCCGTAGAACGCCACCGGCAACAGCACCGCGACGGTGCCAGCGCGCGCCAGCGCCGCCGCCTCCGTCTCCCCCGCCCACTCCAGATGGTCGCAGGAGAGCGCGTGGTAGCGGCTCGCGAGCACGCTCCCGCCGATGTTGGCGAGCTGCTCAGCGTGCATGTGCACGGGCAGCGACAGCGCCGCGGCCGCATCGAACAGCCGGCCCGCCTGCGCCGCGTTGAAGCCGATCCGATCGCAGAAGATATCCACGCCATCGACCAGACCGGAGCCGTGAAGCTGCGGCAGCCATTGCTTTGCGAGCGTGTCGATGTAGGCATCGGGCTGGCCCGCGAACTCCGGCGGCACCATGTGCGCGGCGAGAAAGCTCGTGACGATCCGCACCGGATACAGCTGCGCGAGGCGCCGCGCGACCCGCAGCATCTTCGCCTCATCGGCGAGGGTGAGGCCGTAGCCTGATTTCACTTCGAGCGTAGTCACGCCCTCGGCAAGCAGGGACTCCAGCCGCGGCGCACTTTGCGTCAGCAGCTGCTCCTCGCTTGCCGCACGCGTGGCGCGCACGGTCGTGAGGATTCCGCCGCCGCTCGCCGCGATGTCCTCGTAGCTCTCACCGCGCAGCCGGCGGGCGTATTCGGCTGCGCGCGTGCCTGCGAACACCAGATGTGTATGACAGTCGATGAGACCGGGTGTGACCCAGGCGCCGTGCAGGTTGAGGGTGTCCCCCACCTCGCGCCGCAGTTCCCAGGGCAGCTGATCCGCTGCGCCCACCCAGCTGATCCGTCCGCCGCGGGTAACAAGCGCTCCCGGCTCGAAGCACGTCATCGCCTCATCGCAGGTTGCGATCCGCGCATTCATCCACAGCCGTGCGCGCTCTTCGCTGCTCACCGCTCGTGTCTCATCCGCGGGCAACGGCGGCTCGCAGTTGCGCAAGCTCCGCGGGGGCCGCGAGCCGCGCCGCGCCCGCCTTCAGGCTCGCCGGAAGCTCGATCGGCCCGTAGCGCGTGCGTTTCAACCGACTCACTTCGCACCCCACAGCGGCCCACAGCCGCCGTACCTCGCGATTGCGCCCTTCCCGCAGCACCACCGTATACCAGTGGTGAGCGCCCTCCGCACGTACGGTGCGCAGCACATCGAAGCGCGCGGGTCCGTCCTCGAGCGTCACGCCTTCGGTAAGCGCCCGCAGCTGCTCGCGCGAGGGGTTGCCGCGCACGCGCACCAGGTATTCGCGCTCCACTTCGCTCGAAGGGTGCATCAGGCGGTGCGCGAGCTCCCCATCGGTCGTAAAGAGCAAGAGTCCCGAGGTGTTCACATCGAGGCGGCCGATGACGATCCAGCGCCCGGCCCTCGCGGGCGGCAGATGCTCGAACGCCGTCGGCCGCCCCTGCGGGTCGCGGCGTGTCGTCACCTCGCCGGTGGGCTTGTGATAGAGGAGAACCTCCGCATGCTCGCTGGCGGCCTGGAGCGCGGTGGCGTCGAGCTCGAGTGGGCGGCCATCGAGGCGGATGTCGTCATCCGCTGAGGCGCGGTCCCCAAGCTGTGCGGTGCGGCCATTGAGGGTCAGGCGCCCGGCGCGGATCCACTGCTCGATACTGCGGCGCGAGCCGTGGCCGGCGCCTGCGAGCAGCTTCTGAAGTCTGGTCATGGCCTCAGAACCGAAAGAGCTTTGCCGACTGCGGCGGCCGTCGAGCATACTGAGCGGCCCTGATTCCTAGCAATGGCTTAGCCGGGTGTCCGTATGATTTACGAGAGCATTCTGGGCACGATTGGCCGCACGCCGATCGTGCGCATTGCGCGGCTCGCGCCCGCGCACACCACGATGTACGTGAAGTGCGAGTTCTTCAACCCGCTCTCCTCGGTGAAGGATCGCCTCGCCATCGCAATCATTGAAGATGGCGAGGCGCGTGGCACGCTCAAGCCCGGCCAGACGGTCGTCGAGGCGACTTCCGGCAACACCGGGATCGCACTCGCGATGGTGTGCGCCGCCAAGGGCTATCCCTTTGTCGCCGTGATGGCGGAATCCTTCTCCATCGAGCGGCGCAAGATCATGCGGCTGCTCGGCGCGAAGGTGATTCTCACGCCCGCTGCCGAGCGTGGCACTGGCATGGTGAGGAAGGCCGCCGAGCTCGCCGAGAAACACGGCTGGTTCCTCGCCCGCCAGTTCGAGAACCCCGCGAATCCCGCCTATCACCGCAACACCACCGGCCCGGAGATCCTGAGCGACTTCGCGGGCAGACGCCTGGATTTCTACGTCACGGGCTGGGGCACAGGGGGCACCCTTACCGGCGCCGGCGAGATGATCCGGCTCGCGCGTCCGGAGGTGAAAATCATCGCCGCCGAGCCCGATGCCGCCGCGCTCCTGTCCGGCAAGCCGTTCTCACCACACAAGATCCAGGGTTGGACGCCGGACTTCGTGCCTGGGGTGCTGAAGAAGGAAGTGGCGCATCGCATCGTGACCGTCACCGATGCGGATGCGATCGCCAGTGCCCGCGCACTGGCCAGCCGGGAAGGTATTTTCTGCGGCATCTCTTCGGGCGCGACATTCAGCGCCGCGCGCCGGATCGCTGAAGAGGCCCCCAAGGGCTCGGTCATCCTCGCGATGCTGCCGGACACGGCGGAGCGTTACCTCTCGACTCCGCTGTTCGAAGGGATCCCGGATGGTAGCGATCCTGAGCCCTGAGCGCCGCGGCGCGCGGCCGGGATCGAAGGCGGCTGGCGGCGATGCCCGCAGCTATGCCGCACTGCCCGATCCATTTCCGATGTGGCGCGGCGGCGCACTGCACGGCGCGCGCGTGGCCTACGAGAGCTGGGGCGAGCTCAACGCCGCGCGCGACAACGCGATCCTGATCTTTACCGGATTATCGCCCCCCGCCCATGCGGCTTCATCGGAGCGCGATCCTTCTGCGGGCTGGTGGGAGCGGATGCTCGGGCCGGGCCTCACGATCGATACCGATCGATTCTTCGTCATCTGCGTCAACTCGCTCGGCAGCTGCTTCGGCTCGACCGGGCCTGCATCCCCTGACCCGCGCACCGGCAACCCCTACCGGCTGACGTTTCCTGACCTGGCGGTCGAGGACATCGCGCGCGGCGGATTTGAGCTCATGCGCTCGCTCGGCATCGAGCGCCTGCACAGCGTGGTAGGCCCGTCACTGGGCGGAATGGTCGTGCTTGCCTTCGCGGCGATGTTCCCGCGTGCCTCGCGCGGACTGATCAGCATCTCCGGCACGGGCGCCGCTTCGCCCTTCGCCATTGCCCTGCGCTCGATTCAGCGCGAAGCCGTGCGCACGGATCCGGCCTGGCGCAGCGGGGATTACGCGATCACCGAGCCGCCACGCACGGGCCTGCGGCTCGCCCGCAAGCTGGGGACCGTGACCTATCGCTCCGCGGCCGAATGGCGGGAGCGATTCGATCGCGCGCCCGTCTCGGCGCAGCAGCACAAGCCCGAAGCCTTCGGGATCGAGTTTGCGGTCGAGGGATATCTCGAAGCCCAGGCAGAGCGGTTCGTGCGCACTTTCGATGCGAACTGCTACCTCTACCTGTCGCGGGCGATGGACCGCTTCGACCTGGCGGTACATGGCGGCAGTGCACGCGAGGCGCTGGCGCGGAGCGGGTTGGAACGCGCGCTGGTCATCGGAGTCGAATCGGACATGCTGTTTGCAATCGCCGAGCAGCGTGCGGTCGCGCACGCGTTCGAGTCGAATGGCATCGCTACCCGCTTTGCCCCGCTCCCGTGTCTGGAAGGCCATGATTCCTTCCTCATCGATATCGAGAGCTTTAGCGCTGTGATGCGTCCGGCACTCGAGTGATTAAGTTCACTCCGGGACCGCGAAGGGCACTCTCAGAGGCATAATCGGCGGAAGACGGCCATGTCCGACCGAACAATGAGAACAGAGAAGGCAGCCTGAGCTTGGAACGTCGCCTGCACACCCGGCACCGCGCTCGAACGACGGTGTACATCACGATCCCCGGCGGCAAACGCAAGCTGTGCAAGGCCGTGAATCTGAGCGCCACCGGCGTCTTCATCCAGACGACGAATCTCGGCCTGCGCAAGGGCCAGCACGTCGAGCTCGCCTTCGCGATCAATCTGGGTGCGATTACCAAGCTTCACCGGCGCACCGCCGTCGTGGCGCATGTTTCGCGTGGCGGGACCGGCCTGATGATGGAGGCTTACAGCAGCGCCTCCGCCGCGGCCGCCCGAGCGAACTGATTCACCCGCTCTTTCGAGTCAATCCTCCAGATTTTGGCATGTTTGTCTCGTATGTGAGACAAACGTCCGCAAACGCCCGCAACACACCCTGAGTTAGCATCTGCCGCAGCCGTCCCAGGCTATGCGCGAGAGGCTCTCGTGATTCGCAAGCCGCTGATCCGTGCTTTCGCTTGGCTGTTAGCGCCCCTGCTGACGCTCCTGGTCGCCTGCGGTCCGGCTGCACCGGTGAAGACATCGGCGGCGACCGCTCCGGCGGCGGCTCCCGCATCGCTGTCGGCGTGTCTCGACCGAAGCCATTTCGCACTGCTACAGGTGATGCCTGCGCCGCCAGCCGCGGGCTCGGCGCTCGAGCGGCGCGAGCTCGATGAGATGCTGCAGGTACAGGCGACGCGGACCACGGCACAGGTCGACCGCGTGCGCGGCGATGCGGACATCGATATTTTGCGCTTCTCGGACGCGCTCGGCAGCGCCGCGCCGCTCGATTCAACGCACCTGCCCCTGACGATTGCGCTGTTTCGCGCGATCACCGCCGATGAGACTCAGCTCGTCGAGCCGGCCAAGCAGCAATTCGCGCGGCCGCGACCCTACGTGACCGAGACCCGCCTGCAGCCAGTCGTCCCGAAGCCTGCCTCGGCGTCTTATCCCAGCGGACATTCGACGTGGGGGACGGCGGTGGGCTTCGTGCTCGCGGACATGGTGCCGGAGCGACACGATCAGCTCGTGGCGCGCGCCGAGGAATTCGGCAACAACCGCATCGTCGGCGGCGTGCATTATCCGTCCGACGTCGAGGCCGGCCGGCTCGCGGGCGCAGCGCTCGCGACGCTGCTGTTCAGCTGTCCGGAATTTCGGACCCAGGAGGCCGCCGCCGCGACGGAGCTGCGCGGGTCGCTGGGACTGCCGAGCCGGCATCAGTAACGGTCGGGCAGCACCCGCGGATTCTTGTTGCTCCAGGTCGCATTCTTGTCGGTGTAGGGCAGCATCGAGGCGTCCCACTGGCTCCACGCCTGCTTGAGATCGGCGAACACCGCCGCCTCCCGTTTGTTGAGATTGCCGCGCTCCTGCGGATCGGCAACGACGTCGAAGAGGTACTCTGTGCCTTCGATACGCAGATATTTGAACCGGCCGCGCCGCGCTGCGGCCTGCGCGTGCGCGTGGTAGCGCCAGAAGAGCAGGCGATCCTTCACCACCTGCGGATCCCGCAACGTCGGCAGCAGGCTCATCCCGTCGGGGGGCCGTGAGGCATCGGGCGTGACGCCCGCCGCCTCGAGCAGCGTCGGCAGATAATCCATGGTCATCGAAGTCTGCTGTGTGATGCTGCCCGGACGGATCACGCCCGGCCAGCGCGCGATCATCGGCACGCGAATGCCGCCCTCGAGCAACTCGCCCTTGATGCCGTTGAATGGCCAGGTCTTGGCGTAGCGCTCGCCGCCGTTGTCGGAGGTGAAGATCACCAGCGTGTCGCGCGCCCGTCCGCTCGCCTCGAGGGCCGCCAGCACTTTTGCGATATTCGAATCCATCGACTCAATCATCGCGCGGTAAGTCGCGATGGTGCCGCCGTCGTGGTGCATTATTTCGGTGAGGCCCGCCGAGATCGCCTCATCGTGCGGCCCCTCCCATGGCCAATGCGGCGCCGTAAAGTGCAGACTCAGCAGGAACGGCTCCGGCGAACGCCCCATGCGCGCGATCTCGCTCGCGCCGTGATCACCGAGCAGATCCGTCATGTAGCCGGACACGCTGATGCGCGTGTCGTTGTCCCACAGATCTTGCGGCGATTTGGGATCCAGGCTCAACGTATGGCGAAAGTAATCTGCACCGCCGCCGCGCACACCCCAGAAGTGCTGATAGCCATTGAGCAGCGGGCTGTAGCGATCGAGTGAGCCCAGGTGCCACTTGCCCACGAGCGATGTCTGATATCCCGCGGCCTTCAGCTGCGACGGCAGCGACGGCTCACTCGGATCGAGTCCGACTCGGGCAGCGCCCAGGGGCTCCTCCTGGCCAATGGGCAGGCGATTTTGATAGCGCCCGGTCATCAGCGCCACGCGCGAGGGCGTACACACCGAACTGTTTGCGTACGCCTGCTGGAACTTCATGCCGTCCCGCGCCAGCGAATCGATGGCGGGAGTGTGGATGTCATCGCGGCCGTAGCAGCCGACATCCGCCCAACCCATGTCATCGGCGATGATGAGGAGGAAATTGGGCCGGCGAGCGGGAGCCGGGTTCGCGCCCCAGGCACGCGCGGCAGTGAGCGCGGTACCCGCGGCGGCCGCATGAAGAAAATCTCGGCGTCGCATGTGCTGAGGTCGACTCCGTGAGCAACTCAAGGGAGCCCGGCCGTGCGGCCGGGCTCCCTACCTTCCAGGGCTTCGCACGATTAAATCAGAAAGTCAGTCTGATGCCGAAATTGAACCGGCGACCCAGCTCGTCGAACAGTCCGGTCGGATTGACCTGGGTCGGATTGGTGCCGAAGGTGCTGTAGGCCGGATCAAGCGGCGGCGCCTTGTCGAACATATTGAGCACCTCGCCGTACAGCTGCAGCGCTCCGGAATCGACTTTGAAATCGTACGCCAGGCGCATATCCCAGTACGTCGCCGAGGAGACGTAGTTGCGGCCCACGTCCCACACGCCGTTCAGGTTGTACAGCGCGCTCAGCTTGCCGTGGCCGATATACCGGGCCTGCAGAAAGGCACTGAACGGGCCGTCCGCATACTGCGCGTAGGAAGTGACCTTCCACTTCGGCAGCGACATCGTGCCGGTGTCGCCTTCGTACCGGGTCTTCACGCCGTTTGAGCTCGTGAGCGAGTTCTCGCCCAGCCAGCTCGCAAACGCGCGCCAGCTGATGCTCTCGGCTCCGCCGCCCAGCAGATGCAGCCCGTGCGTGTAACCGCCCTCGATGTCGACGCCGGTGATACGGGCCTGCGCGATGTTCTGCACTGTCTGATTGACGATGAAGATCGTGCCGTCCGGGTTGCGGGTGATGTACTGGCACTCGTCCGTGTTGCCCTGGCGGTAGCAGGCGCTGATGATGTCCTGCGCCGTGAATGCCTGGATGGCGTCCTTCAATTTCACATCGAGCCAGTCGACCGACAGGTCCGCCCCGGCGAGCCAGCCCGGACGGTAGACGAAGCCGGCGGTCACGGTATCCGCCTTCTCCGGGTCCACCGACGGATTGCCGCCCTGCACGATCGTGATGTTCTCGGTCGGATTACCCGGCGAGCCGTAGTCGATGACGCTCGCCGCACCGCCCGTGCGGTCGAAGCGCTCATCCAGGTTCGCCGCGCGCACGTCGCGCGAGTAGGTCGCGCGCAGCCGGAAGTCCTTCGTCACGTCATCGTCCAGGCCGAGTTTGTACGCCCAGATCGTGCCGCTGCCGCTGTAGTCGGCCCAACGCACCGCCGCGTTCAGATTCAGCTGCTGCAGTAGCAGCGTGTTTGAGACAAGAGGAATCAGGGTCTCCGCGAAGGCTTCCTTCACGTTGAAGCCGCCCTTGATGAAGGGCACTTTCGAGAACTGAATTTCCACCGAGTTGTTGGCTGCGCCCGGCGGCACGCCGCGGATGCCCGTGACGGGATTGTTCGCCGCGACGGGGCGACCGGCCGGATCCGTGGACGGATTGCCCTGTGAGGCCAGCACCGCCTGATCGAGATCCTCCTTGCGGTAGTTGGCGCCGATCGCCATCGACAAGGCGCCCGCGCCCCAACCGTGGAAAATCTCGCCCGACGCGGTCACCTCGGCGTCGGTCTGCTGAATGTCGATGTCACGCACCTTGTCGGGCCCACCGACGTAGCTGAACGTTCCCTGCGGTCCCGTCGAGTAGTAAGGCGTCGTGGTCACGGAGACGCCCGGATCGAAGCCGGTCACCCAGGCGATCGCCGACTGCGAGGCATTGCCGCGGCCGAACAGATTGAGGGGCACGCAGTCCGGATATTGACCGGAGATCAGGGTCACGTGGCAGACCGTGCGGCCGGTCGCCGGATCGGTCACGGCATCGAGCGCGAGGTAGATGCGATCGATGCGGATACCGCCGATCTGGCGCGCATCGAGATTGGTCTCGCCGTACTGCACATCGCCGTCGATCTCCCAGTCTTTGAAGAAGCCACTGGAGATTTGCGACTTGAAGCCCAGTGTGCCGGCACGGATGCGCGTGTCGTTCTCGACAAATGCATTGTTGGCGATGTCGAGACTGTCGCCGATGCGGCCGAAGGTGAACGAGGCGATGTTGTTGGCCGTCATTTGCGCCTGCAGCGAGGCCGGCAGGAAGGGATTGCCGGAGAAGATCGTGATCGGCTGACCGGTGCCGGCCGAGAACAGACCGCCCGGATTGGTGGTCTTCACCATCTCCTCGGCCCAGATGCCCTGGAAGTAGAGATTGAAATGATCCGTCAGGTTCGAGTCGAGATAGACGAAGGCATTGGTGCGGCTTGACTGCGGCTCGACATCCGGCCGGTCGGAATTGTTATCCGTGCCGCTGCCGCCACTCAGCGTCGACTGTGCACCGTTCAGCGTCGAGTAGTTGTTCGACAGCTGGAACGGGCTCACGGAGCCGTCGCTGTTGAAGATGCTGCGCGTGAAGGAAGCCGGAACGGTGTTGCCCGGCGTGGCCTGCCACGCGGTGATCACGCCGTCATACGAGGCGTTGAGCGAGGTCACGTAGGGAGCCGGAACAAAGCGCGGATTGGATTGGCTGTTGCCGGCGCCGGCCGCCATGCTCTGGATCATGCCGTAGCCCTGGTACCAGTCGCGGCCCTTCCAGCTCCACACCGGATCCTCGGCATAGTGCTCGCCGGAGATGATGATGTGGGTCTTCTCGCCTAAGCTGTGTCCAAAGGTCAGCGAGTACTTGTCATTCTGATTGTCGCCGCGGCTCGTCTGTCCGCCCTGCACCTGGGCGCGAAAGCCGTCGAACTTGGTGTCGAGCACGAAGTTCACGACACCCGAGACGGCGTCGGTGCCGTATTGCGCACTGGCACCCCCCGTCACGGTCTCGACGCGCTTGATCACCGACTCCGGAAACAGATTGATGTCCGGACCGCCGAACAGGCTCGAGTCCACGACCCGGCGTCCATCGAGAAGCGTCAGGGTGCGCTTGGTGCCCAGGCCGCGCAGATTGAGCGAGCCGCCGCCCGGGGACAGGAAGAACCCGTTGGCGCCACTGTTGAAGTTGCTCGTCGTGGCGCTGCCGTAGAACTGAGGCAGCACGGTGAGGCCGTTGACCAGGGTCGTCGGCGCCATCTCGGTCAACTCGACCGAGGACACCGCCGTTACGGGTGTGGCCGTGGTCATACCGAGGTTCTGAATGCGAGTGCCCGTGACGTGCACTTCTTCGAGTTGATCCGAGGACACGGCGTCCGCGGCGCGCGCCTGCATGGCTGCCGCAACCGTGAGCGACACGGCCATGGCGATCAGATTCCTCTTCATCGGCTGCCCCCTGATTGATATCGTCTATTGCAGTGCACCAAAGAGATCTGACGTGTCGGGCGTCATGATTTTTTGGTGTTCGTGATACTTTGTAATCAGAATCAGAACACGGATTCGGAAAATGAGTCAAGCAGTACCGACATCAGGCCTGCGCAAGCCCCTGCCGACCAAGCAGGCTCGCAGCCGCAAGACCCGGGATGCGCTGATTGCGGCGACCTGGAAGCAGCTGCAGAAGCACCCCTGGCAGGACATCGCCATCAACGATGTCGTCAAGGCCGCGGGCTGCTCGGTCGGGGCGTTCTATGCGCGTTTTTCCGACAAGGAGGCCCTGCTCGAGGCGCTCTCCGCCGAATGGCTCGAGATGCGGCGCAACGAGCGCGCGCGCGGGTTTGCATCGCTCGCTGCAGATGCCGACTATGCGGCCTTCGCCATCATGAACACCTATCAGCACCTCATGCACTACCAGAACTTCTGGCGTGCAGCGCTCGTGAAAGGTGCGACCGATCCGGTCTACTGGGCGCCCTTCCGCGAGCTCGGCACGCAGACCGTGCAGATGACGATCGAGCGGCACGAGCAGCACATTGGCCGTAAGCTCTCGGAGGCCGAGAGCAAGCGCATCCGCTTCGCTTTTCAGATGGCTAACGGCGCGATCAACAACGGTATCGTCAATCGTCCGGGACCGCTGATGCCTGGAACCGCGGAATTCGAGGAAGCATTGATCGGCGGATTCAAGGCGGTCGCGGGGTTTACCTGACGTGACGGCGCCGCTCTATGCGATCTTTCCGACCTCGATCGGCACCTGCGGGATCCTCTGGAGCGGGCGCGGCATCTTAGGCGTGCAATTGCCCGAGTCGAACGAGACCGCGCTGCGCGCGCGCATCGTTCGCAGGTATCCGCAAGCACGCGCCGCAACGCCGGACACCCCCACCGCTGCGGCAATCACGCGCATCACCGCCCTGCTTGCCGGAGCGCACGATGATTTGGGCTCGCTCGCGCTTGATTACACGGGTATCAGCGAGTTCGAGCGCGATGTCTACGAAGCCGCCCGCCGCGTCGGCCCCGGCTCTGTCTCGAGTTACGGCGAGCTCGCGGCGCGCGTGGGAGATCGTCACGCCTCCCGCGCGATCGGTCAGGCGATGGCCCGAAATCCTTTTCCGCTCATTGTGCCCTGTCACCGCATCCTCGCCGCGGACGGCGGGCTGGGCGGATTTTCGGCGCGCGGTGGCACCTCCACGAAGCAGCGCCTGCTCGAGATCGAAGGCGCTCCGGTCGCCGTCACCCTGCCGTTGTTTTAGCGCGGCGCGGCACCAGGAGCCGCGCGATCAGAAGCTGCACGACCTCGCCGCGCTCGTTCTTGGTCTCACAACGCGTGGCCACCTTGCCTCGATCGGGACGGGAGTTTGAGGCGGCGGCTTCGATGACTTCGCCCTCCACATGCAGCAGATCGCCGGGACGGACCGGTGTCGACCAGCGCACTTCAGCCCCCAGCCCCAAAGTGCCGCCCGCCATCTTCATGTTGCTCTCGAGCACCAGCCGCATCGTGATCGCCGCCGTGTGCCAGCCACTTGCGACCAGCCCGCCGAACAGAGTGCCCTTGGCGGCAGCCTCATCCAGGTGGAAGGGCTGCGGATCGAATTCGCTGGCAAATGCGCGGATGAGCTCTGCCGTGACGAGATAGGTGCCGCTGCGAAAACGCTGCCCGATGTGCAGGTCTTCGAAATACAGGCCCGTGCTCATGATTGCACTCCTTGAAGTATTTGCAGCGGCTGGCCCGCCTCGCTCCACGCCTCCGTGCCTCCCAGAAGCGGGCGGATGCGGCTGAAACCGGCGCGCTGCAGGCGCTGCGCGGCAGTCACGGCGGATGCCTCATTCGGGCAGGAACAGTAGATCACGAACTCGGTCTGAGGCGAGAAGTGGGCCTGGAGCGACGCGAACTCCTCCGGATCCTGCACGTAGGCCGGCACCGCACCCGGTATTACCCCTTCGAGTTCGCGCTCGATCGCGGTGCGCGCATCGAGCAGCACCGGTGGAATCGCGTCCTGCAGGCGCTGCAATAGCTCGGGCACCGTGATGCGATCCATGCGGAGCTTTCGGATGAAGCGATGCCGCCGCCACCAGCGGAACAGCCAGTAGAGCGCGAATGCCGCGACCAGCACGATCACGGCGACATCGCGCATCCGGGCGAGACTGCCGAGCAGCGCCAGGATCAGGTCGTGAAACAGCCGGCCGAGCAGCACCGCGACGCCGAAATAGATGATGAGTCCCGCAGTATCGAAGAGCGCGAAGCGCGCCCAGCCGATCCGGGCCGTGCCCGCGAGTGTGACGGTGAGCGTCGAGAGTCCGGGCAGGAACTTCACAAACAGCAGCGCGCGTGGGCCGATGCGCTGAAACAGTGTATCGGTCTTGCGGACACAGTAGTCCGGCGACAGCGAGAGTTTGCACAGCAGGCTCACCATGCGCCGCCCGTTCCTGCGGCCGTTCCAGAACCAGCCGCTATCGGCGATGAACGCGCCCGCCGCCCCCGCAAGCACGATCGTGCCCAGCTGCACGTCAGTCGCCGCTACGGCTGCGGCCGCCAGCACAGTGGGATACACCGGCAGCGGCAGCGCGCAGGCCTCGAGGAGCGCGTTCAGGAACACCACGACGAGCCCGAAGCGCTCGAGGAGCGATGCGATGTCCTGCATGCTCAGCCGATTCGAGTGCGGATCTCGACTCCGGAACGCAACGTCAGGGTGACGGGCGTGCGGTCGGCGATCTCGGCAAGACGCTGGCGCTGCTCGTCACTCAAGGTGCCCGTGAACGCCAGCGTGCGGTCAACGTACTGCGCCTCCTTCCCCTGGCGTGTGAAGCGCGCCTCGACTTGTACACTCTCGAGCGGCCAGCCCTTGCGCTCCGCGTACATCCGCAGCGTGATTGCCGTGCAGGTGCACAGCGACGCGGCGAGCAGATCGAACGGCGCGGGTCCGGCATCCTGGCCTCCGAGCGCGACCGGCTCATCGGCGATCAGTTCGTGGTGTCCCATCTTCACGGTCGTTGCGAAGTTGACCGTGCCGATGGTTGCGGTTGCGTGCGCCATGAATCTCTCCCTACGGAAGCGGGATGCGCTCCTCAGTATCGTGAATCGGCAGCCGCATCCGTCCTGCACGCCAGTCTGCCTTGGCCTGCTCGATGCGCTCCTGCGATGAGGAGACGAAGTTCCATTCGATGAAGCGCTCACCCACCGGCTCGCCCCCCAGGCCCATGACCACGCTCGGCACGACGGCGCGCACTTCGGCGGGCGCCGATTTGCTGAACACCGGCATCTGACCGGCCCTGAAGCGCTGGCCGTCGGTCTCGATTTCCCCGCTGACGATGTAGATCGCCCGTTCGGAATACTGCGCCGGCAGTATGACACTTGCTCCCGCAGCGAGCTGCCAGTGGATATAGAAGAGTGGCGACAGCGTGTGCACACCGCTCTTCACGCCGAAGGCCTCGCCGGCGAGCAGGCGCAGGCGCATACCGTCGGCTTCGAATGCCGGCAGATCGTCGCGATCGAAGTGCGCAAACGCCGGCGTGGTTTCCTCGTGCTCGCGGGGTAATGCCACCCATGACTGCAGGCCGTGCATCGGGCCGCCTTCCGCGCGGGCGCGCTCGAAGCGCTCCGAATGTGTGATGCCTGAGCCTGCAATCATCCAGTTCATCTCACCCGGAATGATCGCCTGCTCAGACTCCACGCTGTCGCGGTGCATGATCTCGCCGGCAAACAGGTACGTCACCGTCGCAAGTCCGATGTGCGGGTGCGGCCGCACATCGACATCGCGCGATATTCCGCGCGCGAATGTCATCGGCCCGAAGTGGTCAAAGAAGATGAATGGCCCGACCATGCGCCGGCCGGCGTGAGGCAGCACGCGTCCCACCTCGAAGCCGCCGAGATCGCGCCGCCGCTGTTCGATGACGAGCTCGATCATCGCTTCGCCAGCTCCGTCTCATAGAGCTCGGGTCTGAAGCCGACGACAATGCGTCGCTCGAGCTGCATCACCGGGCGCTTGATGAGCGAGGGCTGTTTCAGCATCAGCTCCACGGCCTTGATGCCGTCGAGGTTCTCCGTGTCCCGCGGTCCGAGTTTGCGAAAAGTGGTACCCGCGCGGTTGAGGAGCTTCTCCCAGCCGACCTTGGAGCACCATGCCGCGAGTGTCGCGCGCTCGATGCCCGCGACCTTGTAGTCGTGAAACGTGTACGCGACGCCGTGCTCATCGAGCCAGGCGCGTGCCCGCTTCATGGTGTCGCAGTTGCGGATGCCGTAGAGGATGATCATGGCGCGGCTGTCGGGCCCAGCGGCTAGCGTATCATCGCGCCATGCAGCGCGCGGCCAAGCCGTATGCCCCCTCCTGCGAGCGCAACCAGGGGCCCATTCTCGAGGTGCTGCGCCGGCACTTCGCCGCTCGACTGCGCGTGCTCGAGATCGGCAGCGGTACGGGACAGCATGCCGTCTTCTTTGCCGCGGCCCTCCCGCAGCTCATCTGGCAGAGCTCCGACCGCGCCGAGAACCTGCCCGGCATCCGGCTGTGGCTGGAGGAGGCACAGCTCCCCAATCTGCCGGCGCCGATCGAGCTCGACGCCGGCGGCAGCTGGCCAGCGATGCGGTATGACGCCGCCTTCACCGCCAACACGCTGCACATCATGAGCTGGACGGAGGTGCGGCAGTTGTTTGCGCAGCTCGATAAAGCGCTGGCGCCCACCGCCCTCCTCGCCGTGTACGGGCCATTCAACTACGACGGCAAGTTCACGAGTGCGAGCAATGCCGCATTTGATGCGGAACTGAAGCAACGTGCGCCACACATGGGCATTCGCGATTTCGAGGCGGTCGATGAACTGGCGCAGGAGATCGGGCTGACACTCGTTGAAGACTGCGCCATGCCGGCGAACAACCGCACCCTCGTGTGGAAGCGCGGCAGCTAAGGCGGTGCGTCGGGCGGGGTGACGATCGTCTCATCGAGGTGCTTCAGCAGCGGAGCCTCCTCACCGGGATCGGCCGTCGGCGCGCTCGGAGCGGGCGTCTTGAAGCGCAGTTTCTTCGGATAGGGCTCATCCACGTGCGTCTGCAATCCCCGGATCACCTGGGCGTGATACGTGAGCGCCAGATCCACATCGCGCTCTCCCCTCAGGATGTCGTGGGCGAGATTGAGCGTGAGGATGTTGTGTGATTCGCTGTCACAGTGAGCGCTGAGCTCACCGCGTGTCCTGTCGATCACCAGACTGCCGTTATACTGAATGAGCAGCGCAGCCTTCTGCGGCGGCACGCGGTAATCGACGGTCTGCTCGAGCACATCCGTATGCGGCAACGGAAAGTTGTGCGGCACCTCTTTGCGGTGAAGCACGGTGCGCTTCCAGGGACCGTTGTCGTACCAGGCGAGCTCGTGTGCCGAGCTGTCCGCCGGCATGCCGTATTTCACGATGAGCTGTATGGCGAGTCCCTGGGTTGCCTGCGGCCAGCCGACGAGATGCTTCTGCGCCCAGGCATGGGCGTCGCTCATCGAGATCTCGGCCATGCTCATGCTCCCGTTCAGTACACGGCCCAGTAGCGGAAGATGCTGTAGTCGCCGGCCGGGTCCGGGTGACGCTCACCGCCGCCAATGATCACCGTGCGATTGAGCCACTCGTGCGGTCCGTGGGGCGCGCGGAAATACGGCGTGCAACGGAAGTACCCGGGTCGCTCCGGCAGTCCATCCTGCGCTGGCCGCGGCCCGTACACATAACCCTGATTGCGCACGTAGATCCTGGCGCCATCATCGGCTTCGAGCATGTAATGAGCATTGAGTTCCACGACACCATCGCTGCGCACCACCGGCCAGTCAGCGCCGCTCACATCCACGACCTTGCCGTTAAGGCGCGGGCCCTCGATGCGGCCCTTCAATACCGAGGTGTAGCCCTGCTGGGGTCCGCCGGGGTGGATCGGGCCGAAGATCCAGCGGTCCTTGAAGTCGATGCGAACATCGAAGACATGCTCGAGGCGGGGTGTCGCAGATCGGTAGTCCATGGAGGCGTGCCTGACTCTGCTGAGCTCAATGGGTTTGCCGGCTGAGAGATTTGAACTCCCGACCAACGGTTTACAAAACCGCTGCTCTACCACTGAGCTAAGCCGGCGTAGACTTTTGGGGCCGAGATTCTAGCCGATGCCGTGGTGGTCGGCGCTCGCGGCTGACGTTCCCGGCGCGGCAGGACACATCTTGATCTCCAGCCGCTCGCCGCTCTGCCCCAGCGACACCAGCCCGTCGGTTGGCAGAGCCTGCGTGCTGCTCGCAAGGTCTACATCCACCCAGTAGTCGGCCTCGGTCTGCTCGCGCTCGACGATGTCGGCTGTAAGACCCAGTGAGCGTACTGAGCGGGCGCGGCGCTCGGCGCCATCGCGTTCCGTGAACAGACCGACGGATACCCGCGGGCCGTCGGCACCGTTGAGAACGTGCGCATCATGGATGCCGCCTGATTCGAGGCGCTTGACGGTGCGCGCGCCTTCGCCTTCGTTCTTCAGCCCGACGTACACCCAGTATCCCTTCCAGGGCTCGCTCCGCTCGGCACGCTGTCGCGGCGCAAATCCCCGCTGAGCGAGCAGTTCCTGCGCCTTCGCCGCTCGCGCCGGATCCGTGAACGGTCCGACGCTTACGCAACGGGATGTGTGCGTGCCGCCGGCGGCAGCGATCATTGCGGCGGTGACTGCGGTCGCGGCTCCGCCGGTTCCCGGCGGCGCAGCGCCCTGTGCGCCGGTAACGGCCGGGGCTGCCGTGGCGGCGGGTGCGGGTGCGGATGCGGGCGGCGGCGCGGCTGGGGCAGCCGGGGCGGCGTTCACGTCGGGCGTCGTTGGCGCCGATGGCGTTGTCGTCACGGGCGCGGGCGCTGGCGCGGCCGGCTTCGCAGCTTCAGCGGCGAGCTGCAGTCGCGGCAGACGGGTGAGCGGACTCACGGGCGGTGCAGGCGGCGGTGTATCGATGAGCCTGGCCCACGCGAGGAACGCGAGATTCGCGATCAAGAGTGCCACCAGCACAATGCGCAATTCCGCTCTCCCGCCTCGCTACGCCGGTTCGAGTCCGGCGAGCACGGCCAGCCCCCGCAACACCAGATCCGGCACGTGAACGTACGCCGAGCGCATGAGCGGCGCCAGCCGTGCGGCATCGCCACCCGTCAGCAACACGCGCGGCCGCGAACCCAGCGCACGCCTCGCCTCCGCGATCGCGCGATCGGCCACAGCCGCAGCCGCGTACAGCGCCCCCTGTTGCACCGCCGCCCGAGTGTTGCGTGCGAACAAACCACGCCGGCTCGCGGCGCCGCGCGTGCGGCGCTCGATGCCGTCGGTGCTGGAAAGGAGACTTCGAACCATGAGCGTCGGGCCAGGCAGGATCGCCCCGCCGCGGTGGACGCCGTTGGCGTCGACCAGATCGATCGTCATCGCCGTGCCAACATCGATCACGCAGGCAGCACGCCGGCCGACCAGGCGATGCGCGCCGATCGCCGCGAGAAAGCGATCCACGCCGAGCCGCCAGGGCTCGGTATAGCGGGTCGTGAGCGCACCGCCGCGGCGTGCCGACTGTGCGAACTCGAAAGGCACACGGGAGCGGCGATGTGCGGCTGCCGCAAGCAGGCGGTTGACGCGCGCGGATGCGACGCTCGCGATCACGATCCGTTCTGGAGAGGCGCGCGTGCCGAAGAGCGCGCGCTCGAACTCCCGGCGTGTCCAGCCCGCGTAGTCGCGCGCCTGCTGGCGCCCGAGGCGGCCCTCGCTCCAGCGCGCCCATTTGATGCGGGAGTTGCCGATATCGACCAGCAGGACGCTCACGACTGCGCTCTCACGCTGACTTCGCCGGAAACGAATTTCTTCAGTCCATCCGGCGCCTCGACGAGAAGCGCACCACCCGCATCGATGCCGCGCGCGACGCCGCGGCAGGTGTGATTCGCGGACAGGACGTTCACGGCACGGCCGCGCAGCGCATCCGCACGCTTCCACTCCTCGGCAAAAGGCTTCAGTCCCTCGCGTTCGAATTGCTCGAGACCGCGCACGATCGAGCCAATCAGCTGCGCGACTAGCGCAGCACGTGAAGCCGCGGCAATGCCCACAGCGCGCAGATCGGTCGCCTGCGTGCCGCTGTCCGCGATCTTCTTCAGAAGCGCTGGGCCCAGCGCCGCATTGATACCGATACCCGCGACAATGTAAGTGGGTCCGCCCGCCTCAGCGCGCATCTCGAGGAGGATACCGCCGAGCTTGCTGTTCTCGAGCACCAGATCGTTCGGCCACTTGAGGGCGACGCCCGCGGCGCCGGCCGAGCGCAGCGTCCGTAGCGCGCACACTCCTGCTGCGAGTCCCAGTGCGCCGAGGTCTCGCGGCAGCTGCGGGAAACTCCAGCTGACGGACAGGCAGATCGAGCCGCCCGGCGGCGCGAGCCAGGTGCGCCCCAGTCGTCCGCGACCCGCGGTCTGAAATTCGGCGAGCATCACGTCCGTGAGCCCTGGCGGCAGATCGGTTCGTGCGAGCAGTGCCGCATTGGTCGAGTCGATCGACCACACTGTCTCCAGGCGCCGAACGCGATCTCGTACGTCGCGCGGCAACGCCGCCTTCAGGCGCGCCGCGTCCAGCGGCTCGGTTGCATCGGGCACGCGGTAACCTCTATTGCGTACCGCGTGGACGCTGACTCCCAGATCGCGCAGCGACCGAGTGGCCTTCCACACCGCGCTGCGGCTCACGCCGAGCGAGCTCGCAAGCTGCGCGCCCGACACGAATTCGCCGCTCGCCAGCGCGCCGTACACGCGAGCCGCGAGGGGCGCACCGGATGCAGGTGTGCGCACGGGTTGGGCGACGCGCGGACCCATCAGGCGCTCCGCCGTCCACGCAGCCAGACCCGTCGCGCGCGCGGCTCATTGCCCTTCAGCATCCGCGCGATGTTCTGACGATGCGTGAGAATGATGAGCCCCGCCGCGAAGAGCGCGAAGACGACCAGCGGGAGCGGCTCAGATGCGCCACGAGGCCAGAGGTCCGCCAGGATGAGCCCCACAGGGAAGGCCGTCGCACCGATGATCGACGACAGGCCGACGAAGCCCGTGCAGATCAGTACGGCGGCCCAGACGAGCAGCACCGGGACGAGCCATAAAGGCGCAAGTCCGAGGATCACTCCCACGAAAGTGGCCACCGCCTTGCCGCCGCGAAAGCCGTACCAGAGCGGATAGACGTGACCCAGCAGGGCTGCGGCACTGCAAGCGGCCGCCAGCCAGGGTTGCAGGAAGGGCGAAGCTACCGGCAGGGGCAGCGCGAGGAGCGGGATGAGACGGGAGGCGACGTAGCCCTTGCCCACATCGATCAACAGCACCGCGAGCGCAAACTTGCGCCCCTGAGTCCGAAGCGCATTGGTGCTGCCGGCGTTGCCGCTACCCATCGAGCGGATGTCGACACCGCCGCGCAACCGGCCGATCACCAGTCCGCCGAGCACAGAGCCCAGAGCGTAGCTCAGAGCCACTTTGATGAGGAAATCGATCACGCCCTCAAGAATACCTCGGCCAGCATGCAACGCACGCCGCCGCCCCCGATCGCTTCGATCGTGGCAACGGGCGCGGCCAGGACGACATCCGTGCAGGCCGACAGGCGTGCGTAGATGGCGGCCGGAAGCGCCTCGCGCGCCCGGGCGGACATGACGAGCACCGAAGCATCGCCGAGCGCTTCATCCCAGGTCGCAAGTTCCAGCATGTTGCCGGCGAAACCGGCGATCTCGCCCTGCCCGATCTCGATGACCTCCCTGCCGCTGGCCGTCAGATGGGCGATCACGCGCGTACGGTCATCGGTGTCAATGGCCCCGCCGCCCACCATGGCGGCCCGCGAGCCGATCCACATCACGACATTCGTGTGGTAGTAGGGCGTGCCACTGCGGTCGAGCGCGGAGAAGATCACGGGCTCGTAGCCCATCTCGTCGCACCATGCTTTGACGACTTCATCGTCGGTGCGCGCTGAGCGGCAGGCATATGCGGTCCGGTGAACATGGTCGAGCACCAGACTCCCGGTGCCCTCGAGGAAGCGGCCCTCACTTTCGAAGTGCGTCAGATCCACTCGCCGGCGCACCGTGAATCCCAGATCCTTCGTGACCTGTTCGATGACGGCTTCGCGCCGCTCAATCCGGCGATTGGCCGCCAGCAGCGGATACAGCACCACGGTGCCATCGGCGTGGAAGCTCACCCAGTTGTTCGGAAACACCGCATCGGGCTTCGGTGGATCGGCAGCATCGGCGGCAATACAGACCTCGATGCCTTCGCTCCTCAGGCTCTGCGCCAGAGCGTCGAACTCGCGCAGGGCGGCGCTCTGCTGGCTCGCCTGCAGGCCGGTGGCGCGCTGCTGCAACCGATTGCTCGCCGCAGTCTCGGGATTGAATCCGAACGCTGCGGGTCTCACCATGAGGACCGCGCCGGCGCACTGCTGCGGCACGGGACCTGCTTCGGATCCGATGACCACCTCGGCTTCTCCTCTCATCACGCTCACCGCGCGCGGCCTGTACTGCGAGGCGGGCGATTTCCACATCGATCCGCGCCGTGCGGTGCAGACGGCGGTGATCACGCATGGCCACGGCGATCACCTGCGCGGCGGGCACTCGCGCTACATTCTCGCACGCCGCGGCGCCGGGATTGCACGCGCCCGGCTCACTCGCCGCTGCGACATCGAGGAGCTCGACTACGGCGCTCAGGTGCGGCTCGGCGCGACCACGGTGTCGCTGCATCCAGCCGGACACATTCTGGGTTCCGCGCAGGTGCGCATCGAGCACGGCGGCGAAGTCTGGGTCGTCTCCGGCGATTACAAGCGCCAGTCGGATCCGACTTGCGAGCCTTTCGAGCCCCTCCCCTCCGATGTCTTCGTCAGCGAAGCGACGTTCGCGCAACCGCAGTACTGCTGGCCGGAGACCCCTGCCGTCGTGTCCGAGATCGAGACGTGGTGGCAGGAGAACCGCAAGCTCGGTCTGACATCGGTGCTTTTCTGCTACTCGCTCGGCAAGGCGCAGCGGGTGCTCGCCGAGCTTCGGGCGGTCACCTCGGAGACGGTCTACGTGCATGGGGCGATGACGCAGCTCATCGACGTATATCGCAAAGCCGGTGTCGCGATGCTGCCCACGCTGCCCGCCACCCCCGAGCGTGCGCGAGAGATGCGCGGTGCGCTCGTCATCGCGCCACCTCACCTGGCGAGCGCCTCCTGGCTCGGGCGGCTGGGCGCCTGCCGGCGCGGGTTGTGCTCAGGTTGGATGCTGATGCCGGGTGAGGCACGGCGCCGCGGCTACGACCGGGGCTTCGTGATCTCCGATCACGCCGACTGGCCGGCGCTGGTGCGCACCTGCGTGGAAAGCGGCGCGCGGCGCGTACTGCTGATGCATGGCCAGACGGAGGCGCTCGCGCGCCATCTCACTGAGCAGGGAATCGCGGCGAGCGAGCTCTAGCTGCCCGTCGGGCTCAGGGCCTCGGCCTCGAGATCCGCGGGCAGGGAGCGATTGAGACTTGTCAGATCGAGCGGGTCTCCGAGCAGCAGATGTCGGCACTGATTGGCCGGCGCGGGCTTGGCGAAGAGATAACCCTGCGCGAGCTCGCACCCCAGCTGGCGGAGCTTTTCCAGCTGCTGCCAGCCCTCGATGCCCTCAGCGATGACCTTGACGTTGAGGTGGCGCGCGATCGCGACGATGGCGCCCACGATCGCAAGGTCGCTCATATCGGTCACGAGATCGCGTACGAAACTGCGGTCGATCTTGAGGAAGTCGACGTGCCAGCGTTTCAGATAGCTCAAGCTGGAGTAGCCGGTGCCGAAATCGTCGATCGCGATGCGCACGCCCAGGTCACGCAGCTGCGAGATGGCATCCTCGCGCGTCTCTCCCGAGCGCGCCGTGCGGCGCTCGAACATGGCGCTCTCGGTGAGCTCGAGCTGCAGCAGCCGCGGGCTCACCGAGTACGTGCGAGTCAGCGCAGAGATCTTCTCCGACAGGTTGGAACGCTGCAGCTGCACGGCCGAGATGTTCACGGCGATGGGCACCGGAGTAGCGCCACTTGAACGCCAGGTATTCACGTCCTGCAGCACTTGCTGCAGGACGAACTCGCCGATCGGCACGATGAGGCCGGTCTCCTCGGCGACGCCGATGAAGCGAGCCGGCGCGATATATCCCTGACTCGGATGCTTCCAGCGCAGAAGCGCCTCCAGTGCGACCACGCGATTGCTCGCGATCTCGACGATGGGCTGATAGTGGACTTCGAGGTGCCCGCGCTGCAGCGCCGTGCGCAAGCTGGTCTCGATCGCCACGCGCTCTTTGAGCTTTCGCGCCATGACCGGATTGAATAGCTGGAAGTTATTGCGGCCGCGGTCCTTGGCCTGATACATCGCCGTATCGGAGTGCCGCAGGAGCTCGCCCATGTCGGCGCCGTCGCGCGGGAAGAGACTCACGCCGATGCTGACCGTCGTCACGAGCGGACGGCCGTCGACGATAACCGGTGCGTTCAGCGCTTCATTGATGCGCGCCGCCATGTCATTGATGAGGTCGGGCTTGCGCAGCGACTGCAGCACAACGATGAATTCATCGCCGCCCATTCGAACGACGACATCTTCCGCACGCACCGTCGCACGCACGCGCTCGGCCACCGTCTTCAGCAGCTTGTCGCCGGTTTCGTGGCCACGTGAGTCATTGATGTCCTTGAAGCGGTCGAGATCGAGGAACAGGACGGCGAGCATCGTGCCCGAGCGCTTCGCCTCCTCTATCGCTCCGGGAAGAAAGTGCGCCAGGTGCAGGCGGTTCGGCAGACCGGTGAGCTGATCGTGGTGCGCGAGGTGATCCAGGTGCAGCTGCTTTTCGAGCAACTGCGCCTCGATCTTGCGGCGCAGGGTCACATCGGAGATGGTGAAGGCCAGCACGGCGCGGCCATCGAGCGTCAGCCGGTGACCGCTGGCCTCGATTTCGGTGAGCGTGCCGCTCTTGCAGCGCTGGCGCAATTGCAGCGGCAGTCGCGGGTCGGGCTCGCGCAGCTTATTCAGGAGTGTCGCCGCGTCGCAGCCCTCCTCGACGAACAGATGCGTCAGGGTGAGTGAGCTCAGCTCTTCAAGCGTATAGCCGAGCGAGCGCTCGAGGGCCGGATTGGCATCCACGACGCGAAAGCTCAGCGCATCCGCGATCAGCATGCCGTTGGGAGATTGCTCGAGCACCGCGCGGTAGCGCGCGTTGCGGGTTGTGTTGCTGCGCCGGGCATTGAGCCAGAGGGCGAAGAGGCCGCCGACGATCGCTATGAAGAGTGCGCCGATCAGAGCGCCGGCCAATTCCATGTCGCGCACGGCGTCGTGGGCGTGAAGGCTTCCGCGTGCCACCAGCTCCAGGCGGCGCAGCCACATGCTGTGCCAGGCGACGAATGCCACGCCTAGGGCGATCACCGTAGCGGCCGATGCGATGAGCGGTCCCTGCATCAATAGCGATCTGGCCGAGTTCGTTGTGCGCAACTCGCTCATAACTCGTGCTTCGCGGCGTCCGGGGACGCACGCGAGGCTCGTGACCCCGTGTCGCCTCAGCTATCGAATTGGCCGGCAGTTTGAATGAGGTGCCGCGGCGCGTTAGAGGCACGGCGCACATTTTGTTGCACCAAATCGCCATGGGACGGTTATTTGCTTGTAATTTCGGGCAGATAGCCGCCAGTGCTATCTGACAATAAGCGCAGATTTGCCTTATTTCAGACTTCGGCCCGCTGACCGAATACGAAGGAAATCAGAGTGCCGGGACGCTCCGACGCTGACGCTGCTTGAATGCGAATGCGACGCCGCGAGCTCCAGCGGCCAGCGAATTCTGCGGATCGCAGGGTCTCGGCGAGAGTCGCGGGCCAGTCTTGCCTGGCAGCCTTCAGTCTCTCGCCAATATCAGTGTCATCGCCGCGGGCGCGAACTACGTGGGTGAGGACGCCCGGCTCGCGCGCGTCATGGATGCATTCAAACACGGATCGCAGGCGTACGCTCGCGGCGCACTGCTTGAGCAGCTCAAAGTCCGAGTGCCGCGTCATGCCAGCGATGCGCCAGGCGCCCGGTGTTTGAAACGCGTGCGCCTCGCGGGCCCATGACGCGATCACATTCTGGGCGCTGGCGCTGACGCGCGTACCGGAAGTTGCGAGGCGCGAACCAAACTGCCGCGCAGGGGCGTAACGGTCGTCGCAGATCGCCAGCACAATCGGCTTGCGCACCGCAAGCTCGGACGTCCGCAGCGGCACCGCTGCTGCAGTCCCTAAGAGCGCAGCCGAGTGTTTCAGGAAGTCGCGCTTGTGCATGCGCTCGGGCCCTACTTCGACCTGGTCTCGCGCGGAGGATAGGGCGTGCCGTCGTTGTGCGCGAATCCCTTGTGGCCGCGTGGCAGGCGCAGGTCGATACCGGGGTAGAGGACCTCATCCTCGGCAGGCGTGCGTCCGCCGACTTCGAGAATGAGCGCATCGCGCTGTGAGCGGTTCTGCAGGTGATGCCCGTCGGCCGCATTGGCTTTGAAGCCGGCCGAGTCCCCTGCCCGGAGCGTTTCCTCGCCCGAGTCGGTGATGAGGGTGACTTCGCCCTCGAGCACATAGACGAATTCGTCCTCGGCCGTATGCCAGTGACGCTGGCTGGACCATGCTCCCGCCGGCAACCGCAGCAGATTCACCCCGAACTGTGTGAGACCTGCGGCATCGCCCAGGCGCCAGCGCTCGCGCGCCCGGCACGGCTGATCGTATGGGGGCGGATAGCCGGTTCCAGTGACCCTGGGGGCTGCGTTGCGATCGATCTTCCTCGCCATCGGCACTCCCGTAACCGCCTGAACGGATCAACGTCGTGCGGATTATCGCCCATGGTGCCGATCGCGCTGCAAGAACGCTGGGGCAGCGGGCGGGTGTACACTCCGCCCCCCGCGGCACATACCAACAGCTTGCAAAGCCGCTGCATCAGATCAGGAGGACCTATGAAGCGAGTTCATCTGATTCCGCTTGTATTTCTGGCATGCATCCCCGCGGCGGCCCTGGCTGCCAGCCCGTTTGATGGCACCTGGAAGCTGCGCGCGAACGATGTAAAGTTTCCGCAGAAGCCCAGCGTGTACGTGCTCGATCACGGCCAATACGAGTGCAAGAGCTGCGTTCCGAGCATCAAAGTCGCCGCGGACGGAACGGACCAGAAGGTGACTGGGCACTCGACCTATGATTCGATCACTGTGCGCGTCGTCAATGCGACAACGGTGGAGACGACCTCAAAACTCGGCGGCCGCCTGTTGGATACGAGCACGATGACCGTCTCCGCAGACGGTTCCACGATGACGACGAAGGATGTGGATGTGAGCGGCGCGCAGCCGGCCACCTACGTCACGAAGGCGAAGCGTGTGGCCCCGGCACCTGCCGGATCGCACGCCATTTCAGGCTCGTGGCAGACGACCTCGCTCGAGAGTGCCTCTGACAGTGGCAGCCTGGTGACCTACCAGGGCACCGACAACGGCCTCAAGATGTCGGCCAATGGGGTGAGCTACGATGCGAAGTTCGGCGGACCCAGCGTGCCGATCACCAACGACCCGACTCACACGATGGCCGCGCTGAAGCGCATCAACGCCAATACCATTCAAGAGACGGACTCCCGCGGCGGCAAGCCGGTCGACATTGCCACCATGACGGTCTCCGCCGATGGCAAATCGCTCGCAGTCAAGGACAACAACGTAGAGAGCGGACGTAGCTTCGAGTACGTGCTCGTCAAGCAACCGTAAGCCGCATGCGGCTCTAAGGCGCGGTCGACGCGAACGTATCGCAGTCCTGGATGCGTCCGCCCTGCATGCCGCGCTTGAACCAGCCCACGCGTTGCGCGCTCGTGCCGTGAGTGAAGGACTCCGGCACGACGCGCCCTTGCGATTGACGCTGCAGCGCATCGTCGCCGATGTGGGACGCGGCATTCAGTGCCTGTTCGACGTCGCCCTGATCAAGCCACTTGCGCTCCGCCTCTGAGTGATTCGCCCAGACACCCGCGAAGCAATCGGCCTGCAGCTCGACGCGCACTGAGAGCGCATTCATTTCGGTGCGGCTCATGCGCCCGCGCTGCGCATCAACCCTGTCGGTGATTCCCAGGAGGTTCTGCACGTGATGGCCCACTTCGTGCGCGATCACGTAGGCCTCCGCGAAGTCCCCCGGTGAGTTCAGCTGATTCTTGAGCGTCTGGTAGAACGCGAGATCGATGTAGACCTTGCGATCCTGCGGGCAGTAGAACGGACCCATCGCCGTCTCGCCCGCGCCGCAGGCCGTGGCAGTCTCATCGCGAAACAGCACCAGCCGCGGTCGTTCGTACTGTCGTCCCATCTGCATGAAGATCCCGCCCCAGACATCCTCGGTGCTGGCGAGGATGGTCGAGACAAAGGCCGCGAGTTGGTCATTGGCCGGCGGGGCCTGGGCGGGCGTGTCGGTGCTGGACGGAGCCTGCACGTTCGAGTTGGAGAGCAGCCCGAGCATGGTGAGCGGATTGATGCCGAAGATCCATCCGGCAATGAGCGCAATGACGATGCCTCCGAGGCCCAGGTGCAAACCGCCGATGCGCGGCCCCCCGCCTTCGCTGCGTCGATCCTCGACGTTGTCGCTTTCGCGATTGCCTTCCCAGCGAATGTGCGTTCTCCCTGCGCGCGCCCGCTCAGTCCTCTTCCTCTCCGATCTGCGACTGACAGTAGTTCTCGATGCCGATCCGCTTGATCAGATCGAGCTGAGTCTCGAGAAAGTCGATGTGCTCTTCCTCGGAATCCAGGATCGAGGTGAAGATCGCACGTGAGACGAAGTCGCCTGCCGTTTCCGAATCGCTGATCGCTGTCTTCAGTTCCGCGTGTGCCGCGAGCTCGAGCTTGAGGTCGCAGCTCAGGCACTCCTGCACGTCCTCGCCAATCATGAGCTTGCCGAGATCCTGCAGGTTGGGCAGGCCGTCCAGGAAGAGAATGCGCTCGATGAGCCGGTCGGCGTGCTTCATCTCATCGAAGGATTCCTTCTTTTCGTATTCCTCGAGACGCTTCAAGCCCCAGTTGCCGAACATGCGGGCGTGCAGGAAGTATTGATTGATCGCGGTGAGCTCGTTCTTCAGCACTTTGTTCAAGTGCTGGATGATCTTGGGATTGCCCTTCATCACTGCGACTCCGTCGAAACGCGAGGCGCGATCATGGGTGAGGCAGATGCGGTGCGCAACCGCAGGCGGCCGGGGGAAACTTCAGGGCGCGGAGGGGCGGGAGCGCGTGCGGATGTACTCGTCGACCACGTTCTGCGCCGTGTCCTCGCAGCGCCCGCAGCAGTTGGCGACCGGGAGGCGGCACTGCACGTCCGTGAGCGAGCTCGCGCCCCGATCCACGGCCTCGTGGATCTGGCGGTCGGTCACGGCATTGCAGACGCAGACGTACATGGTGCGGAAATTCTAATTGCAAATAAGAATGATTGTCAATTGCACATGCAACATAAGGCGCTGGCTGGGGCCGAGAAATCGCCTTTAATTTCAATGCGCTACAAGCGCGCGCTCGACACCGAAGCGTCAGCGCAGGCCGCGCTGGCTGGTCAGATAGACGGCAAAGGTACCCAGCCAGTGGCCGCCCTCGTAGTGCTCGCCAGTGATCTCAGGAAGCGCGGCTTCCCGATGGCGGCGGGCTGCGGCGAGCAACGCCGGAATGCGTGGGTCACTACCCGGCAGGCGCTGAGCGATGCCCTCGAGCATCCAGGCGCGGCTGAGATTCAAGCCGTCGATGTGGGCGAGTTTGGGATCAGCCCGGTTCGTCACCACGCCCGGCGCGAGCCAGGGCGTCTTCGCATCGCGCGGAATCCCCGGCAGAAAGCTCGTGAGCCAATGCTGAAACGTCGCCGGATCGAGTACGCGACGCAGAAAGTCTGCTTCGGCGAGGCACGGCGAGAGGAAGTCCTCGCCGGAGGGCTCATAAGCGAGCGGACAGTTGCGGTCGGCGCGATAGAAGCGTTGCGCCGCATCTTTAAGCAGTGCGCGCATCTCGCTGTCCTGAGCAACGCCCGCCCAGTCCCAGATCAGTCCAAACGAGAATGCCGTCTGATCGTGCTCTCCGATCCGGATTGGATAGTGCAGCTCCGGCAGCCAATGTTTGATACGGGTGGCGGCGGCGCTCTCGAGCGGGCGGAGCGTCGCCGCCCATTCGCGAGCCTGCGGGTCATCCCAACTGCGCAGCTCGGCCGACAGTTGCAGCAGCCACGCGAGTCCATAGGGTCGCTCGAACGAGGTCCGGTCCTCACGCGAGAGATAGGTCACTTCACCGGCGATGTTTTGTGGCGTGAAGCTGCGGGCGAGCTCCCCCCGAGCCTGCGCGGCGAACGGCGCCTGGGGGAAGAGCCTCACGAGCCGCACGAGCAGCCAGTGTCCGTGGACGTCGGAGTGCCAGTCGTAACAGCCGTAGAACGCCGGCGTCAGATCATGCGGCGGCCGTGCATCGCTTGCGTCATGCAGCGAGTGCGAGATGTGGTTGGGAAATTCCTGGTGCAGACACTTGAGCGCGAGTGCCGCAAAACGCGCGGCGGTCGGCACATCGAGCGGCACTGGGGCATTGGCCGCTGGCGAGCGAGTCGCCGACGCGACGGCCAGCACGCCCGACGCCGTGATGAAGCAAACCATGTGGCGAAGACGCATGTGAATTGGACTCCCGCTGCCGAGACGCATTCTAGTCACACCAGCGACCGCCTTTCGCCGAGGTTTGCTACCCTGAGCCATGGATGCGCCGCCGACTCATGCCCTGAAGTGCGCTTGCGGTACGGTGCGCGGGTCGGTGGGTCATCCGGAGCTCGCCAATCGCGCCATCTGCTACTGCCGCGACTGCCAGGCGTTCGCGCACTTCCTCGGGCGACCGGGCGAAATACTGGATGCGCGCGGAGGCTCCGACGTGATCCAGATCCTGCCGCAGCACCTCACTTTCACGCAGGGCATCGAGTCGGTCACCTGCATGCGCCTCACGCCCAATGGACTCGTGCGCTGGCACACCTCGTGTTGCCGCACACCGATCGGTAACACGCTCGCGAATCCCAAGCTCGCATTCATCGGCCTGCTTCACAACTGCCTCGAAAGCGCTGAGCGCTCGCTCGATCAATCGTTCGGCCCGGTACGCACCTGGGTGAATACGAAGAGTGCCCGCGGCGAGCCGAAGCCGAAGTCTGCGGGGCTAGGCAGAACTCTCGGATGGTTCATCCGGACGGTGCTGCGCGCGCGTCTTAACGGGAATTACCGTCTCACGCCGCTCTTCACAAGCAGCGGCGAATTGATCGTCACACCGCGTGTATTGAGCAGCGTGGAGCGCTCAGAGCTGATGCGGGCCGTCGAGATCGCAGGGCAGTAGATCGATCGGCTGACCGTGGGGTGTGCGATCGGCGGCGTGGTCCCATGCGCGCTGATACCGGGTCAGCTCGGTGAGCGAGCTCGCGCCCTTGGCCGCGACCAGCGATTCGAGCGTGGCCAGCCAGTGCCGGTAGTACGTGTCACCGAGATCCGCATCCCCCGCCTGCTGCGCGGCTGCAATCTGCAGCGCGAGTGCCTGTGCCCATTCCGGCCAGGTGAAGAGACCACGTTCGTGCAGCGCGACCGCCATCGCAAAGGCTTGCGCTTCCCAAGGCTCGCGAAAGACCGGCCCGGACTGCTGCCACGGCTGACCGGGTAACGCGCTGACAGCGGCACTCATCGGAGAGGCTCCAGATACGGCTCCCAGGCGTCGATCGATACCGTGAGATCGGAGCTGCTTTCGTCGCCCCAGAGCTCCTGCCCCGAAAAGACTATCGTATAGAGCCACTCGGGTTGCTCGCCCAGTCCCTGCGCGTGCGTGTCGGCAAATACGTGCGCGCCATTGACGCGCTCGATGCGGCCGATCTTTCCACGCGCATAATCCGGCAGCCGCGTGTGGTGATTCACCGCGGCGGCGCGCGTGCGAACGCGCTCACCCGCCTTGAAGCGTGCACGCGTGGTTACGGTTCGTTCAGTCGGGGATCCGCGCGCCAGCACACCCGCAACCTCACCGGGATGCAGTACACGCTTCACGGCGACCGGCGGATGGAGCATTTTGCCGGCCGCAAGCTCGTCCGCTCTCACAAGTCCCCGTTCCACGACCAGCCGCTCGAGTCCTTGCAGCCAGATCTGGTAGTAGCTCAGCGTGAGGTAGTCGGGCAGCGTCTCGCGCGCGCTGCGGCCCATATCGAGATTCCACGCGCCCGAGGCTCCGATCGCGAGCGCCATCGCGAGCACCTCGCGTTCCCAATCGGCATGGAACAGCTCGCCCTCAGGCTCCGGAACTACGGCACCGAAGCCCTCGCGCCCGCCCAGATGCGAGTGGCAGTTGTAGCTCACGCGTGCCGCTCCGGAGTCCTCGCAAGTCCCGTCCCGATCATCGAATCGCGCGTCACCAGTCCCGCGAGTGCTTCCTCGCTCAATCCCTCAGTCCCCGCTGGGCGCTGCGGAATGACGAGGTAGCGAACCTCCGCGGTGGAATCCCACACCCGGATCTGCGTCGACGCCGGCAACTTCACCCCAAAATCGGCGAGCACGCCGCGCGGATCCTTCACCGCCCGGGAGCGATAGGGCGCGCTCTTGTACCAGGTGGGCGGCAGGCCGAGGACCGGCCACGGGTAGCAGCTGCACAGCGTGCAGACCACCATGTGGTGCAGGGAGTCGGTGTTTTCGACGGCGACCATGTGCTCGCCTTGTCGCCCCGAGTAGCCGAGCGCGGCGATCGCCGCCGTCGCGTCCTCGAGCAGCCACTTGCGGTAGGCGGGATCCGACCAGGCTCGTGCAACGACGCGCGCGCCGTTGCGCGGTCCGATCTTCGTCTCGTATGTCTCAATCAGAACATCGAGCGTGGCCGTTTCGATGTATCCCTTTTGCTCGAGCACCGTCCGCAGCGCACGCACGCGCACATCCGTCTCGGTAAGTTCGCTGTGGTTTTCGTGCGCATGATCATGGTGATGATCGTGAGTCATAGTGCCGGCATGCCTCGCGAATCCCTGCTGCGATCCACCGCGAGCATACCGTCGCGCAACCTCACCGCACCAGCGGGCGCGGCGCCGAAGGCTGCGGTTGATAGGCATCGAACTCGTTGACATCGTTCGTGTCGGGCACGGAGCTGTGATCGCGGTTCGGATTGTGCATGTCATCGAGCAAGTGGCCATCCGCATCCGGGAGCCTTCCCATCGCACAGCCGAAGAATCCCAGCCCCACGACACAGCGCTTATTGATACGCACGTATGGCAGGAATCCGTCCGCCAGCCCGAAGCGCTTCGGCGGGGGTTCCCATTGCGGCGTGCGCGGCGCCTTGCCGCAGGGCGGCAACAGAGATCCCGGCCGGGCGCGGGTAATGCAGGAGTGATCCTGGCGTGCCATCAGATCAGCAGTTGTGCTCTCCGCGGAACGCCGGGCTTCACCAAACCAGTCGACGGGCGGCACGCTCGGTTCAGGCGTAACGGAGGAATTTCCGCTGGGTTCTTCCGCGGTGGCCGATTCGCTCTGCGCAGTCGCGGACTTTGCAGGCGGTGCGCGTTCCTTACGATGCGCAGTCGCTCGCGGAGACGTGACTGCTGGTGTGGATTCCGGCTCGGTGAGGGATGGCAGACAGAGGATCGAGCTGTCGTGCAACTCGGTGTCGGCAGGGGTCAGCTCCCGCGAGCGCATCTGCATCACCATCAATATCAGCACGACATGTCCGCCGAGGACCGCGGCCATGAGGACGAACGATCTGGTCGAGGGGCTGCGATCCCTGTCCATGCGCTCGGATGTCGCTGCTGACTGAGATACGACTGCAGCGTGTTGCGGTGAGTTCCACCGGCGCCGCGGCCCCAAAGGCAAAAACCCCCCGCCGGTTTCCCGGCGAGGGGTTTCGCAGATCGAAAGCCTGGCAGTGACCTACTCTGGCATGGCTTGCGGCCACACTACCATCGGCGCAGAGCGTTTTCACTTCCGAGTTCGGAATGGGATCGGGTGGTTCCCGCTCGCTATGACCGCCAGGCAAGCTGTTTGAGGTTCAGCCGACCGGACCTTGCGGTCCGGTCGCCTGCGCCTCCAATCCGGTTGTTTCTTGTTTCGACGCTGTCGCGTTCGCGATGGATCGCTCCATCGTTTGCATCGTCATCCTCTTCAGCATTCGCTTCGAGAAGCAAACACCTTGAGGTTATATGGTCAAGCCTCACGGGCAATTAGTACTGGTTAGCTAAAGCCATTACTGGCTGTACACACCCAGCCTATCAACCACGTAGTCTTCGTGGGCCCTTCAGGGGAGTCGAGCTCCCAGGGAGATCTAGTCTTGGGGGGGGCTTCCCGCTTAGATGCTTTCAGCGGTTATCCCGTCCGCACATAGCTACCCGGCAGTG
>DATIYV010000006.1:0-165626 GCA_035517435.1 Steroidobacteraceae bacterium | reverse complement strand
AACCGTCTACGCACGCTTTACGCCCAGTAATTCCGATTAACGCTTGCACCCTCTGTATTACCGCGGCTGCTGGCACAGAGTTAGCCGGTGCTTTTTCTTTGGGTTAGGTCAAGACCCAAGGGTATTAGCCCTGAGCTTTTCATCCCCACTAAAAGTGCTTTACAACCCGCAGGCCTTCTTCACACACGCGGCGTCGCTGGATCAGGGTTGCCCCCATTGTCCAATATTCCCCACTGCTGCCTCCCGTAGGAGTCTGGGCCGTGTCTCAGTCCCAGTGTGGCTGGTCGTCCTCTCAGACCAGCTACGGATCGTCGCCTTGGTGAGCCGTTACCTCACCAACTAGCTAATCCGACTTCGGCTCATCCAATAGCGCAAGGTCTTACGATCCCCTGCTTTCACCCGTAGGTCGTATGCGGTATTAGCCAACCTTTCGGCTGGTTATTCCCCACTACTGGGCAGATTCCGAAGCATTACTCACCCGTTCGCCGCTCGTCGCCAGGATTGCTCCCGCGTTACCGCTCGACTTGCATGTGTTAGGCACGCCGCCAGCGTTCAATCTGAGCCAGGATCAAACTCTTCACTTGAAGATCTTGAGAATCATCAAACAAGAGTGGATCCAAAATAGCTCCAACTTACTGCTGGACATTTTGGTCACTCGGTCTTGCACTCTATTTAAAGAGCATCGACGCGAGTCCCCACACAAATTACCTGCCGAATTTTTAAAGAGCACCCCGGCCGCAAGAGGGCCGAGGAAAGGGGGCGGAAGTATAGCCAGCGGCTACTTTCCGTCAACCTTGGAAAACAACAGATTGCCCCGGATCGAACCCCGCCTTGCGGCGGCGTGCTCGCTATCCAGGGGCCGCGCAGTATAGCCCCGATTCGGGCGCTGTCAACGCGCTGTCATGTGGGCCCGGAAGGCCGCCCGCAGCCTGGTCGGCGGGGCGCTTGCCGGTGGCACGTCCGTGTGCCGCCCGACCCCGTTATATGGGGGTCGGAAGACCCCAATTTCAATGCTTTAGCTCAAGCTTAAGTCGTGCGAAGCGCTTGGACCCGAGCTGAAAGACGTGCTCGGCCCCCGGCTTGAGCACCAGGTTACGGTCGCTGACGCGGGTGCCATCGATGCGGACGGCGCCTTCGTCGATCTTGCGGTTTGCCTCGGAAGTACTGGCTGCAAGGCCCCCCTCCTTTAATACGTTCGCCAGCCTCATTCCGGCGGCCTCAACCTGGACCGCCTGCACCGGCAGATCCGCCGGCACGGCCTTGTCGCTCACCCGGCTCATGAAAGCCTGCTGCGCCTGCGACGCGGCCGCAGCGCCGTGGAAGCGTGCGGTGATCTCGTGCGCGAGCTCAAGTTTGATGTCGCGCGGATTGCGGCCCTCGCTCGCCGCGCGCTTCAGCGCCGCGATGTCCGCCAGCGCGCGGAAGCTCAGCAGCTCGTAGTAGCGCCACATGAGCGGATCGGAGATCGACATCACCTTGCCGAACATCGCATCGGCCTGCTCATTGATGCCGATGTAGTTGCCGAGCGACTTCGACATCTTGTTGATGCCGTCGGTGCCCTCGAGAAGCGGCATCGTCATCACGACCTGCGGCTCCTGTGCGTAGGCCTCCTGCAGTGTGCGCCCGACCAGCAGATTGAATTTCTGATCGGTGCCACCGAGCTCCACATCCGCGCGCAGCGCGACCGAGTCGTAGCCCTGCGCGAGCGGATACAGAAACTCGTGCACGGAGATGGGCTGATTCGCCCTGAAGCGCTTGGTGAACTCCTCGCGCTCCAGCATGCGGGCCACCGTGTAATGGCCCGCGATGCGCACGAGATCCGCAGCCGACATCTTGCCGAACCAGCGCGAATTGAAATCCACGCGCGTGCGCTCGGGATCCAGGATCTTGAAGACCTGCTGCTCGTAGGTGCGCGCGTTCGCCTGCACTTCCTCGGGGCTGAGCGGCGGACGCGTCGTATTGCGTCCGCTCGGATCGCCGATCAGTCCGGTGAAGTCGCCGATGAGAAATGTGACCTCATGCCCGAGCTGCTGGAACTGACGCATCTTGTTCAGAAGCACCGTGTGCCCGAGATGCAGGTCCGGGGCGGTGGGATCGAAGCCTGCCTTCACTCGCAGCGGCTGGCCGCGCGCGAGCTTTTTCAGCAGGTCCTTGTGCGTGAGCACTTCCTCGGTACCGCGTTCGAGCTCGGCGAGCTGATCTGAGCTGTGACTCATGCGGCAGATTGTAGCCTGCGACCGTTGACCGCGCGGCGCGGGCCCGGTACGGTCCGTCGATGCTGCTCGGACCCGCCGCCCGCCTGCGCAAGCTCCTGCGCTCCCCAGCGCTGTGGATCCAGATCGGCATCTGCGCGGTGCTGGCGTGGGCCTGGTTCGAAGCAGGCCCCCGGACGACACTCAATTCAGTCTCCGCGGCGCTGCTGCAGTCAGGCGGCGCGCGCGCCGCGCCGGGGGCTGCATCCCCCGTGGCCAACAACCCGGCCGCAACAACGGTCGTCCCAGCGGCCCCCGTTCCGCCACCGCCTCAACCGACGACGGCTGCCATCAAGGTCGGGCGCAACGACACACTGGATCGGATCTTCCGCAAGCAGCAGCTGAATCTCGCCGACCTCGCGACCATCCGCGCGATGCCCGGGGAGAAGGATCATCTCGATCAGCTTCGCCCCGGCGAGACATTGAGCATCAGCAGCCTCAACGGCTCGGTGCAGAGCCTGCAGCGGCGGCTCTCGCTCGAGGAGCAGTTGCAGGTGAGCCGCGATGCGAACGGGGCGTTTCGGTCGGTGATCGTGAAAGTACCGCTCGAGAAGGCGGAGCGCACGATCTCCGCCACCATCGACAGCTCATTGTTCGAGGCGATGACGACGGCGGGAGCGCACGATCCAACGGCCGTGGCACTTGCGGAGATCTTCGCCGGGGACATCGACTTCATCCTCGACATCCGCCCCGGGGACTCGTTCACGGTCACCTACGACGAGATCCGCGAGAACGGCCAATACCTTCAGGATGGACCGATTCTGGCCGCGCGCTTCATCAATCACGGCCGCGAGTACCTTGCGGTCCGTTATGTCGCACCGAACGGTCGCGCAGGCTACTACTCGCCGGACGGCCGCAGCATGCGCAAGGCGTTTCGCCGCGCGCCGCTCGATTTCACCCGCGTGAGCTCGGGCTTCTCACTGCATCGCAAGCACCCCATCCTCAATACCATCCGCGCGCACAAGGGCGTCGACTACGCCGCCCCCATCGGTACCCCCGTGCACGCCGCTGGCGACGGGCGCGTGATCTACGCCGGCGTGATGGGGGGATACGGCAACGTGGTGCAGATCCAGCACGGCAATAACATCGTGACCGTGTACGGGCATTTGTCGCGCTTCGCCAAGGGCCTGCATGTCGGTCAGCGCGTCGAGCAGGGCAACATCATCGCGTTCGTGGGCATGACCGGACTCGCCACCGGCCCGCACCTGCATTACGAATATCGGGTCAACGGAGTGCACAAGAACCCACAGACGGTGGGTCTGCCGGATGCGGTGCCGATCGATGCCTCGCTCAAGGCCGGCTTCCTTGTCCAGACCGCGCCGCTTCTCGCCTCCCTGTATCCGCCGCTGGGCCCCGCGCTGGTCGCCCGCTGACGGCGGCGACAGGCCCTTGCCATGGCTGGCGGGCATTTCATCGCGCTGTCACGAAATCCCGCGTCATAATGACAGGATGGATGCCCCGGACCTGAAGGCTCCCGATCTCTACATAAATCGGGAGCTGTCGTTTCTAGAGTTCAATCAGCGCGTTCTCACTCTCGCGTTCGACCAGTCGATTCCTCTCATGGAGCGGCTGCGGTTTCTGTGCATCTCGTGCGACAACCTCGATGAATTCTTCGAGATTCGTGTCGCTGGCCTGAAACACCTCGAGGAGCTGGGCTCGACCCAGCTCGCGCCCGACGCACTCTCGATCGCCGAGCAGCTCACCGCTATCCATGAGCGTGCCGCGCGACTCGTCGGCGACCAGTATCAGTGCCTGAACGAGATTTTGCTGCCGGCGCTTCATGCGACGGGTATCCGCCTGCTGCGCGCGGATGAGTGGACCGCGGAGACGCGCGACTGGCTCGAGCAGTACTTCGAGCAGGAAGTGGAGCCGGTCCTAAGTCCGCTCGGACTTGATCCGGCGCGGCCGTTCCCACGCATCCAGAACAAGAGCCTGAACTTCATCGTGCGCCTGTCCGGCAAGGATGCCTTCGGACGCGACAGCGAGCTTGCGATCGTGCAGGCGCCGCGCTCCCTGCCGCGCGTCGTGCCGGTCACCCAGGACGGTGCGAATCGCCCGTTCGTGCTCCTCACCTCGATCGTGCAGGCCTTCGTGCACAAGCTCTTTCCCGGCATCGAGGTGCTCGGCTGCTACCAGTTCCGCGTGACGCGCAACAGCGACCTGTTTGTCGACGAGGAAGAGATCGACGATCTGCGCCGCGCACTCGAGGGTGAGCTCGCTCACCGCCGCTACGGGGAAGCGGTGCGCCTCGAGACCTCGCGTGACTGCCCTGATGACATGACGGCGTTTCTGCTGAAACAGTTCGCGCTGGCGGACGTGGACCACTACCGCATGCCCGGCCCCGTCAATCTCAATCGCCTGGCTGCCCTCTACGATCTGGTGCAGCGTCCGGATCTGAAGTATCCGCTCTTCACTCCGGGACTGCCGAAGCGCCTCTCAGCGACCAACGATCTGTTCGCAGTCATCCGTCAGAAGGATCTGCTGCTGCATCATCCGTTTCAGAGCTTTGCGCCGGTCATGGATTTTGTGCGCCAGGCCGCGGCAGATCCGCAGGTGCTCGCGATCAAGCAGACGCTGTATCGCACCGGCAACGAGTCCCCGCTCGTCGACGCACTGGTCGCTGCGGCCCAGGCCGGTAAGGACGTGACGGTCATTGTCGAGCTGCGCGCCCGCTTCGACGAAGAGGCAAACATCGAGCTGTCGAATCGTCTGCAGGAAGCCGGCGCGCACGTCATGTACGGCGTCGTCGGATTCAAGACGCATGCGAAGCTCGTTCTCGTCGTGCGCCGCGAAGCCGATGGCATTCGCCGTTACTGTCACCTCGGCACCGGCAACTATCACCCGCGCACGGCGCGCACGTACACGGACTACGGTCTCTTCACCTGCGACAAGGAGATCGGACAGGATGTCCATGAGCTCTTTCTGCAGCTCACCAGCCTCACGCAGACGCCGCAGCTGCTGCGCCTGATCCAGTCGCCCTTCGGCCTGCACGAAGCGCTGCTCGCCAAGCTGGAGCGCGAGTCGGCTCATGCGCGCGCGGGCCACCCGGCGCGCGTGATCGCGAAAATGAATGCGCTGGTCGATCCGCAGGCCATCGAGGCGCTGTATCGGGCCTCGGGCGCGGGCGTGAAAATCGATCTCATCGTTCGAGGCATCTGCGCGCTGCGGCCGGGACTTCCGGGCGTTTCCGAGAACATTACGGTCCGCTCGATCGTCGGGCGCTTCCTCGAGCACTCGCGCGTGTTCTACTTCCACAACGGCGGCGAGCCCGAGCTCTTCTGCGCCAGCGCCGACTGGATGGAGCGCAATTTCTTCCGCCGCGTGGAAGTCGCCTTCCCGATCAAGCGCCGCTCGCAACGCGAGCGCATCCTGCGCGACCTCGACTTCTATCTCGCCGACAACACCCAGGCGTGGCAGCTCGATGCGAATGGCACCTATCACCTGCGCACACCGCAGGGGCGCTCCACGATCAGTGCCCAGGAAAAGCTGCTCGAGACCTACGCTGCGGGCGCGGCGGGCTTCAGTCTCTAGCTGTTTTCAGCGCGCGCTGAATACGCGCAGGCGGAAGTTATGCGGCCGCAGGAAGTCGATTTCCTGCTGCAGGTCCGCGCTGGTCAGCGGGTGCTCCTTGAGCCAGCGCGCCGGGAATCGCAGTTCCAGCGAATTGGGCTTCGCGCTCAACACGATGGCGGGCAGCGCGGTGGGACTGCGGCCCCGGTGCAGCAGCACGGCGAGCCGCAGCAACACGATGAGATAGCGCGCGCTGCGATCCCAGGGCGGTACGAGCTCATCGAGCCGGTCGAGCGAGAGCTTGCGGCGATGTCCCCCGACCAGGCGCGCGAGCAGGCGCTGCTCCTCGCGCGGGAACCCCGGCATGTCGGCATTCTCGAGCAGGTACGCGCCGTGCCGGTGATAGCCGTTGTGCGAGACATCGAGACCGATTTCATGCAGCTCCGCGGCCCAACCGAGCGCGAGTGCCGCGAGCGGATCATCCAGGTGCCAGGCTTCGCTGGTCTGGGA
The DNA here is from genome assembly GCA_035517435.1 of Steroidobacteraceae bacterium. GTDB lineage: Bacteria > Pseudomonadota > Gammaproteobacteria > Steroidobacterales > Steroidobacteraceae > JASHUC01. The sequence continues at coordinate 159,354 of DATIYV010000006.1, read as the reverse complement.
CAGAAACTGCAGCACCGTCGTTTCGACTCGCTCGGCCTGCGTGAGATCCACGTGATAGCGGCGCTGCATGGCGCGCACGGTGCGCTCGCGCGCGTCCTCGTGCGTGAAGCGGCCGACCATGTCGTACAGCAGGCCTTCGCGCATGGCGCCATCGGCAATTCGCAGCTCCTTGATGCCGAGCACGTCGCACACTTCGGCGAGGATGGCGGTGCCGCCCGGAAACACCGGCCGGCGATCATCGGTGATGGTCGCGAGCTTCAGCTCGCGGATGTGCCCGGCGCCACTTAAGTAGCGCAGCACCCGCTCGATACCCGTCGGCGTGATGGTGCTCGCCTGCGGCTCGAGCTCGCGGATCGCCTCGCCGATGGCGCGGATCGTGCCGGAGCTGCCGATGGTGTGCTCCCAGCCCAGGCGGCGGAACGCTGCCTGGACCGGCTCGAGCTCCAGGCGTGCGGCGACGCGGGCGCGCGCGATACGCTTGGCGGAGATCTTGCCGTCTTTGAAGAAGCGCTCGCTCAAGGACACGCACCCCATCTGCAGCGATTCCATCTGCAGCGGCTGCAGGTTCTCGCCGATGATGAGCTCCGTGCTGCCGCCACCGATATCGATCACCAGGCGCCGGCCGGGTTCCATCGGCATGGTATGCGCGACCCCGGAGTAGATGAGCCGCGCTTCTTCCATCCCGCCGATGATTTCAATCGGGTGACCGAGAGCATCGCGCGCGCGCTCGAGGAATGCCTGCTTCCTGCGCGCGAGGCGCAGCGCATTGGTGCCGACGACGCGCACGCTGTCCGCGTGCATGTCGCGCAACCGCTGGCCAAAGCGCTCGAGACACGCCAGCGCCCGTGCCGCCACGTCCTTATCGATCCGTCCGTTCTCCTCGACACCCGCGGCGAGACGCACCATCTCGCGCAGGCGATCGATGATGACGAGCTGGCCGTGCGTATAGCGCGCGACCACCATATGAAAGCTGTTCGAGCCGAGGTCGACCGCGGCCAGAACGTCGGGGATGGCTTGGGTGCGCGCCACGGCGCGCTCGCTGCTGGTGGGACGGGCGTGAGCAGCCGGGCTCACGCACTGCCATCCCGGTTCAAGGAGTGAAGGATGATCCGCACCCGCAGGTCGTGGCGGCGTTGGGATTGCGGATGACGAACTGCGCGCCGTCGAGTCCTTCCCGGTAATCGATCTCGGCGCCCATGAGGTATTGCACGCTCATCGGGTCTACGAGCAGTCGCACGCCCTGGTTCTCGACGCAGGCGTCTCCCTCCTGCACTTGCTCATCGAACTCGAAGCCATACTGAAGGCCAGAGCAGCCGCCGCCCTGCACGAACACGCGCAGCATCAGCTTCGGATTGCCCTCACCACGAATCAGATCGCCCACCTTGCGCGCGGCTGCGTCGGTGAAGACCAGCGGGGGCGCTTCGGCCTCGGGCATTGCTGTTAATGTATCCATACTGGATGGCAGTGTAGGTGCCGCGCCCCGCGCGGTCAAAGTCGCGAGCCTGCGCCCTTCCCGGCCGGCGAGGCGGCCGAATGGCCTGAAGCCGCCGAGGCTGCGCTAGCCGCCGCAGGCGCAGGCGCTGCCGTCGCAGCTGCGGCCGCGAGCGGCACCAGCCGCCCCTGGATCTCCGCACCCAGAGCCGTCTCGATGACACCGTAGTGCACATTGCCCTGCACCTTCGCCGCGGCGCCGAGCACGACGCGCCCGAGCGCGCGAATATCGCCCTTCACAATGCCGTTGAGCACGACATTCGGCACCTCCACGGAGCCTTCGATGCAGCCGGTCTCGCTCACCGACAGCGTTGAGTGCTGCGTATCGACGGCGCGCACGCTGCCGGTGACGCGGCCATCGAGATGCAGTCCGCCGGTGAAATCGACATCGCCCTGAATGCGGGCGGTCTTGCCGATCAGGATGTCGAAGCGGTTCGTCGCAACGGGATCGCGGCCAAACATGAATCACTCCTTACCGAGGCGGTCTCGTCAGGCTACGCCGGATCGAGCTTCCAGAGAAACGATTGCGTCAGTGGCGGTACCGTCTTGCGGTCCGACTGCACTTCGACCGTGAGCCGCTCCGGGTGAAAGCTCGCCGGCACGACCACTTCCTGCTCGATGCTCTCGAAGTAACGGAAGCTGAATGTCTGCTCCTGCTGCTTGCCGCCGGTGAGCGCCCCATAGTCGAGCGTCGAGGCGCTGCCGGCGCTCTCGCCCTCCACGGTCAGCACCAGCGAGCCGCGCGATGAGGAATCCGGCCGCGAAGCCTGCACCAGCGTCAGGCGCACGCGGAAGTGCTCGGGCTTGTCGGTCGCAGTGATGTGCAGCTCCTGGATCTTGAACGCCGGCGCGTTCTCGCCCCCCTGCGCCATCACGCCACGATAGAACGCCAGATCCTGCGTCTGCCGCGCCACCTGCGCCTGCAGCTCCCCGATCGTGCGCGCCAGTTCCGAGCGCTCTTGCGTACTGCCGACGCGAATCGTATCGAGCTCGGCCAGGCGCGTGCGCAGGTCGCGGTTGGCCTTCTGCAGTTTCTCGATCTGCACTTCGAGCTCCACGCGCTGCTGGGCGGCCGCGAGCCGATCGTATCCGCCGTCGAAGCGGCCGAGCTCGTAGACGATGTAGACCGCGAGTGCCCCGAGCACGATCACGGCCCCGAGGATCAGCCGCCGTCGCAGCGGCGAGCGCCGTGTAATGACGAAATTGCCGGGCACGTCGACCATGACAGGCGTCGGCGGCGCCGCGCGGGGCTTAGCCGACCGACTCCGTGGGTTGATCCGCCGACACCGCGCTCGCGGTGATCTCAGCCCACCACTGCGGCGTCGCGGGCACACCGGCCGGAAAGCCGATCGGCCCGAGTTCCGTCAGGGCCTGCACGTACACCGGGCGCTTGAAATAGATGACCTCGCGCACCGGCTCCCAGTAGCCGCACCAGCGCCACTGGTCGAATTCCGGCTCGCCGGTGGCATCCAGGCGAAACGCGGCATCCTCCCGGGCGAGACGCAATAGGAACCAGCGCTGCTTCTGGCCGACGCATACCGGCTGACTCTTGCGCCGGATGTAACGCGGCGGCAGGCGGTAGCGGACCCAGTCGGCGGTGCGGCCGGCGATGGTGACATCCTCACGGACAAGACCGACCTCCTCGTGCAGCTCCCGGTAGAGCGCCTGCTCGAGGGTCTCGCCGTGGCGCATGCCGCCCTGGGGAAATTGCCAGCCGCGCCCACCGGTGCGCCGGCCGAGAAAGACACAGCCGTCGGCGCGCATCAGAACAATGCCGACATTGGCGCGAAATCCATCGTTGTCGATGACATCGCTCATATCGCACTCAAGTCTGCCACAACAGGCTAGGCTAGACCTTTCCGGCCGGAGGGGATGTGAGCGAGTACCAGTCTGCGGGATCGCATCGCGGCAACACGCGTACGCTGCGCGCCGCCGTGCTGCTCGCCGTGGCGGTCGCGGTCATCGGACTGTCGCTCTTCAGCGGCAGTGCGGATCTCAGCCTGACGCAGGCGTTTGCGGCACTCCGGGGCGGGGCCGACGAGGCCGCCCGCACGATCCTGTTCGAGCTGCGCCTGCCGCGGCTGCTGGCGGCCTTCAGCGTCGGAGCCCTGCTCGCCCTGGCGGGTGTGCTGCTGCAGTCGCTCTATCGCAATCCCCTGGCCGATCCGTACGTACTCGGCGTCTCCGGCGGCGCGGCCGTCGGGGCGATCGCGGCACTGGCCGCGGGTGGTGCTGTGCTCTTCGTCCAATCCGCCGCCATCGTCGGGGCGTTTGCGGCGGTCGTCCTGGTCTATGCCCTGGGTCGCGGAGGCGGCACGGCCCGGCTGCTTCTGACCGGCGTCTCGCTGGCATCCGCCTGCGGTGCGCTGGTGAGCCTTTTCGTCGCCGCCGCAAGCACCGAGCGCGTGCGCGGGATGGTGTTCTGGCTCGCCGGGGATCTGTCCTGGACCAGCCGTCCGGGCGCGGCCGCACTCACGGCCGTCGCCGCAGTGCTCGGCGCAATGATCCTCGCCCGTCCGCTCAATGTGCTGGCCGCGGGCGAGTTGCGCGCCCGCAGCGTAGGTCTTCACTTCGATGCCTGGCGGCTCATCGTGTATGTCGCAGCGGCGGCGTTGACCGCGATCGCCGTAGTAGGCGCAGGCATGATTGGGTTCGTCGGACTCATCACGCCGCACGCGGTGCGGCGGCTGTTTCGCACTCACGATCACCGCATCGTGGCTCCCGCGGCGGCACTGGCCGGCGGCACACTGCTCGCGGCGGCAGATCTGATCGCGAGGACTGCCGCGAGTCCGCGTCAGCTTCCGGTCGGCGCCATCACCGCGCTCGTGGGCGCGCCGGCCTTCGTGCTGCTGCTACGCCGCGCCCGCGCCTAAGCGACGCTCTGCGCGGCGACCGCGACGCCATTGCGACCGGCGCCCTTGGCACGATAAAGCGCCGCGTCCGCCTCGGCCATCAGGCGCTCGGCGAGTGACTTGAAGTCGCGCGTCTCGGCCGTGGGAGCCGCGGCGGCGACACCGATCGAAAGCGTAATGCTCTCCGTGACACCCGGCGCGATCACGATCCGCTCGCGCCGCAGCGCCTCGAGCACGCGCCGCGCGACCAACTCCGCATCGTGGATCGAGCCGTGCGGCAGCACGATCGCAAACTCATCGCCACCGAAGCGCGCACCGGTATCGCTCACGCGCATCTCGGCATCGATCCGCTGGGCCACTTCGCGCAGCACGATATCGCCGGCGAGATGACCATACTGATCGTTGATGCGCTTGAAATGATCGACATCGATCATCAGGCACGCGACGGTCGAGCGCGCCCGCTGCGCCTGCGCCAGCTCCTCACACAGTCGGGCGTGCAGGTAGCGCCGATTGTGAAAGCCGGTGAGAAAGTCCGTGAGCCCGCTGCGCACCAGGCGGGCCCGGTTGACGGCGTTCTCGACACACACGACCGTGATGACGCCCAGGTGCGCCATAAAATCGCTCGCCAGCTCGCGTGTGAAGCGCCGCCGGTCATTGCTGCCGAAGGCGAGCACACCCTGCAGCTGCTCGGCCCGCTTCAGCGGAATCAGTGCGACGCTTCCCAGGCGCTCGCCGTGCGGCAGGAGCAGATCGTGATCCGCTTTCTGGTACGGCCCGAGCCAGGGCCGCTCGATCGCCGCCAACTGCGGCGCAAGGGGCGCGACGGCATCGACGAACTGCACTTGCGGCAGATTCTCGAGCGCGAAGCCATCGCCCACCAGCAGATGCCGGATCTCGTGCTGTGGGTCGTGCAGCGCGAGGCCCACGGCATCGAGCTGGTAAGAGGCCGCAAGTCCATGGATCAGCCGATCGAGCAGTTGCGCCAGGGTGCCCGCGCGCAGCAGATCGAGCTCGCGCTCCTGCGCCTTGCGCAGCACCGTCTCGTTACGGGCTGCGGCCTCCGTGATCTCCTCGACGTGCGCGCGAAGCTCGGCATTCTCGCTCTCGAGCGCCGCGATCCGCTCGACGACGGTGATACTGCGCCGTCGCTGCGACGGCTCCCGGACCATTTGCCTAGGCCCGCCGCTCGGCGACGCTGCGACGGTCCTCGAGATAATCGCGCCCGCGCTTCATGAGCGCGACGAAGCGGTCATGATCGCGCGACAGCACGGCAGTCCGCAGGGTCGCCACGGCCTGTGACAGCGCCTCGAGCGATTCCGCGCCGTAGTCGTTCAAGCTCTGGATCTCGTAATACAATTCCGGGCTCTCCTGGGCGACCTTCGCCGCCACATCGAGCTGCGCATCGAACGTCGTGCTGGACATGCGGGCGAGCCGCGGTGCGGCCTCACCGCTTTCCGCAAGTGCCGTGAAGAACGCGATGTTGAGCGCATGGGACAGACCGAGCACGTAGGCGATGAGCCGGTCATGCTCATCGAGACTCATCACCACCTGTTCGGCCATGGTGGGCGCGAACAGTTCCCGTGCAGCCGCCAGCGCCGCCGCGGAGCCCAGGTCGACGAAAATGACGTGCCTGCCCGAGAGCAGCTCCGCATCGGGCCCGAACATCGGATGAATCGAGGTCACGCGGCAGCCGTGCGACTTCAGCGCCATGAGCCCGGCGCGCAGCGGCGACTTGAGCGAGCCCACGTCGAATACCACGCCCGGCGGGCGCCGGAGTGCGAGCTCCCGCAGGATCGCATCGGCCGCCCCCAGGGGGGTCGCCACCACGATGAAATCGTGCTTCAGGTCGCTGGTGCGCCAGTCGGGAATCAGCGTGGCGCCGGGGGGCGCGCCGGCCGGGTCGGCCACCTCGACGCCAAAGCCCTGCGAGGCCAGGAATTCGACGAACCAGCGGCCCATTTTGCCGCTGCCGCCGATGACCAGCGCTCGGCGTCCCGAGCCCGTGCCCTTCGCGGCGACGCTGGCCTGCTCCTGCGTCGTGAGGGAGGAGCGGATCAGCAGCCGCAGCAGGCTCTCGGCCAGCGCGGGCGACACGCCCAGCTCGGCGGCGACCTGGCGGACGTTCAGGATGACTTCGCGCTCGCGCTGATAGTCACGGGTCGGATATCCGGTGTCGCGCTTTACGCGCGCGACCTCACGGCTCACGGCCTGACGCTCGGACACCAGGGTGAGTAGCTGACGATCGATCTCGTTGAGGCGGCGGCGCAGATCCGCCAGTGTGGGTACTTCAGCGGTCATGGGCTCGAAGTTAACATGAGCCCTATGTCCGTGCCGACCGAGCTGCTCACAGACCCCCTGCCCGCAGAGCCCCTGCAGGTCGCCCAGGCATGGCTCGCACAGGCCTGGTCCGAGCGCCTGCAACCCAACCCCAATGCCATGACGCTGGCGACCGCCACCCCGCAGGGCGCGCCCTCGGCGCGCATCGTGCTGTGCAAGGACATCGTGCCGCAGCCGGGCTACATCGTCTTCTACACCAACTACCGTTCGCGCAAGGGGCGCGAGCTCGCCAGCAACGGGCACGCGGCTGCGGTGCTGCTCTTCGATCATCAGCACCGCCAGGTGCGCATCGAGGGACAGATCGGTCCGGCGCCCGAGCGCGACAGCGACGCGTACTTTGCTTCGCGCTCGCTCGCGAGCCGCATCGGCGCATGGGCGAGCAAGCAGAGCGAGCCGATCGATACGCGCGCCCGACTGCTCGCCGCCGTCGCCGAAGTAGAGCGCCGTTTCGGCATCGACCCACAACGCGCCGAGCAGTCCACTGCGCCCGTGCCGCGGCCACCGCACTGGGGGGGCTACCGCCTGTGGGCGCAGTCCGTCGAGTTGTGGGTCGAGGGTACGGCGCGCATTCACGATCGGGCGCGCTGGACGCGAGCGTTGCGCGCCGGCGCCGACGGCTCGTTCGAGCCCGGCCCGTGGTCCGTGACGCGGCTGCAGCCTTGAGTGCAGCAGCCGTGTGTGCAGCCGCCGCCGAGGGCCTGCAGGCGCGCGGTGTCGGCGTCAGCGCCGGAGAGCGCCGGCTCGTCGAGGATCTGTCGATCCAGTTCGGCGCCGGAGAGTTTGTGGCGGTTCTCGGGCGCAACGGCTCGGGCAAGACGCTGACGCTGCACACGCTCGCGGGGCTGCGTCCGCCAGCCTGCGGCAGCGTATGGTTCCATGGCCGGCCGATCGAAGAGCCCCGCCGGCGCGTGATTGCCCGCAGTCTCGGCCTCCTCGCTCAGGATCGCGAGGAAGGCCTCACCACCACGGTGCTCGAGAGCGTGCTCATCGGCCGTCACCCTCACCTGAACCTGCTGCAATGGGAGAGTGCCGCCGATCACCGCATCGCAGAGCGCGCGCTGCAGCGCGTCGAGCTCGACGGCTTCACCGATCGCAGTACCGATACGCTCTCGGGCGGGGAGCAACGGCGGGCAGCGATCGCCGCGCTCCTGACGCAGGAGCCGCAGTTCTACCTGCTGGATGAGCCGACGAATCACCTGGATCCGCATCATCAGATCGCGGTGCTGGGGCTCTTCGATGAGCTCGCACGTGCCGGCAACACCATCATCGCGAGCCTGCACGATCCGACGCTCGCGGCGCGCTTCGCGACGCAGGCGCTGCTGCTGCACGGCGATGGTCGCTGGAGCGCAGGGCCGGTGGAGCGTGAGCTCACCGCGCAAGCGCTCGGCGAGCTCTATCTCACGCCGATCGTGGAGCTCGAGTTCCACGGGCACCGTGTGTTCGTCAGCGGGTGAAGGTCTTCAGGGGGTGCCGGCGGCGAGCGCCAGGCGGACCGGCTCGTGCAGCGCAGTGTTCGCCGCAAGCACGCTGGTCGTCTGCAGACCCACCGGCGCGCCGTGCAGATCGGTGAATACTCCGCCCGCCTCGCGCACGATGACAGTGAGCGCGGCGATATCGAGGATGTTGACATCGGACTCGATCACGACATCGAGCGAGCCGCGCGCCAGGAGATGATAGTGCACGAAATCGCCATAGCCGCGGATCCGGCTCACCCGCTCGATGAGATCGCCGAAGCGCCGCCAGGCCGGCGCCGAACGCGCCAGGCTCTTCAGGTTGCCGGTGGAGACGATCGCGCTGCCCAGCTGCGCCGTTGTGCTGACACGGATCGGCTGACCGTTGAGGAAAGCACCCTGCCCCTCTTCGGCCCAGGCCAGCTCTCCATAGACTGGAGCGCTCGAGACCCCGAGCACCAGGCGCCCGCCGCGCATGAGAGCGATCTGTGTCGAGAAGAACGGACATTCGCGCACGAACGATTTGGTGCCATCGATGGGATCGACGAGCCAGACGCTGTCCGCATCGAGCGCCGCCTGTCCGGTCTCCTCCCCGTAGAAGCCATGGCCCGGGAAACGCTCAGTCAGTACGGCCCGGATGGCATGTTCGGCGCGCACGTCCGCCGCGGTGACGGGGGACTGATCCGCCTTGAGCTCGACCCGCAGATTGCGGCGGTAGCACTCGCTGATGACCCCGGCCGCCGCCTGAGCGGCGTCGAGCGCAGCCTGCAGCTCACGCGAGGGCTTGGGATGTTGGCTCACGCTTTCGCATAATACGCCCGTGGGCAATCGACTCAGCAAGATCTACACGCGCACGGGCGATGACGGCACGACCGGTCTCGGCGACGGTCGGCGTGTACCGAAGGATGATCCGCGCGTGGAAGCGTACGGCACGGTCGATGAGCTCAACAGCGCGATTGGCGTGCTGCTCGCCGCTCCCGAACTGCCCGGGCCCATCGCGCGCGCGCTCATCCAGATTCAGCACGACCTGTTTGATCTCGGTGGTGAGCTGTGCATCCCGGGGCACACGATGATCAATGCGGCCCAGGTCGAGCGGCTGGAGCGCGAGCTCGATGCCCTGAACGATCCGCTGCCGCCGCTGAAGGAGTTCATTCTGCCGGGTGGCGGACCCGCGACTGCGGCTTGCCATCTCGCGCGCGCGATCGCGCGCCGTGCCGAGCGGCGCGTGTGGAGTCTCGCCGCCGCCGAGAGCATCAATGTCGTGACGCCGCAGTACCTGAACCGGCTGTCGGATCTGCTGTTTGTGATGGCGCGGGTGCTGGTGCGGCACGAACGCGGCGCCGAAGTGCTGTGGCGCCACGACCGCGGCGCCGGCTAGCTCAGCTTCGACCAGTCGAAATGCGGACCCGGATCGAGCTTGCGGCCCGGGGCAATATCGCTGTGGCCGACGATGCGGCTGGCCGCGAGCGTCGGATAGGCTGCGCGCAGCGCCGCGATCAGCGTGACGAGCGTTGCGTATTGTGCGGGCTCATAGGGCGTCTCGTTCGTGCCCTCGAGCTCGATCCCCACCGAGAAGTCGTTGCACGCCTGCCGCCCCTCGAATTGCGAGCGCCCGGCGTGCCAGGCACGGCGGCCAAACGGCACGAACTGAACGAGCGTGCCGTCGCGCCGGATCAGCACGTGCGCAGAGACTGGCACGGGTGCCACGTCGCGAAAAAAAGGATGCGCATCCGGCGGCAGCGTGCCGGTGAACAGGCGCTCGATCCAGGGCCCGCCGAACTCCCCCGGCGGCAGACTGATGCCATGGATCACCAGCAGGTCCAGCGTCACCCCGGAGGGACGGTCGTCACATTGGGGTGATAGAACCTGCCGCACCCCTTTCACCAGGCCAGTGGCAGTGTCGATCTCGAGCGGGTGAGGCGCGTACATCCGCACTTGATCATGCCAAAATCGCGATATGAATCCCACAGCGCCCGAGAATGCGCCCTGGGTCGCCCGGGACCTGGCGCACGTGTGGCACCCGTGCACGCAGATGAAGGACCACGAGTCCGTGCCGCTGATCCCGGTGCGCCGTGGCGAGGGGGTGTGGCTCGAGGACTTCGCCGGCCAGCGCTACCTCGATGCCATCAGCTCCTGGTGGGTGAACCTGTTCGGCCACGCTAACCCGCGCATCAGCGCGGCGGTGCAGGAACAGGCGGCACGTCTCGAGCACGTGCTGCTGGCCGGCTTCACGCACGAGCCGGTGATTGCGCTCAGCGAGGCGCTGACGGCGATCGCGCCTTCGGGTCTGTCGCACTGCTTCTATGCCGACAATGGCTCGGCCGCGATCGAAGTCGCCGTCAAGATGAGCTACCACTTCTGGCGCAATCGCGGCCGCGAGGCGAAACGCCGCTTCATCACCCTGTCGAACAGCTACCACGGCGAGACGCTGGGTGCGCTCGCCGTGGGCAATGTGGAGCTGTACAAGGCCATCTATCAGCCGCTGCTGATGGATGTGATCACCGTTGCCTCACCGGACTGCTACGAGCGGGAGCGCGGTGAGACCTGGGCCGAGCATTCGCGGCGCAAGTTCGAGCAGATGGAAGCGGCCCTGGCGCGCCATGCGCACGAAGTCGCCGCGGTGATCGTCGAGCCGCTCGTGCAGTGCGCGGGCCAGATGCGGATGTACGACCCGGCGTACCTGAAACTCCTGCGCGAGGCCTGCGACCGCCACGAGGTGCTGCTCATCGCCGATGAGATCGCGGTGGGGTTCGGGCGTACGGGCACCATGTTCGCGTGCGAGCAGGCCGGCATCCGGCCCGATCTGCTGTGCCTCTCCAAGGGTCTGACGGGCGGCTACCTGCCGCTCGCGGTCGTGCTCACCACGCCCGAGCTCTACGCCGCTTTCTACGATGAATACACGCGCCTCACGGCCTTCCTGCACTCCCACAGCTACACGGGTAATCCGCTCGCCTGCGCCGCGGCGCTCGCGAGCCTTGCCATCTTCCGGGACGACGACATCATCAATCGCAACCGCGCGCTCAGCCGTCACCTGGGCGCCCGTGCCCGCACGCTCGCCGATCATCCGCACGTGGCGGAGGTGCGCCAGCACGGCATGATCGTCGCCATCGAGCTCGTGCGGCAGCGCGAGACCCGCGAGCCCTACGCCTGGCAGGAGCGGCGCGGCCTTAAGGTGTATCGGTACGCGCTGGCGCACGGTGTGCTGCTGCGACCCGTGGGTAACGTCGTCTACTTCATGCCGCCGTATGTCATCACACCCGAGCAGATCGATCGCATGGTCAACGTTGCACGGGATGGGATCGAGGCCGCGACTTGCGACTGACCCGTATCTACGTCGCCGCGCCGCTCGCGGCGCAAACGAGTGCACAGGTGGATGGTACGGCCGCCGGCCACATCACCCGCGTGCTGCGACTGCGCCCCGGCGATGCGGTGACGGCGTTCGACGGCAGCGGTGCGGAATTTGAAGCGCGCCTGCAGAGCGTGACGCGCGCTGGTGCGATGCTCGAGATCGGCGCTCGCACGGAGGTACAGCGCGAATCTGCGCTCACCATCACCCTCGTACAGGGCGTCTCGCGCGGGGAGCGCATGGACTGGGTGGTGCAGAAGGCCACCGAGCTCGGCGTTACGCACATCGTCCCGGTCTTCACGGCTCGCAGCGTTGTGCGGCTCGGTGCCGACCAGGCCGAGAGCCGCCGACGACACTGGCTTGCGATTGCGATCGCCGCCTGCGAGCAGTGCGGCCGCAACCGCTTGCCCTCCCTCGCGGCGCCGCTTGCGCTCATCGAATGGCTGCGTAGCGCGGTGCCCGCCGGAGGCCGGTTCGTGCTCTCACCGCACGGGCCGCTGCGGGTACGCGATCTCGCGCCCATGCCGGCACTGACGGTGCTGATCGGCCCTGAAGGCGGCCTCGCGGATGAGGAGGAGATGGCTGCGAAGGCCGCGGGCTTCGAACCGCTGCGGCTGGGGCCGCGAATCCTGCGCACGGAGACAGCGGCGGTCGCCGCGCTCGCAGCGCTGCAGCAGCAATTGGGAGATCTGTAGCGCGCCGGGCCCGGCGCGCGCCGGCTCAGTTGCCGTGCGTCTCGTCGGCGATCATCTCTTCGAGGCGATCGATGTCCGGAACCACCGGGGTCTCGTTCACCATCCGCACCTGACAGATGATCGGCGCGCGGTCGGGAAACACTCGCGAATTATCCGGCCGCACCACGTCCGAGCTCACGCGCACGAGCTGCGGGAAGCCCTGCGAGACGAGCCCGAAGTACCCCGCCTCCACGCGCGTGCCGAAGCAGTGGAAGATGACGATGCGCGTGCGTCCCGAGGCGGGCGGAATGTTCTGTCCGCAGGCGCCTTCGAAGGACACCAGCGGCACCTGCCGGCCGCTCCACGGAACGGTGCCGACATACCACGGCGGCGCACCCGTCATCTCCGCCGGCGTTTGAAAGCCGATCACTTCGGCGACACAGGCGCGCGGAATGATGAGCCGGCCGTCCGCAAGCGGGATGAGCAGGCTGTAGATCTCATTGACGCGCTCGGCCATGACCGGTCTGCCTAGGTGGCCGCGGCGGCGCCGGCATCGCCGGCGGCACGCACCCGCTGCTGCTCACGGTAACGCTCGACGAGCGGCGCGATCGCATCCAGGAGCTGTGCCTCCTGGTACGGCTTGCCGAGGTAATCATCGACGCCGAGCTCGATCGCGCGCGCACGATGCTTCTCGCCCGCGCGCGAGGTGATCATGATGATGGGCACATCTTTCAGGCGCGGATCGTTGCGCACATGGGCCGCGACCTCGTAGCCATCCATGCGCGGCATCTCGATGTCGAGCAGGATGATGTCGGGCACGTGATCCTGCAGCAGCGAAACCGCATCCATGCCATCGCGGGCGGTGAGGACACGCATGCCGTTACGCTCCAGCAGCCGCTGCGTCACGCGGCGCACGGTGATGGAGTCATCGACCACCAGCGCGAAAATCCTCCGGTCACCCCGGTCTCGCAGCGGTACGGCAACCGGCGTGCGGCCGCGCCACTCGCTGCGCACCAGTGCACCGATGTCCAGAATGATGACGATGCGCCCATCGCCCAGAATGGTCGCGCCGGAGATGCCGCGGATCGAGGAGACCTGCGGGCCGACGGACTTGACGACGATTTCGCGGCTGCCGATGAGCTCATCGGCGATCAGGCCCGAGGAATGCTCGCCCGCGCGCACCAGCACGACGGGCACCGTCACGTCGGCTTCGGGCAGCGGCGAGGGCTCGAGACCCACGAACGTGGCCAGATGCTGGAAGCGATACTTCTGGCCGCTGTGCTCGAACAACGGCGCATCGGGACCGGTGTGCGCGGTGACTTCGGTCTTCGACAGACGCAGCACGCCCTCGACGGTGGGCAGCGGCAGCGCGTAGTACTCATCGCCGGTGCGCACCACGAGTGCGTGGCTGATCGCGAGCGTGAACGGCAGACGGATCGTGAACTGCGTGCCGACGCCCGCCTTGGTCTCCATGTGCAGCGCGCCGCCCAGGCGCTTGATCTCGGTCGCGACCACGTCCATGCCGACGCCTCGACCGGCCTGCTGCGTGATGGTGCCAGCGGTGGAGAATCCCGGCTCGAGGATCAGCTGCATCGCATCTTCATCTGAAATCGTGCGCCCGGGCTGGATCAGGCCGAGCGCCGCACCCTTCTCGCGGATCGCGGCGAGGTTCATGCCGGCGCCATCGTCGCTGATCCGCACCATCACCTCGGCGCCCTCGCGATGCAGCTCGAGTCGGATGCGGCCCGTGTCGGATTTTCCGTTCGCCACTCGCTCATCCGGCTTCTCGATGCCGTGAACGACGGAGTTGCGCAGCATGTGTTCGAAGGGCGGCAGCATGCGCTCCAGCACCTGGCGGTCGAGCTCCCCGGAGGCACCCTCGACGATGAGCTCGGCGCGCTTGCCGGAGTCGGATGCGGCCTGACGAACGATGCGCGCCAGGCGCTGCACGTGGCGCTGGAACGGCACCATGCGCGTGCGCATCAGGCCGTTTTGCAGCTCGGTGACCGTGCGCGCCTGCTGTTGCAGCAGGTTCTGCGTGTCCTGAGTCATCGTCTCGAGCAGCTGCTGAATGCTCGCCACGTCGCTCGCGGTCTCCGCCAGCGCGCGCGAGAACTGCTGGATCGAGGAGTAGCGGTCGAGCTCGAGCGGGTCGAACTCGCTGCGATGCCCGGCCTCATCCTCATGCCGGTGCAGGATCTGGGTCTCGGTCTCGATCTCGAGCTTGCGCAGCTGCTCCTTCAGACGCGTCACGGTGCGGGACAACTCGCCCAGGTTGAAATCGATCGAGCCCAGCTGCTGCTCGAGGCGCGCGCGCGAAATACTCACTTCACCCGCGATGTTGAGCAGCTGATCGAGCAGCTCCGCATCGACGCGCGCCATCTCCTGACGATCGCCGGGCGCAACGGGCTCGCGGCCCGGCGGCACCGCCTGCGGCGAGGCGAGGCCCTCCTCAAAACTGGGCCGCGCCGGCTCACCCGCCGGAGCACGGACGACAAACTCAGCGCGGGCGCGGACAGTCTCCGCGTCCGAAGTGACGGGCGCGGTCGGTTCGGGCGCTCTCGCACGCGCAGGCGCGGAGACTGGTGCCCGCACCGGAGTGGCCGGCGATGAAATCGGAGTCGGCGCCAGCTTTGGCGCGGGAGGCGGTGTCGCAGATGCAGCGGGCATCGCGGGTGGTGCAGCCACAGAAGCTGGCGTGGGCGCTGGCGTCGGCGCGAGCGCGGGCGCGGGCGCGGGTGCGTTCGGCTGCGACAGCGCGCGAATGCGGCTGATGGCGCCGCGCGCGGCTGCCACGCCGCGGCCTGCCGCCACCGCATCGCGCATGCGTGCCAGCTCATCGAGGCTCGCCTGCAGCACATCGAAGGTCTCGGGTTGCGGCGAGACCGCGCCGCTGTCGACCTGGTTCACGAGCGTTTCGAGCTCGTGGCTGAGATCGCCCATGGCGGTGATGCCCGCCATACGCGCGCCGCCCTTGAGCGTGTGCAGCGGGCGCTTGAGAGCCGAGAGGCGTTCGGAGCTGCCCGGATCGGCACGCCACGCTGAGAGCGCAGATTCGGAAGTCTCGATGAGCTCGGTCGCCTCTTCCGTGAAGATGCTGGCGACCTCCGGATCGAAATCGACCGGAATGGGTGCCGCCGGCGCCGGCATCTCTGCTTCAGCCGCGGCAGGCGCCGCTGCCGCAGTCGAAGGAGCCGGTGCAGGGTGCAGCCCGGTGCGCTGCGCTGCTTCGATGCTCGCGGTGATGCGGGCATCGAGTGCGCGCTCGGCCTCGGCGATACGGGCGTACAACCCGGCATGAGTCATGAAGTAGCCCGTGGACTCATCCAGGTGCGCGGCGATCGTCTGCATCGCCGACATGCAATCGGCCAGCAGCGCCAGATCGGGTGTGCGCAGACCCATGCCACTGTCGAACGCCTTGCGCAGCCAGTGATCGAGCGGCTGAGCCAGACGAATGCCGTGCCGCACATCGGCCATCTTCGAGCTGCCGGAGAGCGTGTGACACGCGCGGTAGACATCCTCAGACAGCAGATGCGGCTCGGGCTTGCCGGTCTCGCGGGCGAGATACGCGCGCACTACGCCGATGTGCGCAGTGGCCTCGCGCATATAAATGTCGCGGAGCGCATCGTCCTGCTCGGCGGCTTCTGCCGCAGCCGAAGCGGGAGCAGGTGCCGGCGCAGCAGCGGGCGCCGCGGTCGTGGCACCGGATGGCGTCGCGCCCGTCAGTGTCGCGACGCGCGCCGTCGGCAGCACCATCGTTGCGCCGGCATTCGGTAAATCGCGCAACGATGCGCCAGCAGCCTGCGCCGGCGCTGCCGGTACGTGCTGCGGAATCGGCCGTTGCCCGGTCTCGGCATCTGAATCGTGTGCGGTCGCTTCGACGTTGCGACCCGCGGCCAGCGAATGAGCACGGTTGATGATCGCGCCGGTGTCGGTGACAGGCAGCGTGCCCGTCTCGAGCTGCGTCACCAGTTGCGGCAGCGCGGCCACGGCATCGTGCAGCGCGGCGGCTATCGCCGGAGTGCGTGTCAGCGTGTTGTCGAGCAGGCGGTTGAGGAGATTCTCGATCGACCAGGCAAATTCGCTGATCTCGCGCGCTCCGACCATGCGCCCGCTGCCCTTCAGCGTATGGAACGAGCGGCGCACGTTGACGAGCGCGGCATGCTCGAGCGGGTTCTGCTCCCACACCGGGAAGATGCGGCCGATCTTGTCGGATTCCTCGCGCGCCTCCTCGATGAAGAGGTGTACGAGCTCGGGATCGGCGTGCTCGGCGAGCACGACCGGGCCGGGCCGCGCGGCCAGTGTCGGCGGCTGCACGGCGGGTGCGCCGGGCTGCCCCGCGCCGTCGAGTTGCGGATGACTGTGGGCCAGCTGCACCGTCTGCGCGAAGGCGCTCGGCTCCACTGGCGTCACCGTGGGCACGGTCGCCGCCGGCTCGGCATCCAGTGCCTTCAGACACGCCTCGGCGTTGTCCAGCATGTACCAGGGGTCGCTGCGTCCGGACTGCAGCGTCTCCATGTAGTACTCGACGCTCACGATGGCATCGGCGAGCCGATCGAGGCCGCCGCCCGGCGCGACGCCGCCGCCGGGGCGCATCACCGGCTTCAGGCGCGTATGAATGGCTTCGACGAGCTCCACCGCACGGGTCTTGCCGAGCATGAGCAGCCCGGCCTTCAGGCCGCGCATGAGCTCCGGCCAGGCATCGAGCCCAGCGGCGTCCAGCGTGCCGCCCACGTTCTGCACCACCGACTCCTTGAGCCGGGCGAGGTTCAGAATGCACTCGCGCAGCACGGCGGCCTGCACCTGCTGGAAGTCCGCATCGTTGTCCTGCGCTGTCGTGCCGCTCGCACGCCGCGGCAGGATCATGCCGACCAGGCCGTCATCGAGCCGATCCTCGACGGCGATCAGCGTAGCGGCGATGTCGACGAAAGTCGTCTCATCCGGCTGCAGCTTGCCGGTCACGATGTTGTCGAGCCGCTCGGTCTCGGCCTGCACGCTGCCGCGCAGCTCGCCCAGGCCCAGCACACCCAGCGTGTCGCCGATCTTGCGCAGCAGCTCCACCTGCGGAGCGAGCTCGTGCGGCTGTCCGGCGCCGCGGCGCACGAAGATGTCCAGCACATCCTTGACCTTGCCCAGGTCCTCGCGGATGGCTGCCGCCACCGTCTGCATGAGCTTCACGCTCGGTGCAGACAGGCTCTCGCGCTCCTGCTCGATCGACTCATCGACCGGCAGCAGCTCGGAGAGCCGGAAAGACGCACGCACGGCCGAGACCCGCTGGCCGTTCGATTCGGCGCGGCCGACGTAATACAGAAGATTGTTCAGCAGCTCGACCGGTGGGGACTGCGCGTAGCGCGGTTCGCCCTCTTCATAGAGCCGTTTGATCTCACGGTCCGCGAGGCCGAGCAGGCGCTTGATCGAGACGCCGCCCTCCAGGCCATTCTCCTGCAGCGCCTCGAGCACGGCGCCGACCACCCACCACAGCTGGAACACCGGCTGGCGCGTGGCGATCTGCTCGAGCTTCTGCGCCACGTCGGCGAGGATCGCAAGGTTTTGCTCGTAGCGCTCGCCACGAATCCAGCCGACGAGACCGACCTGGAAGCGCGCACGCAGCCGCCGCGCCCATTGCTCCACCGAGAGCAGCGGCTCATCGGAGGTGCCCGCCGCAGGCTGCGCCTGGCGGTCGGACTTGAGGTTGAGCAGCAGCAGCGTGCCTTCCGACAGGAGCGCGCTGCCGCGCACCGCACGCAGATCATTGAGCAGCGGCAGGAGCACCAGCGCGAGGTCGCGGCCACCGGCCAGCACGCGCTCGAGATAGCCGGGCAGCTGCACCATCGCCCGCATCAGCGCATCGAGACTCTCGGCCTGGTTCTTGCGCTCGCCCGCGCTCGCGATGAGATAGCGCGCGACCTGCTCCATCTCCTCGACCAGCAGTGCCGCGCCGTAGATCTCGAGTACACGCAGCACGCCCTGCACCTGGTGCAGCTCGCTCGCGCAACGCTCGAGCAGCGCGAGATTATCGGACTGCTCGACGTAGCTCTCGAGCGCCGTGCGCGCCTCGCCCAACGCGAGATTGAGCTCGCGTCCGACGAACTCGACGGTTTGCGATGCGATTTCCGGCATAGAGCCTGTGGCGCGGCGGCCGAGCCGCGTCAGGAATTACCCACTGCGGACACCGGGCGTGCGGGTCGGGGGCTGCGCGCCGGAATCTCCGGCGCCTTGAACGTTCCGGTCGAGCCCGAGCCGGGCGCAGCGGCGCCCTCGGCACTGCCTGGCAGCCGGAAGCCGGCCGCCGAGCGGCGCAGTCCGGCCGAAAGCTCGGCGAGCTTGGCGATCGAGACCGAGGTGGCGCTGGTGGAATCGGCCGTCTGCGCGCCGATTTCCTTCAGCACACCCATGTTGCGTGCGATGTTCTGCACCGCCGCGGACTGCTGCCGCGAGCTTGCGGAGATATTCTGCACCAGGCTCGCGATCTGGTTGGAGACCTGCTCGATCTCCTCCAGCGCGGCGCCGGCATTCTCCGCCAGCAGCGCACCGCCGACGACATCGGTCGTGCTGCGCTCCATCGAGACCACGGCCTCGTTGGTGTCGGTCTGAATCGTGCGCACCAGCACTTCGATCTGCTTGGTCGCGTTGGCGGCGCGCTCGGCCAGGCGCTGGACCTCGTCGGCGACGACCGCGAATCCGCGGCCGGCCTCTCCGGCCATGGACGCCTGGATCGAGGCATTGAGCGCGAGGATGTTGGTCTGCTCGGCGATATCGTTGATCAGCTCGACGATGTTGCCGATCTCCTGCGAGCTCTCGCCCAGGCGCTTGATGCGCTTGGAGGTCTCCTGGATGGTCTCGCGGATGGCGTTCATGCCATCGATCGTGCGCCGCACGGCATCGCCGCCCTTGTGCGCCACATCCACCGAGTGGCGCGCGACATCGGCTGCGCGCTCGGCGTTGCCCGAGACTTCTTCGGTCGCCGCCGCGACATGCCCTGCAGTCTCCGTGGCCGAGGCCAGCTGCTTGGACTGCGCGCCGCTCGCCTTGGCGAGGTGCTGTGACAGCGCCTGCGTCTGGCGTGCCGCCCCATCGAGCTGGATCGCCGACTGATTGATCGTGGTGACCAGACCGCGCAGCGCATCCACCGCGTAATTGATCGAATCCGCGATCGCTCCGGTGATGTCCTCGGTGACGGTCGCCTGCACGGTGAGATCGCCGTCGGCGAGGCTCGAGAGCTCATCGAGCAGACGCAGGATCGCCTGTTGATTGCGCTCGCTCTCGGTGCGCTGCGCATCCACCGCATGGCGCTGCCGCTCGGTCGTGCGGCGCAGCCTGGCGAGGCCCAGCCACAGCAGGATGAGCACCAGCAGCGCACCGCCCCCACAGGCGAGCGGCCAGATGTTCTCCTGCGGCGGCCGCTGCAGGGCGAGCAGCACGCCGCCGGCGATCACCAGCAGCACCGCGAGCGCGGTGAGCACGTCGAGGACGCGCGAACTGGTCGGGGCCGCCGCTTCTGGAGTCTTCTGCTTCATGCGGCCGCTTCGGCGAAGGCCTGACTTTCGAGAATGGAGCGCAGCGAGAGCACCGGCCACTGCTCCTGGCCGCGGCGGAAGGCGCCCGCGAGATAGCGCTCGCAGCGGGCCACGGTCGGCGGGGCATCGCCGCTGAATTCGCTCTCGGCGAAGCGGCGGAATCCCAGCACTTCATCGACCAGCAGACCTGCGGGGATTTCGCGATGGTTGACCACGAGGACGCGCGTGTTGCGCGTGGCCGGGGAGACACCGCTGCCGATGAACTGGCGCAGGTCGATGACCGGCAGCAGCTGGCCGCGGACGTTCGCAAGTCCCCGGATCCAGGGCTTCGCGCCCGGCACGCGCGTCAGGCTCGCGGGCACGCTCAGGACTTCGCGGGTCTCCTCGCGCGCGGCGAGGAACAGCTCGCCCGACATGCGCAGCGCGACTCCCACCCATTCACGGCCGGCATCGCCCTCCTGGCCGACCTGGGCGGAGACGCTGCGGCCGCGCCGCTCGAGCTCGGCCAGCAGCTCGAACGGCCGATCGCGCAGCGACTTGAGTGAGATACCTTCCATGCGTCTGCCCCGCAGCGGCCCGCTAGGCCGCCAGGGTCGCCTGGGCCTTCGCCACGAGCTGATCGGGCGAGACCGGCTTGACCATGTAATCGACAGCGCCCTGCCGCAGGCCCCAGATCTTGTCGGTCTCCTGCCCCTTGGAGGTGACCATGATGATCGGGATCGTGCGGGTTTTGGGGTCGTTCACCAGCGTGCGCGTGGCCTGGTAGCCGTTCATGCCCGGCATCACCACATCCATGAAGATGAGGTCCGGATTGATCTCGCGGGCGAGGCGGATGCCCTCGGCACCGTCGCCGGCACAAGCCGTCTTGTACCCGTGACGCTCGAGCGCCTTCTGCATCACGTGCACTTCGGTCGGCGAGTCGTCGATGATGAGTATGAGTGGCATGGCCATCATCTCCCGATATGCGTCTCGATCGCAGACAGCAGCTCGTCCTTGGTGAACGGCTTGGTCAGGTAATGTTCCGAGCCGACGATGCGGCCCCGTGCCCGGTCGAACAGTCCGTCCTTCGAGGACAGCATGATCACCGGGATCGATTTGAAAACCTTGTTGTGCTTGATCAGCGAGCAGGTCTGATAGCCGTCGAGCCGCGGCATCATGATGTCGACGAAGACGATATCCGGCTGATGATCGGCAATCTTGGCGAGAGCATCGAACCCATCGATGGCCGTGAAGACCTCGCACCCTTCCTTGGCGAGCAGTGTCTCGGCCGTCCGGCGGATGGTTTTGCTGTCGTCGATGACCAGTACCTTCAGTCCCTGAAGCTTGGAATTGGCGCCGGTCACGGTGTCAGAACTCCTCCCAGCTGAAGATCGCCCATGGTGGCTTGATGCACCTGGCAAGCGCACGGGGTTTTAACATATCGGCATACCCCCTGCTATGTCTGCCAGTTCACGTTTTTGGCACTTCGGGACGCCCGCCGACCCTTGCGCCGCTCTGGCCCTGACATAACATGAGTTTTCATGGGAAACCGAACTCTCGGCGTGGTCATGGACCCCATCGCGGACATCAAGTTCGCGAAGGACTCGACGCTCGCGATGCTGCTCGCGGCCCAGGCGCGCGGCTTTGCGCTGCTCTACTTCGAGCAGGCAGACCTGTCGCTGCGCAACGGCCGGGCCTGGGGCAAGGCGCGCCCGCTCACGGTGCGAGCCGACGCCGATGACTGGTACTCGTTGGGCGAGGTGAAGGAGCAGCCGCTCGGCCTGCTCGACTGTCTGCTGATGCGCAAGGATCCGCCCTTCGACACCGAGTACATCTACACGACCTACATCCTGGAGCGCGCGGAGCTGGAGGGGGCGCTCGTCGTCAACCGCCCCCAGGGGCTGCGCGACATGAACGAGAAGGTCTACACGGCCTGGTTCCCGGAGTGCTGTGCGCCCACGCTCATCACGCGCGACATGGGTGACATGGGCCGCTTCCTCAGCGAGCACGGCAAGATCGTCTGCAAGCCGTTGCACGGCATGGGGGGTCGCTCGATCTTCGTGGTCGAAGCCTCGGACCGCAATGCGCAGGTGGTGTTCGAGACGCTGACGCAATACGGCGAGCGCTTTGCGATCGTGCAGCGCTACATTCCCGACATCGCCACCACGGGCGATTCGCGCGTACTGCTCATCGATGGCGTGCCGGTGGACCACGCGCTGGCACGCATTCCCTCCGGCACCGATCACCGCGGCAACCTTGCCGCCGGTGCGCGCGGCGTCGGCCGGCCGCTGAACGAACGCGACCGCTGGCTCGCGGGGCGCATCGGACCGGCGCTCGCGGCCCGCGGCATGATGTTCGTCGGCCTCGATGTGATCGGCGGCTTCGTGACCGAGATCAATGTGACGAGCCCGACCGGCATCCGCGAGCTCGACCGCGAGTTCGGCAGCGACATCGGCGGCGCGCTCATCGCCGCAATCGAGCGCCGGCTCACGAGCCGGCGCGCTTAAGGACCGCGACCCGCGACACAGGCGCAGCAGCGACAGGCGGCTATACTGATTTAATGGCCTCCCGTGCACTGCTGCTGCGTGAAGGTGCGGCGCCGATTCGTGATCGGCTGCTGATGACCATCTTCGTTGCCGCGGTGCTGCACGGCATGATCATTCTCGGCATCACCTTCAGCGCAGGCGCGCGCGACGGCTCGAGTGCTCCCGGCATGGAAGTGCTCCTGGTCTCGGACGAAGTCCCGACCGCCGAGCGAAACGACACCGCCACCTACCTCGCTCAGCGCACGCAGCTCGGCTCGGGCAATGCCCGCCAGCCGGTGGCCGCCCGCAATCGCGCGGCCGCACTGCCCGAGTCCGCCCCGCGCGAGGCGGCAGATTCGGATGTGCCCGAGGAGCGCGTCCTCACCACGAGCGCCCAGCAGACGCTCATCCGCTACTTCGGCGAAGTGGGCCGCACTGCCAGCGAAGAGAAAGCGCGCCCGGCGGCCGAGCAGCCGCCGACGCCGGCCGGAGCCGCCGATGACGCAGGCCCTGTGGAGCTGCGCGGACCCAAGCGCGATGAGCTGTGGGTGACGCCGGACACGCGCGAGTCGACCGTGGCACCGTACCTGGATTCCTGGCGGCGCCGGATCGAGCGCATCGGCACCCTCAATTATCCGACGGCGGCGCGCGCGAGCGGCACCAAGGCAAGCCCCGTGCTCGAGGTCGCCATTGGCGCGGACGGCAAGTTGATGGAAGCTCAAGTGCGGCGCAGCAGCGGCGATGCCGCTCTCGACCAGGCGGCACTGGCCATCCTGAAGCTTGCGAGCCCGTTCGATCCCTTTCCGCCGGAACTTGCCCGTGAGCACCGGAGCCTCAGACTGACGTACGAGTGGCAGTTCGTCGGCGGCCGCGTCGCTGGCGGAACGGTATCCACGGTTCCTTGAGACCTGACCTCGTGGCGCCCATACTGGTGCTCGCATGAGTGATTCGAGTTTCACGAACCACCTGCTGATCGCGATGCCGGCGCTCGCCGACCCGAACTTCTCGCAGACCGTCACCCTGATCTGCGAGCATTCCGCGGAGAAAGGCGCTCTCGGTATCGTGCTGAACAAACCCCTGCCGATGCGCCTGTCCGAAGTGCTCTCGCAGATGCGGCTCGAGCCGCGCGACGAGGTGATCGCGGACAAGCCGGTCCTCAGGGGCGGTCCGCTGCACATGGACCGCGGTTTCGTGCTGCATCGGCCCGGCGGCGAATGGGGCGCGACCCACAAGGTCTCCGAGCTGATCCAGGTCACGACCTCGCGCGATGTGCTCGCCGCCATGGCGCGGGGCGAAGGCCCATCGGATGCCTTCATCGCGCTCGGCTATGCCAACTGGGAGAGCGGGCAGCTGGAGCGCGAGATCCGCGAGAACTCGTGGCTGCCGGTCCCGGCGGACGAGCGGATCATCTTCGAGCTTCCCTACGAGAAGCGCTGGCAGCGCAGCTGGCAGCTGCTCGGGGTCGATGTGGAGAAGATGAGTCTCGTGGCGGGCAATGCCTGAGGCACGCGCGCACGCCGTCCTGGCTTTCGATTTCGGATTGAAGCGAATTGGCATGGCGGCCGGGGATACCGTGACCGCCACCGCCTCTCCCCGCCCCGCTGCCGCCGTGCACGCGAGCGGACCCGACTGGATCGCGATCGGGCGCGAGATTTCCGCCCTCAGGCCGCACGTGCTCGTGGTCGGCGTCCCCTATAATGCCGACGGCACGGCCGGTGCCCTGACCGACGCGGCGCGCCGCTTCGCGGCGGCGCTGCGCGAGCGGTTCGGACTCAGCGTCGAGCACGTCGATGAGCGCTTCTCCTCGATCGAGGCCGAGAGCCGGCTGCGCGAGCGCCGCGGCGCCGGTCTGCAGCGCCGGCGAGTGCGCCGCGAGGACATCGACAGTACCGCCGCGACGGTGATCCTGGAGCGCTGGCTGGCCGGAGAGAGAGACCACGGTACGTGAGTGAGATCCCGCAACTGCGCGCGGACGGAAGTCTGCGCCACCTGTTGACCCTGGAAGGCCTGCCCCGCGCGCTGCTCGAGCAATTGCTCGAGCGTGCCGAAAGCTACGTACGACCGCTCGGCCAGACGCCGGCGCGCACCGTGGAGCTTGCCGGTTGCACGGTCGCGAACCTCTTCACCGAGCCCTCGACCCGCACGCGCGTCTCATTCGAGCTTGCTGCCAAGCGCCTGGGCGCAGATGTCGTGAATCTCGAAGTGCAGCTCTCCTCGCGCGTCAAGGGCGAGAGCATGCTCGACACCGTCTACACCCTCGAATCGCTCTACGTCGATGTGTTCGTGATCCGGGACGCCGAGGCCGGCATCCCGGCGCTGGTCGCCGAGCACGTGCGCCCGCACGTGAGCGTGCTGTCGGCGGGTGAGGCGCACGTGGCGCACCCGACGCAGGGGCTGCTCGATGCGCTCACGGTGCGCCAGCGCAAAGGCCGCTTCGACAACCTCGCCATCGCGATCGTCGGCGACGTGCGCCACTCGCGCGTGGCCCGCTCCGCCTACCATGCATTCAGCGCCCTGGGGACCGGTGAGATCCGCATCGTCGCGCCGCCGGCATTCATGCCCGAGGCGAACGAGTTCACCGGCTGCGTACGCCACTCGACGCTCGCCAAGGGCCTGAAGGATGCCGACGTGATCATGATGCTGCGCATCCAGAGGGAGCGCATGACGCACGCGGCGCTGCCGGATGCGGACCGCTATTTCGCCAAGTACGGCCTGACTCCCGAGCGCCTGGCGCTCGCCAAGCCCGATGCGATCGTGATGCATCCGCAACCGATGAACCGCGGCATCGAGATTGCCTCCGACGTGGCCGACGGGCCGCAATCCGCGATCCGCGACCAGGTACGCAACGGCGTCGCCGTGCGCATGGCGGTGCTCAAGTCCGTCTGCGTCGGCCGCACCTGACCCGATGAGCTCCGCTCGCCCGCACCGCGGCACGATCTTCCTCGAGGATGCGCCGGTCGTCAGTCACGCCGCGCATCCGGCACAGCAGTTCGTGCTCAGGCTCGCGGCGCCGAAGTGTGCGGCGCGGGCGCAGCCGGGCGCTTTCGTGCATCTCACCTGCGATGCCGCGGTGCCGCTGCGCCGGCCGCTCTCGATCATGCGCGTGAACCGCGAAGAGGGCTGGATCGAGATCCTTTACAAGATCGTCGGCCCCGGCCTCGAGGCGCTCTCGCACAAGCGGCGCGGCGATACCGTGAGCGTCCTGGGGCCCATCGGCCACGGCTTCACGCCCGACCCGGCACGTCCGCGCGCGCTGCTGCTGGGCGGCGGTGTGGGCATCCCGCCCATGATCTTCCTTGCCGACGCGCTGCGCGGCGACCCGGGCGCGCGTTATAAGCCGCTGGTGCTCATGGGCTCGGAAGTGCCCTTTCCGTTCGAAGTGCGGCCGTCGCGGATCCTGCTGCCGGGCTTGCCGCCGGACTGCATCGCCTGCCTGCCGCTGCTCGATGAGTGGGAGATTGCGAGCCGGCTCGCCAGCCGCTCGGGCTTCCCGGGCTGTTTCGACGGCTTCGTCACCGAGCTTGCCGACCACTGGCTCGGCACGCTCTCGGGGCCGCAGCTCGCCGAAGTGCAGATCTACGCCTGCGGACCCACGCCGATGCTCAAGGCCTGTGCGGAGCTTGCACGCCGCCGTGAGATCCCCTGCCAGGTCGCGCTGGAGGAGTTCATGGCCTGCGGGGTGGGCGGCTGCGCCGGCTGCACGGTGCTGGTGCGCACGGCCGGGGGACCCGCCATGAAGCGCGTGTGCGTCGACGGACCGGTCTTCGACGCGCTGGCGGTCTACTAGCCGAAGTTGATCTTGGTCTCGAGGTTCGAGCGCGAATCCGCGTTCACGAGAGCCTCTTCCAGCTCGACGCGGTTCTCGCGGTAGAGGCTGAGGAGCGCGTTGTCGAAGCTCTGCACGCCGCGCTCGCCGCTCTGGATGATCGCTTCCTTGATCCCGACCACATCGCCCTTCTTGATGAGCTCGCTGATGTGCGGGGTGTTCAGCATTACTTCCACCGCCGCCACCCGCTTGGAATCCTTGCCCATCACCAGGCGCTGGGCGAGCGTCGCGCGCAGGTATTGCGACAGGTCCAGGAAGATCTGGTTGTGCTGCTCGCGCGGGAACATATTGATGATGCGGTCCAGGGTCTCGGCGCAGTTGTTCGCGTGCAGGGTCGCGAGCACCAGGTGGCCGGTGCCGGCGAGGTTGATCGCGGCCTCCATGCTCTCGCGGTCGCGGATCTCACCGATCAGGATGACATCGGGCGCGGCGCGCATGACGCCGCGCAACGCGCGCGCAAACGACTTGGTGTCGAGGCCCACTTCGCGCTGATTGACGATCGAGCGCTTGTTGGTATGCAGGTATTCGAGCGGATCCTCGATCGTGACGATGTGATCTGAGGAGTTCTCGTTGCGATGGTTGATCATCGCCGCGATCGAGGTGGACTTGCCCGAGCCGGTCGCGCCGACCACCAGCACCAGACCGCGCTTGAGCATGATCAGGTCGCGCATGACCTCGGGCAGGCCGAGGTTCTCGATCCGCGGCATGTCCGCGGTGATGTAGCGCAGCACGATGGCCGGGTAGCCGCGCTGCAGGAACACCGCCACGCGAAAGCGCCCGAGGCCGGGCTCCGAGATCGCGAAGTCGATCTCGAACTCGCGCTGGAAGTGCTCGCGCTGCTCCGGCGTCATCAGTGCGAGCGCCGTCTGGCGCACCACTTCCGGAGTCAGGATGTTCTTGTTGACGGGCATGATCTGCCCTTCGATCTTGATCTTGATGGGCGCGTTGGCGGTGAAGAAAAGGTCGGAGGCCTTCTTCTCCACCATGATCTTGAACAGCGGCTTGGTGTTGAGCGTCGCCTGGCCGGAGCCGGTGTCCAGCAGCTGCTGCGGCCCCGTCGTACCAGACTTCAGATCTGCCGCATCGCTGCTCACCGCCATGAGGACCCTCGCTCCATCGGCGGCTAGATGCCGCGGCCGTGTTCTTCTTCGACGATGTGCAGCGCGCCGCCGTCGTCGATGTTCTTCACTTCGCGCTTGCTCTCGAGCTTGATGCGCAGCCGCAGCTCGTTCTTCGAGTCGGCATTGCGCAGCGCATCTTCATAGGAGATGAAGCCGGTCTCGTAGAGCTCGAACAGCGCCTGGTCGAAGGTCTTCATGCCGAGACGGGTGGAGCGTGCCATGACCTCTTTGATCTTGGCGACTTCGCCCTTGAAGATGAGGTCCTGGATGAGCGGCGAGTTGAGCATGATCTCGGTCGCGGCGATGCGTCCCGAGCCCGATTCGCGCGGGATCAGGCGCTGCGAGATGAAGGCCCGCATATTGAGCGACAGATCCATGAGGAGCTGCTCGCGGCGCTCGTCGGGGAAGAAATTGATGATGCGATCGAGGGCCTGATTGGCGCTGTTCGCGTGCAGGGTCGCAAGCACCAGGTGGCCGGTCTCGGCGAACTGGATGCCGTACTCCATCGTGTCGCGGTCGCGGATCTCACCGATCAGGATCACATCGGGCGCCTGGCGCAGCGTGTTCTTGAGCGCCGAATGCCACGACTCCGTGTCCACGCCGACCTCACGGTGGGTGATGACGCAGCCCTTGTGCTGGTGCACGTACTCGACCGGATCCTCGATCGTGACGATGTGGCCGCGGGTCTTCTCGTTGCGGAAGCCCACCATCGCCGCGAGCGTCGTCGACTTACCCGAGCCGGTGCCGCCGACGATGATGACGAGGCCGCGCTTGGTGAGCACGACTTCCTTCAGGATCGGCGGCAGGTCGAGCTCCTCGAACGTCGGGATCTTGGCGTTGATGAGCCGTACGACGCAGCCGACGGCACCCTGCTGGATGAACGCGCTGACGCGGAAGCGGCCGATGCCGGGAGGCGCGATGGCAAAGTTACACTCCTTGCTTGCGTCGAATTCCTTGGTCTGGCGATCGTTCATGATCGCGCGCACGAGGATCGCGGACTGCTCCGGGGTGAGCGCGCGCTCGCTCTGCGGGCGGATCTCGCCATCGATCTTGATCGCAGGCGGGAAACCGGCAGTGATGAAAAGATCCGAGGCTTTCTTCTCGGTCACGCGACGCAGCAGGTCCTGCATCAGCTTGATGGCTTGTTCGCGATCCACGGTAGCTACCTCCGCCTGGGTGTGCCCGGGCGATTACAGCGCGTCCTTGTTCTGCGCCTTGTAGCGCGCCTCTTCCTTGCTCACGAGACCCTTGGTGACAAGGTCGGTGAGGCACTGGTCGAGGGTCTGCATGCCCTGCGCCTGGCCGGTCTGAATCGATGAGTACATCTGGGCGATCTTGCCCTCGCGGATGAGGTTTCTGATCGCAGGCGTGCCGATCATGATCTCATGCGCTGCGATGCGGCCACCGCCGGTGCGCTTGAGCAGGGTCTGCGAGATGACCGCGCGCAGGCTCTCCGAGAGCATCGAGCGCACCATCTCTTTCTCGGCCGCGGGGAACACGTCGACGACGCGGTCGATGGTCTTCGCCGCCGAGCTCGTATGCAGGGTGCCGAACACCAGGTGTCCGGTCTCGGCCGCGGTCAGGGCGAGACGGATGGTCTCCAGGTCACGCATTTCGCCGACCAGGATCACGTCCGGGTCCTCGCGCAGCGCCGAGCGCAGCGCCTCGGAGAAGCCGAGCGTATCGCGGTGCACTTCGCGCTGATTGATCAGGCAGCGCTTGGACTCGTGCACGAACTCGATCGGATCCTCGATCGTGATGATGTGATCGGGGCGGTTGTCGTTGCAGTGATTGATCATGCCGGCGAGCGTGGTCGACTTGCCGGAGCCCGTCGGTCCCGTCACCAGCACCAGGCCGCGCGGCAACATGCACAGGTCGCGGAAGATCTTCGGCGCCTGCAGCTCATCGAGCCCGAGGATCGTCGACGGAATGTTGCGGAACACGGCGCCGGCGCCGCGGTTCTGATTGAAAGCGTTGACGCGGAAGCGCGCGAGCTTCGGGATCTCGAACGAAAAGTCGGTCTCGAAGAACTCTTCGTACGCCTTGCGCTGCTTGTCGTTCATGATGTCGTAGACCATGCTGTGCACTTCCTTGTGGGACAGTGCAGGCATGTTGATGCGCTTCATGTCGCCGTCCACCCGGATCATGGGCGGCACCCCGGCAGACAGATGCAGGTCGGACGCGTTGTTCTTAACGGCGAACGCCAGCAATTGCGCGATATCTACGGCCATCTTTGATTCCTTGGCTTCGGCGGCTGCGGAAGCGTTGCGAGTATAGCGGAGGGGTTCGGCGTTCCATATGTTAAGAGTTCCGCAGAATTTGCCGGAAAATCTGCGTGCAGTGCGAGAGCGTGTCGCGGCGGCCGCGGCCAGGGCCGGACGGAGTGTCGACTGCGTCACAATCATCGCCGCGACCAAGGCCCAGCCCCCCATCGTGGTGCGTCAGGCCGCCCAGGCCGGCCTCACTCATTTTGGCGAGAGCTACCTGCAGGAAGCGGCCGGGAAGATGCCTGCGCTCGCGGACCTGCCCCTCACCTGGCACTTCATCGGGCAGGTACAGGCCAACAAGACCCGCGCCGTGGCGGAAGCCTTCGCCTGGGTGCACAGCATCGATCGGCTGCGCCTCGCCGAGCGCCTCGATGCACAGCGTCCGGCGGACGCTCCGCGCCTCAACGTCTGCCTGCAGGTCAACATCGGCGCCGAGGCCTCCAAGGGCGGGGTTGCGCCACGGGACCTGCCTGCGCTGGCGAGCGCGGTCGCCAGGCTTCCACGCCTCGCCCTGCGGGGGCTCATGTGCGTGCCGCCGCCTCAAACAGACCCGGCGCGCCAGCGGGCCGCGTTCGCGCAGCTGCATGATCTGTTCGAGACTCTCAATCACGCGGGTGCGGGACTCGACACGCTCTCCATGGGCATGAGCGCAGACTTCGAGGCCGCGATTCTCGAGGGCGCTACTTTCGTGCGCATCGGTACCGCTTTGTTCGGTGAGCGGCCGTCACGCGACCAGATACAATCCCGCCGTGGACACTCCTGAGATCGCCATCATCGGCGGCGGCAATATGGGCCGCGCTTTGATCGGAGGGCTCGTCGCGCGCGGCGCGGCGCCCGGCTCGATCCGCGTGGGTGAGGCGATCGCCAGCTGCCGTGAAGGCCTGGAGCGCGACTTCGGTGTGGTGACGACAGCCGAAAATGCTCAGGCGGCCAGCGGCGCGGGAGTCATCGTGGTGTGCGTGAAGCCCCAGGACGCGGGCGCCGCACTGCGCAGTCTGCGCCCGCAACTCGCCGCCTCACGAGCGCTCGTCATCTCTGTGGCCGCCGGCATTCAGGTGAGCTCGCTCCAGGCATGGTGCGGCCCTGAGGTTCCGGTCGTGCGCGCCATGCCGAACCGCCCTGCGCTGGTCGGCGCCGGGGCGAGCGGGCTCTATGCACCCGCGGGCGTCGATCAGCGTTGCCGCGATCGCGCCGAAGCGATCATGAGCGCGGTCGGTGCCGTCGTCTGGCTGCGCGCCGAGGAGGAGCTCGACACGGTGACGGCGCTGTCCGGCAGTGGACCGGCCTACTTCTTCTATCTGGCCGAGCTGATGATGCAGGCGGCCGTCGAACTCGGCCTGGAGGAGTCCACGGCACGCACTCTTGCGGTGCAGACGCTGTACGGCGCTGGCCGGCTCGCGCACGAGAGCGATGGCGACCTCGCGCGCCTGCGCGCGGAAGTGACCTCCAAGGGGGGCACGACCGAGGCGGCGCTCAAAGTATTCGGTGCCGGGGAGGCACTGCCCGCGCTGGTGACCCGCGCCCTCACCGCGGCCGCGGACCGCGGCCGGGAGCTCGCCTGCCAATTCGGTGCAGAGGCGCGCCGATGACCGAAGCCTTCGAATACGTCGTCGACACGCTGCTCACGCTGGCGCTGTTCGTGTTCCTCGCGCGCCTGCTGCTGCAGTGGACGCGTGCAGACTTCCGCAATCCCCTGAGCCAGGCGATCGTGCGGCTCACCAATCCCCTGGTCATGCCGCTCAGGCGCCTCCTGCCCCCCATCGGCAAGCTCGACACCGCCTCGGTGGTAGCGGTCATCGTCGTTGCGCTCATCGAGGTCGCACTCGACTCGCTCATCCGCGTACTCGCGCTGCCGCCAGCGCTCATCTGGGTGCGCGAGGCGGCGCTCGAGATCGCGCGCACGCTGCTGTGGACCTACACCTACGCGATCGTGCTGTACGCGATCCTCAGCATGGTCGCGCAAGCCGGCTATTCGCCGCTGCAGGGGCTGCTGCGAAGTCTGTGCGAGCCCGTGCTGCGGCCCTTCCGGCGGATTCCCTCGCCGCAGGGCCTCGATCTCTCGCCGCTGTGGGCGGTGCTGTTCATCCAGGTGATCCGCATTCTGCTGCGCTGACACGCCGCGCGGGCTTTGCGCTCAGAGTGTTGGCGTCGTCAGTGCATCGAGAGTCTAGCTCGCACAAGTGCTCGCTCGATGGCGCAAGCCGCGGCAGCGTCGCGGACGCGCGACGCGGAAACACTGGAAAAAAAGGCATTTCTTCGTGCGCGCGGACGCGAGAAACCTCTTGCTAATGCACGCGCATGTGCTATTTTCCGCGGCGATTCGTTCAAGCGCGGCGCTTGCCGCGCATCGTCCCTAAATTCGAGGAGTAGCAAAACATGGCGAAAAAGGCTGGCGCACCGACGAAGTCGGAGATCCTGACCCAGATTTCCAAAGACACAGGACTGTCGCGCAAACAGGTGGGAGGAGTGTTCGACTCTCTCGGTGGGGTCATCAAGAAGAGCCTGCGCGGCAATGGCCTGTTCACGATGCCCGGTCTGCTGAAGATGAAGGTCGTGAAGAAGCCGGCCACGAAGGCCCGCGAAGGCGTCAATCCGTTCACCGGCCAGAAGATGATGTTCAAGGCCAAGCCGGCGAGCAAGAAAGTACGCGTGATGCCCCTGAAGAGCCTCAAGGGCATGGTGAATTCCTAACTCTCAGCCCGCCAGAATCGGAAGATTCGACAAAGCCCGGCCTATTGGCCGGGCTTTTGTTTCAGAAAGGCAGTCACGGCGTCCTTGAGGTCCGTCAGGCGGCCGTGAAAGTAGTGTCCGGCGCCCGCGAGCAGTGCGATCGTCGGCGGCGGAGATAACCCCGCGGCCCAATCGAGCACTTCGCGCGGCGCCACGACATCGTCCGCATCGCCCTGCACGATGAGCCAGGGACAGCGCGGCAGCGCGCCATCGAGCGCGATCCGGCCGATCGCCGGCGCCACCGTCACCAGCCGCTCCGTCTCCACCTGCGCTGCGGCGCGAATGGCGACCACTCCGCCGAACGAGAACCCCAGGAGCAGGGGCTCGGCCGCTGGCCAGCGAGCCCGCGCCCAGGCGAGCACGGCCAGCGCATCGTGAGTCTCGCCCTCGCCCTCGGCGTAGCTGCCCGCGCTCGCGCCCACGCCGCGGAAATTGAAGCGCACGCTCGGCATGCCCGCCTCGTGCAGGCTGCGCGCCAGCGTATGCGCGACCTTGTTCTCCATCGTGCCACCGAAGAGCGGATGCGGGTGGCAGACCACGCCGTAGTGGCGCGGTGCACCCGCGTCCGCCGGCATCTCGAGCAGGGACTCGAGCTCCCCGGCGGGCCCATCGATCAAGAGCCGCTGCACGCGAGGTGCGCGGGACATGCGTGCGCGCCTGAGCCTCAGGCCGCGCCGGCGCTCGTGCCGCCCGCTGCGCTCGCAGGCGCCGCGGCGAGGCGTAACAGCAACCGGTTCAGCCGCTGCGCATAATCGACGGGATTGCCCAGCTGGCCGCCCTCGGCGAGCGCCGCCTGGTCATAGAGCAGCATCGCCAGGTCCGTAAAGGCTTCCCGATCCTGCACGCCATCCAGATACTTCACGATCGGATGCGCGACGTTGAGCTCCAGGAGCGGCTTGGCCTGCGGCGCGCTCTGTCCGGCGGACTGCATCATGCGGCGCATGGCGGCGCCCAGGTCGTGCTCGCCCAGCACCAGACAGGCCGGTGAGTCCTTCAGGCGCGCACCGACGCGCACCTCCGTGACGCGATCCCCGAGTGTGTCTTTGACGCGCTTGAGCAGGCCCTTGCTCTCTTTGAGGGCGGCATCGGCAAGCTGCCGGTCGGCCTCGCTCTGCAGATCCCCGAGCTCGAGGTCGCCGCGGGAGGCGTCCTTGAAGCGCTTGCCCTCGAACGCCTCGACCTGCCGCATCACCCATTCGTCGATGCGCTCACCGAGCAGCAGCACCTCGATGCCGCGCTCGCGCAGCCGCTCGATGTAGGGGCTGGCGCGCGCCGCCTCGATGCTGTCGGCGATGATGAAGTAGATCCGCTCCTGCCCGGGCTGCATGCGCTCGAGGTACTCGCGCAGCGTCACGCGCGGCTCATTGTCGGCCTCGCGCGAGCTCGCAAAGCGCATCAGCGGCAGGATCTTGTCGCGGTTCGCGAAGTCCTCCGCGAGTCCCTCCTTGAGCACCGCGCCGAACTGCTGCCAGAACGTGCGGTATTTCTCCGGCTCCTCGCTCGCGAGGCGCGCCAGGAGCTCGAGCACACGACGGGTGAGGCCGCTGCGGATCGCCTCGACTTCCTCGTCCTGCTGCAGGAGCTCGCGCGAGACATTGAGCGGCAGGTCGCTCGTGTCGATCACGCCCTTCACGAACCGCAGGTACAGCGGCAGGAACTGCTCCGCGTCGTCCATGATGAACACGCGCTTCACGTACAGCTTCAGGCCCCGTGCGGCTTCCCGGTGCCACAGGTCGAAGGGTGCGCGCGCCGGTATGTACATCAGGCTGGTGTATTCGCGCTTGCCCTCGACCTTGTTGTGACTCCAGGCGAGGGGTTCGGCCTCGTCGTGAACGAGATGCTGGTAGAGATCCTTGTATTCCTGGTCGCTGATCTCCGCGCGCGGCCGCGTCCACAGGGCGCGCGCCTGGTTGACCGCTTCGAACTTCCCGTCCGGCTTGCCGTCGGCGCGCATCATGACCGGGAAGCTCAGGTGATCGGAGTAGCGGCGGATGAGGCCGCGCAGGCGGTAGTCCGCCGTGTATTCGGTCGCATCGCTCTTCAGATGCAGGATGACACTCGTGCCGCGCTCGGCACGCTCGATGCCCTCGACCGTGAACTCACCGTCCGCACTCGACTCCCAGCGCACGCCTTCCGCGGCGGCAGTGCCCGCCTTGCGCGTCAGCACGGTCACCCGATCAGCCACGATGAACGCCGAATAGAAGCCGACACCGAACTGCCCGATGAGCTGCGAGTCCTTCTGCTGATCCCCCGACAGGGACTGGAAGAACTCGGCGGTACCTGACTTGGCGATCGTGCCCAGGTGCGCGATGGCCTCCTCGCGCGTCATGCCGATACCGTTGTCGCGGATGGTGAGCGTGCCCGCAGCCGGGTCTGCCTCGACCCAGATCGCGAGCTCCGCGCCGGCCTCGAGCAGTGCCGGATTGGCGATCGCCTGGAAACGCAGCCGGTCGTTGGCGTCCGAGGCGTTCGAGATCAGCTCACGCAGGAAGATCTCGCGGTGGCTGTACAGGGAATGGATCATCAGCTTCAGCAGCTGACGTACCTCGGCCTGGAACCCGAGAGTCTCTTTCACGGATGCGGACATGCTGCAACGCCTCGCCGACGAATACGCGGGGCGATCATCTTGGGATCAGAAAGGGATTTTTCAAGCGGGGCAGTCAGCCCCGTGCGGCGCGGTTACAGCGGCAGCAGGGTGCGGATGGCGAGCATGCTGCCTGCGACGGCGGACACCGCAGCGCCGAGCGGAGCCGCAATGCCGGCCACTTCCTCGGCCGCCGAGCCTGCGAGGTGACGGAATGCACCCGCGAGGTCGTCCAATTCGTCCCATAACAGCAGCAAGCGTTCCATGGGGCGCACTCT
The DNA here is from genome assembly GCA_035517435.1 of Steroidobacteraceae bacterium. GTDB lineage: Bacteria > Pseudomonadota > Gammaproteobacteria > Steroidobacterales > Steroidobacteraceae > JASHUC01. The sequence continues at coordinate 124,376 of DATIYV010000006.1, read as the reverse complement.
ACGGGGGGAATATGACCCCGGGCGTGCGCGATCTCACAAACAGGCAATCCGTGGCGGCGCGCGCTTGCAGCCCCCGGCGGGCGTGCGTAGGCTGGATTTCATGCAGCGCATCGTCGTCCTGAACCCGAAGGGGGGCTCCGGCAAGACGACCATCGCGGTCAACTTGGCGAGCTACTTCGCGTCCCGGGAGCAGACACCGGCCCTGATGGATTTCGATCCTCAGGGCTCCTCGATGCGTTGGGCGGGCAAGCGGCGCGCGCCGCAGCGCGCCATTCATGCCATCGCGGCCTACGAGCGAGATTCACGCATGACACGCAGCTTTCAGCTGCGCGTGCCCGCCGAGACGACTCACCTGATCGTGGATACGCCGGCCGCGGTGGATTCGCAGCTGATGCCGGAACTTACGCGCGCGGCGGATAAGATCCTCGTGCCCGTGCTGCCCTCCGACATCGACATTCACGCGTGCTCACGCTGTATCAAGGACTTGCTGCTCGTCGCCAAGGTGCGACGCGACGAGAACCGGCTGGGCGTGATCGCAAACCGCGTCCGCCGCAACACCCTGACCTACCAGTCGTTGATCCGCTTCCTGCAGACCCTGGGCGTGCCCATCGTCGCGACGATCCGGGACTCGCAGAACTACGTCCGCGCGGCCGAGCTGGGGCTCGGCGTGCATGAGCTCAAGACGTATGTCGCGCGTGAGGATGTGGAACAGTGGGAACCGCTGGTCGCGTGGCTTGGCGAACCGAGCGGTTCGCGCACGCCTCTGAGCTCCGGACCCGCGCCGGCCATTGCGAGCGGCTGAGCGCCGCCTACGGATTGGCTAGCTCTTATCGCCGTCTTCCCAGGAATCCTTCACCTTGTCGGCCCAGCTCTTGTAGTTGGTCCAGGTGTGAAGGTTCTTGGTAATCGCTGCGTGACGCGCACGCGCGCGCTGCATGCGGTCGAGCCAGTTGGGGTAGGGATCCTGGGGCGCCGCAGGAGCAGCAGGCGTCGCGACCTCATCGGGCCGCACCGCTGCCGGCAAACCCCGTGTCCTGTCCGAAGAACTCATGTCCGCTCCTGAATATTTCATCAGCAGCGTACGGACTTAAGACTGCTCACCGACAGGAACTGGTTCACAGCGCTCAGCCGCGGTGCAGCGGCTGGGACGGGGCGCACACGCGCGGTCTTATGTCACGCGACCAGGCGGTAGCAGGGTCGGTAGGTCGCGCCAGGCAGCCGCATGCGCTGCTGCGCCACGAATGCCGAAAGCAGCGCATCGAGCAGCTGCATGATGTCGCGGTCGCCGGCGAGCTCGTACGGCCCGTGGCGCTCGATCGCCTGGATGCCGTAGTCCTTGACGTTGCCGGTGACGATTCCGGAGAACGCGCGGCGCAGATTCGCGGCGAGCACGTGCGCCGGCTGCGAGCGCTTGAGCTCCAGCGCCCGCATCGAGGCATGCGTCACCTCGAAGTGCCGCTGCAGGTCGGCATCGACGTTCAGCAGCCAGTTGAAGTTGTAGGAATCGCTGCGCGCACGGCGAAATTCGCGCACTGCTGCCATGCCGCGCACCATGCGGCGCGCGACCTCGGGCGGATCGCCGATCACGATCGAGAGGCGCTCGAGCGCCGCAGGCCCCAGAGTGCTGCCGATGAAATCGCTGATGTGGCTGAAATAGGCCTCGCTCGAGCGCGGGCCGGTGAGCACCACCGGGAAGGGCTGCTCGGCGTTGCGCGGATCGAGCAGAATGCCCGCGAGATACAGGATCTCCTCCGCCGTGCCCGCGCCGCCGGGAAATACCACGATGCCATGGGCCAGCCGCACGAAGGCCTCGAGGCGCTTCTCGATGTCCGGCATGATGACGAGCTGATTGACGATCGGATTGGGCGGCTCGGCGGCGATGATGCCGGGCTCGGTCAGCCCGACGTAACGCACGTTCGCCAGCCGCTGCTTCGCGTGGCCGATGGCCGCGCCCTTCATGGGTCCCTTCATCGCGCCCGGACCGCAGCCGGTGCAGACATCGAGCGCCCGCAGTCCGAGCTCGTAGCCGACCTTCTTCGTGTACTGGTATTCCTCTTCGCCGATCGAGTGTCCGCCCCAGCACACCACCAGATTCGGCCGCGTCTTCACATCCAGCAGGCGCGCGTTGCGCAGGATGTGGAAGATCGCATTGGTGATCGCGGGGGAGTCGGTCAGATCGAAGCGGCCGCTCGCGATGATCTCATCCGAGGTGTAAATGACATCGCGCAGCACCGCGAACAGGTGCTCCTTGATGCCGCGGATCATCTCCCCATCGACGAAGGCCGCGGCGGGCGCGTGGTGGATCTCCAGCTTGATCCCCCAGGCGTGGCGCACCACCTGGATGTCGAAATCCGTGTAGCGGTCGAAGATCTCCTTGGCGTTGTCCGTGTCGGCGCCGGTGTTGAGCACGGCGAGCGCGCACTTGCGGAACAGCGTGTACAGGCCGCCCTGGCTCGAATCCAGCAGCTTCTCGATCTCCGCCTGGGAGAGATTCTCGAGGCTGCCGCGTGGTCCGACGCGCGCATCCACGGCATCGGACAGAACTATGTTCTCGTCCATGGGGGTGCCGGATCTTAGGGCAGGATCTCGATCGGCATCGAGTCGCGGCTGAGGAGCCAGATCTCGAGCATGTCCGCATCGGACAACGCGATACAGCCGTCGGTCCAGTCGTTCCTTTCGTAGTACTCGGGCCCCATGCGCGGCTGATTCGGCATGCCGTGCAGCATGATCGAGCCGCCTGCGTTCCAGTGGTTGCGGCGCGCGCGCCTGAGGTCCTTCTCGTTGGGATAGGACACCTCGATCGACAGGAAGTAGTCACTGCGGGGGTTGCGCCGGGCCAGCACGTAGTTGCCTTCCGGTGTGCGGAAATCCCCCGAGCGCTCCTTCTGTCCGACCGGATTGAGTCCCAGTGCAACGTGGTAGGAGCGCAGCACGCTCGAACCGCGCAGCAGGAACAGTCGCCGCTCTGATTTGCGTACGAGGATGCGGTCGGCGAGCGGAAGCGAGGAGTCCAGCGCAGGCGCATTAGGCGCCGCCGTGAGCGACACACGCTCGACCTGGGTCGAAGAGGCATCGGCGGCGTGGACGGCAGGGGCAGCGCCGAGCGCGGTCCACGCGAGCATCGAGCTTAGGGCCGGAATCTTCAGCAAGCGCATGTCAGTAAACGGATTATAGAGGCACATCGCAGCAGGTCACTATAATTCCCCCCCATGAGAAGAATAGCGACAGTGTCGCTGCTCGCCGTCATCGTTGCGGCCGGCTGTGTGTCGGTCTCCAGGCCGGCGTATGTCGAGAATCTGGATCCTGTAACCGGAACGACAGTCGTCACGATCGGTGATCCGCTCCAGCTCGTAACTCAGCAGCCGCGCGGCTCGGGGCACGATCCGTTCGCATTCCTGGCGCCGTTCGACATCGATCGCATGGGCAAGCGCGCCTTGTTCCTGTGGGTCGCCGTGCCGGAAGACGGCGGCGCCGTGCAGAGTGTGCGGGTGCTGTGTGACGGCCAGGCGCTGGCGCTCGCTGCGACTTCGCTCGATCTGGCTGCAGTCGGTCTGGGTCGCGCGCCCTATCGCCCGCCGGCGCCCTGGAGCCATGCGTGGTACTTCGCGTTGCCGGATGAGGCCCTCGCACGGCTCGGCTCGAGCGCCAAAGTCGTGGTGATCGCGCAGGCACAGGCCGGAGGCTCGGATCAGTACCAGGCGGATTCGGGCGCGTTGCGCGCGCTCAGCGCTTTTGCGACGAGGCACAGCGGCGGCAGCTAGGGCCTCAGGTCCCGCCCGCGGCCGAGACATCCTCGATACGGGGCACGACGATCTGAGTCCCGGTGCGCATCGCACCGAAGTCCACATCGGGGTTGTACTGCTGCAGCAGCCACACGGGCAGATGCTCGTAGCGCTGCGTGACGGTCCACAGCGAGTCGCCGCGGCGCGCGATGTAGACCTCGGTTCCAGCGATCCGATGCTCGGCGAAGTAGCTCGCTTCGAGCGAGCGGTGATAGTCGCGGCGCTTGCGCTCGAACTCATCGCGCGCAACCCTGTGCAGATCGAGCACGATGCGCTGCCCCATGAGCACCGGCTGCCGCCTCGAGAGGTGATTCACGGTGCGCAGCCGCGCGGCCGGGATGGCGAGCCAGTCCGCGTAGTGTCCGAGCGTCTCGGCAGCGGCGACGTGGATCGAGCCATCCTTCGCGACCGAGTAATCGATCGGATCGGCGCTCTCGCTCGTCTCCTCCGCCGCCGGCCCGAGCGCCGGACCCAGCGCCTCGGCCTGCGCGGCCGAGAACGGCTCTGACTTCCTGGCGGGCACAGCCGCTTCGGAGGCGACAGCGGCCGCATCCTCATCACTTTCTCGCTGCGCAACCGCCGGCGAGACCGCTCCGGTATCCGGCACAGCGGTCTGTGCTGCGGCAGGTGGCGGCGCCGCAGGCGGTGTCGCAGCAGGCAGTGCCGCAGCAGGCGGCGGCGCCGCGTTCGCAAGCGTCGGCGCCGACGCCAACGCGGGCGAGCGCGCCGTCAACGTCTCGCGACCCGGAGGCGCTGACGGATTCGTGCTGGCGGGATTTGTGTTCGCCGGCCTGGCATTGTTCGCCACGCGCACGGGCGGCGCAGCCGCCTCAGCTGCCGCTTCGCCTCCCTCACCCGTCGCCAGATGCGCCGCGACCAGGCGCGTCGTCCACCTGGTGCCATCGAGTGGCAGCCGCAGGTGATAGCCGCTCGGCACGGGCCGGCGACCGCTCCAGCAAATGGGCCGCAGCGCGGGATTGAGAGCTTTGAGCGTATCCGGATCGATCTTCAGCGCCCTCTCGAGTTGCACGATCGAGACCTTCCCCGGCAGCGTCACTTCCTGGAACTTCGCTTCGGCCGAGCGCTCGATCGAGCCGAAGTACTTGTCCGGGTTGTGATCGATCTCGAGTGCGGCCAGGAACGAGACGTAGAAATTGCGCGAGGCGAAGCCGAAGGTCGGGCTCTTGTAGTTGCGCACGATCTGAGCGATGTCCTCGGTACCGAGGGCATCTTTCGCGCGGCGCATGCCGGCCGCGCCATGATTGTAGGCGGTGACCGCGAGCGGCCAGGTGCCGAGCAGGCGGTAGTTGTTCGACAGTAACTGCGCCGCCGCCTGCGTCGAGCGGAACGGATCGAGGCGATCATCCACCGTGGCATCGATGCGCATGTAGCGGCGGCCGGTGGAGCGCATGAACTGCCACAGTCCCGCAGCGCCCACCTTGGAATACGCGGCCGGATTGAACGAAGACTCGACGTGCGGCAACACCGCAAGCTCGGCCGGCAGTCCCAGATTGGCGAGCGTCTCGGCGATGTGGGTTTCCCATTTGCCTGCGCGCTGCAGCCCGGCGCGGAAGCGGTCGGCCTGGCCGAGCTGGAAGCGCACGTGGTCCGTGGCCTCGAGGAGCCGAATCGGCGTGCCCTCCTCGCCCCACAAATCCCGCACGCGCTGATCCTCGGGCGAGAGCGGGCCGTTCGAGGTGGCAATGCGCTTCAGCGCGGCGACGTAGCGATCCCGCGCCGTATCGACCGCGTGCTCGCGCTCGCGCGGCGATGCATTGGCCGCAAAGTGCAGCGTCTCGTACACGACACCGAGGCGATTCTCGTCGTGCAGGAAGCCTGAGTTCGTATCGATTTCGGTATACACGCGCACCCAGAAGTGCACATCGGGCGCGAGCGCAGCCGGCGTCGGAAAAACGGGCTCCGCCGCGGTGGCAAACCGGACGCAAGCCACGCACACGATGAGCCACCAGGCGCTGCGTGAACGTTGCCGCTGTGTCGATGACATTTACACTCTCTGCCTACGCATCTTCGCGCGCCCGCTCAATGGCTTGGGCTTCCGGGTCCCGCCGAAGCCGACCTCGTCCTTCGCAAATACGTCGGTGGAATTGACAAACCTGAATTTACGCGCCAGCACAGGCACCGCTGCAGTGGCCGTGATTCAGACATAAAGAGTCGCATAAGGTGCGTCGCGTCACAGTTGAACTGCGTCGCAGATACAAGATGTCACATCGGAAGCGTTGCGCGGGGTACTGGCATGCGCGTTGCTTATCTCTTAGCCAGAACCGCTAGGGCAGCCGCGAGGCACGATCGAGCAACAAGACGATGGCCGGCATAAGCAAGCAATGCCGGCGATTCGCCACCGGATAACAACTACAAGATACTCCTCCACAGCAAGCAAGCGACCGATAAACCCCGCATCCGCGGGGTTTTTTTTGCCCTGCGCTTACGGCGTTCGCGCGCCAGAGGTGATGCTCTTGAGATAGCGGTAGATGAATTCGTTGCCGCGATAGAACGAGCGCACCTCGAGCCGCTCATCGCGAGCGTGATCGCGGATGTCGTCCCGATTGATGGCAATGCCGGTGATGATGTAGCTCGGCATGCCGCCTGCGCGCGTGTAGATGTCGTCGGAAGCGCCGACGCTCATCGTCGGAATCACTGGAATGCCGGGCCACATCTGCCCGACCAGCGCCTCGAGCGGTTGCAGGTATTCGGGCACGAGCGCTGTCGCCGGCATCGACTTGCGATCGGTGCCGCGATCGGACACCTGACCGTCATCCGCCACGTACTGCACCCGGATGTGCGGATCCGCGAGCACGCGGATCAGCTCCTGGCGCGTTTCCTCGCCAGAATGCCCGGGCAGAATGCGGCAGTTCACGATCGCCGTCGCCGCCTGCGGCAGCGCATTGTTCGCCTGGCCGGCGCTGAGCCGGGTCGCGACGCACGTCGTATGCAGCAGCGCGTTGTCGAGGGGATCCTGCGACAGACGTTGCGCGGCGGCCTCGTCCGGGGGACTGCGCAAGATGGCGCGCATGTCGGCGGCCCGCTCGCCCGTTTGCCGCGGTGCCATGCGCTCGAAATAAGCCCGCGTCACGGCGTTGAGCTCGACGGGGAAGCGGTACTGCTGCAGGCGCGCAAGACCCGCCGTGAGCTCGTAGATCGCGTTCTGCGGCACCGGCAGCGAACTGTGACCGCCGGGATTGGCGGTCGACAGCAGGTAATCGGCGTAGAGCTTCTCGGTCGCGCCGAGCTGGTATTCCTCCGGCACATCGTGGCGCATGTAGACCGATTCGGAGTCCTCATTGATGACCCATTCGGCATCGATGAGATCGCGATGCTCCTTCACCAGCCACTCCACGCCGTTCGAGCGGCCGCCTTCCTCATCGGCGGTAAGGGCGACGATCAGGTCGCGATCGGGCTTGAAGCCCTCGCGCTTGAAGCGCAGCAGCGTCGTCACGAGGATCGCATCGCCGTCCTTCATGTCGGAGACGCCGCGGCCGTAGAAGTAGCCGTCCCGCTCGGTGAGCTCGAATGGATCCGTGCTCCACTCCAGGCGTGGTGCCTCGACGACATCCAGATGCCCGATCAGCAGGATCGGCCGGTGGGCGCCGGTGCCGTGCAGACGCACGACGAGATTCTTCTTGCGCTCGTTGGGCCCGAGAACGTGCAGATCGGCATCGGGGAAGCCCGCGGCATGCAGCCGCGCTCGCATGGCCTCCGCGGCGCGGGTGACGCTGCCCACCGAGTCGGTCGTATTGATCGATATCAGCTCTTTGAGGACATCGCGCGCCAGCGCACTCGCCGCCGGATCGGGTTCGGCCGAACTCGCCGCGGCGATGCTGGTGCAGATGAGACCAAGAGCGAGGATTGATTTGCGGTTCATGCGGCAATCATATGCCGATGCCGGCCGCCCAAAAACAAGGCAGCCCTTTGGGGGCTGCCTTGTAAAGTGCGCACCGGGGGTCCGAACATTGCGTCGGTCCGGGCCGGGTGCCCGGGACCGGTGCGCGCATCGAGTCTGTCAGCTTCGCCCCGTTACGCCGCCTAGCCGCACTTCGAATCGCCGCAGTTCAAGCAGGTCATGCAACCGTCCATCATGATTACGGCCGCCGTATTGCACTTGCCGCACAGCTGCGCGCCTTCCGGAAAATGCGTCTTGGCGAACGCATCGGTCTGCTTGGCGCGTGCCTCGAACTCGGCGCGCTTCTCATCGACCATCTTCTTCTGATGCGGGTCGAGCTCGGTCTTGCGGATGAGTCCTATGGTCTGCAGATGCCGCTCGATGACGTGGCCGAGCTCGGCGATGATCGAAGGCATGAACTTCCCGCCCGGCTGCCAGTAGCCGCCGCGCGGGTCGAATACCGCCTTCAGCTCATCGACCAGGAAGGTCACATCTCCGCCCTTGCGGAACACGGCCGAGATGATGCGCGTCAGGGCGACGATCCACTGATAGTGGTCCAGGTTCTTCGAATTGATGAACACTTCGAAGGGCCGGCGCTGCTCGTACTCGGTTGCCTCGTTCAGCACGATGTCGTTGATCGTCACGTACATCGCGTGATCGGAAATCGGCGTCTTGATCTTGTAGGTCGAGCCGATCAGAACTTCCGGGCGCTCGAGCTTCTCGTGCATCCGGATGACCTGCGCCATGCGGCCGGTCTTGTCCTTGACGACATCCGTCTCGGCTGCCACGGGCTTGGCCTCGGCCGCCTTGTCCTCTGGCTTCTGCACGGCGTACTTGACGATTTTCTTGCTGATCTTGATGGTCATGGGTGTTGCGGCCTTGTGCGTGCCCGCGGCGCTAGAAGCGGCCAAAGTAGCCTTCCTTCAGCGAGTCGTAGAGATTCGCCGCGGTGTGGATCTCACCGTCGTAGTCGATCTCCTCATCGCCTCGCGCCTCGATGACGCTGCCGTCCTCGAGCGTGAATTTGTAAACCGTATTCTTCAGATCCTGTTCCTTCACCAGTACGCCCTGGAAGGCTTCCGGGTTGAAGCGGAAGGTCGTGCAGCCCTTCAGGCCCTGCCGGTACGCGTACATGTAAATGTCCTTGAAGTCCGCGTACGGGAAGTCGGTCGGCACGTTCGCCGTCTTGGAGATCGAGGAGTCGATCCACTTCTGCGAGGCCGCCTGGATGTCGACGTGCTGTTGCGGCGTCACGTGCTCGGAGGCGATGAAGTACTCCGGCAGGTGCTCGGCATCCACGACCGAGTCCGGACGCGCCTTGGGATTGACGAGCTCGCGATAGGCGAGCAGCTCGAAGGAGTAGACGTCGATCTTCTCCTTGGACTTCTTGCCCTCGCGAATCACGTTGCGGAAGTAGTGATGCGCGAACGAGGGCTCGATGCCGTTCGAGGCATTGTTGGCGAGCGACAGCGAGATCGTGCCGGTGGGCGCGATCGAGGTGTGGTGCGTGAAGCGTGCACCGACCTCCGCCAGCTCGTGCACGAGCTGCGGTGCGACCTCGGCAATCCGCTGCATGTAACGGCTGTAACGTGCGTGCAGCAGACGGCCTGCGATGCGGGCGCCCGGCTTCCAGCCATCGCGCACCATCTCCGGACGCCGGCGCAGCATCTCGCGTGTGACCGTGAACTCCTCGTTCATGATCGGCGCCGGCCCCTTCTCGCGCGCAAGCTCGAGTGCCGCTTCCCAGCCGGCGAGCGCCATCTCGCGCGAGACGTCTTCGGTGAATTTCACCGACTCGGGCGAGCCGTACCTCATGCCGAGGAGCGTGATCGCGCTGCCCAGGCCGAGGAATCCCATGCCATGGCGGCGCTTGCGGGTGATCTCGTCACGCTGCCGCTCGAGCGGCAGGCCGTTGATCTCGACGACGTTGTCGAGCATGCGCGTGAATACGCGCACGACTTCGCGGTACTCCGCCCAGTCGAACTCCGCGAAATCGGTGAACGGATTGCGCACGAAGCGCGTGAGATTGACCGATCCCAGCAGGCACGAGCCGTAGGGCGGTAACGGCTGCTCGCCGCATTGCCCTGTCACGATACCGTTGAAGATTACGCTGTTGTGATCTTCCTGCGTCGTATCAAACACTGCTTCACGACCGCAGTGAGTGATCTCTGCGATTCGGCTGATATATCGATGCGACTTGCGCAACGCCTTGCCCTTCACCCAGTCGCCGTATTTCGCATGCTTGGATTCCGTGAGGAATCCAATTTCATCCATGAACAGCTCACGGGACTCACCGTCGATGATGAGCTCGAAGTCCGCCTTGCAGTCGAAGAGTCGCTTGCCACCCTTGCCGTCGGGCAGAAGCCGCTGCCCGGCCTCGCGACGCTTGTGAATCCCGCAGAAGATGCCGAAATTCGCGAGCAGCATCTGCACTTCTTTCAGCAGCGATGGCACGCTCGAGGCCAGACGAACCGAGCAGCTCGTGCCATCGTTGCCGGAGATGTTCACCGTTCCATCGGACTGGAACAGCCCGCGCAGGTAGCCTTTGACGCACTCCTGCGTACCGCGCCAGATGATCTCCGGCACCTGCGTCTTGCACTGGGCGGTGACACCGAAGAACTGCTCCAGGACGCGCAGCAGGAGCACCGAGCGGATCATCACCAGATTGCGCGCGGGAACGGCCACCGAGCTCACCTGATAGTTCCGCGGCGCGGCGGCCCAGCCGGTAATCATTTCATTCACATACGCAACGACGGTGTCTGCAAGCACACGGTCGTCACGCCAGAGATTCACCACTGCCGCCTGCTGGCCGTGTCGGCGGTTGGTGAAATGGCCATCGCCGGTGATCAGTCCCAGCAGAACGCCGAGCTCCGCGCTGCCCTTGCCGCCGAACTGGCCCTTGCCAGATTGGATCAGAAGCTCATCGCCGGCCTGCAGATCCTTCAGCTTGATCTTGCCGCGCGTGGTGTAGAACTCGTGCCACTCGGTCGCCTTGATCTCGTAACCCGCCTGCGTGACGACGCGATATACGTCGGCGGACGCTGAGGTCATGAACGCCGGCACGGCCTCGCGCGTGGTGACGCCCTCGCCTTCACCCAGCGTGCGCGTATCGACGCTCGCGTGGATGTCGAGCTGCGCGTCGTAGAGATCGCCGATCTTCACCATGCCGAATTGCGTCGCGAGGCGCGTATCGGCTGTGACGCAGGGATTGGTGGCACGGATGTTCTCGCACCACCAGTTGTTGTTCATCTCATTGACGCGGTCGATGAGGATGAAGCCCGGCTCGGCGAAGTCGTACGTGGAGGTCATGATCATGTCCCACACACGACGGGCCGGAAGCGTCTTGTAGATCCGGCAGGCGACGAGACCCTCCTCGTTGGTCACGTAGCCTTCGTGCACGGGCCAGTCGCGCCAGACGAATTTCGCCGCATCCTTGAGATCGAACTGCTCGAGCTGCTGCTCTTTCAACGTGAGCGGGAACGCCAGCTTCCATTCGCGATCCTCGGCCACCGCCTGCATGAACTCATCGGTGATCAGGAGCGAGAGATTGAACTGACGCAGCCGCCCGTTCTCGCGCTTGGCGCGGATGAACTCCATCACATCGGGATGGCTGACATCGAACGTGCCCATCTGCGCACCGCGCCGGCCGCCGGCGGAGGACACGGTGAAGCACATCTTGTCGAAGATATCCATGAACGAGAGCGGACCGGAGGTGTGCGCGCCGGCGCCGGAGACGTAGGCGCCGCGCGGCCGCAGCGTCGAGTGCTCATAGCCGATGCCGCAGCCCGACTTCAGCGTAAGCCCCGCCTCGTGGACCTTGCGCAGGATGTCGTCCATCGAGTCGAGAATCGTTCCCGACACGGTGCAGTTGATCGTCGAGGTCGCGGGCTTGTGTTCCCACGCGCCGGCATTCGAGGTGATGCGGCCAGCGGGGATCGCGCCACGGCGCAGCGCCCACAGGAAGCGCTCGTTCCAGGTCTCGCGTGCCTCCTCGCGCTCCACATCCGCCAGCGCGCGCGCCACTCGCTTGTACGTATCGTCCATCGTCTTATCGATGGGCGTGCCGTCCTTGGCCGTCAGTCGATACTTCTTGTCCCAGATATCGAGTGAGGCTTCCTGGTAGGCGATGGTATTGAGATCACGCGGTGCGATTTTCACGACGGTGTTCATGAATCCGAGACGCTCCGATTGTGCAACCGTCTAACGGATCACAGGGAAATGCCGGCCCGAGCCGCCCGGCGACTGCGGACCGGCGAACGATCCACGGCTGCTCTATCGGCAGCCGACTCCCCTGAGACTTCCCCCCGACCGCGAAGATCCCGGTCGCTTTGCGCGCCACAAGATCTTGTGTCGGGGTCAAGAGCCTAATGACGCCTCCCAGAGTCGTCAAGATTACTTATGTGGCCGGAACGCGCCAATTTACCCATTATTAATCAATCACTTACGAAAATATGAGCCGCGCCGGCACTGAAAATTCTTCTGCGGCGCCCGGCCTCCGCTTCGGGATCCCAACGCTAGATATTGTGTCCCGGACTGCACAGCATTTCCCCAGCTCCTGAACAGGTTCTCCACATCCACCCTCCCTTACGTGAGCGCCCTTGAAAGCATTTCAAGCACCCTCATCCACAGGCCCAGTCGCAATTCATTTCCAAGGAGTGAGTAGTCATGACCGTCGTTCAGTACGAGCCGTGGACGCTTGTGAACCGGCTGCAGCGTCGCTTCGATCGTGCACTCGGCGATGCGTTCGCCGCGGGCAATAGCACTGCCAGCAACGTCGCCTGGATCCCCTCCGTCGACGTGTATGAGGAGGCGGATCGCTATGTCGTGCGCGCGGATCTTCCGGGCGTCGACGCCAAGGACATCGAGATCACCGCTGAGAATGGCGTGCTCACGCTCAAGGGCGAGCGGCATGCCGACAAGCGCGAGCAGAAGGACGGCTACACGCGTGTTGAGCGCGTTGCCGGCGGCTTCGTGCGTCGCTTCACCCTGCCCGAGACCGTGACGACCGATGCCATCAAGGCCTCGCAGTCGAACGGTGTGCTCGAGCTCGTGATTCCGAAGCAGCCCAAGCCCGAGCCGCGCCGTATCAAGATCGAAGCGGCCTGAAACAACCCTTCCGGCCCCTCAAGGCCGTGGCGCTCCTGCGTCCCAGGAGCGCCACGGCATTACAATGGGGTCTGCCATCGGACAGGCCCATGAATTCCAATCCGCTGACCGCGCTTCGTCTCCTCACGCTCCTCAGCATCGCTGCTGTCGCTGCGGCGCAGCCGCAGTGGGCCCACGCTGCTACCAGTCCGCCACCGCTGGCCGTGAGCGAGACTCCGCTCCCCTCGCTCTCGCCGATGCTCAAGCGCATCGCCCCGGCCGTTGTGAACGTCGCCACGCGCGGCACCGTCAAGGAGCGCGGCCCGCAGAATCCGCTGCTCGATGACCCCTTCTTCCGCCGGTTCTTCGATACGCCCCCGAGCTCGGGCACGCGCGAGCGCCCGTTCCAGAGCGCCGGCTCAGGCGTGATCTTCGATGCCCGGAATGGTTACATCCTCACCAACGCGCATGTGGTCGAGAACGCGAGCGAAATCACGGTGACATTGCAGGACGGGCGCGACCTGGCTGCCGACGTGCTGGGCTCGGATGAGCCCTCGGATGTCGCGGTGCTCAAGGTCAAGCCCGCGAATCTCACCCAGATCACGCTCGGCGATTCCTCGAAGGTCGAAGTGGGCGACTTCGTCGTCGCGATCGGCAACCCCTTCGGTCTGCACAACACCGTGAGCCACGGCATCGTGAGCGGTCTTGGCCGCTCCAACATCAACACCGACGGCTACGAGGATTTCATCCAGACCGACGCGTCGATCAATCCGGGCAACTCGGGCGGCGCGCTGGTCAATCTCAGGGGAGAGCTGATCGGCATCAACACGGCGATCCTCTCGCGCACGGGCGGCAACATCGGCATCGGCTTTGCGATCCCGGTGAACATGGCCCGCAGCATCACCGACCAGCTGGTGAAGTTCGGCTCGGTGAAGCGCGGCCTGCTCGGTGTGAGCACCTACACGGTGAGCGCCGACATCGCCCAGGTTTACGGTCTTGCCAATGCGCAGGGCGCTTTGGTGACTCAGGTCGTCGCAGGCTCAGCCGCCGAGAAGGCCGGCATCAGGACCGGCGATATCATCACCGGCGTCAACGGCGTGAGCGTGAAAACCCCGACCGAACTTCGCAACACCGTCGGGATGCTTCGCGTCGGCGACAAAGTGGATCTCGAGCTGCTGCGCGATGGCAAGCCGCAGCGCGTGATGGCCGTAATCTCGGCACCTCCGGCGACCACCACCGCGAGCACAGCGGCGAAACCGGCCGACATTCATCAGGGCCTCGAGGGCGCGAGCTTCACCGACGCGCCGGATGCCGGCGGTGCCGTCGTGCGCAGCGTCGATCCCGGCAGTCCCGCCGCCCAGGCCGGACTGCGCGCCAGCGATATCATCGTCGGGGTCAATCAATCCAAGGTCGGCAGCGTGCAGCAGCTCAAAGAGCGCGCGCAGAGCACCCCGACGCTGGTGCTCGAAGTGCGTCGCGGCAACGCAATCGTGCTGGTGCCCGTGCACTAGGTACCGCTGCCGCCGCGCGCGCACACCGCGGCATCGCGCTCGGCCTGCGGCCGCCGCGCCAGCGCACGCACGTCGGCGTAGAAGCGTGCGAGCTCGCCACGATCCTCGGCGAGCAGACGCTCAAACCCCGGAATGCAGTCGTAGTACGTTGCCACCGAGGCCAGATGCGCGTTGTTCAGCCCCTGCGCCAGCCAGCGCTCGTAACCCGAACGCACATTTTCGTGCTGTTCGAGCGTGCGGATCTGCGCCGCAAGCGAAGCGAGGAGCTCGTGCTTTCGTGCCCGCATCTGCGGTGATGGCAGCCCCGTGGCGTAGAGCTTGGTCAGCGCGGCGCGACCCTGCAGCAGCAGCTGCGTGAAGCGCCGATCGCGCGCCTGCGCGGCCTCGAAGCGCGTGAGCTCATCGAGCTGGCCCTGGTAGATCAGCCAGCGCCTGAGGCCTTCCTCTTCGACTGCTGTCGCGAAGGCCTCGTTGAACGCCGAGTCGTTCCTGACGTAGATGAGCTGGTGCGCGAGCTCGTGGAATAAAATGCCGGCGAGCCCCGCATCCCCGTACACCAGCATGCTGCTCATGACAGGATCGGCGAAGCGCCCCAGCGTCGAATAGGCCGGCACCCCGTCCACCAGCGTGTCATCGCCGCGTGCAGCAAGCTGCGCTGCGAAGGCGCGGGCCTTCGATTCCTTAAAGTAGCCGCGATAGGCGACACAGCCTGCGACCGGAAAGCACCACTGACGTGGCTGCACCGAGAACTCCGGGGTCGCCACTACGTTCCACACGACGTAGGGCCGTCCGATGTCGGCGTAGGTGCGATAGCTGCGATTGTCGGGCAGACCGAGCACCCGGCTCGCAAAGTCGCGCGCCGAACTCACGCTCTGCAAGGAGCTGCGCACGCCAGCCGGGGTTGCGGGATCGGCAACCACTGTGCTGATTGGCTTGCGCTCCCCGAGCACTTTGAGCTCCCCGTGCGCAGCCTGCAGCAGGTAGGGCGTGCCGCAGCCGCTCAGCAGCAGACAGGCGAGGCACGCGATGAAGATCCGGCTCTCGGTTAACATGCGCCGATGCAAGTCTACTTGGTGGGCGGCGCGGTGCGGGATCGCCTCCTGGGACTGCCCGTACGCGAGCGCGATTGGGTCGTCGTCGGCGCCGACCCCGCGACGCTCGAAGCGCGTGGCTTCAAGCCGGTCGGACGTGACTTCCCCGTCTACCTTCATCCGCAGACGCATGAGGAATACGCGCTGGCCCGCCTGGAGCGCAAAGTCGCTCCCGGTTACCGCGGCTTCACGACGCAGTTCTCGAGCGACGTGACGCTCGAGCAGGATCTGCAGCGCCGCGACCTGACCATCAACGCGCTTGCCCAGAGTGAAGCCGGCGAGATCATCGATCCGTACGGTGGCCAGCGTGACCTCGAGGCGCGCCTCCTGCGCCATGTCTCCGATGCCTTCATCGAGGACCCGGTGCGCGTGCTGCGCGTTGCGCGCTTCGCCGCCCGCTTTGCGCCGCTCGGGTTTCGCATCGCGGCCGAGACCCGCGCGCTGATGGCGCGCATGAGCGCCTCGGGTGAGCTCGAGGCGCTGGTGCCCGAGCGCGTGTGGCAGGAGACCGAGCGCGCGCTTGCCGAGAGCCGGCCTGAGGTGTTCTTCGAGACGCTGCGCGAGTGTGGGGCGCTCGCGGTGGTCTACCCGGAACTCGATGCGCTATCTGGCGTGCCGCAGCCGGCGCGCTGGCACCCGGAGATCGACACCTTCGTGCACGTACTGCTGGTGCTCAGGGCGGCCGTCGCATTGGGTGCCCCGGTCACCGTGCGCTACGCCGCTCTGGTGCACGACCTGGGCAAGGGTTGCACGCCGCGCGAACAGTGGCCGGCGCACAAGGGTCACGAGGCCGCCGGCGTGCCGCTCATCGAGGCGTTGTCCCAGCGCTTGCGCGTGCCGCGCGATCACGCCGAACTTGCCGTGCTTACGGCGCGCTTCCACACGCACGTGCACCGGGCACTGGAGCTCAGGGCGGCGACCCTGCTCGAAGTGCTCGAGACGACGGATGCGTTCCGCCGCCCGGAGCGCTTCGCCGAGCTGCTGCTCGCGTGCGAGGCCGATATGCGCGGGCGGGCCGGGCTGGAGCGAGATCCTTACCCACAGGCCGACTACCTTCGCCGGATCTACTCGGCGGCAGCGAGCGCCACGCTCACCGAGAGTGAGCGCGCCGGACTTGCCGGCCCGGCGATCGGCGCACGCCTGCGCGAGAAGCGGCTGGGAGCGATAGCCGCGGCGAAATCGGCCGAGAGCTAGTGGACCACGCCGCGCCAGATCAGCACGAGCAGCACGCCGCCTAAGACGATGCGATACCAGGCGAAGATCGTGAAGCGGTGAGTCTGGACGTAGCGCAGCAGCCACTTGACGACGATGAATGCGACCACGGCGGAGGTGACGAAGCCGATCGTGAGCTCGCTCCAGTCGATCTGCCCGTGATTCGAGCGCGTCTTCCAGAACTCGAGTGCCGTCGCGGCGAACATGACGGGGATGCCAAGGAGGAACGAGAACTCCGTGGCCGCCGGCCTTGAGGTGAGCCCCGCCAGCATCGCCGCAAAGATCGTCGCTCCCGAGCGCGACGTGCCGGGGAACACACCCGCCAGGATCTGGCACACGCCCACCCAGATCGCGACGTTCCAGGTGACGACGCTCGAGAGCGGCTTGCGCGCGACGTATTGCTCGATCGCGAGGATCGCGAAACCACCGACGAAGGTGGCGATCGCCACCGGCAGCACTGTCTGTGGCAGCTTGAAACCAAAGTGCTCTGCAGTCAGTCCGAGCACGGAAGTGATGAGGAAGGCGACGAAGAGCTTGGCGACGTAGTCGCGGTTCTCCGGGGCCGAAATGCCGACGACGAATCCACTCAGGCGCCGGAAGTAGATGAGTACGATCGCGAGGATCGCGCCCGACTGGATTGCGACGTTGAAGAGCTCGGATCGCTGACCGAGCCATTGCTCGGCGATCAGCAGATGCCCGGTGCTCGAGACGGGCAGAAACTCCGTCACGCCCTCGATGACGCCGAGAATGAATGTGCTGATGGAATCGGACACGGCGCGAGTCTACAGGGACGCCCGCAGATCCTGCAGGGCAAATCCGCTCAACGGCCCGGCCACCTCGCGCGTGAGCGCCATCGCTTTGAAGGTCTCACCCATCTCGCCCGGCAGCAGGAGCTGGCGCGCCTCGGCGGACAGACGCGCGCGCTGCACGGCATCGCCGGCCGCGGCGAGCGCCGCGTCGATGCCCGCTCCCAGCAGAAAGCCCGCCTGCGTGGTGAAGCCCGCCACTTCGAGTCCCGCCGCGACGGCCGCCTCGGCCACGCGCGTGAAGTCGACCCACGCCGTGATGTCCTGCGCGCCGACATTGAGCAGCGGATCGGCATGTGCGCGCTGGCGAAAATAGCAGCGCAAGGTTCCTTCGGTGCGGTCGCGATGGTAGTACTGGCTGCGCGGCAGTCCGTAATCAAAGATGAGCAGCGCACCCTGCTCCAGGTGATCCGCGGCGGCGCCGATCCAGGGCGCCACTGCGGGACACAGCTCCGAGCGGTAGCCAGCAGCAAACGGCTCCGGCAGTGTCCGCTCGATCTCCTCCACGGCCTCGCACAGCATGGCATCCGCCGCTCGTGCGCTGAGCGCGAGAGAACCATCGGCCGCGCGGCCGACGCCGATCGCCTGCACGCGCTGCGCCTCCGCTGTGACGAGAAATCGGATGCACGGCAATGCATCGAGCACCTCGTTCGCCAACATCACGCCCCGAACCGGCGCCTGCGGCCAGGCATCGAGCCAGACGACGCGCTCGGCAAGCTCGCGCGGCAGAGCGCCAATGCGCGCCTGTTGGCGGGCCCTCAAATCCGCGCTCACTTCGAGAATGGCGTAGCGGGACGGCAATGCGTCCCAGTGTGCGAGCGACTCCAGCACCACGGCCGCGAGCCGCCCGCTGCCGGCACCGAACTCCAGAATCTCTCCGCCCGGTGCAAACTGCAGCACCTCGAGGCATTGCCGGGCAACGCAACGGCTGTACAGATCGGACAGCTCCGGGGCCGTGACGAAATCGCCCTCGCGGCCGAGCTTGGTGCTGCCGGCGCTGTAATACCCCAGCCCCGGTGAGTACAGCGCGAGCTCCATGAAGCGCTCGAAGCCGATCCAGCCGCCGGCCTCCTGGATGCGCCGCCGGATCAGGCTCACGAGGCGGCCGGACTGCTCAGCCTGAGCAGCCTCGAGCGGTGGCAGCGTTGAGAGCGCCGTGGATGCCGTCATAATCTTCACTCATGCACACCCCGGGCACGGCATCCCTGCAGGGCAAGCGCGCACTCGTCACCGGCGGCGCGCGCCGCATCGGCGCGGCGATCGTGCGCACGCTGCACGAGGCCGGGGCGCACGTGGTCGTTCACTATCACCGCTCGAGCGCCGAGGCCGATGCGTTGTGCGCCGAGCTCAATGCCACGCGCGCAAAGTCGGCCAGGGCGCAAGCCGCAGATCTCCTGGATCCGGCGGCCGTGACGCAGCTGGCGCAAGCGGCACGCGCCGCCTTCGGCGGACTCGACATCCTGGTAAACAATGCGTCGAGCTTCTATCCGACGCCGCTCGATGAGGCGGACGAGCGCGCCTGGGATGACCTGATGGGCACCAACCTGAAGGCGCCCTTTTTCCTCACCCAGGCACTCGCCGCGGAGCTGCGCGCCGCGCGCGGTCTCGTCCTCAATGTGGCGGACATTCACGGCATGCGGCCCCTCAAGGCATATCCGATCTACAGCGTCGCCAAGGCCGGGCTCATCATGCTCACGCGCTCGCTCGCGCGTGAGCTCGCGCCCGAAGTACGGGTGAACGCCGTCGCTCCCGGTCCGATCCTCTGGCCGGAGGGCGCCGACCCGGCGCTCAAGCACAAGGTGCTCGATCGCACGCTGCTCAAGCGGCCCGGCTCGCCCGAGGACGTGACGCGCGCCGTGCTGTTCTTCGCGGCCGCCGCCCCATACGTCACCGGCCAGGTTCTCGCGGTGGATGGCGGCCGGAGCGTTGGCTGGTGAACGCGGCAGTCACCGCCTCCAGGCGATGACTGCCCTGATCGAAATTGCGCCACAGCTCCCCAATCGTCACTCCCGCGGTCGGATGACGCACCGAGGCGGCGATGTCGGCCAGCGGCCCGAGCATATAGGGACGCTTGAGCAAGTCGGGCCGGGGGAGCTTCAGCCCGGGCTCATTTCGTCGCAGATCGCCATACAGCAGGATGTCGAGGTCCATGGTGCGCGGCGCCCATTTCGGGGCGCCCGGCGGACGCCCGCACAGCGCCTCGACCTCGCGCAGCTGCCCGATGACCTGTTCCACCGGCAGCGCCGTGTGAAATCCGAACACGAAGTTGATGAAGTCATCGCCATCGAAGCCGACCGCGCGGTTGCGGTACCAGCGCGAGAACTGCACATCGCCGAAGCGGCGCTCGAGCTCGGCCGAGGCGAGCGCGAGATGCCGCTCGGGCTCGACGTTGCTGCCAGCGGCGACGTAGACCTGAGGCATCGCGCGAGACTCAGCGCGCCAGGTCGGCGCGGGTGCGCTCGACCGCGACGCCCACATCGCGCGATCCGCGGATGGCGCCGGGCTTGTTGATCGTCAGGCGCACCCACTCGATGCCGAACTCGGTGAGCAGCATGCCCGCCAGGCGTTCGGCGAGCGTCTCGACCAGCTTGAAGGAGGAGCCTTCGACGAACGCGATCACCCGCTTGGCGATGGCCTTGTAGTCGAGTGTGTCGGCCACTTCATCGGTGCGCGCCGCGTGGCGGCAGTCGACGGGCACCTCGAGGTCGATCACCACGGTCTGCTTGGCGCGCCGCTCCCACTCGATGAAGCCGATGATGCATTCGACCTGCAGGCCGCGCAGAAAGATGCGATCGCCGTGCGGGGAGGCGCTCATGCCGCAAGCCCCGGCAGCAACTCGAGCGGCCACTGCGCACGCGCGTAGATGCCGAGATCGGCCCGCTCGCCGGCATTCAGCCGCGCCAGGCCCGCCACAGCGATCATGGCGGCATTGTCGGTGCAGAACTGCTGCGGTGGAAAGAACACTCGCCCGCCGCGCGCCGCCATGCAGCGCGCGAGCTCCTCGCGCAGGGAGCGATTGGCGCCGACACCGCCGGAGACGACGAGTACATCGAGCCCAGTGTAGTCGAGTGCCCGCAGCGCTTTGGCGGCAAGCGTATGCACGATGGCCGACTCGACGCCGCGCGCGATATCGGCGCGCACGGTCGCAGTGAGGGGCTGCGCTCGGACGGCGTGCAGCACGGCCGTCTTCAGGCCCGAAAAGCTGAACTCAAGTCCAGGGCGATCCAGCATCGGCCGCGGAAAGTCGAATACGCCGGGGCGTCCGTGCTCGGCGAGGCGCGCGAGCTCCGGTCCGCCCGGATAGCTCAAGCCGAGGAGCTTTGCCGTCTTGTCGAACGCTTCGCCGGCGGCATCGTCGCGCGTGCCGCCGAGCACCCGATAGTGGCCGATCGCCGCCACCTCGATGAGCAGGGTGTGGCCACCCGAGACCAGGAGCGCGACGTGGGGAAAGGGTGGCGGCTGCGCCGCGAGCAGCGGGGCGAGCAGATGGCCTTCGAGGTGATGGACAGCGACGGCGGGTACGCCCCAGCCATAGGCGAGACTGCGCGCGAGCGCCGCCCCGGTGAGCAGCGCGCCGACCAGACCGGGCCCGGCGGTGTAGGCAACGCCGTCGATTTCGGTCGCCGCGGTCGCCGCATCGGCAAGCGCCGCGCGCACCAGCGGCAGCAGCCGCCGCACGTGATCGCGCGAGGCGAGCTCGGGCACGACTCCGCCATAGATGCGGTGCAGCTCGATCTGGCTGTAGAGCGCGTGCGAGAGCAGGCCGCGGCGGGCGTCATAGACGGCGACCGCGCTCTCATCGCAGGAGGACTCGACGGCGAGGATGCGTGCGAACGGACGCGCGCCGCGTAGATCAGATTTTGCCTTTTGCATCGGGGCTCTTTAGAATCGCGGCCCCGATCCCGTCAGGGCATTTGGTAAAAGTCAACCAGATCAAGGGCTTGAGGTTTCAATGCCGAGCGTTCGTATCCGCGAGAATGAGTACTTCGATGCCGCCCTGCGGCGCTTCAAGCGCGCCTGCGAGAAGGCCGGCATTCTCACCGAGTTGCGCCGGCGCGAATTCTACGAAAAGCCTACTCAGGAACGGAAACGGAAGAAAGCGGCCGCCATCAAGCGGCACATGAAGCGCATCTCTCGCGACAGCATGCGCAGCGCCCGCTGACCCTCGCGGTTGCAGCGGCGATGGCTCTCAAAGAGCGCATCACGGAAGACATGAAGGCGGCGATGCGGTCCGGCGCGAAGGACCGTCTCGGCACCATTCGCCTGATTCTCGCGGCCATCAAGCAACGCGAGGTGGATGAGCGCATCAGCCTGGATGACGCTCAGGTGTGCGCCGTGCTCGAGAAGCTCGCCAAGCAGCGCAAGGAATCGATCACGCAGTTCAGGAGCGGCGGACGCGAAGATCTCGTTGCCAAAGAGACCGCCGAGCTCGCCATCGTGCAGGGGTATCTGCCGGCGCAGCTCGCGGACAGCGAAGTCGATGCGCTGATCCAGGAAGCGATGACGGCAACCGCCGCCGCCTCCATCAAGGACATGGGCAAGGTCATGGCCCTCGTGAAGGCCAGGGCCCAGGGGCGCACCGACATGAGCGCCCTCTCCGAGCGCATCAAGAAGAAGCTGACGGCCGGCAGCTGACGGCGGTAGCCTGCCGCCGTGGGCCGCATTCCGCAAAGCTTCATCGACGAGCTCATTGCGCGCGCCAACATCGTCGAGATCATCGGCGCGCGAGTCGCGCTGAAGAAGGCCGGCCGCGAATTCCGCGCCTGCTGCCCGTTCCACAGCGAGAAGACGCCCTCCTTCTGGGTGAGCCCGGAGAAGCAGTTCTATCACTGCTTCGGGTGCGGAGCGCACGGCACGGTGCTCGGCTTTCTGATGGAGCACGACCGGCTGCCCTTTCCTGAAGCGGTCGAGGAACTCGCCTCGAGCCTGGGGCTCGACGTTCCGCGCGAGGGCGGTGGCCCCGAGCCGCGCCGTCCCAGCGAAACGCTCTACGATCTCACCGCGAAAGTGGCGCGCTTCTACGGCGAGTGTCTTACGCGCAACGAGCGCGCCCAGCGTTACCTCGAAAAGCGCGGCCTCACGCGCGAGATCATCGAGCGCTTCGGTATCGGCTACGCGCCGAATTCCTGGAACGAGGTGCTGCGCCGCTTCGGGTCGAACGACGACGAGCGCCGCAAGCTCTCCGAGGTGGGCCTCATCATCGAGCGCGAGCGCGACGCCGCGCGCGAGGGCGAGCGGCACTACGATCGCTTCCGCGACCGCATCATGTTCCCCATCCGGGACAGCCGCGGGCGTGTCATCGCCTTCGGCGGCCGCGTCATCGATCAGGGCGAGCCGAAGTACCTGAACTCACCGGAGACCCCGCTGTTTCACAAGGGCCGCGAGCTCTACGGACTGTACGAGGCGCGTCAGAACCGCAGCGCGCTGCAGCGTCTGCTGGTCGTCGAGGGTTATCTCGATGTCGTGCGGCTGCATCAGTTCGGCGTGCCCTATGCGATCGCGACGCTGGGTACCGCGACGACGAGTGAGCACCTGAAGCGCATCTTCCAGCTCGTGCCAAACGTCACGTTCGCTTTCGACGGGGATCGCGCCGGGCGCGCAGCAGCCTGGCGCGCGCTGCAGAACGCGCTGCCCGAGGCGGCCGCGGGCCGGGAGATACGTTTCCTGTTCCTGCCCGAGGGCGAGGATCCCGACACGCTGGTGGCGGCTGAAGGCGGCGAGGCGTTCACCAGGCGTGTGACCGAGGAATCCCTGCCGTTGTCGGAGTATCTCGTGCGCGAACTGGGCGAGCGCATCGCAACCCGTGGCGCCGACGGGCGTGCGCGCGTAGCGCAAATGGTCCGTCCCCTCATCGAGCAGGTGCCTGAAGGTGTGTACCGGCGGCTGCTGGTCGAGCGGCTCGCCGAAGCGTTCGGCTTTCAGCGCACGCCTGAAGGGGTCGCGGAGCTCCTCGGCGTATCGATCGGAGAGTCTGCCGGCGCGGGCGCGCGCCAGGCCCTGAGCGGCGGCCGCGGCGGAATGGTGCGTCAGGCCGTGCGGCTGCTGGTGCAGTATCCGGAGATCGCAGCGCAGATTACGGCCGACTCGCTCGCCGCAGCCTTCGATGCCGAAGAGCCCGGTATGGACGTGCTGCGTACGTTGCTCGAGGAACTGCAGCGTGACCCTGCCACCACGACCGGACAGGTTCTGGAGCGTTGGCGCGACCGCCCGGAAGGGAACCATCTTGCACGCCTGGCCTCTATGGAGACTCTCGTGCCGGATGCGATGGCCGCTGCCCGTGAGCTCAACGAGGCGTTCGACAGGCTGGCGCAGGAGGCGGGACGCCGCCGGCTCGACCGGCTTCTGGAGAAGGACCGCTCCGGGAGTCTCTCAACCGATGAAAAGCTTGAGATTCAACGACTTATGTTAAGTCTGGGGCGTCCCAGACCGCCGAATATCGTTCACTGAATTTGGCAGTTGGCCCGCAGTCAAATAGTATTGCGGGCTTTGCCTAGCGGGCCCTTGAGTTGCCTGACCCCGGTACTCACATAGGGATACCAACCCTTTCCCACGCGCCGCACCCCTCATCATGACACGAAAGCCGAAGCCGACCGCCGCCGCCCTCAAGAAACGCACCGTCACGGAGAAAAAACCAATCAAAGCTGCCGCGCCTGCGAAGAAGGTCGCCGCGCCGCTGGATAAGAACCGCAAGATCGCGGTGCTGCCGAAGCGCGCCGATGCTGCGCACAGGTCCGACGGCCACCACGCGAAAGCGCCGGAAGCCGCAGCGGCGGACACGGCGAAGCTGCTGAAGCTCGCGGCGCGCGGCGCTGCGGAGAAGAAGCCGCTCGGGATCGGCCGCGTGCCGGTCATGCCGGAGGACCGGCAGTCGCAGCTCAAGCTGCTCATCGCCCGCGGCAAGGAGCAGGGCTACCTGACCTACGCGCAGGTGAACGATCACCTGCCCTCCGAGATCGTCGATCCGGAGCAGATCGAAGACATCGTCAACATCATCAACGACACCGGCATTCCGGTGTACGAGAAGGCACCGGATGCCGAGTCGCTGCTCGCGTCCGAGCCCTCCGCGCCCGCTGATGAGGAGGCGATCGAAGAGGCGGCCGCGGCGCTCGCGGCGCTCGATGCTGAGCTCGGCCGCACGACGGATCCGGTGCGCATGTACATGCGCGAGATGGGCACGGTCGAGCTGCTCACGCGCGAGGGCGAGATCCGCATCGCCAAGCGCATCGAGGAAGGTCTCGATGCGGTGCGCAGCGCGCTTGCCGTGTATCCCGCGACCTTCGATTTCCTGCTGAAGGCCTACGAGCCGGTGAAGGCGGGCCAGGGGCGCCTGGTCGATGTGATCGTCGGCTTCATCGATCCGAATGCGCCGGACGTGATCGCGCAGCCGCAGAACCCGACCAAGATGGAAATCGTCGCCGAGGCGGAGAAGGAGGACGACGAGGAAGAAGGCGAGGACGGTGACGACAGCGAGGAAGCGGTCGATACCGGCCCGGATCCTGAGGAAGCGGCCCGCCGCTTCGCCTCGATCCAGAAGGTGTTCACGCACGCGCTGGCGGCGATCGACAAGCTGGGCGCGCGCGAGCCGAAGACGCTCAAGCTGCGCAAGAAGCTGGCCGGCGAGTTCATGGAGCTCAAGCTCTCGCCGCGCATGTTCGATGCGCTGATCCTCAACCTGCGCGGCCACATCGCCGAGATCCGTCAGCTCGAGAAGGAGATCATGGTGATCGCGGTGCGCGATGCGGGCATGCCGCGCAAGGACTTCATCTCGACGTTCCCGAAGAACGAGACGAGCTCGCGCTGGCTCGCCAAGCACGTCAAGGCCGGCAAGAAGTACTCGAGCGCCCTGGGCAAGCTCAAGGACGAGATCGAGCGGCGGCAGAAGAAGCTCGAGCACCTGGAGCAGCTGTATCACCTCTCGATCAACGATCTGAAGGAGATCAATCGCGACGTGTCGATCGGCGAGGCCAAGGCGCGCCGCGCGAAGAAAGAGATGGTCGAGGCCAACCTGCGCCTGGTGATTTCGATCGCGAAGAAGTACACCAACCGCGGCCTGCAGTTCCTCGATCTGATCCAGGAAGGCAACATCGGCCTGATGAAGGCGGTCGACAAATTCGAGTACCGCCGCGGCTACAAATTCTCGACCTATGCGACCTGGTGGATTCGCCAGGCGATCACGCGCTCGATTGCCGATCAGGCGCGCACGATCCGCATTCCCGTGCACATGATCGAGACGATCAACAAGCTGAACCGCATCTCCCGCCAGATGCTGCAGGAGATGGGACGCGAGCCGACGCCCGAGGAGCTCGCCGTGCGCATGGAGATGCCCGAGGACAAGGTGCGCAAGGTGCTGAAGATCGCCAAGGAGCCGATCTCGATGGAGACACCCATCGGCGATGACGAGGATTCGCACCTGGGAGACTTCATCGAGGACACCTCGGTGGCCTCACCGATCGATCAGGCGACGATGGAATCGCTGAAGGAGACCACGCACTCCGTGCTCGCGCAGCTGACGCCGCGCGAAGCGAAGGTGCTGCGCATGCGTTTCGGCATCGACATGAATACCGACCATACCCTCGAGGAAGTGGGCAAGCAGTTCGACGTGACGCGCGAGCGCATCCGGCAGATCGAGGCCAAGGCACTGCGCAAGCTGCGTCATCCGAGCCGCAGCGAGCAGCTCCGCAGCTTCCTGATGGACGACTGAGCAGACGAGTCGACCCGCCCGATAGACCAGGGGCCCTGGGATCTGGATCCCCGGGCCCTTTTCATATCGAAAATCGATAAAATTCGCTTGACTTCCGCCGCTTCCTATATTGATATTCGATAATAATTATCGACATTCGATATCGAGGAGCGATTCATGACCCCAGCTCAGGCACAACCTCTCCTGTCCCGCCTGGCGACCCCGCTCGGCCAGAATTCCCTATCCTCTGCCCTGTCGACGGCACTGAAGCTCGCCCACCTTTTCATCTCGCTTGCATTCGCCTTCGGCGTCGTTGCCGCCGCCGTGTGCGTCCCACTGTCCCTCCTCATCGCCGCGCACCTGGTTCCCGCCACGTTCTTCACTTCCCCCGGCAGCAAGTGGCTGGCGCTGTGGACGATCGCCATACCCTATTTCGCCTACATCATCGTTTCGCTGCGCGGCGCGCTCCACATCGTGCGCCGGCTGCAGAAGCTGTTTTCCTCATTCGTGGTCAATCAGCCATTCGCTCGTGACAATCCCGCGCATCTTCGCGCGATCTGGACCACGCTCGTCGTGATCGAAATCGCACGCATCGCCGGCTTCTTCCTGATGCATGGTCTGACAGCGGCTCTCGCTTCCGGCTCGAAAGTGGGCTTCCCCGGCGGTCTCGACGATCCGATCGATCTCGTTCGCTGGTTTCTGATTTTCGTGGTGCTGATTCTCGCCGAGGTGTTCCGCCAGGGCGCACAGCTGCGCGAACAGAATGAGCTTACGGTCTGATCACCGTATGAGCATCCGGGTGAGCCTCGACAAGGTGCTGGCGGATCGCGGCATGTCATTAACCGCGCTCAGCGAGCAAGTCGGCGTGACAATTCCCAACCTTTCCATCCTCAAGACCGGCAAGGCACGAGCAGTACGCTTCTCGACACTCGATGCGCTGTGCCGCGCGCTCGAGTGTCAGCCGGGAGACATCCTTTCCTTCGATGCAAGCTCGGTGGAGCAGGACACGGCCGATCCGAGCGACTGAATTCGCCTCACCGAGGCGCGATGCGCACGTTGATCTCGATCTTCACCCCGTTCGGGTCGCTCAGAAAGAGCTGCTTGAGCCCCGCCGGCGTTGCATCGTTCAAGCGCGGCTCCACGCCGTGCTGCTTCAGTCGCGCCACGATTTCCTCAAAGTTCTCCGCATTGAAGGCGATGTGATCGACCGGTCCGGTGCCGGCCGCACGCGTCGTGACGGGGATGCCCCGGCCTTGCGAATGCGCGGTGTAGGTCGCCCATTCGGCGACGTGGATGCACGGCGTCTCCCCCACGTACAGCCAATACCCCGGAAAGCCGAGCGGCGGCCGGAAGCCTTCGTGCATACCCAGCGCCTGGCAGTAGAAATCGCGCGTGGCGTCGAGGTCGTCGGTGATGACCAGGTAGTGCTCCATCTTCGTCAGCGGCATTCGAGCGTCCCCTAGAGCACATCGCGCCGGATACGGCGCATGGGAATGAGTGCGGCCAGCGCCGGATCGCGCAGGTACGGCCCGCCCCACAGGATGAGGCCAACCAGCACGGGAAAGATGTAGGTGGGAAAAAGCGCATCGCCGATGCGCATGTGGGCGGCGATCGCACCGCCCAGCACGCCGGTGAGAAGGATCGCGCCGAAGATCGTGGTGCGCGGCACGAGGTAGAGCACGGCCGCGATCAGCTCCGCGGCACCGATGGCGCGCGACGTGCCCAGGGGGTAGCCCAGCTGCTGAAAGGCCTCGACCACCTGCGTCGGCATACCGATGTGGATCGCGCTGTCGACCAGGAAGAACAGCGCAGCGATGCCGCTCAGCACCCGACTCGTCCAGCGCCGCGTCGCCGCCCGCGCCTTGCTCTCTCCCAGTGCCTGCAAGACTGCCCGCTCCTTCAGTGTGGCCGCGTTACTGTGCGCCTGCGCGTGCGACGAGGGAATCCCTGAATCAGGGGATTCCCTCCTCGACCTGCGCCTCCTCGGCGACCCGCGCCGCGAGGCGGCCATCCTCGGTCAGGCGCTTGTGCTTCCAGGCGCCGCGCCGGAACCAGGCGATGGTGATCGCGAGTGACAGCACATTCGCAAGCGGAAATGCCCACCAGATGCCGGCGAAGCCGAGTGGGGTGTAGCGCGCGAGCAGATAAGAGGCCGGCAGCTGGAGCAGCCACTGCGTCATGAGCGAGAGCATCATCGCCGCGAGCGTCTGACCGGCACCGCGCAACGCGCCCGCCAGCACTTGTTGCGCCCCAATCACCCCCACAATCGGTGCCACGACGCGCACGAAGGCGGCGCCCTGCGCGACCACTGCCGGGTCGCTTGGCACGAGAAAGCGCGATAGCGGCGTTGCGAGCGGCAGGAACGCGACACCCACCGCCGTGAGCGACCAGAATGCGAGCCAGGTGGCCTGCCGCGCCGCCTGCGCGGCTCGATCGATGTGCCGGGCGCCGATGTTCTGCGCTACCACGGTCGCGGTGGCGGCTGAGACTCCGAGCGAGGGCACGAAGAAGAAAATGATCAGGCGCGAGCCCAGACCGTAAGCCGCCAGCGCCGTCGTACCGAATCCGGTCGCGATCCAGGTGAGCAGGATCGCCCCGAGCGAGCGCGTCGCCTGCTCGATAGAAGCCGGCAGTCCCACGGCCAACGCGCGCCGGACGAAGGCAAAATCGGGCCGGAAGTCTCTGGCGCGCACGCGGATGCCGTAGCGGCCAGTGAACAGGCGGCTCATACCGACGAGTGCCGCGACCGCCTGCGAGCACACCGTCGCCACCGCGGCTCCCGTGACACCGGATGCCGGCACCGGGCCCCAGCCGAAGATGAACAGCGGATCCAGCAGCGCGTTGATCAGCACGCTCGCTGCGACCACATGCAGCGGGAAGCGCACCTCGCCGGCACCCTGCAGGATCGACTGAAACATCATGAAGCCGTACGAGAAGATCATGCCGAAGTAGGAAATCCGCAGGTACGCGGCGGCCGGTTGCAGCACATCCGGCGGCACGCCGATGAGTCGCAGCGCGCCCTCGGCCGAGATGAGCCCGAGGAGCGACAGCACGAGCGCCACGATCGCCACCATGAGCATCGTCTGCGCGGCGACATGGTTCACCATGCGCGGATCACGCGCGCCGCTGTACTGCGCAACGAATACCGAGCCGGCGATGGACAGACCGTTGCCCATGACCACCAGGAAGAAGAACAGCGGTGCGGTCACGGAGATCGCCGCCACCGCCTCCCCCCCCAGGCGTCCGACCCAGAAGGTGTTCACGAGCTGGTAGGCACTTTGCAGCGTGATGGAGATGATCACCGGCACGGCGAGCCGCAACACGGCGGGCAGGATGGCGCCCTGGGTGATGTGCCGGGTCCGTTCGCCGAGTGAGTCCATGTTCAGGCAGCAGGTCTTGGCAATGCCCGGCCGGACGGACGTATCATTACCGACGGCCTTGCGGGAGAAGAACGGTGAAGCACTATAAAGCACGCAATGCGGCTCGGGCTGCGCTCCTCATACTCGGTTGCCTGGGGGCCGCTGCGGTGCCCGGCGCACAAAATGACAATTCGCAAGGCGCTGCCGCCGCGGGCGGCGGCCTGGGCGCGCTGGCACCGGCGAACCTCGCCAAGCCTCGCCCCAAGGCGCCCACGAACTTCACTGGCACCTGGTTCGTCGATCTGAGCACGGGCCCGAGCTCGTTCATGTTCGGACCGCCGTATCCGAAGTTCAAAGCGGCAGCGCAGGCAAGCGTCGATGCGGCCCGCAAGGCGAGCGCCGAGGGGCGCGCCTATCATGACGACATCGGTCACTGCTACCCGGCGGCCATGCCCATGATCATGACGCGCGTGTGGCCGATCGCGATGATCCAGGTGCCCACGGCGCTCTACATGGTGAGTGGCTTCGAGAACGCGCTGCGCATCATCTATCTCGACGGCCGTCCGCATACCGATCCGGACGTGGTCGTGCGCTCCTACAACGGCGATTCGGTCGGCCATTGGGAAGGCAACGTGCTCGTCGTGGACAGCACCTCCTTCATCTCCCAGCATCACTGGATCGACAATGGCGTGCCGGTGAGCGATGACTTCCACATCGTGGAGCGTATGCGCCTCACCAACGGCGGCAACGTCCTCGAGATCAAATACATCATGACCGACCCGCAGAACTGGGAAGGCGAGTGGACCAGCACCAAGCACTGGAAGCGGGTGGACGATCAGGACATCACCGAAGTCGAGTGCACGCCCGAGCTGAACGAGCATCTGCCGTCCACGCAGTCGAAGCTCAATATCAACTGATGCGGCGGCGCTGACACCGCCCGCGGGCTGTCAGGTCGTAAAGCCGATCCAGCGGCCACAGGCGACCACCCACACCCACAGTGCGAGCGAGATGCCGCCGGCGAGCCGCGCGCGGCCCGGCAGCTTCTGCCCGAGGTCCCACTGGCTCACGCTGCGAAACACCCCCAGATGGAACACCGCCATGTTGATGGCTGCGGCCAGCAGCAGCAGCATTTTCAGGCGAAACGGCGTGTTGTGGGCGTACTTCAGCGCGGAGGAGCTGAACAGCAGCGAGCCTGAGATTGCCGCGCACGCGAACGCGCCCCAGGTCCAGGGCAGCACTTCGGCGAGCAGCTCGCTCACCGGCCGGCGGCGCGAGGCGAGGTTCAGCAGCCTCAGGTCGACGATCATGATCGAGCCCACGACCAGCACGATCGCGAGCACGTGCACCGTCTCGATGGTCGGAAAGAGCCAGATCGATTCGCGGACAGCGGTGCCGACGGAGGTGTTTTCCAGAGCAGTGAGGGTCTGATTCAGTGACATCGCGCCCTCAACCGTGTTCGACGTAAGCGATCCAGCGGCCGGCAGCGACGATCGCCGTCCACAGGATGAGCGATACCACGGCGGTGGCGCGCGCGGCGAACAGGCGCCGTTCCCAGAAGTCCGCGCTGCGCGCCAGGCCCGACTGGATGCCGTAGGTGATGGCCAGCACGCACGCGAGCAGTGTCATCTTCAGCCAGAACACTTCGCTCAACAGCTCGCGGCCCGGTTCGCCGATGATGAGGATGAGGCCGGAGCACAAGAGCACCACGACCGCAAACCACACCGGTGGCAGAAAGCGGCGCGCGACATCGGGCATCGACTGACGGCGCCCCGCGACTCCGAGGAG
The DNA here is from genome assembly GCA_035517435.1 of Steroidobacteraceae bacterium. GTDB lineage: Bacteria > Pseudomonadota > Gammaproteobacteria > Steroidobacterales > Steroidobacteraceae > JASHUC01. Next base: position 93,167 of record DATIYV010000006.1, on the reverse strand, counting down.
CCGCAGATCCAGCATCGCGATCGAGGACATGAGCACCGCGATGGCGAGGATGTGCACGGTCTGGACGGTGGGGATGACCCAGAATGCATTCTGGATGGCCATGCTGAGCGGTGTGTTGGACAGCCACTCGCAGAATGTGTGAATCAACGACGACCCCTCATTGGTGTGATGCGTCGGGTGGCAGAGTATGCGTGAGCGCGTAACGGCTTGCCGCCATACTGCGGGCAGCGACGTGAAAAGTCCTGTAACGTACTGTTCGCTGTGGCGTTATTTAACGTTAATGAGCCATGCTAGCATAGCGCCCCGCTCGCGAATCCCCGCCTTCTCATGCCCGATTCAGACCAACTGCGCGCCCATGCCGAGCGGATCCGGGCGAGCGGCATTCTGGGTCGCTCACGACTGACGCTGCGCCTGTTCGACTTTCTGATCGAGTGCTCGTTGGCGGGCCGCGCGCCGAAGGAAATCGAAGTCGCGATCGACGTGTTCGGCAAGGACGCGAGCTTCGATGTCTCGCAGGACGCGATGGTGCGCGTCTATATCCACAAGCTGCGACGCAAGCTTGAGGAGTTTTACGAGGGACCGGGCGCCCAGGAGCCGCAGCGGCTCATCATCGCCAAGGGCAGCTACCGCTTTGCCCTCGAGGATCCGCAAACGGCTGCGGCGCTGGATCCGCCCCCTGCGCCGAAGCCACGCGCCCGCTGGGTCGGCCCCGCTCTTGCCGCCTCCCTCGCCATCAACATCATCCTGATCGGGATCGCGGCGACGCTGCACTGGCGCACGTCGGGGGACGAGCTGGCGCAGGTGCGTTCGAGTCCCGTGTGGTCGCGCATCATGAACGATGACCGCACGATCTTTCTCGTGGTCGGCGACTATTACATCTTCGGTGAGACCGATCAGTCGATGGAAGTGAAGCGGCTGGTGCGCGAGTTCAACATCAACTCGCCGGCCGAGCTGCAGCAGTACCTGATGCTGCACCCGGAGCTCGGCGACAAGTATATGGACCTGCAGCTCGAGTACCTGCCGACGGCCGCGGCATTCGCGCTGCGCGATGTGATGCCGCTGCTCGCGCCGGCGAACCGGCGCATCCGTGTGGCGCTCGCCTCGGATTTGAGTCCCGCGATCCTCACCTCAGCGCACGTCATCTACGTGGGTTATCTGAGCGGCATGGGGATGCTGCGCGATCTGGTCTTCGCGGGCTCACGTTTCGGCGTCGGCGACTCATATGACGAGCTCGTCGATCACCAGAGCGGTCATCGCTACATCAGCCAGGCCGCGCTGCCCTCATGGAGCGAATCGAAGTACCACGACTATGGCTACTTCGCGACCTTCACCGGCCCGAGCGGCAATCAGATCGTGATCGTGAGCGGCACGCGTGATGTTGCCGTGATGCACATGGCCGAGACCGTCACGCACCCGCGCACGCTCGAGCCGCTGGTCGCCAGTGCCGCCGGCGCGCCTGCGTTCGAGTCGCTCTACGAGGTGTACGGCATGGACCGGATGAATCTCGCCGGCAAACTCCTGCTCACCTCGCGCCTGAACACCTCACGGATCTGGACGGGCGAGACCGGAGTTCCGACACGGTGAGTACGGCCAGGCCGCGCAAGCCGCGCTTTCAGGCCGAGGTGCGCCGCATCCGGCGCGTGTCGCCGAAAATGCTGAGCATCACCTTCGGCGGGGAGGAGCTTGCCGGCTTCGTCTGGAGCGGGCCTGCCGCGCACATCAAGCTGATCGCCGACACCTGGGTGCGCACCTACACGCCGCGCCGCTTCGATGCACAGGCGCTCGAGCTCGACGTCGAGTTCGTGATTCACGGCGAAGGGCCGGCCTCCGGCTGGGCTGAACAGGCGAGCGTTGGCCAGAGGCTCGTGATTGCAGGACCGGGGCGCAGCTACGCGATCGACCCCGAGGCGGAGTGGCACGTGCTGGCCGGCGATGACAGCGCATTGCCCGCGCTCGCCACCATCCTGGAGGTGTTGCCGCCACACTCGCGCGCACAGGTGCTCATCGAGGTGAGTGGAAAGAGCGAAGCGCGCGAGCTCGAGTCGCGTGCTGCGAGCGTGCAGATCGATTGGCTGGTGCGCGAGCCAGAGCCGCGCAATGCCGGGCGTGCACTGGAAGCCGCGGTGCGCGCGCTCGAGCTGCCCTCAGGCGCGGGCCAGATCTACGTGGCGTGCGAGGCCGATGCGATGCGCCGCATCCGCCGCCTGCTGCTCAACGAGCGCGCGGTGCCGCGCAATCAGCTCGTTACGCGCGGCTACTGGCGCCTGGGTGAGACCGATCATCCCGATCGCGACTACGGCGAGGACGTGGGCTGACGCGCGAACTGCGCGAGCACCTCGCGCGCGAAATTATCCCAACCGGCGGCCGCCAGCGCGTTGGGCCGCACCCGACGCACGAGCTCGATCGCCCGATGCGGCGTCACACCGGTCTCGCGCAGCAGATAGTAGGCGAGGTACAGCCCGGTGCGGTCGCGGCCCAGGGTGCAATGCACGAGCACGGCACGCTGCTGCGCGAGCTGGGCGGTGACGAATGCATGCGCCCGGGGCAGCGCGTCGACACACACACCGTGATCGCCCGGCTCCGGCGGCGCATTGGCGGCAAGCGGCACGCAGCGATACTGCAGGTCGTGCCGCGCGAAGTCTTCCGGCACGCAGGCGAGTCCCTCATTCACGGACAGGACTGCGCCCACGCCCGCCGCGCGCAGGGCGCCCAGATCCCACGGATCGGTGTCCGGCCCGGTGCGGCCGGCGATACGCCCCGGCTGCAGCCAGAAGATCTTATTCACACCCGGACGCTCCGCCGCCGGCGAGCCGGATGCGCCCGGCCGCGGGCGGCCCGATCGCACTCGCCATGCGCGCCAGATACTGTCGCAACGCCTCACTGTCGAGCGGGCCGGGCTGCAGCACGCGGGCTTGTCTGAAAGTGGCGAACCCATCGCCACCTGCCACGAGGAAGTCGTTCACCGCCACACGATAGACGTGCGCGGGATCGATGGGGAAGCGATGCGCATCGCACGCGGCGGTGACGTGTCGTCCGGAAGGCCTGCCCGGATCCCAGCTGTAGGAGAGTCCGGAGATCTTCAGCACCCGCGGCAAGGCATCCCGGTCCGCCGGCCACTGCTCCTCGAGCACGCGCAGGATCTGCGCCCCCGTGAGCTCCACGGCAAGCACCCGGTTCGCGAACGGATGCACGGTGAGGATATCCCCCCAGGTGATCGCGCCCCGCGGCAGATCAGCCCGCAGCCCGCCGGGGTTCATGAGCGCCACGTCGGCACCGACGGCCTGGCGCTGCGCATCGGCCACCAGGTCGCCGAGTGAGGACTCACCGGAAGCGCTCAGGCGGCGCGTGATGGGGACCGCTGTGCGCGCGATCACCTGCGCGACCTGTGGTGCGACAGCCCGATGGGCCGCTTGCGTGAGCGCCGCGACCCGCGCGTCCGGATGCAGTCCCGGGCCCGTGTCGGCCCAGGTCGGAATGATCTGCGCGGATTTGCCGATGACCTCGTGCGATCGCGGATCCAGGCTCAAGTGGATGTCTGCGTACGCCACGCCATACGCATAGGCCTGGGTCACCAGCACGGGGGCGCCGCCACGCGCGGGCAGCAATGCATTGGTGAAGTGATGCGTGTGACCGGAGATGACGACATCGATATGGGGATCGAGCCGGGAGACGATGCGGCGCAACGGTCCCTGCCAGTCCCAGTCCGGCGCCTGGCCCGCCCGAACCACACCCTGGTGAATGGTGACCACAATCGTGTGGATACCGTGCTGCTCGAGCTCCGCCGCCGCGCGGTTGATGCTGTCCGCTTCGTCGCGAAATTCGACGTCGGCGACGGCCCACGCCGGCACGATGGTCGGAGTCTCGCGCAGCACGGCACCGATGACGCCCACGGGCTCCCCGTCCAGCACCACGACCGCATAGGCGGGCAGCAGCAGTTTGCCGCTCGCACGCTCCACCACATTGGAGCACACGTAGGGGATCCGGCTGCCGCGATACGGGGACTCGAGGAAGGGACCGTCGTGCGCATTGCCGCCGGCGAGGAGGCGCTTGAGCTCGGCGAGGCCGGCGTCGAACTCGTGATTGCCGAGCGTGCCGATCACATTGCAGCGATTGGGCTGCTGCCGCCAGCTCGCCGCATCGTGAAACTGCAGCGCTGCCGCGTAGCTGCAGGCATCATCCGCCAGCAGGTTCAGGAACTGGATGCCGGGCTCATTCCCCAGGAGACGGGTGAGCGGCGGGCTCGCGCCGACCTGATCGCCCGCGTGCAGAATGAGTGTGCGCTGCGGTGCCGCGCGCTCGGCGTCCTCGAGATACGCGGCCAGTACGGCGGCGCCGCCGGCTTTGCGCTGCGATGGCACGGATGGCGGCTCGAGATTGCCGTGCAGATCGTTGAACGCGAGCAGCCGCAGCTCGATGCGGCCGTCCGCTGCGCCGCCAGCGCTCGAAGCCGGCGCGCTCCAGCGCACCGGTTGCGATGGCGGCGGCCACGGGTCCGCTGCCGGCGCGGCCGCAAGCGCGCTCGCACACACGGCGAGGCAGGTCAGCAAAGGCATGACGCACCGTATAGGGTGCGGCCGTGACGCGCACGTGACGCGACCTGCCTGGCACTGGCGCATCACGAGGCGCGGTAACCCGGCAGGCTTGCCGCCTCAGGGCTGTGTGCGAGCGCGAGCGCCTGGCTCACAGCCTTCTTGAATTCCTCCAGTCCGGGCGCCATCGGCACACGCCTGCGGAAAAAATCCGCCCAGAGGAATTCGGCGAAGGCCGTGGGCGTTTTGTCGAAACCCCCGGCCCGGCGCACGAAACAGGCGAGCGAGCGGTAAGGATCGTCGCGCAGCTCATCGAGGCGTCGGGGAATCTCTCGCCACGGCCGCAGCGCACCATTCTGATCGTAGGGGTGCGCCCAGTGGTGGGCGAGCATCTCGCGCCAGAAGCTTTCCGGCTCGAGGGAGGACAGATCGCCCTCGTGCGTGAAAAAAGCGGTGTCAATGTCGAGCTCCCACGCGGCGCGCCCGAGATGATGGTGATCGGTGATATAGAGCCTGCCTTCCGGGCCGGTCACGGCGGGCATGGGATGGGCCAGGAGGTAGTCCTTCTGCTCGTGCTTCTTCAGCGCCTGCAGCTGCCTGCGGCGGTCGTCGACTTCAATCAGCCCGACGGTGATCTGCGTGGGATGGAGCTTCTTGATCTCCCATTCATGCAGCTTTGACATTCCAGCCGATGATACGACGCGCTTGCCTTTCGGCCCTGCTTATCGATAATCGATGAACCCGCCCCCCCAGGTCTCCCCCACATGTGGATCGTAAGGGTCGCGCTTCGCCGCCCGTACACGTTCATCGTCCTCGCACTGCTGCTGCCACTGTACGGCGCGCTGGTGCTGTTCGGCACCCCGCTGCGTCCCGGCATGGCGACGGACATCTTCCCGGACATCCGCATCCCGGTGATCTCGGTGGCCTACACCTACGGCGGAATGGCGCCGGATGAGATGGCGGGCCGCATCACCTCGCAGGTGGAGCGGTATCTCACGACGATCGTGAACGACGTGGAGCACGTCGAATCGCAGACCTATCCCAGCGTGTCGATCGTGAAGATGTTCTTCCAGCCGGGCGTCGACATCAATCTCGCCATGGCGCAGGTCACGGCGTTCGCGCAGAGCCAGCTGAAGAACATGCCGACGGGGACCACCGCTCCCCTCATCCTCAAATTCAACGCCTCGAGCGTGCCGATCATCCAGCTCGCGCTCTCGAGCTCCAAGCTCACGGAAGCGCAGATCTTCGACTTCGCGAACCAGTTCATCCGCGCGCAGATTGCCACCATCGCCGGTGCATCGGTCCCCTACCCGTACGGAGGTGCGACGCGCCAGATTCAGATCGATCTGCAGCCCGATGCGCTGCGCGCGCAGGGCCTGTCCGCGAACGACGTGAACACGGCGCTCAGCAATCAGAACCTCATCATTCCTGCCGGCACGCAGAAGATCGGCGACATCGAGTACAACGTGCGGCTCAACTCGAGTCCGCTGCAGCTCGCGGATATCAACAATCTGCCGATCCGCAGCACCAACGGCACCGTGACTTACATGCGCGATGTCGCCTTCGTCCACGACGGCCATCCGCCGCAGACCAATATCGTGCGCGTGAACAACCGGCGCGCCGTGCTCATGTCGATCCAGAAGACCGGCTCGGCCTCGACGCTCAACATCATCGACGGCATCCGCGCACGGCTGCCGGAGGTGCGTGAGCTCCTGCCCGACGGCGCTTCGATCGCCGTCACCGGCGATCAGTCGGTGTTCGTGCGCGCCGCGGTGCGCGGTGTAGTGACCGAGGCGATCGTGGCGGCGGCACTCACCGCACTCATGATCCTGCTGTTCCTGGGGAGCTGGCGCAGCACGCTCATCATCACCATCTCGATTCCGCTGTCGATCCTCGCCTCCATCATTCTGCTCGATGCGCTGGGCGAGACGATCAACCTCATGACGCTGGGCGGACTTGCGCTGGCGGTCGGCATCCTGGTGGACGATGCGACGGTGACCATCGAGAACATCAATCGTCATCTCGAAGAGGGCGCGGCGGTCGAGCCGGCGATCCTCAAGGGCTCGGAGCAGATCCTGGTACCGGCGTTCGTCTCGACGCTCTCGATCTGCATTGCCTTCGTGCCGATGTTCCTGCTGACGGGCGTCGCGCGCTATTTGTTCGTGCCGATGGCCGAGGCAGTCGTGTTCGCGATGCTGACCTCTTACGTGCTGTCGCGCACGCTCGTGCCGACGCTTGCCAAGTACTGGCTGCGGACGGCGGAGGAGGAACGCGCGGCCCGGACTCGCCCCAATACCCTGCAGCGCTTTCAGCAGCGCTTCGAGGCGCGCTTCGAGGCCGTGCGCGAGCGCTATCACGGCGCGCTCGCCGCCGCCCTGCGTCATCCGCAGCCGTTCATCACCACTTTCCTCGCGGTGATCTTCGCATCCATGCTGCTGGTCCCCCTCCTCGGCCGGAATTTCTTTCCCGAGGTCGACTCCGGCCAGATCAAGCTGCACGTGCGCGGACCGACCGGCCTGCGCGTCGAGGATGCGGCCATTCTGGTCGATCGCGTCGAGGCCGCCGTGCGCAACGTCATTCCCGCGCACGAGCTCGCCAGCGTGGTCGACAACATCGGGCTGCCGGTCTCCAGCATCAACCTCACCTACGGCAACTCCGGCACGATCGGCGCCGGCGATGCGGATATCCTGATCTCGCTCTCACCGCGTCATTCGGCGACCGCGAAGTACATCCGCACGCTGCGCGAGCAGCTGCCGCGCGAGTTTCCGGGCTCGACGTTCGCCTTCCTGCCCGCGGACATCGTCAGCCAGATCCTGAATTTCGGCATTCCTGCGCCGATCGACGTGCAGGTCCTGGGGCCCAGTGCGGAGAACCGCAACGTCGCCGATCGGCTGCTCGACTCGTTGCGCCACGTGCCGGGGCTGGTGGACCTTCGCATCCAGCAGGTCTTCAATCTCCCCGAGCTGCACGTGGAGGCGGATCGCAGCCGCGCGCTGCAGTTCGGCGTGAGTCAGCACGACATCGCGACCAATCTGCTGCTCACGCTGTCGGGCAGCGGCACGATCGCGCCCACGTTCTGGCTCAATACGCAGACCGGCGTGGAGTACCCGATCGTCGCCCAGGCTCCGCAGTACCGCATGACCTCGCTCCAGGACCTGCAGAACGTGCCGGTGAGCAGCGGTGCGCAGGCGCAGATCCTGGGAGGCGTCGCCAGTGTCACGCGTACCTTCAGCTCCGGCATCGTCTCCCATTACGACGCGCAGCCCATGATCGACATCTTCGGTGCGGCGCAAGGCCGCGATCTGGGTGCGATCTCGCGCGACATCAATAAGGAGATCGCGGCCCTGAACGGCAAGCTGCCGCGTGGCACGCACATCGTGGTGCGCGGCCAGGTGCAGACCATGACGGCGTCCTACACCGGCCTTGCGATCGGACTCGCCGGTGCAATCGTGCTCGTGTACCTCCTGATCGTGATCAATTTCCAGTCCTGGCTCGATCCCTTCATCATTATCTGCGCCCTGCCGGCAGCGATCGCCGGCATCACCTGGATGCTGCTGACGACCGGCACCACACTCAGCGTGCCCGCCCTCACCGGCGCCATCATGTGCATGGGAGTTGCGACCGCGAACAGCGTGCTGGTCGTGAGCTTCGCCCGCGGCCGGCTGGATGAAGGTGCCTCGCCCCTGCATGCCGCACTCGATGCGGGCTTCGTGCGTTTCCGGCCGGTGCTGATGACGGCGCTGGCGATGATGATCGGCATGCTGCCGATGGCGCTCGGCATGGGTGAGGGCGGCGAGCAGAACGCCCCGCTCGGCCGCGCCGTGATCGGCGGGCTCGCATTCGCAACGCTGGCGACGCTGCTGCTCGTTCCAGTCGTATTCGCCGTTCTGCACGGCGCGCGCCAATCCGGCGCCCTGCGCAGCGCAGCTGCGGAAGTGTGAACATGGACCAACAAGTCGAAGTTTCCAAACCGATGAGCCCGGCGACCGTCCGCCATCTGCGGCGGGCGGGCATGATCGTCGGGGCAATCGCGCTGGTGATCGTTGTCACCTCAGTCGTCAGCTCGCATTTCGCGACGGCGAAATTGCAGGAGGCGGCGGACCAGGCGGCCGTGATTACCGTGGGAACGACCAGGCCGCAACCGCTCGCGGCGGATGGCGAGCTGATCCTGCCCGGCAATGTCGTTGCGAATTACGAGGCGCCGATCTACGCGCGCACCAGCGGCTACCTCAAGCGCTGGGTAGCGGACATCGGCACGCGGGTGAAGGCGGGGCAGCTCCTGGCCGAGATCGATGCCCCCGACCTCGATCAGCAACTGCGCCAGGCGGAGGCGGACCTTGCGACCGCGCAGGCGAACGAGAAGATCGCGCAGATCACCTCCGATCGCTACAAGGACCTGCGCACGACGGATTCGGTGTCGAAGCAGGATGCGGATGAGAAGCTGAGCCTCGCCGCCGCGGGCGACGCGCAGCTGCAGTCAGCACGCGCCAACGCTCAGCGTCTGCGCGAGCTCATCGGGTTCAAGCGCATCGTCGCCCCCTTCGACGGTGTCGTCACCGCGCGCAACACGGACATCGGCCAGCTGATCAACGCCGGCAGCGGCACGGGACCGGAACTGTTTCGCGTGGCCGATACGCGCCGGCTGCGACTCTATGTGCGCGTGCCGCAGGGCTTCGCGCCGCTGATGAAGCCGGGTGTCCACGCTCAGGTGAGCTTTGCCGATCATCCCGAGGGTGCCGTGGGCGCAACGCTCGAGCGCACGGCGGATGCGCTCGATGAGGCCTCGCGCACCTTGCTCACGCAACTCATCATCGAGAACGCGGACGGCCGCTACCTGCCCGGTGCCTATGTCGAGGTGCGTTTCGTGTTACCGCCCGATGCCGCCGCTGTATCGCTGAAGCTGCCCGCCAATGTGCTGCTGTTCCGCGGCGATGGACTGCACGTGGCGACGGTGGATGCGAAGTCCCACGTTGCGATGAAGGCAGTGACGCTCGGCCGCGACTACGGCTCGGACATCGAGATCACGAGCGGCCTCAGTGCAAGCGATGCGGTGATCTTGAGTCCACCGGATTCGCTCATCGATGGCGCCCCGGTGCGGATCGCGCAGGCGAAACAGAAATGAGCGACGCTCCGGTCAAGCGCACGTGCATGCGGGATCAGATCCGCGATCGCCTGATCGCGCGGATCCTCGATGGCACCTACCCGGCGGGGACGCAGCTGAAGGAACTCACCCTCGCCCGCGAATTCAACGTCAGCCAGGCGCCCATCCGTGAGGCGCTGCGCGAACTCGAGGGCTCAGGGCTGGTCCGCAGCGAGCGCTACCGCGGCACGCGTGTCCTCGGCGCGGACCCCGGCGAGATGCGCGAGTCCTACGAGCTGCGCACCATGCTGGAGGTGCGCTCGGTCGAGCTGGCGGTGCCCTGCAGCCCCGAGATCATGGCGGATCTGTCGCGCTGTGTGGCGACCATGAGCTCGGCGGCGAATGCGGAGGATTCGGAGCGCTATATTGATGCCGCGCTGCAGTTCCATCGCGGTCTGGTACGCGCCAGCGGCAATCGCACCTTCCTCAATGTCTGGGATTCGCTGCACTGGGATGTGCGGGGGCGGGTCGCGCTGCGGCGCATTGCCGAGCAGGGCCGCGGCCTGCGTCCCTTCGTGCGGCTGCACCGCACGCTGCTATCGCGCCTGCGCGCGCGCAAGGCCCGCGAAGCGGCGGCGAGCGCACGCGCCATCCTCGAGCGCGTGTCGGCGGTATTCTCGCCGGAGTGACGGCGCGCCGACCGGTTCAGCTTTTCGCGGGATGCGCCTCGACCGCACCGCAATCCAGCGCCAGCTTCAGAAGCTCGATATCGCTCGAGATGCCGAGCTTCTGGCGAATGATGGAGTGATTGTTCGCCACCGTCTTCACCGACACTTTCAGCAGCGAGGCAATGTCCTCGTGACTCGCTCCGCTCGCGATCAGCCGGAACACATCGAACTCGCGCGATGACAGGCCGAGCATCGGCTCGCCCTGACCGGGGGCGCTCTCGCGCGCCAGCTTCGCCTCGATGTCCGGGCTCATCATGTGGCCGCCGCTCATCACCGCACGCACGGCCTGCACGACGACCTGGGGATCGCTGCTCTTGGTCACGTAGCCGCTCGCCCCGGCTCGCATGGCCTGAATCGCGAACGCCGGATGATCGTGCATGCTGAACACCAGCACGGGCAGCAGCGGCCAGCGCAGCTTCAGGCGTCGCAGCAGCGACAGTCCGCCCTGGCCGGGCATCGACAGATCGAGCACGACCAGATCGGGTGTGCCGGCCTGCAGCAGGGCATAGGCCTCCTCCGCCGAAGAGGCTTCGCCGACCACTGCGTAACCCGGCTCGAGCTCGAGGAAGCGGCGATACCCCGCGCGCACGACGGCGTGATCATCGACGAGCAGGATGCGGATCGTGGGGGATTCAGCCATGGGCGGTCACCACATTGCGTGTCACCAGGGGCATCCAGGCGGTGAGGGCGAAGCCGCCGCTCGCGGATGCGCCGAGCGTGAGTTCACCGCCGCGCGCCTGGACACGCTCGCGCATGCCGAGGAGTCCGGTGCCGGATCCGGCGGTGTGCGCAGCGTCGTTCACTTCTGCAGGCGGTGCGCCCTCCTCGGCCATCTGCACCGTCACACGGGGTGCCTGTCCCGCCGGTGCGGGATTCTCCGCCGTCACCCGGATCGAGAGCGAGCGTGCCGCCGAGTGGCGCACCGCGTTCGTCAGACACTCCTGCACCAGCCGGTAGATCGCGATGTTGAGATCCGGCGTCAGGTCATCGATGGGCCCGACGAGCGAGAGCGCGCAGTGCAGCCGGCTTCCCGGCCGCGCCTGCCAGCTGCTCACCAGCTCTCCCAGGCTCGCGCGCAATCCGACGCTCTCCAGTGCATAGGGACGCAGACGCGCCAGCATGCCGCGAATGAGTGCCATGATCTCGGTGCTGAGCTTCTCGATCCCGCGTGCGCAGGTTTCCACGTGCGGTGCCCGGCCCGCCGACTCGCGCGCGATGTAGGCCGCATCGACCTTGATCGCTGTGAGGCTCTGGCCGAGCTCATCGTGCAGCTCACGAGCCAGGCGACGGCGCTCCTCTTCCTCGACCTCGATCAGCCGCAGCGCAAGCTCGCGCCGCTCCATCGAGGCCCGCTGCATGACCGCCGCGCAGTGATTGAACTGACGCGAAATCTCATCGAGGTCCAGGACCGGCAAGCGTGGCAGACGGGTCCCCAGGTCGCCCGCCTCGAGGTGCCGCAGCGCGCTCAGGATCGAGCCCACCGGCTTAAGCCCCCGTCGTACAGTCGCATAGGTCGCCACCGACATGGCGAGGATGGTGAGCACCAGCAGCACCAGGTCCCGGGCCGCGCGCTGCTCGATCTCGGCCAGCTCCGAGAGCGGATAAGAGGTGATCTTCAGAGTGCCGGCCTCTGCGCCGTGATAGGTCAGCGGAAAGTCGAGTACGGCGCGCACTCCGTTCGGCGCCAGCGAGCGCGTGAGCCAGCCGCCCACGGCCAGATCGGTCGGAGAGCTCGCCAGCTCGTGTCCGGCAGGATCCCGCAGCGTCACGGTCACGTGACGCAGTGTGGTCGCGAGCGCGACTTTATCGGCTGCCGCCGAGCGTGCCGCAGCGCTGTCTGCAGCATTCTCGGCGCTGCGCTGCGCATCGAGCAGCAGGCGCGCGAGCTCCAGCGAGCCTCCGGTTTCGCGGGAGATCTCGGCGCGCGCCGACACCAGAGGCGCGAGCACGCTCACTGCGAGAGCGATGAGCGTCACCACCGCTATGCCGATCAGCAGCCGTGTATGCAGATACATGATGGAACCTCGGCCCGGGCCGGCCAGAGGCCATCTTAAAGGCTCGGACTATTTCCCGCCGTAGCGGCGCTGCAGCCAGTGATCGAGCGACACTCGACCCGCGCCCGCGATCGCAAGCCACAGAAACAGCGCGAGGTATTCGGTCTCGTCAAACCCCAGCAGCGCTTCGAGCGAATCGACCTCGCCCCACTTCGCGGCGCGGATCGCAACGATCATGGTGATGCCCAGGGCGCCCGCTGAAATCCGCGTGAGCAGGCCGGCCAGCAGGAGGATGCCGCCAAAGAATTCGACGCCGGCGACGAAGGGTGTCAGCACGTGCGGCAACGGGATGCCCCAGCTCACGAAGTTCTCGGTGATCTGCGGCAAGTTCTGCAGCTTGCCCCAGCCGCTCCACAGGAACACCCAGCCCACCACGATGCGCGCGAACAGCGGCGCGAGCCAGGTGAGGTGCCGAGCGACGCTCTCGGGCCAATCGAGGAGCCAACCGACCAGTGCTTTCACGCGACTTTCCTCTGACGACTTCCCCAAGGGACCGGGTACGCGTGCACATTATTGCGCGGCCGTACCCGCCTACCAGCGTCGTCTGCTCAGTACCCAGTTGCGCCAGGTACGCACGCGGCGCTCGCGACGCGATCCGGGAGGCGCGTGCAGCGCGCGCTGACGCTGCCTGGCACGCGCGCCGGTGAACTGCTCCCAGCCCTTGTTGTGAATGTACTTCTGCGCGTAACCGCCGCTCAAAATCTCGAACGCGCGCTTCGCCTGGCCGCGAAGATCGATGGCACCCGCGGCGTTGTGGTGGCCGAACCAGGCCGGTGTGACGAAATCCGATACCAGCGTGCCGTCGATTGGATAGCCGTACTGATCGTCTTCCACCGGATCGCAGATCTCTCCGGCCCAGAAGGCATCGTTGTCGTCCTGGTAGGCGCTGTTCAACCAGGGATCAACCGCCATCTCGCAGATCTCGTGGCTGGCACCCACACTCAGGCTCGAGTTGTCCGCGCGGATGGTATCGACGAAGATCTTCGAGATCGGCAAACCCTCGTTGGTGAGGTCGTGGTAGGCGAGAGCGTCGGCCTGATCAGTGTCGTTCAGGAACACGACCCACCAGGTGCCGTGTGCAGGCGGCGTGCCCCTGGGCGTGAAGGTAAACTGTGCCGAGCCCACTCCCCAGACAGCGTTCAGATCCTTGTTCCATTGTGTGGAAAGCGGGGACATGAGTTTGTGTACATCCGCATCGCTCATGCTTTTCGACTCATTGATGAAGGCAACCTGAATCATCTGCAGCTCCTCGGATAATCCTTGCGCAACCTGTCCTATCTGTTCTTCGCCATCCTGATCGTGTTCGTGGGAGCGCGGCTGGATGCCCGCTACGCGCCCATCGCTGCCGACGAGATCGTCACGACCGCGCGCGTCGTCGATGTTCTCGGCGGCTCTTCTGCGGGCCGACTCCCGCTGCCCGTGTGTGAGTACGCCGACGAGCACGGCAACCTGCATCACCTCATCACCACGGACCCACCGCGTTTCCCGCGCCTCGCGCGCGGCGATTCTGTGCCCGTTGCCTATTCTCGCGCCCAGCCCGAGCGCGCGCGTATCGCTACGTTCTGGCGCAGCCATGGGCGCGCGCTGATCGCGACCGTGCTGGCGCTCCTCATCGTCGTCACCCTGTGGCTGCGCTCGCTGCTGGCTGCCAGGCGCCGTGCCGGTCTCGAATCCGGGTCGGTGAAGTGAACGTCCCTCCGGTAGATCACTGGTCCTCGCCAGGGCGCTATCTCACGTGGATCGCGCTGCTGCCGGTACTGTCCCTGGCCATTCTGGGTGTCTGGAGTGCGCTGCACTTCGGTGACCTGCCCGCACGGATCACTGTGCACTGGAACCTGAACGGCCCGGATGGCTGGGTCAGAACCTCGCCGCGCACGATTGCGGCATTCGTGGGCGGCTTTGCGGCGATCTGTCTGGTGCTTGCCGCCCTCGCGTGGGTCCTGTGCGTACCGCGGCTGGTAGTGTCCGGTGGAACGGGTGAGGACGAGCGGCAATTCCGGCGCCGCACCGCGGGGCTGCTGCTCATTTGCGCCTACTTCATCGCCTGCGTTCCCTGGTTCAGTCTGCTCGAGGCGCCCGCCGCTGTGCTGCGAATCTGGGGCCTGTGTCTCGTGATCGCGATCATTGGCGGCGTGATCGGCCTGATGGTCGCGGCCCAGCGCGCACAGCGGAGCTTTCGGGCGGCGCAAGCCTCCCAGCCGCAGACGCAGCGTGAGCGCTGGAAGTGGGGAGTGTTTTACTTCGACCGGACCGATCCCGCCGTCCTCGTGCCGAAGCGCTTCGGCGTCGGCTACACGTTCAATTTCGGCAATGGCTGGGCGTGGGTGCTGCTGGCCGCAATCCTCGTGCTGCCAGGGGCGCTGTTTCTGCTGCTAATGCGGTGAGCGCAGGATGCGCGCGGGCAGCATGATGATGGCGCGCAGCAGTTCGAACACGCCCTCCACGGCAATGCCAAGCAGGCGAAATGGCAGTGCGATCAGCCAGATCAGCGGCCATAAAAGCAGCGCGATGAGCGCGAGGGGCCAGCACAGGATGAACAGGATGAGCCACAACAAAAGCTTGATCATCGCTCAACGCTAACCCGGAGGACCGCGTGTTACAACTTCGACCCAATTGCGAATGCTGCGATCGGGACTTGCCGCCGGACTCTCGCGAGGCACGCATCTGCTCCTTCGAATGCACGTTCTGCGTGAGCTGTGCCGAGGGCGTGCTGCGGGGGCGCTGTCCCAATTGCGACGGCGAGCTTGTGGTGCGGCCTCGCCGGCCGGCCGGGAAGCTGACGCGATACCCCGCCTCGAGCGAGCGTGTACTGAAGCGAGACGGCTGTCACGCCGATCGCTAATGGGCTAGCGGCCGAGCTCCTCACGCACAAACGCCGCGACATCGGCGACGTTCTGGTCGCTGATGAGGTCCGGATAGAGCTTCGGCATCGGTGCTTTGGGCTCTTTGATCGCGCCCACGACGGCCGCCTGATCGTGTCCGGCACGAAACGCCGTGAGGCGGTGATCGGCCACCTGATCCCCGCCCGCTCCATGGCAGGAGACGCAGATCTGCGAATACAGCTTGCGGCCGCGTGCGATATCGGGGGCACCGGCAGGCGCGTGAGTACCGGGTGACGATGCCGGCGCGGTCACGGCTCCGCTCACCGGCTTGCCGCTGACGGAGAAGATCACGACGCTCGGCACTCCGAGTGCGCCAAATGCGTTGCGCGAAACGTTGCCGGATGCGGCGGCGACATACTGATGGCCGCCGGCTTCGTAAGTCACGACGCCCCCCGCCAGCGCACCGCCGGTCGGGATCTTGTTCAGAAGCTCTCCGGTCTTGCTGTTGAACACCAGCAGATTGCCCGCCAGATCTCCCGTGAACGTGACGCCGCTTGCCGTCGGCGTCACGCCCGCGATCACGGGCTTCTCGGCGTGATAGCGCCAGCGCACTTCGCCGGTCTCGCTGTCGATCGCGGTGAGCCAGCCGGTCGTCGGACCCTCGGGCTCGATGGTGCCGCCGAAATTGGCCTCGCCTGCAGCGTAGTGGGTCGTGCCGAGTTTCACGATGAAGCAGGCATCGACGGCACCGGTGATGAGGGTGTGGTTGACGCGATCGAGTCCTGGCCCATTCCACTCGACGCCACCTGCGTAGCCCGGACAGGCCTTGAAGCCCTCGGGGCGTGGGTTGACCGGCGCATCGACGATGGTCGTCACGGGTGTGCGGAAGATCGGTTTGTGCGTGGCTCGATCGAGCGCGGTGACGTAGCCATCCTTGCCGGCCACCGCCACGATGTCGCGAATGTGACTGTCGCGGTAGAGCACGGGCGCGGCGACCAGATCGAAGTCCTGCCAGTCACCGCCCTTGAGCTGATACCACCACTTGAGTGCGCCGGTGCGCGCATCCAGTATCACGACGGAGTCCGTGAAAAGGTTGGCGCCCGGTCGGTAGCCCTTATCGATGTCCGGCCAGGGATTGCCGACCGAGACGAACAGCTCGCCGGTCGTCACATCGAGCGACATCGAGCCCCAGATGCCGCCGCCGCCGGTCCTGGCAGACTCGGGCCGTTTCCACGTATCCGCTCCGCGCTCCGCGCCCATCGGGATCGTGTTGAAGCGCCACAGCTCGCGGCCACTCTGAGCGTCGTACGCCATGACGCGGCCACGCACGCCGAGCTCGCTGCCGGCGATACCCATGTAGACAACACCCTGCCAGGCGAGCGGCACACCGGAGGCGGCCTCACCCAGGCCGGGCGAGCCAATCACGTTCTTCCACAGGAGCTTCCCGGTCGCCGCATCGAGCGCGATCAGTCGGGCATCGCCGGTGCCGCGAAACACACGTCCACCCATGACGGCCAGCCCGCGGTTCGAGGGCGAGTAGCGCTCCTCCTCCGGCTGATACGTGTACTTCCAGCGCACCGCACAGGTCGCGGGGTCGAGCGCGATGGTCTCGCGCCCCGTGTCGGTGTAGAGCACTCCATCCGCCACCACGATGCCCGCGTGATAGGTTGTCGGACCATCGATCTGGATGCGGCACACCTCTTTCAACTGCGCGGCATTGGCCGGCGTGATCTCGCGCAGCGGCGAGAAGCGCACGCCATCGAGCCGGTTATTGTTCGTGAGCCACTGTGAGCCCGGTGTCGCCTCCTGCGCATCGACCGCGGCAAGTGCGAGGAGCGCAGTCGCACCGATGAGCGCGGCCCCTCGGCGGGAAGCGCGCATCAATACTCCTTGAAGCCGTCGCGTACGGCCTGGGGACTTGGCATGTGCACGCCCGTGCTCCACGCCGGGCGCATGCCGTAGGGAACACTGAGCAGGACTGCCTCGACCTGGCTGATCTCGCCCCTGGCGCTGATCTGGAAGATCTCGTGCACGCACCAGGTCCAGGGCGCGGTATTGCGCACCGTCACCGTGCGCCCGTCCTTCAACTTGTAGGTTCGAAGCGCGGCGTCGTGATCGAAATAAGTAAGTCCGTACACGAGGCCGCGCTCTTCGTCGACCGCGACGAAGCGCCGGTTGCGAAGGCGCGTGTCTTCGCGGTAGTAGCCGAGACTGAACGCCTCCTTGCAGCTGTAGTTGGCGGGTCCGGGTGTACCGCCGGGGGCCACGGGGCGGCCCGTGGTCTGGGAGCCGTTCTCGAGGCGCAGGCAGTCATCGGCAAACGGCGGAGGCTTCTCGCCACTGTTGTTCTCGATGCCCGTGAAGTAGCTGTTGGCAATCGCGATCAGCTGCTCGCGCGTGTGCCGCTCGCCCGGCGGCTGCGTCGTCACGAACTGCTTGCGCGGCGCATCGCCGAGCAGATCCTCGCGCGGCAGCGAGCCCGGGCCGCCGCCGATCGTGGTCCCGAGGCGGGAGACGTTGCTCTCAATTTCGGTGATGAGCCCGCCGGAGATCTTCAGGCGCGTGCCGACGAGAAGCGGCGCGCCGTTCTCCTCCGCCTTGATGAAAAAGCCGACAGTGGATTCTTTTGGATCAGAGACGAACAGGCGGTAGCTAGCGATGCTGCTCACCGTGCGCCACAGCCCGTCGGGCAACGGCAGCTCGACACCGTTCTCCGAGTAGCGCACGCCGTGGGCGAGCGGGCCCTTGGACGGGTCGTGCGCCAGCAGGGCGCTGAGGTACTTCTCCGCGGTGCCTTGCAGGCAGGCGCGGTCGCAGCTTCCCGCAGCGTCGCTGTGTGCGGAGATCACGATGAGTGCAATGCCGCTGATTGCCGCAGACAACGCCACGGCCCAGGAATATCGAGTGCGCATGCGTTCCCCTTCGAGCTTTACTTCGCCCCGGAAGAATAGGGGAAATCGGCGAGCGTCGCAGGTCGGCAGCACAGCGGGGCTGCTCACCCGAGGGGCCGACGCCCGCCGCGGCAGGTGCAGGCTTATCCGGACTTGGTGAAGGCGCGCACCGCGCTAACGACGACGAGAGCCCCCGAGACCGCTCCGAGCAGAGCCGCTCCCGGCATCGGGGTCGAGGCAACGAGGCTTGCTCCCGCTACTCCGCCGAGAATCCCGGCAATGCTGCGTACGAACCAGGAGACCGGGTCCGGCGGCGGGTCGGGGAGCGTCAATTTGATGATGATCGATTGCGATAGGCCCCAGCCGATCAGGGCCCAGAGAATCCACAGTTGAGACATTGTTATTCCCCCTCCGTGGCTGCGAGGGGATTCCCGCGCCACGTAGAGGGAACTGTTGCCGCGGCCTCGTGTATCTCAGCTTGAACGCGACGCGCTGCAGCACTGAAGGCACGCCTGAGAATCGCAGAGAACTGCGTGACATTCTGCGGATTAGACAACATTGTTTGATTTGGGCCTGCTTGGATTCGAACCAAGGACCAAGGGATTATGAGTCCCCTGCACTAACCGCTGTGCTACAGGCCCGTCTGGGCGGATTGTAGCAACGGGACGGAACGCCGAATGCCTCTGGTATGATCCGCCGCTCCTCGAGGAGCACACGTATGTCGCACCCAATGCGAGTTTCGCCGTCTGCAGCTGCGATTGCGTTCGGCGCCCTGTTGGCAGTGATCTGGGGTATCTCCATGGCCGCACCGACGACACAGAAGCAGTACCGCATGGTTCGGACCGGCACCGAAGGTCCGTTCACCCTCAAGATGACCGATGCGCCCGTGCGCCAGCCCGGCGCGAACGAAGTGCTGATCCGGGTGCATGCCGTATCGCTCAACCGGCGCGACGTCTTCCTGCTTGCCGGACAGTATCCCGTGGGTCCGCGAGACAGCCTGGTACCGCTGTCGGATGGGGCCGGTGAAGTTGCGGCTATTGGCGCAGGTGTCACTCGCGTTCGCGTCGGTGACCGGGTGTCGGCGAATTTCTTTCCAGACTGGGTAAGCGGACGGCCCACACAGCAGATTCTCGGCTCTGCGCTCGGCGGCGCCGTCGATGGGATGCTCTCCGAGTACGTGACGCTGAACGAGAAGAGCCTGGTGAAGATTCCGGCAAGCCTGTCCTACGAGGAGGCCGCGGCGCTGCCCTGCGCCGGGGTCACGGCCTGGAACGGCCTCTTTACCCGCGGCCGCATGCAGGCCGGTGATTACGTCCTGCTCGAGGGCACCGGCGGTGTCTCGATCTTCGGTCTGCAGTTCGCGGTCGCCGCGGGCGCGAAGCCGATCATCACCAGCTCCAGCGACGAGAAGCTGGAGCGGGCGAAGAAGCTGGGCGCGATTGCAACCATCAACTACAGGAAGATCGCCGATTGGGAGAATCCGGTACGCGCGGCGACCGGCGGACTTGGCGTGCAGCAAGTGCTCGAAGTCGGGGGCAAGGACTCGGTGGGCCATGCGCTGAAGAGCCTGAGTCCCGGCGGACATATCGCGCTCATCGGCGGCCTTGGCGGCTTCGGCGGCGACATTCCGGTCATGGCGCTGCTCGGCTCGGGCGCGACGGCCTCGGGAATCTATGTGGGCTCGCGCTCCGACTTCGAAGCAATGAATGCGTTCATCGAGAAGCATCACATCAAGCCGGTGGTCGACAAAGTGTTCGACTTCAAGGACACCCCGGCGGCGTTCGAGCTGATGAAGTCGGATCAGTTCCTCGGCAAGATCGTCATCCGCCTCTAGATCCGGCCGTGAATCCGCATGTGGCGGTCGCTCGTCTGGGCGACCGCGAGGGGCAGCGCCGCCGCCCGCAGCTGCGCGCGCACTTCCTCGACGGTGAACGCCGCACACAACGAATTGAAGAAATCCTGCTTCAGGAGTGGATCCTCGCGCCCCGCGACGCGCTCGACGATGTCGCGCGCGATCACGGGTGAGCTCGGGCGAACCAGATCCATCACGAATACTGCCGCACCGGGCTTGGCCAGGCGCCGCGCCTCGCCCCAGAGCGCCTGCGGATCCGGCAGATGATGCAACATGTCCTTGCACAGCACGGCATCGAAGTGCTGCTCCGGCAGAGGCAAGCCGGGAATCCGCCCCTGACACAGCACGATGCGCTCCTGCACTTCAGCAGCGTGCACGGCCTCGCGTGCGAGCTTGAGCATGGTCGCCGAGCCGTCGACCGCCGTGATACGCACGCGCCGTGCGGCGCGTGCCAGCCGGATCGGGATCTCTGCAGGCCCGCAGCCCAGATCGACGACGTGACCGAGATGCGCGGGGAATTCGTCGATGAAGTGATGGACGAAGGCGCTGTTCGAGTCGGAGAAATCTGCCCGCGCGTAGGCTGCGGCCTCGGCGTCGCCCTCCATGAGTTCGGGTTCGAGTATTCGTTCCACAGTGAGCGGTACTCCGGCTGATGCGTGCATTATGGCGGCCGGCGATTCCGGGTAACATCCGGCAAAACCCCTAAAGTTGGAGAACGCGCCCGTGATCGATGTCTACTTCTGGCCGACCGGAAACGGCAAGAAAATCACCATCATGCTCGAAGAGTGCGGCATGAAGTACAACTTGATTCCGGTCAACATCAACAAGGGCGACCAGTACAAGCCGGAATTCCTCGCGATCAGTCCGAACAACAAAATGCCGGCTATTGTCGATCAGGATGCGGTCGGCGGTCCGCTGTCGATATTCGAGTCCGGCGCCATTCTGCAGTACCTCGCGGAGAAGTCGGGCAAGTTCCTGCCGCGCGATGACCGCGGCAAGTACAACGTGCTGGCGTGGGTGTACTGGCAGGTCGGCGGTCTCGGGCCCATGGCCGGTCAGGCGCATCATTTTCTGCGTTATGCCCCGCAGCAGATCGACTACGCCCGGCACCGCTTCCGCAGTGAAGTCGCCCGGCTCTACAAGGTGATGGATACGCAGCTCGGCACGCATGCCTACCTCGCTGGAGACTATTCGATCGCCGATATCGCCGCGTGGCCCTGGGTCGTGCGTCACGACTGGCAGGAGCAGGATCTCAACGATTTCCCCAACGTGAAGCGCTGGTTCGAAGCCGTGGGCTCGCGCCCCGCAGTCATTCGCGGCTCCGCCGTGGGCAAGGATCTCGCGAACTTCTCAGCCCCGATGTCGGATGAGGACAGGAAGCGCCTCTTCAACATCCGCGATGAGGATCTGAAGACGACCAAGCCCTGAACGGGCCGCCGCGCAAGCGGTCAGCTTCTCGGCTTCGCGCGCCGGGTCGGTGCCGCCTCGAGCGGATTCTCCGGCCAATAATGCTTGGGGTAGCGGCCGCGCAGGTCCTTGCGCACGTCCGCATAGGCGCCGCGCCAGAAGCTCGCCAGATCTCGCGTGATCTGCGCCGGCCGCTGCGCCGGAGACAGCAGCTTGAAGGTCACCGGCACGCGGCCGCCGCCGATGCGCGGCGTCTCGGCCAGACCGAACACCTCCTGCAGCCGCACGGACACGACGGGTGCGCTGTCATCGACATAGTCGATCCGCACGCGCGAGCCGCTCGGCACGGTGAGTTGCGCCGGCGCGAGCTCATCCAGGCGTCGCTTCTGATCGAAACTGAGCAGGCTCCGCAGCGCTTCGGAAAGATTCAGGCGATTCAACTGATCCCGACGCGTAATGCCCTCGAGCCAGGGGGCGAGCCAGACTTCGAGCGTCGCGCCAAGGGATGCGTCATCGACCGCCGGCCACTCTGGATCCCCGCCACCAGCCAGTCCGCGGACGAACTCTATCCGCGCCTGCAGATCCCGGGCGTCACGATCCCAGGGAAGCGCGGCGAGCCCGAGGCTGCGCACTCCCTCGAGCATCGCGGACTGCACGGCATCCGCCGGCACCGCGCGCAACGGCTTGTCCTCGAGCACCAGCGCATCCAGACACCGTCTCTCGCGCGCGCTCACCGCTTGCTCGCGTTCGTCCCAGACGACGACGCGATCGAGCGTGAGTTGAGCGCCGAAGTCACGCTCCAGATCGGCCCGATCCACCGGCGCAGCGAGCTGAATGCGCGCATCACGATCGCTGTCATCGAGCTCGACAGCCACGAGGTATTCGCTGCGGCCAAGACTCGAGGCCTCCACCAGCTGCGCGCCGCGCCCGTTGGCGAGCAAGTAGCGTGCATCCTTGCCGGCTCGCCGCTGGGCGATGCGATCCGGGTACGCGAGCGCGAGCAGCGCGCCGCAGGATTTGATGTCACCTTCGCAGAGCGCGGCCTGCGGCTCGTCACGAAGCTTCAGCTGACGCGCGAGCGCGCGTGAGGTGCGTTGCACGCGCTCGATGGCGGCGCGCAGCTCCGGCTGATCCCGCGCCCCCCGTCGCAACAGCTCGAGCCGGGTGCGCACGTCGCTGTCACGGCGCTCGCGCGATCCCGCCAGCAGGTCGCGCTCCGACAGTACGCCCGCCAGCTGCAGCGCGGCGGGAAGTTGCCCTAAGCTGCGCGCCCGCAACAGCAGGTGCGCCAGTCGCGGATGGGTGGCGAGCTGGGCCATCTCGCGTCCGTGTGCGGTGATGCGCCCCTCGCGATCGAGCGCGCCGAGGCGCGCGAGCAGATCGCGCGCGCTGGCCAGCATGGACGGCGGTGGCGCATCGAGCCAGCGCAACTGCGTCGCATCGCGGATGCCCCAGGCCGCAAGTTCCAGCGCAAGCGCCGACAGATCCGCCTCGAGAATCTCGGGCGGTGAGAATGCCGCAAGCGAGCGCTGGCCGCTTTCACTCCAGAGGCGGTAACACACGCCCGGCGCCACGCGTCCGGCCCGCCCCTGACGCTGATCGGCCGATGCACGCGAGATCGCATTCGTGACCAGACTGCTCATACCGGTGCGAGGGTCAAACACGGACCGGCGCACCAGCCCGGAATCGACAACAATGCGCGTGCCTTCGATCGTCAGACTCGTTTCGGCGATGTTGGTCGCGAGAATGATCTTGCGCTCACCCCGTCCTGCGGGCGCGAGGGCCGCCTCCTGCCCTGCCGCGTCGAGCTCGCCATACAGCGGCAGCACGTGGACGTTCGGCAGGTTGCCGTCCCGAGCGAGCGCTCCTTGAACGCGCCTGATCTCACCGACGCCCGGCAGGAACACAAGCAGGTCGCCCGCCTCTTCATTCAACGCACGGCGGATGGCCTGAGCGACCGAGCGCTCGAGTGAATCCGCGCGCTGCGCCGCGCCGGGTGAGCCGGGTGAGCCGCGACCCGCATAGCGCGTCTCGACGGGGAAGCTGCGACCGGCGGCGCTGACGATGGGCGCATCGCCCAACCGCTGTGCGACGGCCGTGGCATCGACGGTCGCGGACATGACCAGCAGGCGCAGCTCGGGTGCGAGGTTGGTCTGCACATCGAGCGCGAGCGCCAGCCCCAGGTCCGCCTGCAGGCTGCGCTCGTGAAACTCATCGAAGATAACGGCGGCGACGCCCTCCAGCGCCGGGTCACTTTGCAGCATCCGCGTCAGCACCCCCTCGGTGACGACCTCGATGCGCGTGTCGCGGGAGACCTGGGTATCCAGACGCATGCGCCAGCCGACCGTCCGGCCCACCGGCTCGCCGAGGAGGCTCGCCATGCGCTGCGCAACCGCGCGCGTCGCGAGCCGGCGTGGCTCGAGCATCAGGATGCGCTTTCCCCGCACCCACTCCTCCTGCAGGAGCGCGAGAGGAACGATGGTGCTCTTGCCGGCGCCGGGAGGCGCCTGCAGCACGGCGGCGGGGCGGGTGCGCAGCGCCGCGGTCAGCGACGGCAGCGCCTCATCGATCGGAAGTCCGGAAGGCTTCAAGCTCGATCAGCCGCCCTTCGAGCGCCACGCGCCGAGCGCGAAGATCACCCAGCCCGAGATCAACGCGACACCGCCGACCGGCGTGAGCACTCCGATCAGGCGCGGCGCACCGACAACATGCAGATAGAGGCTGCCGCTGAACAGCACGACACCGAGCGCGACGAGCCAGCCCGATATCCTGATCAGGCTGCCCCCGGCAGAGCGCGCGAACAAGCCGATCGCGAGCAATCCCGGTGCGTTGAAGAACTGATAGCGCAGCGCCGTATCGAATGTTGCGAGCTCTGCAGCGGATAAGTGCGGTGCGAGAACGTGCACCTCGATCGCACCGAGCGCTGCCGCCAGGGCCAGCAGCAGGCCCCCGATCGCAAGCATCGAGTGAGCGAACGCCTTCACGGCCTTCAGCTCCGGTCGCGATCGAAGAATGGCTTGATGAGGTCGAGCGGCAGCGGAAAGACGATCGTCGAGGTCTTCTCGCTCGAGATATCGGCGAGCGTCTGCAGGTAGCGCAGCTGCATCGCGCGCGGATCGCGCGCCAGGGCCTGGGCGGCTTCGACCAGCGTCTCGGCGGCCTGCTTCTCACCTTCTGCGTGGATGACCTTGGCCCGGCGAGTGCGCTCGGCTTCGGCCTGCTTCGCCATGGCGCGGATCATCGTCTCATCGAGATCGACGTGCTTGATCTCGACGTTCGCAACCTTGATGCCCCAGGCGTCGGTGTTCTGATCGAGGATCTTCTGTATCGACGCGTTGAGCTTGTCTCGCTGAGCGAGCATGTCATCCATCTCATGCTGACCCAGTACGGATCGCAGCGTCGTCTGCGCCAGCTGGCTCGTCGCCTCGAAGGGGTTCGCGACCTGGATGACCGCCTTGGCAGGATCCACAATGCGGAAGTAGACCACTGCACTGACTTTCACCGAGACGTTGTCGCGCAGGATCACATCCTGCTTGGGCACGTCGAGCACGATCACGCGCAGATCCACTTTCGTCATCTGCTGCGCGATCGGGAAGACGAAGACGACTCCTGGACCGCGCACGCCGCCGAAGCGGCCGAGCGTGAACATGACGCCGCGCTCGTACTCCTTGAGCACGCGCAGCGCCGTGAAGACGAGCGCGAGCAGGATGACAAACAGGACGAGAAAGAAGGCCGCCATCTGATTCTCCTCGGGCCGGATTTGTTCAGTCGGGCTCGACCCATAAGGTGAGCCCGTCCACTTCCACGATCTTCAGGCGCTGCCCCGCCTGCACCGGGACGCTTGTCTGGGCGTTCCACAGCTCACCGCCGTAGCGCACGCGTCCGCGGGAGCTGAAGCTCTCGAATGCCTCAGCCGGCGCGCCGATCATGGCCGACACCCCGGTGACGACCGGCCGCCGCAGTGAGCGCGTGGCGATATAGACGAGGGCAATCAGCGCGATCCCCCCGGCGGTTGCCAATCCGGCGATCACCGGGCGCGCGATGTTGAAACCGGGGACGTCGCTGTCGAGAAGAATGATCGAGCCTACCACGAACGCGATCAGTCCCCCGACGCCGAGCGAGCCGAATGTCGGGAAGAAGAACTCCGCGATGATCATGCCGACGCCGAGAGCGATCAGCGCGAGCCCCGCATAGTTCACCGACAGGATCTGGAACGCGAACAGCGCCAGGAGCAGCGCGATCGAGCCTACGACTCCCGGCAGCATCGCGCCGGGGTTGTAGCCTTCGAGCAGCAGCCCGTAGATACCGATCAGCAGCAGGCCGTACGCTACCGTCGGGTTGGTAATGACCGAAAGCAGCCGTGTGCGCCAGTCGGGCTGGACTTCGCGCAGCGTGAGTCCGCGGGTTGCGAGCTTCACGGTCTGCCCGCCGACTTTCACTTCGCGGCCGTCGAGTTGCGTCAGCAGGTCCGGCAGGTCGCGAGCGATCACCTCGACAACGTGCTGCTGCAGCGCCGCGCTCGCCTGCAGGCTCGCGGCACTGCGCACGGCTCGCTCCGCCCAGTCAGCGTTGCGTCCGCGCAGCTCGGCGAGTCCGCGGATGTAGGCGACCGCGTCGTTCACGGTCTTGCGCTCCATCGCCGTCGTGCCGCTCTCTTCGACCGGCTTGTCGGTCTTGCCCGTTTGAGGCGGCGACGGCGAAGACTCACCGCCGATCGCGACCGGCGTCGCCGCACCCAGATTGGTCGCCGGTGCCATGGCGGCAACGTGGCTCGCGTAGAGAATATAGGTGCCGGCGCTCGCGGCACGCGCGCCCGGGGGCGCAACGTAGGTCACGACCGGGATCGGCGAGGCCAGAATGCCGCGGATGATGTCCCGCATCGAAGAATCGAGGCCGCCGGGAGTATCGATCTCGAGGATGACGACGGCATCGCCTTCAGCGCTTGCAGCAGCGAGCCCGTGCTCCACGAACCGGCTCGTCGCCGGGCCGATCGCTCCCTGGATGTGCAGTACCGTGGCGGCGCCGGAGCCGGCGCGGACCGCCGAAGCAATGCCAACCGCCATCAGTGCCAGGCAGAGCGTAGTCCTCGAGGGAAATCGCCTGCGCATGCGACAGACCCTAACGCCTGGACTTGGGTCCCGCAATCCTCGGCGCACGGGGCAGCCCCGTATGCTGAGTGCGGAACGGCCGGGCCGGTGTTCGGCTGCGTGTGCCCTCGGCCTTCTCGCCGGTTCCGGCCGGCTGCCAGGCCGGTACGAGCTGCTGCCTGGCATTGCCAATCAGATCCGCCCGTCCCATGCGCCGCAGCGCCTCGCGCAGCATCGGCCAATTGTGCGGATCGTGATAGCGAAGGAACGCCTTGTGCAGGCGGCGGACTTTGAGTCCCTTCGGAATCGTCACACTCTCGCTCGTGCGCGAGATGCGTTTCAGGGGGTTCTTGCCGCTGTGATACATCGCCGTGGCGGTTGCCATGGGCGAAGGCAGAAATGCCTGCACCTGGTCGGCGCGGTAGCCGTTCTTCTTCAGCCACAGCGCGAGCTCCAGCATGTCCTGATCGGTCGTGCCGGGATGCGCGGCGATGAAGTACGGAATCAGGTACTGCTCCTTGCCCGCCTCCTTCGAGTAGCGGTCGAAGAGCTCCTTGAAGCGGTAGTACGCGCCCACACCGGGCTTCATCATCTTGGAGAGCGGGCCTTCGCCGATCGCCTCCGGTGCAATCTTCAGGTAGCCGCCGACGTGATGCTGCGCCAGCTCCTTCACGTATTCCGGCGACTCGATGGCGAGGTCGTAGCGCACGCCCGAGGCAATCAGCACCTTCTTCACGCCGCGCAGCGCGCGAGCACGCCGGTACAAATGAATGAGCGGCGCGTGATCGGTGTCGAGATTCGGGCATACGGCGGGATACACGCACGAGGGCCGGCGGCACGCGCTCTCGATCTCGCGGCTCTTGCACGCCAGGCGGTACATGTTCGCCGTCGGACCGCCCAGATCCGAGATGACGCCGGTGAAGCCCGGCACCTCATCGCGCACGGTCTCGATCTCGCGGATGATCGAGTCCTCCGAGCGGCTCTGGATGATGCGGCCCTCGTGCTCGGTGATGGAGCAGAAAGTACAGCCGCCGAAACAGCCGCGCTGAATTGCGACGGAGAAGCGGATCATCTTGTACGCCGGAATGCCCGCGGTGCCGTACTGTGGGTGTGGCCGGCGCTTGTAGGGACGTTCGTACACCCAGTCCATCTCGGGCGTCGTCAGCGGAATCGGCGGCGGATTGAGCCATACGTCGGCATCGCCGTGGCGTTGCACCAGCGCCCTCGCGTTGCCGGGATTGGACTCCAGATGCAGGATCCGCGATGCGTGGGCATACAGCACGGCGTCTTCGCTCACCTGCTCGAACGCAGGCAGGCGGATGACGCTGTGCTCGCGATCAGCGTTCTTCACGCGCCGCACGAAGCGCACGACGCGCTCAGAGCCGGGCGGCGCGGCCGCTGACGCGTCGGTGGCCGCCGCTGCGGATGCGGCGATTTTCGCCGGCTCCATCGCATAGGGATCGAGCGGCGGATTCAGCGGACCTGGTGCATCGAGGTGCGTGGAATCGATCTCGATCCAGTCGCGCGCGTGCGCGCGGCGGATGAACGCCGTGCCGCGTACATCCGTGATCGCTTCCAGCGCTTCACCGTTCGCCATGCGATGCGCGATCTCGCACACCTGGCGCTCGGCATTGCCGTACACCAGCAGATCCGCCTTTGCATCGAGCAGGATCGAGCGGCGCACCTTCTCCGACCAGTAGTCGAAGTGCGCGATGCGGCGCAGGGAGGCCTCGATTCCTCCGATGATGATCGGCGTGTCCCGGAATGCCTCGCGCGCCCGCTGCGAGTAGACGATGACGGAGCGGTCGGGCCGGCGGCCGCCCTCGCCGTTTGGCGTATAGGCATCATCGCTGCGGATGCGCCGGTCCGAGGTGTAGCGATTGACCATCGAATCCATGTTCCCGGCCGTGATGCCAAAGAACAGGTTCGGCTGACCGAGCGCCCTAAAGGCCTCCGCACTGCGCCAATCCGGCTGGGAGAGAATGCCGACGCGAAAGCCCTGTGCCTCGAGCACGCGTCCGATGATTGCCATGCCAAAGCTCGGGTGATCGACGTAGGCGTCACCCGTGACGATCACCACATCGCAGCTGTCCCAGCCCAGAGCGTCCATCTCGGCACGCGACGTGGGCAGGTACGCAGCCGTGCCGAAGCGCTCAGCCCAGTATCTGCGGTAGCCCGTTATGTCGCGTGCGGTCTGCATGGGGGCGCGAATTACAGCAGAACGGGCGCGCGCGGGCCATTTTAGCCCCCGAAACTGCCTATCCGAGCGCTGCCCGCAGCTCCGCGATCAGATCGTCCGTGCTCTCGATCCCCACGGACAGGCGGATCAATCCGTCGCTGATGCCGAGCTCGGCGCGCATCGCAGCCGGCAGACCGGAATGGGTCATGAGGCCCGGATGCTCGATGAGGCTCTCGACCCCTCCCAGGCTCTCGGCGAGCGAAAACAGGTGACAGCGCTCGAGGAAACGGCGGGCGTCGGCGAGATCGCCCTTGAGCTCGGCGCTGATGATGCCGCCAAAGCGTCCCTGCATCTGCCGGCGCGCCAGCGCATGCTGCCGATGGCTCTCGAGCCCGGGGTAGTACACACGGTTGACCTTGGGATGGGCCTCGAGGAAGCGTGCAATCGCGAACGCGCTCTCGCAGTGCCGCTGCATGCGCAGCGCCAGCGTCTTGATGCCGCGCAGAATGAGGAAGCAGTCGAAGGCGCTGGGCACATTGCCGAGCCCGTTCTGCAGAAACTTCAATCGATCCGCGATCTCCGCGGAGCTGGTGATGGCGGCACCGCCCAGCGCATCGGAATGGCCGTTCAGATACTTGGTCGCCGAATGCACGACGATGTCGATGCCGTACTCCAGCGGGCGCTGGATATACGGCGTGGCGAAGGTGTTGTCGCAGACGGTGATCAGACCACGGCGGCGCGCGATGGCCGCCACCGCTTCGAGATCGATCAGCTTGAGCATCGGATTCGTCGGCGTCTCGAGCCACAGCATGCGCGTGTTCGGGCGGATCGCCGCCTCGAGCGCCGCCAGGTCACCCAGATCGACGAAGCTCGCCGAAAGTCCGGCGGAGCGATTGCGGATGCGCTCAAACAGCCGGAAGCTGCCACCGTAGAGATCGTGTGTCGCGACGATGTGCGAGCCGGTATCGAGCAGCTCCACCACGGTCGAGGTCGCCGCCATGCCAGAGGCAAACGAGAATGCCGCGCTGCCGCCTTCCAGATTGGCGAGATTCGCCTGCAGCGCATCGCGCGTAGGGTTGCGCGTGCGGGCGTAGTCGAAGCCCTTGTGCACGCCGGGACTCGACTGTACGTAGGTCGAGGTTGCGTAGATCGGCGTCATCACGGCGCCGGTGAGCGGATCCGGCTGCTGGCCGCCATGGATCACGCGCGTGGAGAAGTCGAGCTTGCGGCGGTCGTCCGTCACGAATCGGTCCTTTCAATGCAGGGCTACGGGTCGCCCAGCATGCCATCTCACATGCGGCGGCGCAGCCAGTTCAGCAGGTCGATCCGCGTGATGAGTCCCAGGAAGTCCTCGCCGTCCATCACGATCGCCACCATGCCGCGCCGGAAGATGTCCATGAGCTGCGGCAGCGGTGCATCGCGCGCCACGGTCACCAGATGGCTTTCCATGACGGCCGTGACGGGCTCATTGAAGCGCTCGGGGTGCTCGAAGACCTTGAGCAGCACGTCCTCCTCATCGAGGATGCCGACGATGCGTCCGTTCTGCATCACCGGCAGCTGAGACACGTCGTAGAGCTTCATGCGGCCGTAGGCCGCCAGTGCGGTCTCCGTCGCATTGACTGTCACGGCGGCGCGCTCGGAATGGCGCCGCCCGATCAGATCGCGCAGATCGCCGAAGCGCTCGCGCGCGAGGAAGCCCTGATCGAGCATCCAGTAATCGTTGTAGACCTTGGAGAGGTATTTGTTACCGCTGTCGCATACCAGGCTCACGATGCGCTTGGGCGTACGCTGTTCGCTGCAATAGCGCAGCGCCGCGGCCAGCATGGTGCCGCTGGAGGTGCCGGCGAGAATGCCCTCGCGCGCGAGCAGTTCGCGGCACAGCTTGAACGACTCGCCATCGCTCACGCTGTAGGCCGTGCGGATGCGCGAGAGATCGCAGACCTTGGGGACGTAGTCCCCACCGATGCCCTCGACGAGCCAGCCGTGTCCCGAAGCATGCGTCTGGCCGGTCTGCACCGCGCCCGCCAGCGCCGAGCCCGCCGGATCGGCCAGCACGATTTCCACATGCGGCGCCACGCGCGCAAAGAAGCGCGACAGTCCGGTCAGTGTTCCGCCGCTTCCGACGCCGCAGATGACCGCATCGAGCCGATGCTCCATCTGCTCCCAGATCTCCGGCGCCGTGGTCTCCTCGTGGGACAGCGGATTGGCCTCGTTGGTGAACTGGCTGACGTAATACGAATTGGGCGTCTCGCGCGCGAGCCGCGCCGCGCGATCCTGGTAGTACTCGGGATGACCCGGCCCCACATCCGAGCGGGTCATGACGACTTCCGCGCCCATCGCCCGCAGGTGGAAGATCTTCTCCCGGCTCATCTTGTCGGGGATCACCAGCTGCAGGCGGTAGCCCTTGAGCCCGGCGACGAGCGCGAGACCGAGACCCGTGTTGCCCGCGGTCGCCTCGATGAGCGTCGCCCCGGGCTTGATCTTTCCCGCGCGCTCAGCCGCTTCGATCATGTACAGCCCGACGCGATCCTTGATCGAACCGCCGGGATTCTGATTCTCGAGCTTGAGGTACAACTCACAGGCGCCGGTGTCGAAGCGCCGCGCGGCAACGAGCGGTGTGTTGCCGATCATCTCGAGCACATCGTGCTGCAGCGCTGCGGGGGGTGCGATCATGCGTCTGTTCCGTTTACGCCTCGGCGAGTACGCACACTGAAGGAGTGCTCCCAGTCGCGCCACTGTAGTGCGCGGTTGATCGGACAAAACCTGCCTGCGCGAGCTTCTCCCCGAGCGTGCTGCCCAGCGTCTGAGCCGCGCCTCCCGCAGGCCCGGAGGCCGGCGCCGAGAGCGCCACCGCAATGCGTCCGCCGGCTGCCATGCGCTCGCGCACACGAGTGAGGAGCCCCACCGAGTCCTCAGCCATCCCGGGCAGATTGATCGACAGCGCCTTGTCGAAGCGCACATCGAAGGGCGGCAGATCGGCGGCATCGGTGCACATCAGTGTCACGCGGCGCGAATGAAGATGCCGACGCAACCGTCGGCGCGCCATGTCGAGCATCAACGGCGAGCGGTCAACGCCGACCACAAGGCCTGAGGTGACCTGATCGGCGATGAGCTGCGTTGAATACGCGGGACCGAAACCCACATCCAGCACTCGATCCTCCGGCCGCAGCTCGAGCAGGGAGAGCACCCAGCGCGTGCGTGCGCGATCGACCGGCCGGTGCAGCATCAGCCGCGCGACGAGCCAGCCACCGAATCCACGCGGATCGGCGCGCTGGGCTTCGAGGGCGCTTCGCAGGCTCATGCCGGGACCTTGGCCAGGCGGCCGGATCTATACAGTACTCGCTTTGGGATGATACTGGACGAACGACGCCGCTGCGCACTTGACACTTCCTCTAAACTACACGGATGGCCGACGTCATCCGCGTGCACGGCGCGCGCCAGAACAATCTCAAGAATCTCACCCTCTCGATCCCGCTCAACGAGCTGGTGGTCGTGACGGGCGTTTCCGGCTCGGGCAAATCCTCGCTGGTGTTCGACACGCTGTACGCCGAAGGTCAGCGCCGCTACGTGGAGACCTTCTCGCCGTACGCGCGGCAGTTCCTCGATCGTATGGACAAGCCGCAGCTCGACGGCATCTCGGGCATTCCGCCGGCGATCGCGATCGACCAGACCAATCCGGTGCGCACTTCGCGCTCCACCGTCGGCACGATGACCGAGCTCAACGATCATCTGAAGCTGCTGTTTGCGCGCGCTGCCGTACTGCATTGTCAGCGCTGCGGCGAGCCAGTGCGCCGCGACAATCCCGAGAGCATCTATCAGGATTTGCACCGGCGCGCTCAGGCGGCCGGCGATCCGCGCCTGCTCATGTGCCTTCCGGTACCGGTGCCGAAGAACTTCACCGAGAGCGAGGTGCGCGAGCTGCTGCAAAAGCAGGGATACACGCGCTTCTTCGAGCCCGCGGGCGGTGACGAGCGCACCCCCGCAACTGCTCCGGCGCCCGCACCGCCCGCGAAGGAGCGCAAGTCGCGTCGCAGGACCAAAGCAGCCGAGCCGCCGCCTCGCATTCTGCATGTGATTCAGGATCGCTTCCGCGCCGGCAACGCCGAGCGCGGCCGCGTACTCGATTCGCTGGAGGCGGCGCTACGCGTAGGACGCGGTCGCGTCTCGATTCGTGTCGTGGACGAAGCCGATCCGCCGGCGAGTCTCGCTGAATGGCGCTACTCGAGCGAGCTGCATTGCGCGCCCTGCGATCTCGCCTACCGTGAGCCGAGTCCGAGCCTGTTCTCGTTCAACTCACCGCTCGGTGCATGCGACACGTGCCGCGGTTTCGGCCGCACCATCGGCATCGACTATGGCCTGGTCGTGCCCGATGAGAACAAGTCGCTGCGCGATGGCGCGATCCGGCCCTGGCAGACGAAGTCCTACGAGGAGTGCCAGGACGATCTGGTCAAATTTGCCAGGAAGCGCGGCATTCCGCTTGACCGGCCCTGGCGTGAGCTCACGGCGCAGCAGCGCGAATGGGTGATCGAAGGCGAAGGTCGTTGGGAATCGGGTGTGTGGTACGGCGTGAAGCGCTTCTTCGCCTGGCTCGAGAGCCGCGCGTACAAGATGCACGTGCGCGTCCTGCTGTCGCGTTACCGCGCCTACACGCCGTGCGAGGCCTGTCAGGGCGCGCGGCTGAAGACACCGGCGCTGCTGTGGCGCGTCGGCAGTCACGCGCTCGCGATGAAAGCGCTCGGTTCGACACCGCGATTCCGCCCGGTGGGCGTCGAGTGGAGCCAGGAGAAGCTGCAGCAACTTCCGGGATTGTCGATCCACGATCTCATGCTCCTGCCGATCGAGCGCGCGTACGGTTTCTTCCAGGAGCTCGAGCTGCCGCAACCGCTCGATGAGGCGACCGATCTGCTGCTCGGCGAGATCGTCAGCCGCACGCGCTATCTCAATGACGTAGGCCTGGGTTACCTCACACTCGACCGTCAGTCGCGCACGCTGTCGGGCGGTGAGGTCCAGCGCATCAATCTCACCACCGCGCTCGGAACCTCGCTGGTGAATACGCTGTTCGTGCTCGACGAGCCCTCGATCGGGCTGCACCCGCGCGACATGCAGCGGGTCATCGGCGTCATGAAGCGCCTGCGCAACGCCGG
Organism: Steroidobacteraceae bacterium; assembly: GCA_035517435.1. Classification (GTDB taxonomy): domain Bacteria; phylum Pseudomonadota; class Gammaproteobacteria; order Steroidobacterales; family Steroidobacteraceae; genus JASHUC01. The sequence goes on along the minus strand of DATIYV010000006.1, from coordinate 59,394 downwards.
CAATTCGCTCGTCGTCGTGGAGCACGATCCGCAGATCATGCTCGAGGCGGACCGCATCCTCGACCTGGGCCCCGGCGCGGGCGAGCGCGGCGGAGAGATCGTCTACTTCGGGCCGCCGTCGGAGATCGGTCGCTGTGCCCGATCGCTGACCGCGGACTATCTCACCGGTCGCAAGGCAGTCGCGCCGCCTCAGCCCCCGCCGCGCCCCGCTGCCCCGGCGCCGGCGCGTGGCGCTGCCGATGCCCCGGTGGTCGCAGAGGCACGCTCGAACCGCTGGCTCGAGTTGCGCGGTGTGCGCCAGCACAACCTCAAGAACATCGACGTCCGCATCCCGCTCAAGCGCCTGGTATGCGTCACCGGAGTTTCCGGCTCAGGCAAGTCGACGCTGGTGGAGGACGTGCTGTATCCGGCTCTCCTCAAATACAAAGGCCGGCCGACCGAGGCGCCGGGAGAGTTCGAGAGTCTGCGCGGCGCCGAGCTCATGGACGATGTCGTCATGGTCGACCAGAAGTCGATCGGGCGGACGACGCGCTCCAATCCAGCGAGCTATGTGGGCGCCTTCGATGTCGTGCGCGAGATCTTTGCCTCCGAGCCGGCGGCGCAGGAGCGCAAGTACACGCCCGGCACATTCAGCTTCAACTCCGGCAATGGTCGCTGCCCGACCTGCAGCGGCAACGGCTTCGAGCACGTGGAGATGCAGTTCCTCTCGGACGTGTATCTGCGCTGCCCGGACTGCAACGGCCGGCGCTATCGTGACGAAGTGCTCGATGTGAAGCACGAGGGCGCAGACGGCCGCCGTGCCAGCATCGCCGAGGTGCTGGAGATGACGGTGACGGAGGCGCTGGCCTTCTTTGCCGACACAGACGAACTGCAGGCGAGACTGCGGCCGCTTGCCGAAGTGGGGCTCGAGTACGTACGGCTCGGACAGCCCGTACCGACGCTCTCGGGCGGTGAGGCGCAACGCCTGAAGCTCGCCGGACATCTGGCCGATGCGGCCGCGGGCGCAGCGAAGATTACCCAGAACGGCAAGCTGTTCCTGTTCGATGAGCCCACTACCGGCCTGCACTTCGATGATGTGGCGAAGCTGCTGCGCGCATTCCGCAAGCTCCTCGTGGCGGGCCACTCCCTCCTCGTGATCGAGCACAATCTCGATGTCGTACGCGCCTCGGACTGGGTGATCGATCTGGGTCCCGAGGGCGGGGAGCGCGGCGGCGAGATCGTCTGCACCGGCACACCGGCGCAGGTGCGCGCGAACCCGGCCTCGCACACCGGCCAGGCGCTCGAGGCATACGAGCAGGCGCTCGCCGGCCACCGTGTGCCGCTGGCGCAGGTCGCAGAGCCTGCTGAAAGCTGGGGTGCCACGGCCGCTTCCCGCCCGGATGCCGCGCACGGGCGCGACGCGATCGTGATCCACCATGCGCGCGAGCACAATCTCAGGAATCTCGACGTCTCGATCCCGCGCGACAAGTTCACGGTGATCACGGGCGTCTCCGGCTCGGGCAAGTCGACGCTGGCGTTCGACATTCTTTTCAACGAGGGGCAGCGCCGCTATCTCGAATCGCTGAACGCGTACGCGCGCCAGTTCGTGCAACCCGCGGCACGGCCCGATGTGGATGCCATATTCGGCATCCCGCCGACGGTTGCGATCGAGCAGCGCACGAGCCGCGGCGGCAGAAAGAGCACGGTCGCGACCCTGACCGAGATCTATCACTTCCTGCGCGTGCTGTACGTGAAGCTCGGCACCCAGCACTGTCCGGACTGCCACGACGCGATCGAGCCACAAAGCGCGGCCACCATCGCCGCGCGGTTGCTGCGCGAATTCCGCGGACAGCGTGTGACGCTGCTCGCCCCGCTGGTGGTCGCCCGCAAAGGCTTCTACACCGATCTCGCCAAATGGGCTTCGAAAAAGGGCTACAAGGAGCTGCGGGTCGACGGTGTGTTCACGCCGACGGCGCGCTGGCCGCGGCTCAATCGCTTCAAGGAGCACAGCATCGAGCTGCCGGTGCAGACGCTCGAGGTCAGCGCGAAGAACGACGTGGCCTTGCACGCAGCCCTCGCGCGCGCACTCGACTACGGCAAGGGACTGCTGTCGGTGCTGGCGGCGGCGGGTAATGCCCGCCCCATGATGTTCTCGGCGCGGCGCGCCTGTCCTTCGTGCGGGCGCAGCTTCGCCGAGCTGGACCCGCGCCTGTTCTCCTTCAATTCCAAGCACGGCTGGTGCGAGAGCTGCTTCGGCACCGGACTCGAGATGACCGGCTTCGATGAGGAGCAGACCGGCGAGGAACACTGGTGGAATGAGTGGTACGAGCGTGAGCCCGTCGCCTGCGGCGCTTGCGACGGACACCGCTTGAATCCGGTGGCACTCAACGTCCTGTTTCGCAATGAGTCGATTGCGGCGCTCACGGCGCGCCCGGTCTCGGCCGCGGCCGGCTTCTTCGGCAGCCTCGAGCTCGATCCGCGCGAGCAGGAGATTGCGCGCGACCTGCTCGCGGAGCTGCGCTCACGGCTCGCGTTCCTTTCACGCGTGGGTCTGGGCTACCTGAGCCTGGACCGCTCGGCACCGACACTCTCCGGCGGAGAGGCACAACGCATTCGCCTCGCCGCGCAGCTCGGCTCGAATCTGCAGGGCGTGTGCTATGTCCTCGATGAGCCGACGATCGGGCTGCACCCGCGCGACAACCGCGTGCTGCTCGACTCGCTCGCCGAGCTCGCGGCGCATCGCAATACACTGGTCGTCGTCGAACACGACGAGGACACCATCCGTCGCGCCGATCACGTACTCGATCTGGGGCCCGGCGCCGGCGTGCGCGGCGGCGAGGTGGTCGGTGAGGGTACGGTGAAGGACCTGATCGCGAACCCACGCTCCATTACCGGTCGCTTCCTGCGCGAGCCGCTGCGTCATCCTGCGACTCCACGCCGGCCGGTCAATTCGCGCACGCCGTCGCTGCAGCTCGAGGGCGTCGAACTGCACAACGTGCACGGCCTCGATGTTCGCATCCCCCTGGGACGACTCGTCGTCGTGACCGGGGTTTCCGGTTCCGGCAAGTCCACCGTCGCGCGTGACGTGCTCTACGCGAACAGCAGGAGACTGGTGGGTGTGGAAGGTCCAGGGCGCGCGGCGCGTCCGCGCAAGCGTGCGGGATCGGGCACGCCGCTGTCGGGCTGCCGGGCCGTGCGCGGCATCGAGCGCATCGATCGCGTGCTGGAAGTCGATCAGACGCCGATCGGCAAGACACCGCGCTCCTGCCCTGCGACTTACGTCGGCTTCTGGGATGACATTCGCGCGATCTACGCGGGCACGACCGAGGCACGCATCCGTGGCTACACGGCGAGCCGCTTCTCGTTCAACACGGCGGGGGGACGCTGCGAGGCCTGCGAGGGTCAGGGCGTCAAGACCATCGAGATGAGCTTCCTGCCCGATGTGAAGGTGCTGTGCGATGTGTGCGGTGGCCGGCGCTTTGGCGCCGAGACACTCGAAGTGCTCTGGCGCGATCGCAGCATCGGCGACGTGCTCGCGATGAACGTCGAGGATGCCGTCGAGTTCTTCCGCGCTCACCCGCGCGTGCATCACGCTCTGCAGCTGCTGCAGGACGTGGGGCTCGGTTATCTCACTCTCGGTCAGCAGAGCCCGACGCTCTCGGGCGGCGAGGCGCAACGCATCAAGCTCGTGACCGAGCTGGCGAAGGTGCGCACCGGAGGCCGCCTGGGCCTGCGTCAGCAGCCCAAGCACACACTGTATGTCCTCGATGAGCCGACCGTCGGTCTGCACATGGCTGATGTGGAGAAGCTGATTCTCGTGCTGCACCGGCTCATCGAGGCGGGCAACACCGCGGTCGTGGTGGAGCACAACCTCGACGTGATGGCCGAGGCGGACTGGATCATCGATATGGGACCGGAAGCCGGCGAGCGCGGCGGCCGCATCGTCGCCGCCGGTCCGCCCGCCGAGATTGCCGCGCGCCGCGCTCGCTCACATACGGGCGAGGTGCTGGCGGGCTTTCTCAGCGAGCGCACCGAATCACCCCGGGTCGTAGCTGCCATAGCCGCAGCGCCGGCGGCACCGCGGCGCGCGCGGACAGCCCGCTCCTAGCGGCGTAAGCTCGCGCCCATGGCGCATGACCTGGTGTGCTGGAAGTGTGGTACGGCGCTCGCCGCGCTCAGTCTGCCGTTGCGCAGGCTCGACGAGTGCCCGCAGTGCCGCGCCGAGCAGCACGTCTGCCGGATGTGCGTCGACTACGACACGCGCGTCGCCAAGCACTGCCGCGAGCCGATCGCGGAGGAAGTGCGCGACAAAGAGCACGCGAATTTCTGCGACTACTTCAAGCCGAAGTCCGGTGCGTACGTCCCCCCGGATGTCGCGGCGGTCGACAAGGCGCGCGCCGAACTCGACAAGCTGTTCGGCGGCAAGAAGTAACGCCGCGGCTATTTTGCCCGGCTGCGCTCGCTCAGACGCTCGAGCAGGCGCGAGAAGGGACTATCCTTCTGCACTTCCACCTTGAGGTGGCGTACGCCCGAGTCGTTGATCCGCTCACCGCGGCCATTGTCGATCTCGAGCTGATCGGCGCCCAGGATTTCCAGAGTCTGCTCCAGCGTCTGCGAGGAGCGCTTCTCTTTCGCACGCACACGGCCCGGCGCCGGCTTGGCGCTGCGCTTGAACTGCGGCGCAGGCGCCGGTTTGGCGGCCGCGGCCCGCGGTGCCGGCACCGGTGCCGCCGGAATCACATCGTCGATCAGTTTGAACTCTGCCGTTGCGCTCGGCAGCCTGTCCTGCACCGCCGACGTGGCCGCCGGACGATCGACGATCTTCGTATGGCCGGAATCGCTCGCACGGCCACGCTCCGTCGGGCTCACGGGCACCACCGCCACCGAGTTGAACTCGGAACGCACGTAGTGCGCGACCTGCTTGGCGGAGATCGCATCGCTGAAGAAGCCCAGACGCAATCCGTACCAGCGTCGTCCCTCGCGGCTGCCTTCGACGGTGTAGAGCGTGTAAGCGCTGAATATCGCCAGCGGCGGAACCTTGCCGATCTCGATCGGCTGTACCGACCACTGCAGCTGCACGGCGAAGGAGACAGGGGCATTCGACTGCACCGCTTCCTTCAGCGCCCAGCGCGTGCCGGTGTCATCGGGCTTGAGCAGCGCGATGCTGCTGTCCTCGGGCGCAGGTCCGCCATCGGCCTTGCGGCGCTCGAGGATCCTGAGAACCTGGGTGTCACTCAGCGGCGCAGCGGGCGTCGCAGCAGCGACGGGCGCCGTCGGCGCCGTCGGCGCCGCGGGTGCCGCAGGCGCTGCGCGTGTCGCGGCTGCCGGTGAGCTGATCGCAGGCATCTGGCGCGTGTGGCCACTGTCGTCGAGCGAGGCGAGCACACTGCGCATGTTCGATTGCGCGGTGGTCGCGTTCTTGTGTGCCGCGGCCGGCTTGCGAGCCGGTGCGGGATGAACAGCCGGCTTCGGCGCCGCCACGGGCCTCGGCGCAACGACCGCCCTCGGTGCTGCAGTCGGCTTCGCAGCCGCGGCAGGCTTTGCCGCCGCAACGGGCTTGGTAGCAACGACCGGCTTGTGCGCCACGGCAGGTCTCGCGACCGGCGCGGTCCTCACGACGGGCGCGGGCTTCGCGACCGCTGCGGGTTTCGGCGCAGGCGCGGCCTGCAACGTCGGCACATGCGCCGGCACAGGGGCGGCGACCGCCTTGGGTGCGGGAGCCGGCGCCGGTGCGCGGGCCGCCGCCGCTTCGGCAGCTTCCGCAGCCAGCCGCTCGCGCAGGCGCTTGCCCGGCGTCTCGCCAGCCCAGGCGCCGGGATAGACCTCGCGCACGACCCCGAGCCATTCCTCCGCTTCCTGCAGGGTCTCGAAATAGCCCATGTGCAGACGGAAGCGCTCGCGCCGGTCTTCAAGACGGCGGCTGACGAAGAAAGTAAATCGGCGCAGCTCAGGTGTCTGTGGGTGCGACAGCGCCATCGGCGTCGTCGACGAACACAAATTGATCACGAACGGACCCACGTCGGCCATGATGGCCACGGGTCGCGGCGCGTCGGTGCGCGACGCCCCGCCGGATACCGGCCGCGTTGCAACTGTCATACGTTTTTCCCCGGAACGATGCATCGCATCGCCAGAGGTCGGCGGAGTGGTGCCCAGGAAGGTAGGGAGTCAAGACACCAGCCGCCCAGATGCTGCGCCGGTGGCAACCCCGCCGTCATAGGACCAAGTCCGTTAGACCGGTGGCTTTGCGTCCCCGCCTTTCGACGGGTTTGCCCATAACACATGCAGAGTGTCGGAAAGACGCGACGCGCAGTCAAGCGAGAATCTGTGCTTTGACTCTCACCCTCGTGCACTGTGCTGCAGAGGAGACATAAGCTGGGCCGTATCAGCCCGCCGCGCGCTGTTCGCCCTCTTCGCGCGAGGCACTGCCGGCATGCAGCAGCTCGGTCATCGATGCCGCGGCGAGCGGTCGCGCGAGATAGAAACCCTGCGCGAGATCGCAGCGGCGTTCGCGCAGGAAATCCAGCTGTTCGATGCTCTCGATGCCTTCGGCGACCACGCGCTTCCCGAGCGCGTGCGCCATGACGATGATGGTCTCGACGAGCGTCGCAGAGGCCGGGTTGTACGGCACGTCCGCGAGAAAGCGCCGGTCAATCTTCACGATGCTGATGGGATGCTGGCGCAGGTGCCCGAGCGAGGCGTAGCCGCTGCCAAAGCCATCGAGCGCAATGCGCACGCCGACCTGCGCGAGCCGCGACACCGCAATCGATGCGCCCTCGTCGGCGAAGATGCTCTCGGTGAGCTCGAATTCCAGCATCTCGGCGGGCAGAGCGAACTTGTCGAGCGTACGGCGCACGGCGTGCGCAAAGTCGGCATGCCGCAGCTGCTGTGGTGCAATGTTGAGCGAGAGTCGCGGCGGCGCGATGCCCCTTTCGCGCCAGGCTACCAGTTGGGTACAGGCCGCTTCGAGCACCCAGCCGCCGATGTCGACGATGAGTCCGCTCTCCTCCGCCGCCGGCACGAACTCATCCGGCTGACGCACACCGTCGCGCGGCGTGTTCCAGCGCAGCAGCGCCTCGATGCCCGCCAGGGTGCCGTCGGCGACTGCGAACTGCGGCTGATAAAAGAGGGAAAACTCGCGCCGTCGCAGCGCGCGCTGCAGGCCGCTGTCACTCGGCGGGGCGAGCTTCACGCTCATGCTGCGCTCGAAGAACATCGTGCGGCCGCGGCCCAGGTCCTTCGCGCGGTACATCGCGGCATCCGCGTTGTGCACCAGATCCTCGATGCTGGTCGCATCGTCCGGGAAGAGCGTGATGCCGATGCTGGCGCAGATGTGGTGATCGCGGCCGCCGATGCTGACGGGCAGCTGCAGCGACTCCACGATGCGCTCGGCGACTGCTCCCGCCGACTCCGTGTTCTGAACGTTGCGCAGGATCACAGTGAATTCATCGCCCCCCAGGCGGGCGACCGTGTCGCCGTCCTTCACACTGGCGCGCAGGCGCTGCGCGACGATGTTCAGGAGCTGATCGCCGGCGCCGTGGCCGACGCTGTCGTTCACCTTCTTGAAGTGATCGAGGTCGATGTAGAGCAGAGCGCCGCGCGAGCCGCCGGCGCTGCTCGAAGCGAGCTCCTGCGACAGCCGCTCGCGGAACAGCAGGCGGTTGGGAAGTGCCGTCAGCGGATCGAAGTGCGCCTGGCGATACAGCTGCTCATCGCGCGCACTCTTGGACAGCGCGATGGCCAGGCGGGCCGCGAACGCCCCGCCACAGCGCAGAATGTGCGGATCGGCCGCGGGCACCTCACGGTAGCCGACCGACAGGATCGCCTCGACGCGCTCGCCGACGATGACCGGCCAGACCCAGAAGATCTCGGCGCCAGTATCCTGCAGCGGCCGCAGGAAGCTGTGGCGGCCATCCTCGCAGCGCGCGATGGTGAGTCCGTCGGTCTCGGCGGCCAGCGTCGCCAGCATGTCGTCATCGAGTGCAATGCGGCTCACCGGCAGCTCGTTCAGTCCCGCCGCTGCCAGGTAGACACGGCCGCGTCCGGGCGCATCGCCATCGCGCAATGCAATGCCGACACTGTGGCAGCGCGTCACCGCCTGAACCCGGGAAAGGATCGCATCGAGCACCTGCTCGAGGCCCGCGGATCCGAGCAGTAACTGATCGATCTCGCCCAGCGTCTCGAGGGCGCGCAGCTGCTCCTGCAGACTCGCGGCACTGCGGTTCAACGCACGCAGCAGACTGCGCGGCTCGTCGCGGCCGGCGATCGGCAGCGGGCTGTAGCGCCGGTCCTGCAGCGCATCGAGGCCGGCGCGTAGCGCCGCGAGCACGGGCACATACAGGCGGGTCAGATAGAGCGCCGCCGCCGCAGCCAGCAACACTGAGACGAGGAGTGCCACCGGCAGCGCGCGCTGCACGGCGACGGTGCTTGCAAGCCAGCTCGGCTCGCGCATGAAAGCAATGACCGCCCAGGGCGCCGCGGTGATGCGCTCGTTGACCAGCGGCACGTGCGTGAGCACTCCCTGCCAGCCCTGCTCGCCCGCCTGCCAGCCGAGCGCGCGGATCTCCTCCCGGCGCTCGCCCTCGAGATCGATCTGGTGCGCGAACATGCGCACGATCTCCTCCGGCAGCCGCACCGAGCTCTCGAGCACGTGCTCCCGTACGTCGACGAGCGCGACCAGCACGTCGTCATGACCAATCGACAGGTCGTTCCAGAGCCAGTCGGGCGCCAGCTCGAAGTACGCGAGTCGCGGCTTGCCGCCGGCACTGACTTCGCGCAGCAGAAAGATCGAAGGCAGCTGCCCCTGCAGCACCGCCGGCATGAGTACCGTCTGCCCCGCGGCGAGCGCGGCGAGCTGCGCCCCGGAGGGCTGCTGCGTCGGCGAGAGGGTATCGGCGCCGTCGCGCGCAACCAGCGCCACCGATTTGAAGGCGCGCGAGTTGCTGATTTGCTGGCGAATCGCGGCGCCATCGCCGACATCGCGCGCGGTGAGCGCCTGGACGATGGCCTGGGCTGCGCTCAGGCGCGCGGCGACGGCCATCGCAGAGGTATAGCTGATGCCGCGCAGACGATGATCGGCCGTGGCGCGGGTGGCCGCAGCGATGTGCTGGGTGGAGAGCAGCGCGAACACGACGAGCGGGAGCAGCGCGCATACGAGCAGCACGACTCCCATGCGCCGACCCATGCGGCTTGCAACAGCCGACCGCAATATCACGATGCCGTATCCCGCGCAGCTCCTCGGAGGCGCAGATTCTGCGTCAAGCCGAGGGGAGCCCGTCCTGCAAGTTGATTGATTGCAGCAATCTGTCACGTGGCCGCGGCGGCCGATGTTAACTGGATCACGTAATGGCCGCGCTCAGCGCGGCGGCTGCGCGGACTTCGCCGGCGACTGCGACGACGTGGGACGGCGCGGTGGCTTGTAATTCGCGAGCGCGTGAATCTGCGCGCAGGTATAGCGGTACACACCGCGTCTGCCGGAGCGCGCCGCACCCAGCATCGCGGCGCCGATCAGCCGCGGTGAGACGGAGCGCAGCGGCTCGCGGGCTCCCACGCGGGTGAGATCGAGGAGCGGCATGAGGGCGAGGCGTGCGAGCTCGGCAGGACCGCCGCCGCGATGCAGTCCGCGAATCGCGCCGGGCTGCAGAATATCGAGCGAGCCAAAGCCGAGCGCCTCCATGGCCTGCTCCGCCTCAGCCGCGAAGCGCGCCTCCGGCCGGCGCGATTTCTGATCGGCGCCGGCACACGAGAGGACGATCAGGCGCTGCGCCTGTGCGGCGCGGGCCGCTCGGGCGAACGCGACCACGTAGCCAACCTGCACCTGGCGCAGCGCCTGCTCCGAGCCGGCGGTACGCAGGCTCGTGCCGAGGCAGCAGAATGCTGTATGACACTGCGTGCCCTTGAGCTGCTCCTCGAGCCGGTCGAACTGGACGATGCGATTGGCGAGCCGGGGATGGTCGCGCCCGAGGCCGCGGCGCGTGACGGCGTAGACGCGGGAAAATTCGGATGTCGCGAGCAGGGCTTCCAGCACCTGGGCACCCACCAGCCCGCTCGCGCCGGCGAACAGAGCAATCCGACCCTCGTTCTCCCCCATGTCGGCAAAGCTTAGCATTACACGCCCTCGCCTTGCCGCGCAGATCAGCGTTAGGATTCGGCGTGCGCAGATTCTGCCTTGTGTTGAGCCTCGCTCTCGTCCTGGGACAGCCGGTCATCGCAGCCAGCGATCCGGAGCGCCTCGAGGTCTATCACCAGTTCCGGAGCCTCTTCGACGCGCACCGGTTCCAGGAGGCGCTGGCGCCCGCGCAGCAGTTGGTCACGCTCACCGAGCAGCAGTACGGACCCAAAGCGGCGGAGCTGGTGACACCGCTCACCAACCTCGGCACCACCTACCACCGTCTCGGCCGGCACGAGGAGGCCGTCGGGGTCTACCAGCGCTCGATCGAGATCGTAGAGGCCACGGCCTCCGGCACAGACCGGCGGCTGCTGCGCCCGCTGCAGGGGCTGGGCGTGACGTACGCCGCGCTCGGGCAGTTCGACAACGCAAGCCTGGTGCTGAAGCGCGCCGTCGACCTCAGCCGCAACATCGACGGCTTGTTCAACGCCGGTCAGCTGCAGATGCTGACGCCGTTGATTGCCAGTTACGTCGCGCTGGCGGATTTCGCGAACGCGGAGAAGGAGCATCAGTTTGCGCTCCAGGTGGCCGAGACGGCGTATGGCAAGGACGACCTGCGGCTGCTGGGGCCGATCGATACCTACGCGCGCTGGTTTGAGTTCGTCGGCCGCTACAGCGCCGCCCGCGCACTGCATGCGCGTGCCCTCTCCATCGTCGAGAGCAACGGCAAGCTCACTCCCCTTGCTGTCGATGCCCTGCGCGGTATCGCCCGTACGTACCGTCTCGAGTACTTCAACGGCTCGGAATCCGAGCCGGCGACTGCCGATGCGCCGCTCGCGCTCGAACCCCTGTCGAGTCCCTCCTGGTCGATGCGGAGCCTCAATCCCGACGGCGAGCAGGCGCTGCGCGCGGCAGTCCAGGTGCTGGCGCGCGAGACGCCACCGAATCACGCCCGGCTCGGTGAGACGCTGGTGGACCTCGCCGACTGGTATGTGTGTAGCGGCGATGAGCCGAGGGCGCAGATTGCCTACCGCCAGGCCTGGTTGGAGCTGCAGACGGCCGGTTCGACGGGGCTGCTCGCACAGCCGCGCCAGCTCGCCTACCGCCCGCCGCCGGCCTCAATCACCCGCTCCCGTATCGAGCCGCGCGAGGCCGAGGAGCATGGGGTCGATGTGAGCTTCACCGTCACCCCCGAAGGCCGCACCGCGGAGGTGACGGCAGTGCAGTCGGATGCGTCCGAGGGTCAGCAGAAGGCGGTGATCAGCGCCGTGAAGCGGGCGCGCTACGGGCCGCGCGTGCTGGACGGCAGCGCCGTGGCGACTCCCGGGGTCACGCTGCACGAGCGCATCGTCACCAAGCGCAAGAAGCCATCCTAGGGCTCATCGATCGGAACGAGCTCGATCTGACCTGCATCCTCCGCGACCTTCTCGACGCTCACCGGCTGGTTCTGCGCGAGGCGCTTGCCGACGGGCAGCTCGGGCAACTGCACGAGAAACTTCGCCGCAGCATCGCGCATCGCGGCGTTGCAGGCGACTTCGAGCGGCTTGCTCGCTGACATGCCTTCGGACTGGGAGTTGCCATACCCCGTCAGCGTGAAGGTGTCGAAGGTCTCGCCCGCGGGAGTGTAGAGCTGGATGCGGTAGCGGATCGTGGCGGCGGTGTAGCGCCCGGTCTGCCGTGAAGTTGCGAACGAGAACTGATCGATGTGCACCTCGAAAATGGCCTTCGCGTCGGTCACCTGCCTGGCCGCGGCAAGATCCTCCATCACGACCACATCGCTGAACTCATCGCGGAACAGATCGCGCAGCAGCTGCTCGTGGGCCGGCCCGAGCTCGATCCGCCAGTCAACGCCGTCGCGCGTTTCGCGATCGGTGAACTTGCGTACGTCCTTGGGGATGACCAGGACCACGCGCGCCGGCAGGGGCACGATCAGCGCGTGCGGCAGTGCCGGTGCGGGCTTCACGTTCACCGCGCCGCAGCCGCTGAGCGCGAGCAGGGCCACGCACGAGGGAGCCAGGCTTCGCACTACTGCAGCAGTCCGACGAAGGTGCCGCCGTTCTGTTCGCACATCAGCCGCATTAATGCCGAAAAGCGAATGCTTGTAAACGGCGGAAAGCCCGGCGCTTCGGGAAAGCCGACGGCGTGAATGCGGACCGGGCGCTGCCCCGATGCGTCGGGCTTGTTGGCCGCGGCAACGGCATCGAGCGCCTGCTGCATCGATTCGCCGGTGAACTCATCGCCCAGCACGTAGAGACTGATGCGACGCCCGGGACTCCAGTAAGTGCGGATGGTGTCGCGGATGCCGTCCACGGGGTTCGACTCGCTGTACACGCGCCAGTTCTTCATGCGCGTCACCATCTCCTTGCGACGCGCCGGCGTGTCGTCGAGCCACGTGCCCTGGGTGCCGCTGAACATCGGTTTCGCCTTGTCCGACAGAATCTGAATGCCGGCCAGGTGCGGGTAGATGTCGAGAATCTCCTGCAGCACGCGCGTCGCCACGTCCCAGTGGTTGTCGGTCATGCTCGAGGACGTGTCGATGAGGAAGATGACGTACTCGCTGTCGACCGGGATGCCACCGACCGCCGACATGCGCGGGTGGCTGCGCCGCTCGGCGAGCAGCTTCTCTGTGTCCGACGTAAGCGTCCGCCGCGAGGCGACCAGCTCCTCGGTCAGGCGGTTGACGGCGGAAGCCTCCTCGCGGCTGGCCGCGAACTGGCCTTTGATATGCGTGAGATCGCCGGCGAGCCGCCCGACGTGCATGCGCTCCTTCTGCAGCTCCTCGACCCGCCCCGCGAGCTCGCGGTGCAGCGTGTCCGACTCGCCGCGGATCTGCTGCAGTTGCTGCGTCAGCAGCTGCACCTGTGCGCGCAGGTCGCGCCGGCTCGCCTCGAGCGTTGCCGGCTGTTTGAAATCGGACACCACGATGAGCAGGATGATCGCGCCGAAGCCGCAGCAGATGCAGTCCAGGAACGACAGGCTGAAGACTTCGAATTCGCGTTCGCGGCGCATTAAGGCCAGTCCCGCGAAGGCGCGATCAGCGAGCCCTGGGTGAGACGCGCCAGCCGCCAGAAGCGGTGCGCGGCCTGCACGTCGCCCTTCATCGGCAGCAGCACCACGTCGACGGGCACGCGCTCCGGCAGCACGGCGATCGCCTCATCGAAGAGCCGCATGCGCGCTCCGGCCTCGATGTACTTGCGCGTACCCGCGGTACGCCCCTGAGTCGGCAGTCCGTCGGTGATCAGGATGATCTGATCGGCCTGTGGCGTCAGCGTCTTCACGCTGCTGAACGCGTTGATCAGACTGGTGCCGTCGCGCGGCACGATCGTGTGCAGGCTGTCCATGATCAGCGCATAGGCATGCGCATCGGCGGCGTCGATCCAGCTGCCGGCGCTCGCGGGCACGAGCGGAGCCGCCGTTGTATTGAACCCGACCACCTGATACTTGCTGCCGGCCGGCATCTGCGTGACGAGCCAGTTGACGACCTCGACCGAGCGGCGCCACTTGGAAGCGGCCCGCTTGGCGTCATCGCCGAGGTTGCGCAGGCGGATGACGCTCACTACATCCTCATGCAGCATGCTCGCGGAGCGGTCGAGCAGAATGAGAATGCGCTTGCCCCGCAGGGTGAGGCCGGTGATGTAGCGCGGCGGGCCCGAGCCTGCGGCCGCGTGCACATCCTGGCCCGGCGGTGCGCGCTCGGCGCTGCCGCCTTCCAGGCGACGCTTGCCCTCGGTGAGAGCGTGGACATCGGTCTGCAACTCTTCGACGCGACTGTGCCGCGCGAGATTCTCCGCATCGGCATTGGCGAGCGCCGTGCGCGACTGTTCCACTTCCGCAAACAGCCGCGCCGCGCTGGCCGCGGTGCTCGCCGTCTCGCTCTGCGTTCGCTCCAGGGTATTGCGCAGCTCGGCGAGATTGAGGGTGCCCGCGGTTACCTCGCGCTCCAGCAGGTTGACCTCGGAGCGCAAGTCATCGGCGCGGTGCACGAGCCGCAGGCCGTTCTGCGCACTCATCATCACATAGAAAAGAATGACGGCGCCGAAGCCGCAACAGATGCAGTCGAGGAAAGAGAGTCCGAAGGTGTCAGTCCGCCGGCGGCGCAACATGCGTCTGACTCGCGGCTTCGCGCATATCGATGAGTGTCAGCTCCAGACCGGGCTCGCCGAGCCGGACGCGGTCTCCCGCGCGCACGCGGGCGCGTTCGGCGACCCGCTCGCCGTTGACGAGCGTGCCGAAGCGGCTGTGATCGACCAGAACGGTTTCGCTGCCTTCGCGCACGAAGCTGCAATGGCGCCGCGAAATCCCCGCGGTGCCTTCGGGCAGCACGATCGCGCGCCCATCGCTCGCCGCACGGCCGACCAGCACCGGCTGCGCGCCGAGCGGGTAGGCTTTGCCGGCGTAGATCACATGCGTCGCCTCGCGCACCGCGTGGCTGGTCCGCGTCAGCAGCTCGCGCACCGCCAGGGATTCGCAGCGTCCGCAGCGTTGCGCCGCCAGCCGCCGCAGAAGTTGCACTGGGGCGGCGGGTTCGGGCAGTTCGCTGACCGACGTGGCCACCGCGGCGAATCCGTCGGCCAGAGTGACGATCTCGCAGCCCTCGAATTCACCGCAAGCCTCGCGCAGACCGGGAAGCTCCGCGGCAGCGCGCGGCAGCATCAGCGTGACCGGCGCTCCCGCGGGCCGCAGCGCATGCAGGACGCGCAGCAACTCGCGATAGATCGGCTCGGCCGCCTGTACGAACTGATCGCGCGCGATGGGGACTTCGAAGCGATCGCCCTCGTGGCTGATGAGCGCCGTAGCCGAACCGTCGGCGGCGGCCTCACGCGCCAGCCGCGGAATCTCATCGAACAACTGCTGCTCACTCACCGCCTCGTGCAGTACATCGAAGCGCGTGCGCTTCACCAGCATCGTGGCAATGAGGGCGAGCCATGCCTGATGCAGCTCGAGCAGTCCGCCGCGCGTGCTCGAGAGCGTGCGACCGAGGCGGATCTCGCCACCGCACTCAAGTGCGCTGGCCGCCAGATGATGCAGCCCGAGGTCGAGAGCGATGGCCGGCCGATCGAGCCCGAGAGCGGCTGCGCTCACCACCGCCGCATCGACGAAGCCGCCGACGCGCAGGCCGAGTGCCTCGATGGCTCCCAGCAGCACGCCCAGTGCGTACGGTGGCAGCGCCGTCGATGTAGCGATCCATATTGCCGCGCCGGCCGGCACCGGATGCGCAGCAAGTCGGCGCGACACGTCGCTCGCCAGCAGCGAGGCGGCGCGCACGGCGTCCGCTCCCGGATTCAGGAGTACGCAGAGATGCGTGCTCGAGACGGCTCCGGGCCGCAGCTTCAGATATGCGTGTGCGGGAGTGCCGGCGGGCTCGGCACCCGACCCCTCGAAGACGATGCTCGGCTCGCACGCGAGCACCTCTCCGTCGTCGGCGAGCGCCAGCGCACGATCATTGAGCTCGATCGCGTACATCCTGCGTGCCGTCAGATGTCGACCGGGAAGGTGACGTTGTTGTCGGCGGATTCCTGCGAATCTGGCGCGATCGTGGGATCGTCCTTGATCAGGGCGTTGGCGTCGCTTGGACTCATCGGTGGGGATGCCTTCACGGGAGGCGGGCTGGCCGGCGCCTGCGCATCCGCCCGCAACGCGAGCAGCGCGCCACCCGCGCAGCCGATGGCGAAGATCAGCCCGACGAGCACTAACCGCCAGCTCTGCCGGCGGTAGATCTGATCCTCGCTCATGCGCACCTCACTCGGCGTACCGCGCGATGCGAAAGCCGAGCGTCTGGCTCGCCGCATCGGCCCCTTCGCGCCACGACAAGCGCAACTCCGCGATCGAGGCGCTCTGCCAGTTCGCGCCGCGGATCACGTGGCGCTTGCCGGACGTTGGGCCGAGCGGATCGGTCGCGGGCACGTCGTCGATATAGGACAGATAGTAGTCGTTGACCCACTCGGAGACGTTGCCGGTCATGTCGTAGAGCCCCAGCGCATTGGCCGCGAACTTTCCCACGGGCGCCAGTGCCGGAAACTCATCGTGATAGCCGGGCAGCGTCCCGGAGAGCAGGCTTGCCGCTTCAGTGCCGGCGACATTGCCGGCGGCCGCGGTGATCGGCAACTCATCGCCCCAGGCGTACCGCAGCATGCGGTCCGGACCGGCGTAGCGCGCGGCGTACTCCCATTCGGCCTCGGTGGGCAGCCGGTATCCCGCCGTAACGGGCCGGATGAGCACATAGTCGTCGTCACGCTTCTGATACGCCGGCGGCAGCCCGTCGAGCTTCGAGAGCCAGTTGCAGAACTCCGCGGTCTCATTCCACGACACGCGCGTCACCGGCTGGCTGTCGAGATCGAACGAGCGCGCCTGCTCGCGCAGAAAACCGGAGTTGTGCTCCGGATGAAAGGCGTGGAACTGTGCGTTCGTGATCTCGGTGAGACCCATGTAGAACGGCCGCGCGAGCGTCACCGGGTGACGGCTCTCGTTGGGGCGGCGCCCCTGCTCGCGCGGCGCGCTGCCCATCAGGAAGGTCCCCGGCGGGACGATATGCAGGACGTAGCCGTTGTGCGTGGTGAGTGTGGGAGCCGACTCCGCCAGTGCCGTCGCACGATCACTCGAGATGAGGTGATAGCGCACCGTGCGGGCGATCGGCGCGAGCGGCGAGACATCGGTGATGAACGGAATGTAGCCCGGCTTGCGCAGCTCGATTCGGTGCGTCACGGCGAGCAGCTGCTCGGTCCGCGGCGCAACGCCCGCGGACTTGCCATCGATATAGAGATCGGCGCCGGCCGGCTCGCCCTCGATCGTCACCGGTACGAGGATGGCCCTGAGGGGCACGTCCAGCGCAAGTTTGCCGCCGGGCTGTGCCAGCACCGTCCGCGTCCAGCTCTCGTATCCCGGCAGATCGAGCACCACTTCGTGCTCGATGCCCGAGGGCACAGTGAGTGTGACCGGTGTGCGGCCGCGATACGTGCGCGCGATCGAGAGCTCTGCGCCAGCGGGCTCCGAACGCACGATGAGCTCTGCGTCCGGCTGCCCCAGCGTGATCGTGCCCACGCGCAGTGTTCGTCCGGATTCGATGACGACACTGCTCTCCCAGCTCTTTAGTCCGGGCGCGGACAGCCGGATCCGTCGCACGCCCGCATCCACTTGCAGGATGGTCGGTACACGCCCTCGCTCCGTGCCGTCGATGCTGAGCAATGCACCCGCAGGATTGGCTGCAATCGCGAGTGAGCCCCAGGCCGGCTGCAGGCTGACCGTCAGACTTTCGCGCCGGCCGGCACCGGCGATGATCCGCTCAGCGACCGCATCGAGATAGTGCGGCGCCCGCAACGTGATCGTGCGCCGTCCGGCAGGAACTTCGATCGTTCCGGGCGCGTGGCCCGCAGGCACGCCATCGATGCTGACCGCCGCGGAGATGCCGTGTGTATCGATGATCAGCCGGCCCGGCAGCGCGGCCAGGTGCAGACGCACTCCCGCCGGAGTATCGCGCGCGACCTCGACATCGGCGCGCGCCGGCAGATAGCCCTCGCGCTCCGCGCGCAGCGTGTGCGCGCCGGGCAGAACGTAGAGCCGGGTTCCGCTGTGCACGGCGAGCCAGCTGTCAGCCGCGCGCACCTTTGCGTCAGTCGGCTTCAGATCGAGCTCGACGGGCTGGAAGAAAGAGATGAACACGGCGGTGGCGATGACTGCCGCACCGGCGCCCATCCAGATCAGCCGTCGCGACCAGCGACGCGGCGCTGCGTCTTCGGCACGCGGCGCGCGTGTGCCAGGGGGCTCGCGCGGTGCGACGATCGGAGTGATATCGAGCTGATCGCTGCCCGCCGCGGGCGCCTCGAGCAGCATGCCTGCGGGTGCGATCGTGGCGTTGCCGACCAGGTGATGCACCACGAGCTGCAGCTGTCCGCGCGCCAGTGCCGCCACTTCGATGTGCGCGGCGCCCACCGTCATGACATCGCCGCGGCGCAGGTCGCGCACGCCGGCGAGCGGCTGGCCATCGAGCCGCGCCGCCGCCTCGCCGACGATGCTCACGTTCCACGTGGGTCCGCGCGATTCAATTCGGATCGCGGCGCCGGCAGATGCGTCCGGGACGACGACCTGGGCGCCGGCGCCGCCGAGCGTCAGCGCGCCGTCGAATTCGCGCTGGCC
Source organism: Steroidobacteraceae bacterium (assembly GCA_035517435.1). Lineage (GTDB taxonomy): Bacteria > Pseudomonadota > Gammaproteobacteria > Steroidobacterales > Steroidobacteraceae > JASHUC01. Next base: position 41,180 of record DATIYV010000006.1, on the reverse strand, counting down.
GGCCGGCTCCTCGAGACGGATTCGCGGCCCGACGGCCGTGTGCGCGCTTGTCGTGACCCCGGCGCCCATCCGTGCCGTCAGATCGGCTCGACGCAGCGGACGCTGATGGTCTGCACGCGATCACCCGGCGTGACCGTCACATCCCGGCGCACGTCGCGATAGCCATTGCGCGTGCCGACGAAAGTGTAGCGGCCCGGGCGCAGATCGATCTCGCGGCGCGAGAAGGTGCCCAGCGTTCCGACCTGCGGAATGGCGACTACCGTCGCGTTGTCGGATTCGAGGGCCAGATGCACAGGCTTGTCGAATGCCGGCAAGAGGCTCGCGAGCCGCTCGGCCTGGCTGCGCAGCACGGGCCCGGCGGGCTGCTGCTGATTGGCCCGATGAATGAGCGCGACCGCCTCCTCGCGTACCGACGGCGAGCCGAGCCGCTGCGGAGCATCGGCCAGCGCCTGCAGGCGCCTGGCGAGGGTCTCGCGGTACGTGGCGCGCGCGAGTCCCTGCTGCGCAAATGCGAGTGACGGATCGCGCTTGAGTGCGGCTTCGTACTCATGCCGGGCTTCGCTCCAGCGCTCCTGCGCCTCGAGAGCGGCTGCGTGCTGCTGCAGCTGTGCGAACTCGCGCGCACGTTGAGCCGCATCGACGCGGACGAGACCGCGCGTCGCCTCGGTCCCCGTCGGCTGCAGCGTGCGCGCGCGCAGGAACGCGGCGCGGGCATCCTCGAGCTGCCCGGCGCCGAGTGCGGCAAATCCCGTGCCGATGGCCTTCGCGTAGCTGTCGGCACCGAGTGCCGCTCGAGCACGGGCGAGGCCGGCGCCCGCGGTGACGTTGCTGGCATCGAGCGCCAGCGCCTGGCTGTAACTCTGCACCGCATGCGCATAGTCGTGCTCGAGCTCCGCGTTCGCGGCATTCGCAAGCAGTGGTAACTGTGCGGTCAGCGCCCGCGTGCGGCGCGCGCCCGCGAGCGCACGCGCATCGCGCGGATCGATGCGCAGCGCGAGCGCGAATGCCTGACTGGCGGCTGCGACGTTGCTTGCCTGCAGCGCGCGATCCCCCGCTGCGATCTCATCGCTCATCGCCTGCGCGGCTCTTTGCTCGACGCTACCGAGCAGTCGGCTGGCCTCAGCGAGTCTTTCCTCGGCAATGGCGGGACTGCCGGCATCGTCGGCGCCGGCTGCCTCGGCCGCGTGCGTCTTGGCAGAGGCATATGCCGCACCGCCCCACACACCCGCGCCCCGCGCATCGAGCGCGGCGAGCCGCGCATCGAATTCCGCACGGGCGCGACGCAAGCGCTCTTCCGCGGCCGGATCGCGCGGTGCGGCGCCGACCGGAGAGGCTCCGGGCGCCGCCGCGAAGCTGGCCGGCATGTGTGCGGGCAGCCAGTAGAAGCTGGCAACCGCAGCGCCGGCCAGTCCGGCGACGGCCAGCCACGGCGCGACGCGACGGCGCTCACCGCGCTCGGTGCGCACACGCAGGGGCGGCGGATCGATTCCGCGGAAGGCTTCATCCCAGCCGGGCGGATCGGGCACGGCAGGGTTCGATGCGCCTGCCGACTCCTTCGAAGTCACTGGGGCCGCGGCACCCCCGTCGGCAGTTTGCGCACCGTGGAACGTGAGCGTGTCATCGAGCGCGGCCTCGAGGCTCGCGATCACATCCTGCATCGAAGCGGGCCGCTCCCCGGCGGACTTGGCGAGCAGCGCCCGCACCAGGCCAATCAGGCGCGGCGGCGCCTGATGCGCCACGTGCAGCTCGGGCACCTCACCTTCGAGCCGGCGTGCGAGCTCGAACTGCGGGTAGTACGGCGGATAGCCCGTCAGCAGCTCAAACGCGAGCGCGCCCAGTCCGTACACATCGTCGCTGGTGCTTGCCGGCTCGCCGCGCAGCTGCTGCGGACTCGCAGTGAAGGGTGAGAATTCGCGCGACGCCCGCAGTTCGCTGCCGCCTTCCGAGGAGCGCAGCAGGCTCGCCGCCCCGAAGTCGGCCACGCGCAGCTGACCGTGGTCATCGAACAGGATGTTGCCGGGCTTCAGATCCCGGTGTACCACGCCGCGCTCGTGCGCATGCAGCAGCGCGCGCGCCAGATCGATCAGCACCGGCACGATCTGCAGATAGCTCGCGCCGCGCAGGCGGCGCAGATCGCCTCCCGCCGCCAGCTCCATCGGTAAAACGGCGAGCTGCGCGTCGCGCAGCGGCGCGTGCACCTTGAGGATCAGAGGATGGTCGAGGCGGCTCGCGAGCGCGTGCTCGCGCTCGAGCGCCTCCCAGGCGCGCGAGCCCTCGCTCACCGCCGCGCCGAGCACCTTTAACGCGACATCGATACCGAGCGCTTCATCGCGCGCGCGCCAGACCTCACCGCGGCCGCCGGAGCCCAGCTTCTCGAGGAGCGTGAAGCGGTCGCAGACGCGCGGTCCGTGGGAGCTCGTGGCGGGCATGGTGTGCGGCCCGGCGCTCAGCTGGCCGGTCCATTGGGATTCGCAACTGGCGGCGGCGGCGCGGCGGGCGCAGCGGCACTGTCCGTGAGATACAGTTGCTGCAGCATCTGACGCCACTCGCGATACTGCTCTTCCGCGGTGCCGGTGAGCTTCAGGCTCTGCCCCTCGACATCGACGACCTGAGGCGCGACCTCGGACTGGAACGACTGCGACAGCTCCTTCAGTGCCTGTCCCTGGATGCGGGCATCGGAATACTTCTTGATACCCGACAGGACCGATGCCGTGCCGCCGACCACTCCGGCGGTGCGCAGGCCCTCTTCCACATAGCGGCACGTGTAGTTGTACGGATCGCAATGCCCGGGCACGAGCACGCTCGCGAGAATCGCGGCCGCGCCGAGCACCGTGCGCGTGTTGGCCTGGCTCTGCAGCTTGTCCTGCTTCTCGATGTCATCGAAGCTCGAGCGCCGCCACTCGCCATACGGCTCGCGCATCTGGTCGGCGAAATTGCTGTAGTAGCCATCGACCGTGTCGACGACGCGGGAGTCGCTCTCCCGAATGCGTGAGATGCGCGAAGCGACAGGGTCCTCCGCCGCGGGCAGGCGCACGACCTGGAAGGTCGTGTCCTTGCCATGCTGGGTATGTGCGAGATAGCCGTCCATCGCCTGGGGCGCGAGATCGTGCGCGAACCGCAACTCGGTGACGCGGCGGATGTCGCGCCGGTTCTGTGCGAGCAGCCGGTCGCGCGCCGCGACCATGTCGTTCGCGATCTGCGAGTAGACGTTCTGGAACGGATCGCGGGCCTTCAATGCCGCGTCGGTCTTGTACGAACCGGTGTCAGCGCCGCTCTGGTAGCGCTTGTGCGAGATCCATACGCGTGCCGTCGAGTCGCTGACGCTGATCTCGAGCGCCAGCTGCGCGCCCGTGGATTCGAGGATCTTGCCGGTCACTGAGACGTCGACGAACTCCACCGTCGCCGGTACGACCCGAACCGAGCCCCACTGGCCGCAGGATTCGAGCGTCGCGCGCAACATGGTCGGCAGATAGTGCGACTCGGCCTCGCGGATCTGCGGATAGATCCGCTTCTTCGCGAGCGCCTGTTCGTCTTTGGCGATCTCCGGTGGAATTCCCGGCTCGAACACATGCACGGCGACATCGAGCAGCTCGTCGGCGGGAATCTGCTGCTGCGCCTGAACTGCATTGACTCTCGGCAGCGGCTTGGTCTCGTGCACCACACAGCCGGCGAGCCCTGCGAGGCAGCACAACGCTGCGACCAACGCCGATCTTGCGTGCGATTGCCTGTTACTTGGTCTGGCCATTTTTCTTGTATTCGAGATATTCCTTCCAGAGCTTGTCCTTCAGCTCCGGATCCGTCTCCTGCTCCCAGGCCTTGCGCAGCCGCCGCGCGACGATGTCGTCGTCGCTGCCGTCAGGCACTTCGCGAGCGCTCGCGCCATTGCCGGACGTGCCGCCGGCATTGGTGCCGGTATCAGTGCCGACTGATTTGAGATCGCCCTGGCGCGTGCCGTCGTGATCGTGATCATCGCCACGATGTCGCTTGCGTCCAGGGCCTTCCGGTGTGGCCGATCCCGCGGTCGCTGTCACGCCGGCAGCGCCGCGGGCATCGCGCTCCTGCGCGATCCTCGCCTGCTCGCTCTTCAGATTTGCATCGAAGGTACCGACGGACTCATCCAGACTGCGCTCGATCTGGGCGCGGCGCTCGTCTGCCGTCTGAGCCACCGGCGGAAGCGCCGAGCCGCCCGCCCCGCTCGCCCCTCCCGCAGTCGTGCCCCCGGCCGCGGTTCCCGATGTGCCCGCCGCGCCCGCTGCGCCGGCTGCGCTCGAACCGCCAGCAGCAGCGGCTCCGCCTGCCGCACTGGCCCCATTGCCGCTGGAGGATGAAGTGCCGCCCGAGGCACCTGAACGCTCCGCCGTGGAGGTCGACGGGGACGAGGGCGCACTCTTCGTCGCACACGCGCCTGCCCCGAAGGCGGCGAGCAGCATGAGGAGCGCCGGCATCCGCATGGCCGCGGTCCTAGTGCGTGCTCTCCGTCGCACGGGCGACGGTCTTCTGCCGGGGCACCGCCCGCACAGGCGTGGCATCGAGATCGGCGCCGTTGAAGAAGCTGCGCAGCTGCGTCGAGAGCCGGTTGCAGGCCGTGCCTTGCACGCGAGCGACGAATGGTAAGGGCACAATCGCGCCGATGATCGCTGACGTACCGGTGACATCGGCATCAACCACGCCGGCGGACTTGGCTTCCTTCAGATCCCAGATCGTCGCCTCGTAGTTCGATTCCTTCTCCCACCAGCCGAAACCGATGCAGCCCGCCGCGCCAGGCGCGGCGCCGCAGGCCAGACTGCCGCCACCATCAGTCTTGCGCGTAATGCCGTTCACCCACACGACGTAGCGCACGCCGGATGCCGCGACTTTCTCGCTCACGCCCGGGTGACTGAGTACCGCCGCAACCGCTTCGGGCTTGGTCGGCGCGGTGCCGGGCTCGAACCAGGGAAACAGCGCATTCATGAAGTCGTCATTCTTGCGCACCGCTAGCGGTGAGCTGCCGGATCCGAGGTTGTTGCCCACGCACTTCATGAAACCCTGCTCGGTGGCTGCGCCTTCGTTCTGCGGTTTCGGCAAAATGACAATTGCCTCGCCGCTCGCAATCTTCGTGGGCATCTCGCGCGCCTGCTCCACGCGCGTACGCATGCAGCCCGTGACCAGCTCCGCGAGCAAAAGGGTCACAACGCAGCGACACCCGATCCGGATGACGTTCATGCAGCATCCCCCCGCGCCCCCGACCCCTGGCGCTCCACCCCGCCATGCAGGGCACAGGCAGTATGCCACCGCCATCCCGACAGGGAACCTAGACCTCGGACAGGCCCGTGTTGTTCCGCTACAGGCCCAGAGTCATCTGGGCCGGATTGGCAGGCGGGGGCCGAAACAGGTGGGTGGGAAGCGACATATCGCGGCCGGTGCGGATGCCGTGGTGCTGGCATGCGAGCTTGAATCGCATGCGCAGCAGCTCCGCATAGGGGCCGGTTCCCTTCATCCTCGAGCCGAAATTCGGGTCGTTGTCGCGTCCCCCACGCATGGATTGCACGAGTGACATGACATGGTCCGCCCTGAGCGGGAAGTGCTCGGCCAGCCACTCGCGGAAAAGCGCTTTTACCTCATGAGGAAGCCGCAGCAGCACATAGCCAGCCGTCCCGGCGCCCGCCCCGGCGGCGGCCTCGACGATGGCTTCGAGCTCGTGATCCGTGATAGCCGGAATGACGGGGGCGACGAGCACCCCAACCGGAATCCCGGCCGCAACGAGCGCGCGGATCACCGCCAGGCGCGCGTCCGGGGAGGCAGCCCGCGGCTCGAGCGTGCGTTTCACGCCGGCATCCAGCGTGGTCACGCTGACGATGACTTTAGCCAGGCCGTCGCGGGCCAGATCCGAAAGCAGGTCCCGGTCGCGCAGGATGAGTGTCCCCTTGGTGATGATCGAGACCGGATGGCGGCATTCGCGCAACACCCCCAGGATCGACCGCGTCACCTGCAGACGCTTCTCGACCGGCTGGTAGGGGTCGGTATTCGCCCCGAGCGTGATCGGCTTGCATACATAGCCTGGCCGCGCGAGTTCGGCGGTCAGCAGCTTCCCGGCCTCCGGTTTGTAAAAGAGGCGCGTCTCGAAATCCAGGCCGGACGAGAGCCCGAGGTAAGCGTGACTCGGACGGGCATAGCAGTTGTGGCTCACCACACCATTGGCGATGAAGTCCTCAGTCCCCGTCGAGATATCGAACAGTCTCATTGCGCCGCTGATCCGCTCGATACGACGGACCCGCAGCGGGCTCGCGCTCCTGACTGCCTGGCCAGTAACGTCGCGCTTACGCGTGATTGCCGGGTCAGTGCTGTGAAAAAACCTGAGGTGCTCGCGCAGTCCGCCGGTGACACGAACGACGTCGATCGGTTTGCTGTTTTCCCGAGCTATCTTCTCCACCGCGAAACGGAACTCAAACCTGCGGAGCGCCTCGCACGTACGCCCAACGCTCTCTGCGTCGGTGTTGCTGATTCGCAGAATTCCATCGCTGTAGCTGCCCGCCGCATCGAAAATGCCCGCGAGAAAGCCCGTCTGCCACGATCGCGACGCGGCGGTCGGCCACCTCACGAGTTCGACGATGCGCTCGACGGATCGTCGGGCATTGATGCGGATCGCTGGTATCGCTCGCCGGGTTGCCGTGGCCGCCGCAAACACAAACTCGTGCGTTTCGACCTCGTGCATCTGCAGCCAGGACTTAGCGCGTGCAAGCGCCTCAGGATCGCGGCGGCTATACGAATAGCTGCCGATGAGTCCATCGCCGCGGATGAGACCGCATAGATAGCCGGTTCGATAGTCCGCGTCCTGGTCGGGCGCCTGCGCAAAGGCACCTGTGCCCGTCAGCCTGTTGCTGATCGTCAGATGCGGTCGCCGCGTGCTGCCCTGCTCGGTGCCGGCGACGTATTTCCAGCCGCGCTCGGTGAGGAAGCGGTGATCGGACCCGGCGATCAACTCGGTGCCGTCCTCGAGCACCATTCGGTACGCGGGCTTCACGACGCTCCAGTGCGCCAGCACCTTCGTCCGAATGTAACGTCGATGCCAGCCGCGACGTTCGGTTCCGATGATGGTGTCGCCAGCCCGCACCTCTGCAAGCGGGCGAGTCGTGCCATTCCCCATCAGGATCGGCGTGTCGCCCGACAGGCAGTAAATGCAACCGTGTTCGCATCCCCGATACGGGTTGATCGAATACTCGAACGGCACATCCGGAGAGTCATTGGTGGAGATGACCTTGCGTGCCGCATCAGGCTCCACGCTGGTGACCACGCTGGCGGCCGGTGGCTCGACGTACCAGTCATCGATGGTCTCCTCGCGAGTCGTGCGATCGAAACGGCCGGTCGGATTCGACAGCGCGCCGCGGCCTTTGAGCGGGCGGGTCATCGTGGAACTGTACGCCCGTACAGTATGTGCGTAAAGCTCGGCAATGGCACTCTGCGCGGATGAGGGCACCAATCGCGGCAGGAATGCTCGTCCTGATTCTGGCGGCTGCCGCGGCACCGTACGGTTGCGCGGCTGCGCCTGCGCCGGGGTCCTCGGCCGCCCCTCCTGCAGCCCTTCACGGGGTCATGGATTCCGCGTTCGAACGGCTCTCCGCACGTTACTTCGATGAAGTGCTCGCACTCAGCCCGGTCGAGGCCACGCAACTCGGCGAGCACCGCTTCGACAACCGGCTGGACGACTTGAGTCCCACCGGACGAGCCGATCAGCTGCGAGTCGCGCGCAAGCTCCTCGACGCCCTCAAGGGCATCGACACCGCCCAGCTCTCGCGGGCGCACCAGGTCGATGCGCAGCTTCTGCAAGACGACCTGCAGTACCGGATCTGGAAGGTCGAGCACCTGCAGGCGTGGCGCTGGAATCCGCTCCTGTACACCGATCTCGCCGGCAACTCGCTGTACCTGCTGATGTCGCGGGACTTCGCGCCTCCGTGGGAGCGGCTCGCGAGTGCGGCAGCACGTCTGGAGGCGCTGCCGCGGCTGCTCGCGCAGGAGCGCGAGTCGCTCGATCCGGCACGAGTGCCCCGTATTCATGCCGAGACAGCGCTGAAGCAGAACGCCGGCGTGATCGAGCTGATCGACCAGCTCATCGCCCCGCAGATCCATGTGCTCTCCGCCGCCGATCAGGGGCGGCTCGTGAACGCGCTCGAGCGCGCCCGCACCGCCCTCTCGCAGCAGCAGATCTGGCTCGAGAAGCGGCTGCTGCCGGATGCAAAGGGCGATTTCCGCCTGGGCGCCGAGCTCTTCGATCAGAAACTGCGCTTCGAGCTCGCCTCCTCACTGTCGCGGGAGCAGATCCGCTCCAGCGCCGAGGCAGAGCTCGCGCGCGTGCGCCACGAAATGTACGCGCTGGCGCGCCGCGTTCTGGCCGCACGCCCGGGCGCCACTGCACTGCCGGAATCCCCCACACCCGATCAGGAACAGACGGCCATCGCCGCGGCACTGGATCTCGCGGCTGCCGATCAGCCGCCGCGCGACGGCGTGTACCGGGCCGTGCAGCGCGCTTACGTCACCGCCGAGCAGTTCGTGCGCACGCACGATCTGATTACGCTGTACGGCGATCCACTCGAGATCATTCCCATGCCGCAGTTCGCGCAGGGCGTGAGCGTCGCGTTCTGCGATACGCCAGGCCCGCTCGAGAAGAGCCGCAAGACGTACTACGACGTGGCGCCGATCCCGGCCGATTGGACCGACGCCCAGACGCGCTCCTATCTGCGTGAATACAACACGCGCGCGCTGCACGAGCTCACCATTCACGAGGCGATGCCCGGACACTACGTGCAGCTCGCGCATTCGAACCGCTATGCCTCACCGCTGCGCGCCGCGCTGCAGTCGGATACGTTCATCGAGGGCTGGGCGGTGTACGCCGAGCGGCTGATGGCCGAGCAGGGCTATCTTGACGGCGACCCACTGATGCACCTGGTGCAGCTGAAGTGGTATCTGCGCTCGATCGGTAACGCCATTCTCGATCAGGCGATGCACGTGGATGGCATTTCGCGCGATGCCGCCATGCAGCTCATGACCCATGACACGTTCCAGGAAGAGCGCGAGGCCGCCGCGAAGTGGGTACGCGCCCAGCTCACCGCGACGCAGCTCTCCTCCTACTTCGTCGGCGTACAGGAGCATCTGAGACTGCGCGAGGAGGCTCGCGCGCGCTGGGGCGCAGATTTCAATCTGCGGCGTTATCACGACACCGTGCTCTCGTACGGCTCGCCGCCGGTGCCCGACGTGCGGGCGCTCATGTTCGATCTGCCGATTCCCACCGACTGAAGACGGCCACAGGCGCGAGCGCGGCTTGACGCCTCGCGGTGCGCGGGGCAGTCTGTGCCCGTGCGCGGTGCTCGGGAGCGATGCTCCTCGAGCGTAACGGGAAGTCCGGTGCAAGACCGGCGCTGCCCCCGCAACGGTAATCGAGTCAAGGCGGATCATCGAAGCCACTGCGCTTAAGGCGCGGGAAGGCGATCCGCCCGGAAGCCGCTCCGTGAGGAGTCGCGCTTCCACTCGAGAGCCCGGAGACCGGCCGCGCACATCGAGACCATGTGGTGTCGCGGTGGGCGGCGCTGGTGGCCGCCCGCGAGCGGCAGCGTGCCGCATCGTCCGGGGCTTCCAGCACTTCTCCCGCAGCTATCGAAAAACGATGTGGGGAGCGGTGCATTCCATGAAGCTTTTCTGCCGCGCAATCTTCGCCGGCGCGCTGCTGCTGATCTTCGGTGCTGCGCGCGCGGCGGATTCTGCCGATGTGCTGGTGACGGCCTCGCGCTACTCCGAGAGCCGTTCGGACACGTTCTGGTCCACCGACGTGCTCACGCGCGATGAGATCGATGCGCGCCAGACGTTCTCGTTACCGGACCTGCTGACAGGCCTTGCGGGGGTGCAGTTCGATAACGCCGGCGGCATGGGCAAGGCCACGTCGCTGTTTCTGCGCGGCACGAACTCGGATCACACGCTCTTGCTGGTCGACGGCGTACGCGTCGGCTCCGCGACGCTCGGCGCACCGCCGCTCGAGCTGATTCCCGTTGGAGAGATCGATCACATTGAAGTGGTGCGGGGTCCGCGCTCGACGCTGTATGGCTCGGATGCGATGGGCGGCGTCATCCAGATCTTTACCCGCGGTGCCGGTGCGCCCGGAGTGAGCGGCTCTGCAGAGGCGAGCGGCGGCAGTTACGACACGTTCCGGGAGTCCGCGAGCTTTCGCGCCACCGGTGAGCAGCTGTGGTTCTCGGCGAACGGCACGCTGTTGCACAGTGCCGGTTTCAATGCCTGCAACGGCTCACTGTCCCCGCCCGCCGGCTGCTTCGCCGTCGAGCCCGACCGCGATGGCTTTCACAGCACCTCAGGAACGTTCGCAGCCGGCACGCACTTCGCGGAAGGCTGGAGCGCCGAGCTGCGCACGCTGCTCACCAGCGGCCGCTCCGACTACGACGGCAGCTTCGCCAACGTCACGGACTTCGCCGAGCGCGTGGAGTCGCTGCTCGTCGACGGAAAGCTGTCCGATAGCTGGACGCTGCATCTGACGGCCGGTCACAACGTCGATGACGAGAAAGACCTGCTCGCCGCGGTGCCTCAGGACCGCTTCGTCACCAGCCGCAACAGCGCGAGCGCCCAGCTCGAGGGCACCTTCAGCAGCGCGCTGCGCCTGGTCAGCGGCGCCGACTGGCTGGACGATCACGTGGACTCGACGACGCCGTACGATGTGACCACGCGCGCCACCACGGGCGTGTTCACGGAGCTGCACGCGACTCAGGGTGCCTGGTCGGAGCTCGCCGGCGCGCGGCTCGAGGACAACGACCAGTTCGGCGATCACGTCACCGGCAATGTCGGTCTCGCCTGGAAAGCCGAGTCGTGGCTGCGGCTGACCGCGACCTGGGGAACCGCCTTCCATGCGCCGACCTTCAACGATCTGTACTACCCGGGATTCAGTAATCCGCAGCTGCAGCCGGAGGAATCGCGCTCGACGGAACTCGCGGCGGAAGGTCTTTGGCAGTCGCTGCACTGGTCCGTGCACGCCTACCAGACCGACATCGGCAATCTCATCAGCTTCGATCCCGTCACCTTCACGCCACAGAACATCGCCACCGCGCGCATCCAGGGGGTGGAGCTGGCGGGCGACTGGAAGCACGGACCGTGGAGCCTCTCCGGGCAGCTCACACTGCTCGACCCGCGTGATCGCACCGCGGGCGACGGCGACACGCTCCTGCCGCGCCGCGCGCGCCAGAGTGCGGCGCTCGACGTGCGCCGCGCCATGGGCCGGTTCAATTTCGCCGCGATCGGGCACTGGCAGGGCCGCCGCTTCGACGATGCCGCCAATACCGTGCCGCTCGGCGGCTATTTCACGCTCGATCTGCTCAGCGAATGGAATCTGCGGCCGGAGTGGTCGCTGAAGGCGCGGTTGGCGAATGCGCTCGGGCGCAGCTACGAGACCGAGGCGTACTACAACCAGCCGGGGCGCGAGTTCGATCTTACGATCGCGTATCGCTTCGCGCCGCCTCACTGAGTGAGCGCTCGAAGGCGATGATTTCCCGAGCCACCGCCTCGGGATCCTCGTGATGCATCATGTGTCCGCATCCGGGAAGCCGCACCTGCCGCAGGCTGCGGAAGATCGAGGCGAAATACGCCTCGCTCGCATCCGCACCGAAGCGCGAGAGGTGCGCTGAGAGCTCACCGAGCAGCAGCAGCATGGGAATCTCGACCGCGCGCCAGCAGGCCTCAGCCTCCTCGCGCCGGTGAAGCACGGGGTTGACGAACGCATGGCGCGGGTCAGCCGCGAGATCACGCTCCCCGCCAGCGGCGGGAACGGTCCAGACTTCGGCGAGGAATCGTGCGCGCTCCGGCGGCAAGCGCGGATTGCGACGGCGCAGCACCTCCGTCAGCAGCTCGATGGACGGGTAGCGCTTTGCGGGCGGGCCGGCCTTCAGCTGGTCGAGCCACTCGGCGTAGCGCGTCGGGGCGCGGTCGGAGGGCGTGCGCGGCAGTCCGATGCCCTCCAGATTCGCGAGCCACGCAAGCCGCGTGGGCCGAATACCGGCATAGAGCGAGGCCACATGGCCGCCCATGCTGTGGCCGACCACGCGCGCGCGCTGCTGCGGCACGACGACATCGAGCAGCGCCTCGAGATCGGCAAAATAGTCCGGGAACCAGTAGCCGCCCGGCGCCGGTGCGCTGGCGCCAAAGCCGCGCCAGTCGGGCGCCACGCACGACCACGACTCGGGCAGCTGATCGACCACGAACTGCCAGGTGAGCCCGCGGTCCATGTAGCCATGGAGAAGCACCACCGGGTTCGCCGACGGCTCGCCCCACCAGGTGAGGCGATGTTTGAGGCCGCGGATCAGGCGGTCCTCGATGCGCGGCGTGCGAGTGCTCATAATGAGCTCATGGAACAGCAGGAACGCAACTGGGGCATGCTCGCGCATCTGACGGCGCTCGCCGGCTTGTTCTTCCCGCTCGGCAATGTCATCGCTCCGCTCATCATCTGGCTCAGCTGGCGCGACCGCTCCGCCTATGTGGGCGCACAGGCGAAGGAAGCGTTGAATTTCAACATCACGGCCGCGCTCGCCGTCCTCGTCTGCTACGCCCTCACCTGGATCCTGATCGGCTTCATCGCGCTGGCGATCCTCGGCATCGCCTGGTTCGTGCTCACCGTTCACGCCGCCATTCAGGCGAGCTCGGGCGTGCAGTACCGCTACCCGTTCGCGCTGCGGCTGGTGTCCTAAGCTCCGAGAAACATCCGGTAGGCCGGATTCGCCGTCTCGTCCGTGTACGCGTAGTGCAGAGCATTCAGATGCTCGATGAGTGCGGCGCGCTCGGCCGCAGCTACCTGCACGCCAGCCAGCACGCGCCCGTAGTCCGCGCCGTGATTGCGGTAGTGAAACAGCGTGATATTGCAGCGTGAGCCCACCGCCTGCAGGAACTTGAGGAGCGCCCCGGGGCGCTCGGGAAACTCGAAGCGGAACAGCAGCTCGTTCGCGATGCCCGGAGCATGGCCGCCGACCATGTAGCGCACGTGCAGCTTCGCCACTTCGTTGTCGGTCATGTCGTGCACCGTGTAGCCGCCGCCGCGCAGCTGACGCACGACCGCATCCTTCTCGCTGCGCCCCTGAGTGAGGCCGATGGCGACGAAGATCTGGGCGCGCTCCGGTCCGGCGTAGCGGTAATTGAACTCGGTGACGCTGCGATGCCCCAGCTGCTCGCAGAATCGCAGGAAACTGCCCGGCTCCTCGGGGATCTCTACCGCGAGCAGCGCCTCGCGCTGACCGCCGAGGTCGGCGCGCTCCGCCACGTGGCGCAGGCGATCGAAATTCATGTTCGCGCCGCTGTTGATGGCGACGATACGCCTGTCGCGCCAGGACTCCCGCGCGACGTATTTCTTGATGCCCGCCACGGCGAGCGCACCGGCCGGCTCAACGATGGAGCGCGTGTCCTCGAACACATCCTGGATGGCCGCACAGATCTCGTCCGTGTCCACCAGCACGATCTCATCGACGTACTCGCGCGCGAGCTGGAAGTTCTCCTCGCCCACACGCCGCACCGCAACGCCGTCGGCGAAGATACCGACGCGATCGAGCAGCACGCGCCTGCCCGCCTGCAGCGACTCGTACATCGCGCGCGCATCCTCGGGCTCGACGCCGATGATCTTCGTGCGCGGATACAGATATTTGAGATAGACCGCGATGCCCGCGATGAGTCCGCCGCCGCCCACCGGCACGAACACGGCGTCCAGCGCACCGCCGCTCTGGCGCACGATCTCCACACCGATCGTCCCCTGGCCGGCGATGACATCGGGGTCGTCGAATGGATGCACGAAGGCGAGCGAGCGCTCGCGCACGAGCGCCTGTGCGCGCTCGAAGGCGCTGTCGTAGTCATCGCCATGCAGGATGACCTCGCCACCGAGGTCGGCGACGGCCCGCACCTTGATCTCGGGAGTGGTCTGGGGCATGACGATCACGGCGGGAATGCCGCGCCGGCGCGCGGCGAGCGCGACGCCCTGAGCGTGGTTGCCGGCGGAGGCGCAGATCACGCCGCGCTGCGCGATCGCATCCGACAGGTGCGCAATCTTGTTGTAGGCGCCGCGCAGCTTGAAGGAGAACACCGCCTGCAGGTCTTCGCGCTTGAGCAGGATCTGATTCGCGAGCCGCTGCGACAGGCGCGGCGCGGGCTCGAGCGGCGACTCGATCGCCACGTCGTACACGCGCGCCTTGAGAATGCGTTCGATGTAGGGACTCGCCACGGACGGGTTTCCTGGGCGGTCGACTCAGCCGCGGACAGGCGTCGTGGCGAGATCGCCGACGACCGTGGTCCAGGGCCGGATGTGCCAGCGCACGACGATGCCGTGGCTCACATAGGGATCGGCGGCGATGAAGCGCTCCGCGACGGCCGGCGATTCGCCGCGGAAGAGAATTACGGCCTGATCGGCCGGGTCGGCGAGCGCCCCGCCCAGGATCAGCTCGCCACGCTCGTGTGCCTGCCAGGCGAGCTTCAGGTGCTCGCTGCGGAAGGCGGGACGGCGGGCCAGATAATCCGGTGCCAGCTCGTAGGTGACGAGGTAGTGCACCGCTAGCCCGCGCGGCGCTCGGCCGCCGGCCGCACGGCGAAGCGGAACTGCGTCTTGCCGACGATCACGTTGTCGCCATCCTTGAGCGTCTGGCGGGTGACCTTGCGGCCGTTCACCAGCACGCCGTTGGTGCTGTTCAAGTCCTCGATGATCGTGTGCACGGGCCCGGCGAGGATCACGGCGTGGTGCCGGCTGATGAATTTGGTGTCGATCTGCACGTCGTTCTCAGGCGTGCGCCCGATGCTCGTCTTGCGGCCGAGGACGTGCACGACTTCGCCTTCGCCCTCGATGCGGATCAGCAGCCGCATCGGACCTTCGGGCATGATCTCGCTCGTTTCGTTCTTCTGCGGCTCGAGCCTGCGCATGCTGTGCTGAATGTTCTCGAGCAGCGCGCTGCTGTGGGCGGCTTCGGTCTCGAGGCGGCGGATGAGCGCATCCCGGTCCGCGAGCTCCTGGCGCGCGGCCTCGACGAATCCGCGCAGCTCCTCCTGCAGCCGTACCGCATCCTCATGACGGGTCTGCGCTTCGCGCAGCTGCGCTTCGAGCCGGGCGATGGTCTCGGCGGAATGGCGCACGCTCTCGTCCGCAGCCGTGGCGCGCTCTGCGCGCAGCCGCAGCTCCCCGTGCAGCTCGCGTACCGCGGCTTCGTGCTCGCGCTGCCGGTCGGCCAGCTCCTGCGCGTGCGTCTCGCGGGCGGCGGCGCTGGCGGCGCGCTCGCTCGCAAGCTGTGTCTGCAATTCATCGCCGCGCCGTTGCTGCGCGCCGCGTTCCTCTTCGAGTACGCGCGCGCGCTCCGCCGCCGCGAGCACCGCTCCATCGTGCGACTGCGTGCGGGACAGCGCTTCGGTCTCGAGCACGCGCACCCGCTCGACGCTCGCAGCGAGCTGCGACTGCAACTGCCCGGCGAGCTGCGCGCCGGCGCTCGCTTCGCTCTCGAGCGCGGTGATCCGCTCGGTGCCGCTCGCGACCTGCGCATCCAGCTCCCGCAACGTTGCATCGAACACACTGCGCCGGCCTTCGAGCCGCTGCAGGGACTCGAGTTGCGCCGCCGCGCGCTGCTGCGCTTCGGTGAGGCGGCCCTGAAGCTCGGTGAGAGCGCGCTGGCGCTGCTCGAGATCGGCGCTGACGGCCCGGCCCTGTTCCTCGACCGAGCGAACCGCATCGTCGCGGCTCTTGACGCTCAACTGCAGTTCGGCGATTTCGCTGCGGGCGCGTTGCAGCTCCGCGCGTGCCTCGCCGAGCTCGGCCTGAGTGGCCTGCACGCGCGTCTCGGCGGCCGCACGCTCGAGCCGCTCCTGCTCGAGTTCTTTCTCGAGCGCGGTGAGATGCTCGCCCTTGAGGGCGAGCCGCTCTTCGAATTCCTGCAGACTGGCCGAGAGTGACTTGAGGTCGCTCTCGAGGCGGTTGCGCTGCTTCAGCGCCTCCCGGTCATCCGGTACTTCGGGTGTGAGGACCGGCGCGAGCGCGGTCCACGTATCCGTGTTGGCGAGGCGATCCACCATCGCCGCCTGATCGGATGCGGCCACCTCGAGCACGGGCAGTTCGGCCGTGGCCTCGAGGTCGGTGGCAGTCGGCGGGCTGGGGGGGACGCTTCGTCGCCGCACGCTCATGCGCGCGCTCCTGTTATTTTGGAAAGGCAGTTTAGCGCGCAGGCCGGCGGGAGCGCAGCGCCCAGCGGGATTCTGTGAAAAAGGTCGCGCTCAGCTCCGCAGGAACTCCTGCAGGGACCGCACGACCGCATCGGGTGCGGTTTGCACCGCATCAGCACCCACTTCGGGCAGATCCGTCACACGCGCCTTCGGCATCAGCTCCCGGGCCTTGATCGTCGACTCCCACAGCGCATCCCGTGGACGGACGAACAGGGTGCTGTGGGTGAGCTGCGAGAGCCGCTCCCGCAGCGGATATTGCAGTGCAGCAGAGACTCCCCACGAGGCCTGCGGCCCCGCGTGCAGCGCATCGGCAAGGTTTCCCGCCGCGACCTCGAGTGAGCGGCCTGGACCCTCGGCCGACATCAGTCGCCGCCACTCCGTTTGCAGGAAGCCGCCATCCGCGGCCGGCGCGGCCGGCCAGGGACTGCGCCGAAACTGCTCGCGCTCGGCCTCGCCCGCGACTGGCACACCGATGCACACGACACGTCGCACTGCCGTGGGGCGCATCAGCGCCAGCTCCACGGCCACGAGCGAGCCGTCGTGAAAGCCGATGACGTCAATCTGCCGGAATCGCATCGAATCACAGAAATCCGCGATTGCGGCCGCGTAGTCGGCAAGCGCAGGGCGCGTCGCAGGAGCATCGGACGCACCGTATCCCGGCAGGTCGGGAGCGTAGACCGAGCGGTCACGGCCGAGCCGGGCCAGAAGCGGCAGAAACACCCGGCCCGACTGCGGGAACTGATGCAGGCAGATGACCGAGGTCGCTTCATCGAAGCCGCCCCCCGGGGGAATCGCGTTATGGACGTGCAACTGGCCATAGCGGCACTCGAAGTATCCGCGCCGGACGCGAGGCTGGATCTCCGCCGTGCGATTCGTCACGGATCCCTTAGCCATCGACTCCCTCCGAGCACCGGTATGCCAAAGTAGCCGTCACTGCGAGTATGCCCGAGGAGACACCCGTGATCCGATTTCTCCTCCCGATTGCGCTGGCGCTGGCGCTCAGTGGCTGCGGACTCGGTGCGACGACAGCGGCCGCACCCGTCGCCGGCGCCTCAGAGCTGCAGCAGGCGCACGACGCCAAGGAAACCGAAGAACGCGTGCGCCAGCAAGTCGAGGCCGCGCAACAGGCCGAGGCGCAGCGCCGGGACGCGGCCGAAGCCGCAAACCAGTAGCGCCCGGTCCCGACAGCCCTCAGCGCTTCTTGCGCGCCACGCGCCGTGCCGAGCGGCCTTTGCCCCGTTTGGCCGCGACCTTGCGCTTCTTCGACGCGCGCTTCGCCGGACGCTTCCTCGCGGTCTTCCTCGCGACCCTCTTCGCTGACTTCTTCGCTGACTTCTTCGCAGACTTCTTCGCGGCCTTTTTCGCGGCCTTTTTCGCTGCCGGCCGCTTCTTTGCAGGTGCGGCTGCGGCAGGCTTTGCCGCGGCAGGCTTTGCTGCGGCAGGCGCGGGGGCCGGCGCCGGCTTTGGTGCAGCCGCAGGCGCCGGGGACGTCGCGGCCTTCGGCGCCGGTTTTGGCGCGGCGGGCTTGGGAGCCGGTTTCGCTGCCGCGGGTGGCGGAGCCGTCATGGTGCGCGGCGCCTCGTGCACGGCGATGCCGGCACCCTGGGGATCGATGATCTGCGCGATCCAGCCGCCGCCGGGCACCTGCATGGGCCCGTTCACGACGGTGCCGCCCGCCGCCTTGGCGGTTTCAGCCGCCTTGGCGGTATTCGGCGTGCTGGCATAGATCAGCCAGTGCGGGAATGAGGCGGCCATGCTGGCCGGGCGGTTGAACATCCCGCCCATCTGCTTGCCGGCCATGCCGAAAATCAGGTACTGCCCTATCGCCCCCATGTCGTGCGCGCCGAGCTGCTCCCACCCGAAGAGCTCGTGATAGAAGCGCAGCGCCGACGGCGCGTCGGCTGTCGCGAGCTCGTGCCACACGAACTCCTCGACCATGTTGCCGCCGGCATCGGCGGAGCCCGGACCATAGACTCCGAACACCCCACCTTGCGGATCGGCGAGCACGGCATAGCGGCTGCCGTTCGAGGTGATCTCGGTGACCGGCTTGAGCACTTTGCCGCCGAGTCGCTGCGCGGCCTGCACCGTCTGATCGATCTGCGGAGTGCCGATGTAGGCGATCCACATCGAGCCCTTGCCGGAGGACTGCGCCTCCGCGGGAACCTGCATCGCACCTCCCGCCGGTCCTTTGCCCGTCATCCACAGTGTGTAGGACGGATCCTTGTCCCACGCCTGAGGGCGCCAGCCGAGCAGACGGTTGTAGAAGGCGCCCGCTGCGCCCGGATTGGTCGTGGCAAGCTCATGCCACAGGAATTTTCCCTGAACGTCGGCACTGCTCATGTGTTTCTCCGCGACGTTGTTCGAGTTGGTTGAGCCGACATTCTAGCCGGGCGTGAAGTCCGTCGCAGCCGCGTAATCGGACCTGAGCGTCCGGCGATGGAACGAGCGACACTGATGGCAGTCCCAAGGACAGGAGGATCGCCTGGATGTACACGCGCATCTGCCTCATCGCCTCGGCCGCCCTCGCCGTCTGCAGCGGCGCCGCCCTGGCTGCGGATTCGCGCCCGTACCTTGGCTATTCGGGCGCGCACTGGGACAAGGACTACCAGATCCTGAGCGGCCATTGTGACCGCGCTGCCATCGGCGCGGTGTTCGACGGCGCCGGCGGATCAGTGCTGGGAGCGCGGGCGGAGCGGCGCGAGAATCGGGCGGCAGCGACCGTCATCGGCGCCTCCATGGATCAGCTGGTCGGCCGCAAAGTGGGCACCGAGCTCGATGCCGGAGATCGTGCCTGCATCGGCCACACGCTGGAGATCGGCAAGGCGGGCAAGCATGTCGCCTGGGACAACCTAGCCTCGGGCGTGCACTACCAGGTGACCCCGGAGGATGCGCGCACGGATATCGCGGGGCTGTGCCGCCGGTTCAAGGTGGTGGCGGTCGGCGCAACGGGCAAGTCCAAGCGTCATGGCACCGCCTGCGAGAAATCACCCGGCCTGTGGCAGCTCACGCGGCTGTAGCCGCGAGCGGCGGCCGTCCGGTCGGCCGCGCCTACCAGGGAAGCTCGGCGCCGGTGTGAGACCAGAATCGCCCGGCCTTGTCCTTCGTCAATCCCGCGATCACGGCTCTCATTCCGGAGACGCTCGCCCCAGGTTCGAGCTCAGCGCGCGCTCCGCCCATGTCGGTACGAACCCAGCCGGGATGTAACACGGCCGCGATGATGCCGTGTCGGCGGCCGAGGTCCAGCGCCAACGACACCGTGATCGCATTCAGCGCCGCTTTGCTCGCGCGGTAGGCGTAGAAGCCGCCCATCGTGTTCTGCGCCATCGATGCCATCACAGAGCTGATCGAGACCAGTTTCTTCTCGGTGCTGCGGGCAATGTGCGGCGCGAAGGCCTCGGCCATCTTCATCGGCGCGAAGCTGTTGACGCGGAACACCTGCTCCCAGTCGCCGAAGTCGCTGGCGCCGAAGCCCGAGCCGCGGCCGCCCATCGAGCCCGCGTCGTTGATGAGAACGTCGATGGAGCGGGCCGAAAGCTCCTGCGCGAGCGAATCGACGGCGGCAAAGTCGGTGACGTCGAGCGGGTGCACGACCACGCGTCCGCCGCTCTCCGATTCGAAGGAGCGCAGCTCGGTCGCCTTCGCAGGATCGCGCGCACAGGCGATCACGTCCCAGGATGCGGCGGCGTACTGGCGCGCGAACTCCAGTCCCAGCCCCCGGCTCGCCCCGGTGATCAGGACGGTGGGCATCGGCTCACCACTCGCCGACGTTTGGCATCGACTTCCAGGGTTCGGCCGGCGCGAGTGCCGCGCCCTTTTGCAGCAGCTCCACCGAAATGCGATCGGGCGAGCGCACGAAAGCCATGCGTCCGTCGCGCGGCGGGCGGTTGATGGTGACACCGTGCTCGGCGAGGCGCGCACAGGTCGCGTAGATGTCATCGACCGCGTAGGCCACGTGGCCGAAGTTGCGGCCGCCCTGGTAGTTCTCGGGATCCCAGTTGTAGGTGAGCTCGATCTGCGCGGCCTCATCGCCCGGGGCCGCGAGGAACACCAGCGTGAAGCGGCCCTGCGGGACTTCCTTGCGCGAGATCTCCGTCAGTCCCAGCGCATCGCAGTAGAAGGCGAGCGAGGCTTTGAGGTCCGCGACCCGGACCATCGTGTGCAGGTACTTCATCAGAACATCTCGGACGGACCGGGCGTCTTGATACTCACTTTGTTGCGCGAAGGGATGAACTCCCCGGTGATCATCTCGTCATACGACTGCCCCGGGCTCACCATCGGATAGACGCCCGCATCGGGGTCGATGAGCACTTCGAGGAACGCCGGCCCGGAGAAGCCGATGAACTCTGCGATCACGCGCGGCACATCCTCCTTGCGCGACAATCGCACGGCGTATTTGAAGCCGTCTGCCTGCGCGGTCTTCACGAAATCCTTCTTGTGCAGCGACTTGTCGCTCGCCGACAGCCGCCCTTTGAAGAACAGCTTCTGCCACTGCTTGACCATGCCGTCGCCGAAGTTGTTGAGCACGACGATCTTCACCGGCAGGTCGTACGTCGTGACGGTCTCGAGCTCGCCGATGTTCATGCGGATGCTGGCATCGCCGTCGACGTCGATGACCAGGCGGCGCGGATTGGCGATCTGGGCGCCGATCGCGGCCGGCAGCCCGAAGCCCATCGTGCCCATGCTGCCCGAGGTCAGCCAGGATCGCGGCCGGCGAAAGTCGAAGTACTGCGCAGCCCACATCTGGTGCTGACCGACGCCGGTCGCGACGATGGCCTCGCCACCCGTCAAGCGATTGAGCTCCTCGATCACATAGTGAGGCTGGATCAGCTGGCTCGCGCGGTCGTAGTTCATGGCGTGCGCGCGCTTGAGCGCATCGAGGTGCGCGTGCCAGTCGGCGTAGTCCGGCGCGAACTTCTCGCGCCGGCCAAAGGCGGTGAGCTGGCGCAGCGCATCGCCCAGCATGCCGACGTGACTCCAGTGCACGCGCTTGACCTTGTTGATCTCGGCACAGTCGATATCCAGGTGCGCGATGCGCCTCGCATTGGGGGCGAAGCGCGCCGGCACGGTGGCGACGCGATCATCGAAGCGCGCGCCCACGGCGATGAGGAAGTCGCAGTCGTCCATGGCGTAGTTCGCGAACGCCGCCCCGTGCATGCCGAGCATGCGCAGCGACAGCGCGTGCGTGGTGTCGATCGAGCCGATGCCCATGAGCGTCGTCACGATCGGAATGCCGAACGCGGTCGCAAACTCCATCAGTGCATCGGCAGCATCGGCATTGACGACGCCGCCGCCGGCATAGATCAGCGGCCGGCGTGCCTCGCGCAGCATGTCGAGGAAGCGCGCGGCCTGGGTCTCATCGACCGACTCGTTCACCAGCTCGAGCAGCCGGCTGCGATAGCCGGGGACCGGCAAAGTGCCGCTGCCCACGTACGCGCCGGTCCAGTTCTGCACATCCTTCGGCACATCGATCACGACGGGTCCAGGACGACCGGTACGCGCGATCTCGAATGCCGTGCGCACGGTGGCTTCGAGCTTGCTCGGGTCCGTGACCAGGAAGATGTGCTTGGCGACCGCGCCCATGAGCGAGGCCACCGGCGCTTCCTGGAACGCATCCGTGCCGATCGCCGCGCGCGCCACCTGCCCGCAGATGACTACGATCGGGATCGAGTCGGCCATGCAGTCGCGCACCGGCGTGACCGTGTTGGTCGCGCCAGGGCCGGAGGTCACCAGGCACACGCCCACCCTGCCGCTCGCGCGCGCATAGCCTGCGGCCATGAAACCGGCGCCCTGCTCGTTGGCGGGCACGATGAGCGGGATCGGCGTGCCGTTGTTGGCGCTCTGCCGCTCATTGAAGAGGAACACGGCATCGTAGGTCGGCAGGATCGCGCCGCCGCTGTAGCCGAAGATGGCATTGACGCCCTCATCCGCCAGCACCTGGACGATCATCTGCGCGCCGGTCATCTGTTGTCCGGCAAGGGGGTGCCCGCTCGGACGGGCCATTATGACGGTGTCGTTCATGGGGACCTGGGAGCCTAACAGGTGCCAAACCCCCGCGGCTACAGCCACGCCGGCTTACGGTATCCTCCACGGGTTGCGTCAGGAGTCCGCCGTCGCCATGCGTCACATCATCGCCATTCTGCTGGAGAATGAGGCCGGCGCGCTGTCGCGCGTCGCGGGTCTGTTCTCCACACGCGGCTACAACATCGAATCCTTGAGCGTCGCCCCGACGGACGATCCGACCGTATCGCGCATCACGCTGGTCACCAAGGGCTCGGACGCCGTCATTCAGCAGATCGTCAATCATCTGAACAAGCTGATCGATGTGGTGAGCGTCGAGGACATGACACTCGGAGAGCACCTCGAGCGGGAACTCGTGCTGCTGAAGCTCAAAGTGCGTCCCGAGCATACCGACGGCATCCGCGGCTACGTGGTGCGCACCGGCGGTCGCGTGCTCGATCCGGCGTTCGACTGCTTCATCGTCGAGCTCACCGCGAGCGAAGCCGAGATCAATGCGTTCGTGAGCGAGCTCGGCTCGCGCGCCGAGCTCACCGAGGTGGTGCGCAGCGGCGCGCTCGGTATCGCTCGCAGCGTACGCACGCTGCAGGCGGTCACGTGATCGATGAGCCCGAGCGAGTCGCGCTCAACACGCGCATCGAGCAGCAGAACGAGCTGCTCGACAAGCTGACGCACGATCTGCGCTCACCCCTGCACGCGATCCTGGGATGGGTCGCGCTGCTCAAGGCGAGCCCCGGCGATCCGCATACGCGCGAACGTGGCCTCGAGACCATCGAACGCAATGCGCGCGTGCAGCAGCACCTGCTCGATGAGATCGTCGATACGCTGCACGTCCTGCGCGGCGAGGTGGTGCTGCGGCCCGCGCCGATCGATCCGCGCGCCATCGTCATGACCGCGGTCGAGGCGCTGCAGCCCGTCGCCCAGGCGCGCGGCGTGCATCTGGAGGCGGCGCTGGCGCATGCTCCGACCAGTGCTCAGGCCGACGGCGTGCGTCTGCAGCGCCTGATCGCTGCGCTGCTCGCGCACGCGGTGCGCACCGCGGTGGTGGGCAGCTCCGTTGAAATCACGGCCAGCGCGGATTCCTCGCGCTTCGAGATCCAGGTGCGAGGCGGTGCCGCTCCTTCGCCGGAGGAGGCTCACGGTGTGGGTCTCGCCGTCGCCCACCAGCTCGCGACGCTGCACGGTGGCGTGCTCTCAATCGAGCGCGTGGTTGGCGTGTCGGCCGCAGATCCCGCGATCGCCGTGTTCAGGGCGCGCCTGCCGCTCGGCGCGCTCGGGCGAACTTAAGGCAGCAGCACCGTCGAGCCGGTCGTGCGCCGCGCCTCGAGATCGCGGTGCGCCTGCGCGGCCTCGATGAGCGGATAGGTCTGGCCGATCCGGATGCGGATCTTGTGTTGCCGGATCGCCGCGAACAGCTCGCGCGCAGCGGACTCCAGCAGGGCGCGTGTGGGGATATAGGCAAACAGCGACGGCCGCGTGAGAAACAGCGAGCCGCGCCTGGTGAGCTCGAGAGGATTGAACGAGGGCGGCGGACCGGATGCGTTGCCGTAGCTCACCATCATCCCGAGCGGGCGCAGGCAATCGAGCGATTCCATGAACGTGTCGCGCCCCACCGAGTCGTAGACGACCGCCACGCCCGCGCCGCGCGTCAGGCGGCGCACCTCGGCGACCAGCTCATCGCGCCCCGAGATGATCACGTGGCGGCAGCCATGCTTGCGGGCGAGCTCGGCCTTGGCCTCGCTCCCCACTACACCGATCACGTGCGCACCGAGCGAGCGCGCCCACTGACACAGGATCAGGCCGACGCCGCCGGCAGCGGCGTGCACCAGGATCGGATCGCCCTTCTGCACGCGATACGTCCGGCGCAGCAGGTACTGCGCGGTGAGTCCTTTCAACATCAGCGCGGCCGCCTGCTGATCGGAGACACCGCCGGGCACTTTGACCACGCGCTCCGCGGGCACATTGCGGATCTCGCTGTACGCGCCCGGGGTGGAGTGCACGTACGCGACGCGCGTGCCGACTTTCAAGCCGCGCACGCGCCGGCCGCAGGCGATGACGACGCCCGCCGCCTCGCGCCCGAGCACGCCCGGCAGCTCCATGCCGTAGAGCCCCGTGCGATCGTACACATCGATGTAGTTGACCCCGATCGCCGTGTGCCGCACCTGCACTTCGAGCGGCCCCGGTGCTGCCGGATCCAGCTCCTCGACCCGGAGCGCCTCCGGACCGCCGTACTGATGGATTCGAATGACCTTGGGCATGGGTGTGAAGCAGGTCTCAAAACGACTGTGGCTGCACCTTAATCATAGGCCCCGAGGACGAGGCTGCGAACCGGTTCCGGGCCGGGCTCGCGACGGGCCGTACAGTGGGGCCCTCGAGATACCTTAAAGCATCCTCCACCATGGCGCGCTCAGCGTCTCAGCCACCCTCCGGCACCGTCGTTCCGGCGCAGCCCCCTGCACCGACAGCCGCTGTCGAGGCGGCGCTCGCGCGCGTGCGGGATGCCCTCGATGCCGTGTTCGTTGCCGTGCATGCGCAGGGCGGGCGTTACAGCCTGAGCATCGCGCGCGATAAGCCGGGCGCCAGGCTGATCGAGGATCTGTGGCGCCACGGCGCCGAAGGCATGCTGCAGCAGGTTCATGCCGGCGGCGGCTCCATCGGCACGAACCGCCTGCGCGGCCAGAGCGATGGTCCGGTGTGCGGCAAGCTCGTGGCCTCGGCGCTGCGCGACCGCAGCGGCGCGATCATCGGCTTGCTCGCCGCCGTGCGCATGGTCGATCAGCCCAAATTCGGTCCGACGGATTCGGCACAGCTCGGCTCGTTCGCGGCCGAGATGAGCGCGCTCATGAATGCTCCCACGGCCGAATCCGCCGGCCTGCTGAGCTGGAGCGCCTTTCAGGAACGGGCCCGCACGCTCGAGAATGCCGCCGGTGCCACGGCCGGCTGCGTGCTCTACGGCGACCTCGACCAGCTGCACGTCCTCAACAAGCTGGCGGGCCTCGGTGCCGGCGATCAGGCGATCGCCGCCGTCGGCGAGGCGCTGCAGGATGAGTCGTTGCCGCAGGGAGCGGGGGTGTGCCATATCTCTGGTGACCGCTTCGCCGTCTACCTGCCCGGGACATCCCTGAGCCAGGGCCGGCGGCTCGCCGAGCAACTCTGCCGCATCGTCAGCGAGCGCTGCGCGAACATCAGCGGCCTGCGCACGCGGCTGTCCATCTCCTTCGGCGTGGCCTTCGTGCCGGCCGGTGATGGCGAGCTCACGCAGGCTCTCGCGGCCGCCGAGGCGGCCTGTCGTGCGGCCAAGGACCGCGGTCGTGGGCGCGTCGAGATCTACCAGGATGCCGATCAGAGCATTGTCCGCCGCAATGACGACGTGCTCGTTGCGAGCCGGCTGCGCCGCGCGCTCGAGACCGAGCGCATCGGCATCGTCGCCCAGCCGCTGGTGAGCTTGACGGGCGACACCAGCACCGAATACTTCGAGCTGCTGGTGCGCATGGTGAGCGAGACCGGCACTTTCATATCGCCCGCGCACTTCATGTCTGCCGCGACGCGCTATCAGATGCTGATCGACCTCGACCGCACGATGCTGATCCGCGTGTTCAACCGGCTGCGCTCGGCGCGCGATGAAATCGCGAACCGACGTGTGCGCTTCTCGCTCAATCTGTCGGGCCCGACGATCGGCGATCCTTCGTTCCTCGAGTGGCTCGCCACGAGCATCGGTGAGAACTCGATCCCGGGAGAGTGGCTGCAGTTCGAGATCACCGAGACCGCGGCGGTGGCCAATGTCGCACAGACGCAGGACATGATCCGGCGGCTGCGCGCGCGTGGCGTGGAATTCGCGCTCGATGATTTCGGCACGGGCGTGAGCTCGTTCGCTTATCTCAAGGCCTTCGACGTGAGCATGTTGAAGCTCGACGGCTCCTTCACGCGTGACCTGCTGTCGAATCTGCGCTCTGAGTCGCTGGTGCGCGGCATCGCCCAGCTCGGCCAGAGCATGGGTATCCAGACGGTTGCGGAATGCGTGGAGACGGAACCGGTGCGTGCCCGCCTGGCGGAGCTCGGCATCGAGCGCGCGCAGGGCTTCCTGTTCGGTCAGCCGGTGCCGCTCGAGAGCATCTTGAGCGCGCAGCCGGCAGTGGCTCCCGCCGCGGCCGCAGCGCCCGCGGAAGTCGCCTCAGCCGAAGCTGCCGACAAGGCCGTCGCGGGTCAGTCTTAGCCCTCGCCAGCGCCGCTCAAGGGCGCCACTGCGAATGC
Source organism: Steroidobacteraceae bacterium (assembly GCA_035517435.1). Taxonomy (GTDB): domain Bacteria; phylum Pseudomonadota; class Gammaproteobacteria; order Steroidobacterales; family Steroidobacteraceae; genus JASHUC01. The sequence goes on along the minus strand of DATIYV010000006.1, from coordinate 14,720 downwards.
GAGATCGGCGACCGGCCGGCCTCCCAGCAGGTGCTCCTGCATGATCCGTTCAAGATTCGCGGGCGTGCAGTGCCGGTACCAGATCCCTTCCGGATAGACGACCGCAATCGGGCCATCCACGCAAATGCGCAGGCAGTCGGCCTTCGTGCGCAGCACGCCACCGTCCGTATCGACGATCCCGAGTTCGCGCAGCCGGCGCTTCAGGAACTCCCAGGCCTCGAGCTGTTGCGCTTCAGACGCGCACTTGCCGCCAGTGCACAGGAACAGGTGACGGCGGCTGCGGCCGAGGTGGATCTTGTCTGCAGCGGCACGCAGCAGTTCGGGCGTCTCCATGCCCGAACTGTAGCGGAATGCTCAACAGGCCTACAGCGCGGAGTCGTCCGTCTCGCCCGTGCGGATCCGGATGACGCGCTGGATATCGGTGATGAAGATCTTGCCGTCGCCGACTTTGCCGGTCTTCGCTGACTTGAGGATCGCTTCCACAACTTGATCGAGCAGGTCGTTACGCACGGCCACTTCGATTCGGGTCTTGGGCACGAAGTCGACGACGTACTCGGCGCCGCGATACAGCTCGGTGTGGCCGCGCTGACGGCCGAAGCCTTTGACTTCCGTCACTGTCATACCCGAGACCCCGATATCGGACAGTGCAGCGCGCACGTCGTCGAGCTTGAAGGGTTTAATGATCGCGGTGACCAGTTTCATTGTGTGTATTCCCCGTCGAAGTGCAGTGGGTCATGTTACGCAGGCTGGAGCACTTTTGCAGCTTTCATGCCATGCCGGAAAACACGATAAAACCACGGTTTTTCAAGCGACAAGGCAAGGACACAGCACGCGCCTGCACTATTTCGGCGCACCTGCGCAGGGCGGCCGCCCCGCGTTGGTGCGCGGCCCTTCAGCGACGCGTACTACGGAACTCGGTGAGTACGCGGACCTGCGCAGTGCCGGACTCGGCGCCTGCCAGGCGCGCATTGAGCTCGCGGATCCAGTCGGAGACCTGCTCCGGAGGCAGCGGGCGGCTGATGAAGTAGCCCTGCGCGTAATCGCACCCCAGGTGCAGCAGCGCGGTCCACGCGGCGGGCGTCTCGATGCCTTCGGCTACGACCTTGAGCCCGAGGCTGTGCGCGAGCTCGACAGCGGAGCGCACAATGGCATCGTCGCGCGTGCCCTGGACCAGGTCGCGCACGAAGGAGCGGTCGATCTTGATTTCATCCACCGGCAGCGCCTTCAGCTGCGCGAGCGAGGAGTGGCCGGTGCCGAAGTCATCGATTGCGAAGCGCACGCCAGCGTCGCGCAGGCGCCGCATCGCGCGGATGGACTTGTCCAGCTCGCGCATGATCGCGCTCTCGGTGATCTCGAGCTGCAACTGATGCGGCAGCACGTCGGCCCGCGCGAGCATCCCTAAAATCTCATCCGGCAGCTCGGGATTGGCCAGATCGCTGGCCGAGAGGTTGACCGCAACCTCCGACTCCAGGCCTGCGACGCGCCAGCTTGCCAGCTGCTCGATCGCCGAGCGCAGCACCCAGCGGGTGAGCTCGCCGATCGCGCCGGTCTGCTCTGCGAGCGGTACGAACTCGCTCGGCGAGATCGCACCGAGCTGCGGGTGAGTCCAGCGCACCAGCGCCTCGAGGCTGCGCACGCGGCGGTCTGCCATCAGAACCTTGGGCTGGAAGACGAGCGAAAGCTGATCGCCGACGATCGCGGCATGCAGGTCCGAGAGCAGGCGCAGACGGCGGCGATAGCGCTCATCGTGACCGCGCTCGTAGCGGCACACACGCGCGCCGCTCGCCTTGGTCTCCTGCAGCGCAATGTCGACCCGCTGCAGCAGCTCGTCGGCATCCGTGCCGTGCTCCGGCGCCGCAGCGAGTCCCGCGAACACATTGAGATTCACTTCGATGGCACCCAAGAGGAAGCCCTGACGGCTCCCGCGCACGATCTGCAGCGCAGTCGACTCGGCCTGCTCGATGGTGCTGCCGCGCAGGAGCAGCAGGAACTGATCGGCGCCGAGGCGCGCCGCGAAATCTCCGGCCCGCATGGCGCCGAGCAGCCGGCGCGCGAGCTCGCGCAGCACCTGATCGCCGAGCTCGTGACCGAAGGAGGCGTTCAGGTGTTTGAAATCCCGCAGATCGAGCAATACCACACCCACCGGCTCGCCCGACTGCAGCAGGCTCGCAAGCCGCATGCGCGCCGCGAAGCGGTTCGGCAGCCCCGTCAGCTGGTCGTGTTTGGCCTGATGCACGATGCGCGACTCGCGCTCGGCGATGCGCTTCTGCATGCCGTCGAACACGGCGGCGAGATGCTCGAACTCGCGCCCGCCGCGAACCGTGACCGGCTCGCCGTAGTGACCCTGCTCGATGCGCTGCGCGGCGCGCACCAGCTCATCGATGGGACGCAGCGCGCGGCGCGAGAGCAGCACGATCAGCAGCGCGGCGGCGGCCAGTGCGGCGCCGGCAATGCTCAGCATCTCCAGGCGCAGATGCGCGAAGCGGGTCAATGTCTCGCGCAGCGGCTGCTGCGCGATCACGTCGATGCGGCCGCGGACGGATTCCAGCGGAATCGCGGCGGTGAGGTATTTCTCGCCTCCCAGCTCGATGGTGGCGGGATCACCGCTGGTGAGCTCCGCGACATTGAGGCCATAGAGGGAGCTCTTCAATTCCCGCGGGAGCGAGGTGCTCACCTGGCCGCGGCCGGTCGCATCGCGCGCCATGAACGTCAGCTCGAGGCCGACCACATCCTTCAGGCGCAGCGCGGCGTTGTCATCGAGGTGGAATGCTGCGCCCACCCAGATGTTTGCGTGGTTGGGCAGCGGCACGAGTGCGAGTCGATAGGCCTGGCCGCCGATGACGGCGGCAAACTCGCGCGGATCGCTGCCGGGAATCGGGTGCGCCTGCTGCGCGCGGATCGCGGCACTGAAGTCCTCGTCAGCCTCGTCGGTAAGGCTGCTGGGGGAACTCGCGAACGGCTTGCCGTCAGGGCCGAGCACGAACGCGAACTGTCCGCGGATGGTTGCCGCATAGCTGCCGAGCAGAGTGCGCAGCGCCTCGAGGTTGCGTGCAGTCAGGGCATTCTCAAAGCTGTCACTGCGCACAAGCCCGGCGAGATTGGTCGTGGCCACATCCAGGCGCACGGCATACACGTGGCGCAGCGCCTCGATGCGCGACTGCATGGCGGAAACCGCGGCGGCCGTGAGCTCGTCCCGGGTGCGCGTGAGCACCGCGATCGTCGTCGCGCCTGAGATCAGCGCGACCAGCACCATCACGGCGAGAAGCAGTCGATTTCTGAAGCTGTTCACGCCCTGGAAATGGTACGGATCGACTCGAGGGCACACTGCGCGGCAGGTCGCGGAACGGGCCGGGCGCGCCAGGATGTGAACCGCTGCTCAATTTCCCAATGGGCACGGATCGCGCGAGGATGCGTGGCTTAAACGGAGGAAATCCGATGCTCGCCCTGGCGATCCACGGCGGCGCGGGCGGCGTGCCGCGCGACCGCATCAACCCGGAGCTCGAGCGGGCCTTCCGCGAGGGCTTGAGCGCAGCCCTGGATGCCGGCTACGAGCTGCTGGAGCGTGGCAGCTCGAGCCTGGATGCGGTGGAGAGCGCCGTCCGCCGGCTCGAGGATGATCCGCTCTTCAACGCCGGTCGCGGCGCTGTGCTGACGCGCGACGGCTGGGCCGAGCTCGATGCGGCGATCATGGACGGAAGGCAGCAGCGCGCCGGCGCGGTCGCCTGTGTACGCCACGTGCGCAACCCCGTGCAGCTGGCGCGCCGCGTAATGGAGGGCTCGCGCCACGTGCTGCTGGTTGGCGAGGGGGCGGAGGAGTTCGCCCTCGACCAGGGCATGACGCTGGTGGCGAACGAGTACTTCCGCACGCCCGAGCGTGCGCAGCAGCTGCGCCGCCAGCTCGCGGGCGAGACCACCTCGGAGCTGCTGCCGCCGCACGGCACGGTCGGCGCAGTCGCGCTCGATGCCGACGGCAATCTGGCCGCCGCCACTTCCACCGGCGGCATGACGCTCAAGCGTCACGGACGCGTCGGCGATTCGCCGCTGATCGGGGCGGGCACTTTCGCGAAGAACGGTGTCTGCGCGCTGTCGGGAACGGGGCATGGCGAGTACTTCATCCGCACGGTCGCCGCGCATCACGTGGCGATGTCCGTCGAATACCGGGGTCTCGGGCTCGAAAGCGCGATGCGCGAGCTGTTGCACGAGAAACTGCGCGCGCTCGGCGGCGACGGCGGCATGATCGGAGTCGATGGTGCCGGGCGCATCGTCATGGATTTCTCGACCACGACCATGTTCCGCGGCGCACGGGATGCGCGCGGACGACGCGAGATCGCAGTCTTCTAGGTCAGAGCGGCGCGGCCGGCCGAGTCGACGGCGTGCGTCTTCAGCGGCTTGATGCGCGTGCGCCAGACTTCATAAGGATCCCAGCCAGTGCTCACGGCCCTGAGGCCGGATGCGACGGGAGCGGAAAAACTGGCGGTTCCTTCGTCGTTGGCTGCCGCGAGCAAACGCCAATCCGGCGCCTGCTCCAATACGTTCGTGCTCATTGTTGTTCGCGGTCCTTGTTATTGTTCCGCGCTGCCTACCCTTGCAGCGTGAGGGGAATTCTAGACCCAAACGCGTTGCACTGTGGTGGCGTAAAGGCTGCAGAAATATGTAATTTTCTGAACTGTGATCTAGCGCACAAATCGCCTAAGCGGCGAAGTACTGCGCCAGATACTGCTCGAAGTTGATCCGGTCCGATTGCTCGACCGCGCGCTGCTGCTCGAGCGAGGCCTCGGCTTCGGAGGTGAACTCCGCAAGCCGCTCGGGATTGGGCGTGTACAGCTCGAGGAAATAGGCCTTGTGCATCGCTGACATACGCAACGCGAGGTCGAAGAATCCTTCACCGGTGGCTTCGAGCTCCGCCAGCAGCCGCGCCGAGGGCGTGAGCGAAACATCCCGTAATTTCGCGGCCTGCGACGCCAGCGCGTGTGCATACGGCCTCGACGGATCGCCCTGATCGAGAAGCTCGCAGATGCCCGCCATGGAATCGATGAGCTCCTCGGCCCAGTCAGCCATACGCACGCGGCGGCCGTCGCGCCACAGCTCAAGGCCTGGCTCACGTCCGCGCCGCGCAACTGTTAAATGATTCTCATCGAGGGAATCCTGCTCGGAGATCCCGATCGGGGGGCTCTCCTTGAGCAGGCACAGCGCCACGAACGCTTCAAGGAAGCGCAGCTTGTGCTGATTCACTCCGACGGGGTCGTACGCGCTCACATCGAGTGCGCGCACCTCCACGTACTCCACCCCGCCGCGCAGCAGTGCCTTCGTCGGTCGCTCGCCGGAGCGCGCCAGACGCTTGGGCCGGATGAAGCTGTAGTACTCGTTCTCAATCTGCAGGATGTTGGCGTTGAGCTGCTGATACTCGCCGTTCACTTTCACGCCGATCGCCTCGTACGGCGGGTGCGGCGTGAAGATGGCCCGCGACAGGTCGCGCACGTACTCCTCGAGACTGTTTACCGATACCGACAGTCCCGCCTGATTGCGATTGCGGTAGCCGATGTCGCTCATGCGCAGCGAGGTGGCGTACGGCTCGTAGAAGGTGCCGGGCGAGAGCTCGGGCAGCGTCACATTGCGCCCCTGCAGGAAAGACTTGCACACGACCGGTGAGACGCCGAACAGGTACAGCACGATCCAGCCGAAGCGGCGATAGTTGCGCAGCAGGTCGAAGTAGCCCGCCGAGACGAAGTCGCGGCCGTGATCGTGCGAGGCGCGCGCCGCGGCGTAGACCTCCCAGAACCCCGCAGGGAATGAGTAGTTGAAATGCACACCGGAGATGGCCTGCATCATGCGGCCGTAGCGCACGCCCAGGCCGTGCCGGTACACCATCTTCATACGCGCGACGTTCGAGGTGCCGTACTGCGCAATGGGGATGCTCGCATCGCCCTGCAGGGCACAAGGCATGCTGGTCGCCCACAAGAGCTCATCGCCCAGGTGACGGTAGACGAACTGGTGCAGGTCGAGCAGGTACTGCAGCAGCTCCCAGCTCGTCGTGAACGGCGGCGTGACGAGCTCGATCAGCGCCTCGGAGTAGTCGGTCGTGATGTGCTCGCTGCACAAGGCAGAGCCGAGCGCGCGCGGGTGCGGACTTTGCGCGATCCGCCCGGCGGGCGTCACGCGCAGCGATTCCTTCTCAACGCCCTTGCGTCCGCCCTGCAGCAGCTGCGGCTGCCCGGCATTGACGAGCGCAGAGAGGCGTTTCTCGAAGGTGCGGTCGACACCGGGACGTGGCAAGCGACTGATCCGTCCTCCTGCGAGCGCAGGGATGCAAAAGTTGTTCTGGCACTGGGGTTTGAGGCATCTTGCCCGTTGGCAGTGGGAGACTCAACCGCCTGCCGGGGAGACAAACATGTTGGTTGGCACTGCGGTGAGACGGGTCGCGATCCTGGGCGGAACCCGTATTCCGTTCGCCCGCGCTTACGGCGCCTACGCCGGCGCGAGCAATCAGGACATGCTCACGGAGACTTTCCGCGCGCTCGTCACCCGCTTCGGCCTCGCCGGCGTCAGGCTCGGCGATGCGATCGCGGGCGCCGTCATCAAGCATTCGCGCGACTACAACCTCGTGCGCGAATGTGTGCTCTCGTCCGGCCTCGACCCGCAGACACCGGGACTCGACGTGCAGCGCGCATGCGGCACGAGTCTCGAGGCGGCCATCCTTGTCGGCAACAAGATTGCGCTCGGACAGATCGACGCTGGCATCGCGGGCGGCGTGGATTCGATCAGCGATCCGCCGGTGGTGTATCCGCAGTCGTATCAACGGCTGCTGCTCTCGAGCTATCTCGGCCGTTCGGCCTGGCAGCGCGTGCGGCCGTTCTTCGGTCTGCGCCCGCGTCACTTCAAACCCGTGATGCTGGGAGTCGTCGAGCCGCGCACCGGACTGTCCATGGGGCAGAGCACCGAAATCATGGTCAAGCACTGGCAGATCCCGCGCGAGGCGCAGGATCAGCTGGCGTACGAAAGCCACGTGCATGCCGCGGCCGCCTGGCGCGAGGGGTTCTACGGCGAACTGGTGCAGCCATTCCGCGGACTCGCCACTGACAACAACGTCCGCGCCGACAGCTCGCTCGAGAAGCTCGCGAAGCTGAAGCCGACCTTTGATTTCAGCGGCGCGGGCACCCTCACCGCCGGCAACAGCACGCCGCTCACCGACGGCGCGAGCGCGGTGCTGCTCGCCTCGGAGAGCTGGGCCGCCACGCGCAGGCTTGCGGTGCTCGCCTATCTCACTTACGGCAAACAATGGGCGGTCGACTTCGCGAGCGGCAAGGAGGGACTGCTGATGGCTCCGGCTCACGCCGTGTCCGAGATGCTCAAGGATGCGGGACTGAAACTTCAGGACTTTGACTACTACGAAATCCACGAGGCCTTCGCCGGTCAGGTGCTGTGCACTCTGAAGGCGTGGGAATCGAAGCAATACTGCACCGAGGTGCTGGGTCTGCCCGGGCCACTCGGCTCGATCGATCGGGCGAAAATGAATGTCAAGGGGGGAAGTCTCGCGATCGGGCATCCCTTCGCGGCAACCGGAACGCGTATCGTCGCCACGCTCGCCAAGATTCTCGCCGCCGATGCGCGCGCAAAGCGCGGACTGATCTCGGTCTGCACGGCAGGCGGCATGGGCGTCACCGCGATACTGGAGCGCTGAGCAAGCCGCATCCATCGCGCGCGACTCGCCACAACGCCAGCGCCGATGGATAACGATCTTCCCGAAACCACGCTTGCCTCGCGCGCCGATCTGCAGCGCGTGCTCGCCTCGCTCGCCCTGTTCGCGGGGCTCGATGAGTCGGTGCTGGGCGCGATCGCGGCGCGGGTGCACTGGCTGTCGCTGCCGGGCGGCGCCACGCTCTTCGATGCCGGTGAGCCCTCCGATTGCCTGTACGTCGTCCTGAGCGGCAGTCTCGGCGTGTATACCTCCGAAGGCGGTACGCGCCGGGTGGTCGGGCGCGTGCTCGCGGGCGGTACGGTGGGCGAGATGGGCCTGATCTCGGGTCGGCCGCGCTCGGCGACCGTCGTCGCAATGCGCGACACGGAGCTCGCGCGCCTGTCGCGTGATGCCTTCGATACCGTATTCGCGCGCCATCCCGAGGCGGTGCTGCGCATCGCCCAACTCACTGTCGATCGCCTGGAATCGCTGCAGTCCGGAGTGCGCAGCACGGCGCACGCCGCTCGCACGTTCACCATCGTGCCGCACGGCATCGAGACCGATGCGGCGGGCTTCGCGACCGCACTGGTGGCCGCGCTCTCTTCGCACGGACGCACCGAGCTCGTCTGGAGCGTTCGCGGCGCCGAGCACACCAGCCACTGGTTCAATCTGGTGGAAGCGGCCAATGAGTACGTGGTGTACGTCGGGGACTCGACGCCCAGCAGCTGGAGCAAGCTGTGCATGCGCCAGGCGGACTCACTGCTGCTGCTCGCGCGTGCGGATGCGCCGCCGCAGCCCTGGAGCCAGCTCGCCGCTCCGCTCGAGGCCGGCACTTCGCTGCAGCGCTGCGAGTTGATCCTGGTGCACGACGGGCCGATCCAGCGCGATGCCGCCGCACGCTGGCTGGCGGTCTATCCGGGCATGCCGCTGCATCACGTGCGCGGGCCGGAGGACGTGCCGCGCGTGGCACGACTGCTCACGGGGCGGGGCATCGGGCTCGTGCTCTCGGGAGGCGGCGCGCGCGGCTTTGCGCATATCGGTGCGATCAAGGCGCTGCGCGAAGCCGGCTTTCCCATCGATCTGGCAGGCGGCACGAGCATGGGCGGCATCATGGCCGCCGCCGTCGCCGCCGGCTGGAGCGTCGAGGAGATGATCGAGCGGCTGCGGCGCTCGTTTGTCGATACCAATCCGCTGCGCGACTACACGTTTCCGGTGGTCTCGCTCGTCTCGGGACGCAAGGTGAGCCGCCTGCTGCAGCGCGAATTCGGCGACGCGAGCATCGAGGATCTGCCGCTGCCATTCTTCTGCGTGTCCTCCAACCTCACGACCGGACACTCGACGGTGCACCGCAATGGTCTGCTGTGGCGCTGGCTGCGCGCCTCGGTCGCGATCCCCGGCGTGCTGCCTCCGGTCATGGACCGCGGCGAGGTGCTGGTGGACGGAGGCGCGATGAACAATCTTCCCGTCGATTTCATGCGCGAGCTCGGCCGCGGGCCGGTGGTGGCGTGCGATGTCGGTGCGGATCGGGCGTTCACGGGCGCCGCGGATGACATCGACATGCCGCCGCTGTGGAAGCTCATGAGCTGGATGAAAGGCGGCAAGCGCCGACCCAACATCTTTCAGATCCTATGGCGCGCCGGCATGGTCAACAGCACGGCCATGACCGCTGCGCACCGCGCCGAGACCGACCTGCTGCTGCAGCCTTCGCTCGCCGAAATCGACATGCTCAACTGGCACGCATTTGATCGCGCGATCGCCGCCGGCTATGAGCACACGGTGCGGCGACTGACTCAGGCGCCGGCGGCCCTGAAGCGCGCCGTGGGCGCAGCAGCATCACAGCCGGTGCGGTAGCATATTCGGACTGTGAAGTCCGACGCCGATCTGAAGAAGAAGTATCTCGACGCGCTCGCCAGCCTGGAGGCGGGTGAGGCCCGTTGGGAGAAATTCGAGAACGTACTGAAGCTCCTGGTCGGGCGGCTGTGTCTGGCTGCGCGCGGCCGCGATCCGCGCCTGGACGGTGAGCTGCGCAAGCTGTCCGATCTGGTCCGCCGCCAGCCCGAAGCGCACGATATCGAGGCGGCGCTCGAACCGCTGTCGCGCGCCATTGCCGCGCTGGATCAGATGCAGGCCGCAGACCCGGCCTCGGCCTCACCCGCAGGCGCTTCGCCCGGCACGGCACCGACCCCGGCGCCCGCGCCTGCGAGGGCTGCACCGCAGGCACCGGCCGACACCGCACGTGCGGGTGCCGCGCCCTCATCGGCGCCCACGCCAGCGCCGCCGGTCTCGGCCATCGACACCGACACCGAACGGGACGCGCGCATCCAGGCTTCCATCGTCGCCATGCTGACGCGCCTGTCCGCCCTGCCCGAGCTGCGCTCCGCGCTCGCCGAGTTGAGTGAACGCTCGCTGGGTGAGCTGTCTCCGGATGAGCTGGCGGACGGCATGGAGCGCATTGCGCGCCTGCTCGGCGAGCAGCGCTCCGATCTGCAGCGCGAGAAGCAGGAGCTCGAGGAGATGTTGCGCCAGCTCGATTCGCGGCTCGAGGAAGTCGCGTCCTTTCTGGCCGGCGAAGCGGCCAACCAGAAGAGTGCGCAGGACAGCTCACAGCAGTTGAATCTGATGGTGCTCGATGAGGTGCACGAGCTGAACACCGACGTGCAGCGCGCCTCCGACATCGCCGAGCTGCGTGTCCGGGTGCGCGTGCGCCTGGAAGCGATCAATACGCATCTGCAGGACTTCCGCGCGCGCGAGGCGCAGCGCCATTCGACGCAATCCGACCGAACGGGACGCCTCAGGGTACGCATCGCCGAGCTCGAGCAGGAGAGCCGGCAGCTGCAGGAGAATCTGCAGGAGGAGCAGCGGCTTGCGATGATCGATGCGCTGACCGGCATCCCCAACCGTGCCGCGTATGACGATCGCATCGAGCACGAGTTCGCCGCCTGGCAGCGCCAGGGCACGCCGGTCAGCATCCTCGCGTGGGACATCGACCGCTTCAAGACGATCAACGATGCCTACGGTCATCGCGCGGGCGATAAGGTGCTGCGCGTGATCGGGCAGCATCTGGCGCAGCACGTGCGCGGCACCGACTTCGTCGCCCGCTATGGTGGCGAGGAGTTCGTGATGATCCTGGTTGGTACGACTGCCGAGCAGGCGATGAGCACGGCCGACAAGATCCGCACGGGCATCGCCCAGATCGGCTTTCACTTCCGCAACAAGCCGGTGACGGTCACGGCCTCGTGCGGCATCACGAGTTTCCACGAAGGCGACTCGCCCGATGAGGTGTTCGACCGGGCTGACCGCGCCCTTTATCGGGCAAAGGACGCGGGCCGCAATTGCTGCGTCATCATGTGAGGCCCGAGCCTTAAGGAGAAGCAGGCATGGCTGAGTTCACCACCCTGATGGCACGCGATGGTCATGAGTTTCGCGCCTGGCTCGCCGCGCCTTCCGGCAAGCCGCTCGGCGCCATCGTCGTCGTGCAGGAAATCTTCGGTGTCAATTCCCACATCCGCTCGGTCGCCGATGGCTATGCCGCCGAGGGCTACACGGCGATCGCGCCGGCGCTGTTCGACCGCGTGCGCAAGGGCATCGAGCTCGGCTACTCCCAGCCCGAGATGCAGGAAGGCTTCGGCTACGTGCAGCAGTTGAAACCGGAGCAGACGCTGCTGGATCTGTCTTCCGCCATCACCGTGGTGAAGAACTCGGGGCGCGTCGGCATGGTGGGCTACTGCTGGGGCGGCAAGATGACCTACGTGGCGGCATGCGAGCTGCCGCTCGCCTGCGGCGTTGCCTACTACGGCGGCAGCACGACTCAGTGCCTGGACAAGAAGCCGAAGTGTCCGATGATGTATCACTTCGGTGAAGCCGATACCCACATCCCCCTGAGCGATGTGGACAAGATCAGGGCGGCGAATCCGCAAGGCGTGTTTCACGTCTATCCCGGCGCCGGCCACGGCTTCAATTGCGATCAGCGCGCCAGCTTCAATCCGCAGGCCGCGGCACTCGCGCGCGAACGCTCACTCGCATTCTTCGCCGCGCAGCTCTCGCGCGCGGCCTGACGGGCGGGGCTGACACATGCGGCTGAAGGACTCTGGCCTGTTGCGCCACGAGTGCTTCATCGGGGGCACCTGGTGCACCGCCGATGACGACAAAACGATCGATGTGGTGAATCCCGCGACCGGCGTGCGCATCACGACGGTGCCCAGGCTCGGCGTCACGGAGACACGACGCGCTATCGCCGCCGCGGCAGCCGCATTTCCCGATTGGGCACGGCGCACGGCGAAAGAGCGCGCCACCGTGCTGCGCGAATGGTACCGGCTGCTCATGGCGCATCAGGATGATCTGGCGACGATCATGACCGCCGAGCAAGGCAAACCGCTCGCCGAGGCCAAGGCGGAGATTGCCTACGCCGCCGGCTTCATCGAGTGGTTCGGCGAGGAAGGCAAGCGCCTCTATGGCGATGTGATTCCCGGGCATCAGCGTGACAAGCGGCTGCTGGCGCTGCGCCAGCCGATCGGCGTCGTGGGCGCGATCACGCCGTGGAATTTCCCTGCGGCGATGATCACGCGCAAGGCCGGCCCCGCGCTGGCCGCCGGCTGCACCTTCGTCTGCAAGCCGGCATCGCAGACGCCGCTCTCGGCGCTTGCCATGGCCGAGCTCGGTTCGCGGGCGGGCATCCCGGCAGGCGTGCTCAATATCGTGACCGGCGATGCCCGCGACATCGGCGGCACGCTCACCTCCGATCCGCGCGTGCGCAAGATCACCTTCACGGGCTCGACCGCCGTGGGCAAGAAACTCATGGCTCAATGTGCGGACACATTGAAGAAGGTGTCCCTCGAGCTCGGTGGCAATGCGCCGTTCATCGTGTTCGCCGACACCGATCTCGATGCCGCCGTGCAGGGCGCCATCGCGAGCAAATTCCGCAACACCGGCCAGACCTGCGTGTGTGCCAACCGGCTGCTGGTGCAGACGGAGGTGTACGATGCCTTCACGGAGAGACTCGTGACTGCGGTGAAGGCGCTGCGCGTCGGCGACGGGCTTGCCGGTGCGACCGATCAGGGACCGCTGATCGATGCCCAGGCGCTCGCCAAGGTGAAGGAGCACATCGCGGACGCCGTAGGCCGTGGCGCACGCATCGCCTGCGGTGGCAAGCCGCATGCGCTGGGCGGTACGTTCTTCGAGCCGACGGTGCTGACCGGTGTCACGCCGGCCATGATGGTCGCCCGCGAAGAGACGTTCGGCCCGGTCGCGCCGCTGTTTCGCTTCGACACCGAAGCCGATGCCGTGCGGATGGCGAACGATACTGAATTCGGGCTGGCAGCCTATTTCTACACCCGCGATCTGGCGCGCTCGTGGCGCGTCTCCGAGGCGCTGGAGTACGGTATCGTTGGCCTGAATACCGGGCTCATCTCGACCGAAGTCGCGCCCTTCGGCGGCATGAAGGAGTCCGGCATCGGGCGCGAGGGATCCAAATACGGCATCCTCGACTACACCGAAATCAAGTACGTCTGCGTGGGCGGAGTGTGACAGGCATGCGCTATATCAGCTCACCGGACTTCCAGCACGACGGCGCCGAGCGCATCGGTGTGCTGCTGGTCAACTCCGGCACGCCCGATTCGCTGTCCGTCCGCGACGTGCGCCGCTTTCTGGCGGGCCTGCTCGGTGATCCGCGGGTGGTCGAGCTGCCGCGGCTGCTGTGGCTGCCGCTGCTTCACGGCCTGATCCTGCGCACGCGGCCGCGCCGCTCGGCACGCAAGTACGCGCGCATCTGGACCGGCGACGGTTCCCCGCTCGCGGCCATCTCGCGCGAGCTGCGGGTGGCGCTCGCCGGCACGCTGGCGCAGCGCGTGCTCGCCCCCTTCTCAATTGAGCTCGGCATGCTCTACGCGCGTCCGTCGGTGTCGGAAGCGCTCACGCGCCTGCGCGAGTCGGGCGCGCAGCGCATTCTCGTCGTGCCACTGTTCCCGCAGTACTGCGGCGCCTCGACCGGCGCGGTCTACGATCAGGTGAGCGCGGAGCTCGCGCGCTGGCGCTGGCTGCCGGAGCTGCGCTTCATCGCGGAGTATCACGACTATCCACCGTACATCGAAGCGCTGCGCTCGAGCGTGGAGCGCGAGTGGCGGCTGCACGGCCGTACGCGCCACCTCCTCATGTCATTCCATGGCGTACCGGAGCGCACCTTCCAGCGCGGCGATCCGTATTACTGCAAATGTCAGAAGACGGCGCGGCTGCTCGCCGACGAGCTCATGCTGGAGGAGAACGCCTGGAGCGTCGCGTTCCAGTCGCGCTTCGGTGCAGCGAGGTGGCTGCAGCCTTATACGAGCGAGGTGCTCGAGCAGCTCCCCGCTTCGGGCATCGACGATGTCACGGTGATCTGTCCGGGCTTCGCCATCGATTGCCTGGAGACACTCGAGGAGATCGACATCGAGAACCGTCAGCGCTTCCTTGCCGCCGGCGGTCGCAAGTTCCTCTACGTCCCCTCGCTCAATGCGAGCGCGCAGCACGCCGCCCTGCTCGCCGAGCTGATCGCTCAGCACTGCCAGGGCTGGACCCATATCGAGCTCGGCTTCCGCCCGGCGGGCGCGGCGCGCGGTGCATCCGCCTGATCTCGCGGCCGCCGATGCTGGGACGCTTTCTGGAACTCTCGGTTCCCACTGCCGACATCCGCGCGTCCGTCGAGTTCTACGAACGTCTCGGGTTCAGCCACGCTGCAACCGGGGACATCTGGAATTACCCCTATGGTGTCGTCACGGACGGGCGCATCACGCTGGGCCTGCATCAGAACGTGCGGCGCGAGCCCGCGATCACTTTCGTCCGGGCCGGTGTCGCACGTCATGCGAGCGAGCTCGAGCGGGTCGGATATCGCATTGCCTACCGTCGTACCGGCGCAGAGGAGTTCCACGAAGTCGGCCTGCGCGACCCCGGCGGGGCGCTCGTAACAGTGCTCGAGGCGCGCACCTATTCACCCGTGGATCGCCGGCCGGAGCAGCTGCCTCACTGTGGCTACTTTGCCGAGCTCACTCTGCCGCAGCCGAACTTCGCCGCCGCA
>DATIYV010000005.1:0-25609 GCA_035517435.1 Steroidobacteraceae bacterium | reverse complement strand
CATGCTACTGCCCTGCTCCGACAACGGCCAGCACGGCGCTGACGATGCGATCGCAGCGGCTGCCGGCGAAATCGAACAGATCGCGCTCGGCGATGTCGACATCCTGAGCCAGCGACTCGCGCAACAGGCTGCGCGCACGATGATGACGGCTGCGCACCGTCTCCTCGGGGATACCCAGGAGCAACGCAACCTCCTCGACGCTCAGCTCCTCCACCGAGCGCAGCACGAAGACCACGCGGAAGGCGTCGGGGAGATCGTTGACTTTGCGCTCGAGCACGTCGCGGACCTGAGCACGATCCGCCGACCGGTCCGGGCGCTCCAACGTATCCTCGATCTCGCGTGCAGCGGGATGGGAGTCGTAGCTCACCATGCGCACGACGTTGTGCCGCCTGGTGTCGCGTCGGCGCCGTGCCAGGCATTCATTGAGCACCAGCCGATACAGCCAGGTCGACAGCGGCGCATCGCCTCGAAATCCGTCGAGGGTGCGAAACGCCTGCAGGTACGCCTCCTGCAGGACGTCTTCAGCTTCGGTGGCATCGCGCAGCACCGCTCGCGCCAGCCGGTACAGGCGGCGATTGTGGCGACGCATGAGGATCTCGAAGGCCGCACGCTCGCCCGCGCGGACACGCTGCACGAGCTGTTCGTC
The DNA here is from genome assembly GCA_035517435.1 of Steroidobacteraceae bacterium. Classification (GTDB taxonomy): domain Bacteria; phylum Pseudomonadota; class Gammaproteobacteria; order Steroidobacterales; family Steroidobacteraceae; genus JASHUC01. The sequence continues at coordinate 24,963 of DATIYV010000005.1, read as the reverse complement.
CGCGAGGCCGGCCGAGGCATCAGGAGCGTGGCTTACCATCGGTCAGCGGACGATCAATCGCCCCTTCATGGTGGGATGGAAGGTGCACGCATAAGCATAGTCGCCCGCTCGGCTCGCCGTGTAAGTCCAGCTCGCGCCAGGGGCGATCGCTCCCGAGTCGAAAGCCTTCGAGCCGGCAGATGCTGAATGCGGGAACAGGTCCTTATTCACCCAGATGACTCTATCGCCTCGGTGGATGGTGAGTGTGGCGGGACTGAACTGCACGTTCTCGATGACAATGGTATGCATGCGAGCGGCAGCCGGGCTCTCGCCCGCCGGAACGTGAGCGATCGCACAGCCTGCCGCGAGCACCAGTGCCGAGACCGCACGCACCCTTACTGACCCAGAGTGGCCTGCAGCTGCTTCGCGTGCTCCAGATGTGCGACAAATGCCGGACGGACTTTCACGAGAAGCGCCTTCAGTTCGGCGTTCTGCGCATGGGGGATCAGGGTCTGGTCGACGGTGTCAATGACGGCCTGGTGGTACACGACTTCGTGGGCGACATAGGCTTTATCGAAAGCTGCGCCGGACAACTTCTTGAGGTTTGCCCGATTGTCATCGCCGCCTTTTTGCAGGCTCTGACTCGTCGGATTGCTCTCCGGTGTCACATGCAGCTTGGTGACCAGGGCCGTTGCCGACTTATTGACGCCGGTATGGTCCGTCACCATCAGATCGGCGAACGCCTTGACCTGAGTATTGTGCGTCTTCGACCGGGCGAGCTTCGCCGCATCGATATCGACCTGATTTGCCGTGACGACGATGGCCGCGATCTGCGGATCCGTGGGACCCCCGCCCTGCGCCAGCGCCGCTCCGCAGGCCACGCTCCCCACGATCAACCCCGCGAATACTTTGCGCATCACACTCTCCTTAAATTGCAGATCCCAGCCACGGCATTAGATGTCACGTGTCCGAGTGGCGTTCCGGGGGTGGAGGATCGGTAGTGATCTCATGACAACGGGTCGCGACAGCCGGCCTTTGACAAACGCCGCGGAGCGGATGTAGTTTGTGGTAGCGCTACCATGGCGCACTCGCCGATACCGTCAGCCGCGTCGCGTCAAGTCAGGGGGACACACGCATGTTTCATCGCGCATGGACGAATCGCAATCCGCTGTCGCGCGCCCCACTCACCGCCTTCGCTGCCGTGCTGCTCGGGGCGACGTTCATGATCCGACCCGCGAACGCTCAGGTCGTCGATCAGTACGACTTCGAGGACGGCAGCGCGCAGGGATGGAGCTCTTTCAACAACGCAAGCGCGCCGGCGAACTCAACCGATGCTGCCGAATCCGGCACGCACAGCCTGCTCACGTTGAGCAACAGCGCCGGACAGGGTGGCCCGGGCATTCAGCTGACCAATCTCATCCCCGGCGCGACTTACACGATCACGGGCTTCCTGATGCTCACGAGCGGTGAGACCGCAACGGCGGCAAACTTCACCGTACAGCGCCAGGACCCGGGCTGTTCGGGTGGCACCTGTTACGACACGGTCGGCACCTATCAGGTGCCTGTTGCCGACGGCAGCTGGGCACAGATCGGCGGTACCTACACGGTCAGCACGACAGCGACGAGTCTTCTGCTGTATGCGCAGCTGGTGGGACCGAGCACCGCGCAGGCCTTCTATCTGGACAACGTCGTCATCACGCAGATCTCCGGCCCACCGACCGGGCCGCAGGACAACTCCGGCATCGCGACCAACTTTGAAGACGGCGGTCTTGATGGCTGGAGCTCACGGGCGGGATCGACGCTCACCAACACGGCGGCTGATGCGCATGGCGGCACGCAGAGTCTGCTGATCACCAATCGAACCGCGGCGTACGACGGACCGCAGATCAGCGTCAACAACAAGATGTACAACGGCTCGCAGTATGCGATCAGCGTATGGGTGAAGCTGGCGCCGTCCGCGACACAGGCCGATACGCTGAGAGTAAGTCTGCAGACCACGCTGCAGGGCACCACGACCTATCACACCGTCGTTAACAACACCCCCGTGCCTCTGGGCACGTGGGTGTACCTGTCGATACCGGTGTATTCGATGGCCTTTGCCTACGATCCCGGCCAGGCCTTTGTCTACGTGGAGTCGAACAGTGGCACTCAAAGCTTCTATATCGACGATTTCACGTTGACTTATTTGCCGCCCATCCAGATCCAGGAGGACCTCCCCTCGATCTCGCAGACGTTCCTGAAAGACTTCCCGGTTGGGGCGGAGGTCGGTCCGGCGGATTTGTCGGGGCCGCACGCCGAGCTCTTGAAGAAGCACTTCAACAGCATTGTCTCGGGCAACGACATGAAGTGGTCGTCCACCGAGGCGCAAGAGGGTCAGTTCAATTTTACGAATGCGGACGCGGAAGTGAGCTTTGCGCAGGCAAACGGCATGCTGATCCGCGGCCACAATCTCGTGTGGTCAAGCGGACAGCAGGTTCCCGGCTGGGTGTTCCTGGAATCCGACGGCGTCACACCGCTGTCTGCCGCGAAACCCGCCGACGTGGCCTTGCTGACCCAGCGCATCCAGAACCACATCATGAACGAGGTGCAGCATTTCGGTGCTGCGATCTACGTGTGGGATGTAGTCAACGAGCCGCTCGATCCGAGTCAGTCGGATTGCCTGCAGCACGGCCCGTTCTATCAAGTGTTGGGCGCGAAGTATCTCGAGATCGCCCTGCGCGCGGCGCGGCAATACACGCCTCCCGGCACGCAGCTCTTCATCAATGACTACAGCACGACGGACTCCAACCGGCTCGCCTGTCTCGTAAGCGTCGTCAGGCGCCTGCACGAGGCGCACATCCCACTCGATGGCGTGGGACACGAGATGCACAACCACATCGACTATCCCTCGGCGAGCGCAATGTTCACGGCGATCGAGACCATAGGGCGCGAGTTCCCCCATCTTCATCAGCAGGTCACCGAGCTCGACGAGAGCGTCTATCGCGCCAGCGACAACACCTCAAACTACGGCGCCAACGGCGGCACGGTGCCGCCTTCCGTGCTCGCATCGCAGGGCTGGCTCTTTCATCTGTACTTCAAAGAGTTCCGCAGACTGAAAGACAAACTCGACGCGGTGACTTTCTGGGGCTTCGGCGATGACGATACCTGGCTCGACAGCTTCCCGATCACCCGGCTCGACCTGCCCTTGCCCTTCGATACACGCCTGCAGGCAAAACCGGCCTACTGGGGCATCGTCGATAAGACCCAGCTGCCGGGCTTCGGACTCTCGTTCGCCCTGACGAGCCGCACGGGGCCCGCGAGCGCCCGCGTGTGGACGATCACGGCGACCAACCCGAGCCAGGGCATCGCCTACAGTACCCAGATCACCGGATTCGTACTCAGACAGACCCGGGGACGACGTTGCAGTCCACACATCGCGACGGCCGTACCGCTCTCCCTGGGCGATATCGCGGCCGGAGCCTCCGCGACCGCGGCGTTCACGATCAATTTCGGGAGCTGCGAGAAGAATGCGGCGTTCAAGCTGGAGGCGCCCTGGAGCTCTGCCACGTACGAGACTGGAACGCTGATCGAGCCAGACGAGCGTCCCTAGCGGGCTAGCCGCGGGGGGCGGCTGCTTGACTCTCAGACCGGCCGCGAGGATAAGGGACGCGGTCTATGCAGCTGTGGACGGCTGCCTGCTTGAAATTCACCATCCTTTGCCCAACCGGGCATCAAGAAGGAGATCAAAATGAAGACGAAAACACTCCTCGTGGCGTCGTGTTTGATCGCCTGCGGCATGGGGGCGCTGGCTGCCGACACTCCTGCGCCGCCGCACGTCACCGAAGTGATCGTGCTCGACGTGGGCTCGCATATGCAGAAATTCATGGAACTCGCCAACCGCGCGAGTGCGATCACGAAGCAGATCCAGGCCGGCGGCACGGTACGCTACTACGTAAGCACCTGGGCGGGAGAAGGATCCGGCCATGTGATCGTGACGGTTGAGCATGCAAGTCTTGCAGCTCTGGCGCAGTCGGATGCCAAGATGAATGCTTCGCCTGAATTTCGTAAGTGGCAGGCGGACGCGGACGCATCCGGCATCAAACAGCTGTCGAACTCGTTGGTGACGGAATTGAAGTTCTGATCCGGCGCAAGCCTTCCTGATCCCCTGCCCTTTGCAGGGGATCAGTGATTGGCGACCATCCTGCGCATTTCGGCCGCCGTCGCTCCGCCCTTGGCCAGCGGCTGACCCAGATCGAATTCCCGCGTCTTGGCGAGCGAACCCACCAGTACCGGGTCGAAGCCCGTCTCACGCACCAGCTGCTCTGCGATCTTCAGTGCGGCTGGATCGTCGCCGCCGATCGGGATCGCAAAGCGCTCGGGCTGGTGGTTGGCTTCATTGGCGAGCGTCGCCGCCGGAATGCAATTGAAAGCGCGAACGATGCGGGTGTTGTGCAGAAACTCCGCGGTCGCCACACCTGCACCCTTCTTCTGCGCATCGAGCGCCATGGCGCCGTCGCGCCGCTCGACCGGATTGCTGGTATCGAGGATGACCTTGCCGGCCAGCTCCGTGCGCAGATCATTGCCGATCTGCGGCATCGCTGCGTACGGGATGGAGACGACCACAACCGTTCCGAATGCGGCCGCTTGCTTCGGGGTGCCGGCATGGGCGCGCGGACCGAGCTCGGCCACCAGGTCCTTCAATTCCTCCGGATGTCGCGATGAGACGAATACTTCGTGGCCTGCCTTGACCCAATGCCGGGCGAGTGCACCGCCGATCTTGCCCGTGCCGATGATGCCGATCTTCACGGGCGAGCCGCCCGCGGTCTGCGACCAGCTAGCGGGCGCGCTGCACAGGGCAACGCTGGCCAGGATGATTGCGACAACGCCGCGGCGTCGAGACGGAATGAATCCATGCATGGATTGAGCTCCTTTCAGCGCGATCTGGCGCGAGTGAATATGATATCCCACCACCTTGGCCCGTCACCGGAGTGGCCGCTTTGAAGCCTGCTCAAAAGCCCAGACGCGTCGTCACGGGCCACGATGCCCGCGGAAAATCCGTCGTGCTGTCGGACGGCACGCCGCCACAGCGCCATGCGATGCACGGCCCGGAGGTCGGCGCGGATTTCTTTGAGATCTGGAACAGCCCGCAATCCGTCCCGGTTCTGAGCTCGACCGAAGCGCGCGAGCCGAGCGAGCGCGAGTTCACCATCATGCCCACGAGCGGACACCTGCTGCGCATCATCGAGGTCTACCCGCCGCAGGCTGGCGGCAAGCGCACTGTCATGCATCGGACCAAGACCCTCGATTACATGGTGGTGATCGAGGGGGAAATCGTGCTGGTGCTCGATGACAGCGAAGTGCTCCTCAAACAGGGCGATGTGGTCGTGCAGCGCGGCACCGACCACGCCTGGGAGAACCGTGCCGACCGCGTCGCCCGACTGGCGTTCTTCCACATCGACGCGGAGTTCAGCCCGGAGCTGCTGGCAAAACTCCCCAAACCGTTGCAGCTGATGCGCTGACCAACGGGTGTTCGAGAGCCATTCAAAGCCCTCTTCGGCGCACCAAAGCCTGCAATAATGCACGCGTTCAGCACGGACGCACACGGCGTGCGCATCGACTGCGGGGAGTGCACATGCGGATGGGAGCGCGAATCGGGTTTGCGCTGTGCGTCTTGAGCGCAGCGTCGGCCGCAGCGGCTGGGACGGGCGTTCCGGATGCCCAGCAATGGTCGGAGATCGACCTGAGCGGCGCGACCAGCACGCACACCTCGCTCACCGGCCTTGCGCAGTTGCGCCTCAGCGAGAATCTTCCAAACCCCGTGTATACGGCCGCCGGGCTCGACTTCGCGTTTCAGCACTCGGAGTGGACGATCACGGCCGGCTACCGTCACCAGGTGACGGGGCACCAGACCGACGATCCCAAAGTCACGCAGGTGGGACTGATCGCCGTGCAGTACGCACACCGCTTCGATCGCGGCACGCTGGCATTGCGCTCACGAATCGAAAACACGGTGCACGCAACGGCGAACCCGTGGCGGCTGCGGCTGCGCGCGGAATATCGCTGGGCGACGCCCGGGATGGGAGTGCTGTCGTATCTGTATACCAACGATGAGGTCTTCTATCAGGCCTCGCTCAGCGAGTGGTATCGCAACCGCTTTCAGGCGGGCGCGGCGCTGCGTCTGGATGAGCGCACGAGCTTTCTCATCTACTACCAGCGTCAGGATGATCGTGTGAATACGCCCGGAGCACTCAACGTGCTCGGCATCGTCTTCAAGGCCGAGCCAAGATAGCCGACTAATAGGCCGCTTACAGCGCTTAGTTAATGTGGTTTCGAGGTAGCGTCTTCTGTCAGGCCCGGCCACCGACGACTTTTCCGTCGACCTTCACGCGCAGCAGACTGCCGCCGTTGTCGCCATTCTTCAGCGGGTGAATCGTCACTTCGACTTTGTCGCCGGTCTTGATGGAATTGCGCTTCCAGCCCTGGCGAATGAGTGCGTTGGGGCTCGCGCCCTCGATTGACCATTCCACGGCCTTGCCGTCGGCGGGATTCTCCACCCACACCTGCAGCCAGATGTGCGGATTGGTCCACTGCACTTCCTTTATGGTGCCGTTCAGCGTCTTGGTCTCGTTCTGATCGAACATCGCGAACGAGTGATGAGCGAAGGCGGCGCCCGAAACGAGGGCGAGCAGGCTCGCGACGACAGCGGTGGCGTAGGACTTCATATCACTCCCTCTGCAATTCTCGGGCAGTTTACTTCACATCCGGTGCGTGTCCATGCACACATTTTCCTTAAGCGCGGTGCCGGGCTGGCGCTCCAGAACGAAGTGCGTCGTCCAGGATGTCGTGTAGAAATCCGGGTCGGTGATGCGGATCGTGCCGTCGATGTGATCCGCATTCTGCAGCGTGTAGCGCTCCTGCACTTTGAGCTTCTCGCCATGAGGCAGGCCCGAGTAGTCGAGCCAGGTCTTGTCGTTGAAGCCGACGGTATCGATCACCAGCGTGCGCCCCTCGAGGCGCGCAATCGAGGAGCCGAGGTATCCCGGATCGGGATCCTCCGGCAGCGCTTTGTCCCAGTAGATGATCCGGAACGTGTGATTCACCTCGTGCACGAAATTCACGCTGCGGGTGGTCTGCAGGATGAGAAACGGATACGGCGCGTACAGCAGGCGCGGCACGCCGTGCATCAGGCAGTCGCTCACGGGGTCGATCTTCCGATCGCCGCTGCGGAGCGCAGACTGACGGTGCGCATACTCCGTTTTGCCGGCCGCGTTGAGCGGCGGCTCGCGCCCGTCCGCCGTGATCAGGTGCGTGACCGTCTTCGGCATGGCCCATTTACCGGTGAAGTTGGTTTGAGCGGCGGACGGCTGCTCGAAGAGTGGCGCAGACGTCTGCGCCCACGCACCGGACAGCAGCGTGCTCAGAGCGAGGCCGGCGAGACATGCGAGCCCGTGCCGCAGGGGCGTCCTCACTTGGCCACCGTCACGCCATTCTCCGGCGCGTTGCGATTGTTTTCTTCACAGGAATACTCGGCAATCCGAATATCCCCGCGCCAGGGGAAGAGCCGCTCCGCAGTCCACGGCTGCGTGAAATGCTCGGGGTCCTCGATCGTGATCCGGTTGCGCAGCTCCACGCCGCCGTAGCGATTGGTGAACTTCGTGATGCGTTCGGTGATCGTGAGCTTCAGCCCATGCGAGAGCGCTTCCTCATCGATCTGGGTGCGATCGTTGAAATGATCCGTGAACACGACCAGCGTGTCGCCCTCCCAGTGCCCGGCCGAATAGCCGAGGAAAGTCCGCGGCGTGTCGGCGGGCGCGTGCTTACCGTCCATGTGGATGAAGCGCACGTTGTGCGCCACCTCATGCAGGATCGTGATGAGTCCCGGTGAATAGATGAACTGCACCGGATACGGCGAGGCGATGAGCCGCGGCACGCCATGCGGGAAACACTGAGTCGGCGCATCCGGGATCGGCGTGCCAGCCTTTTCCATGTCCAGGTGATGCTGGCGGCTCGCCGCCTCGAGCGGCGTCAGGGGCAGCAGCTTCACGGCTTCCGCCGGCGAGAGCGGCGGGTCGGACACCGGACGGAAGGTGCGGTCGTAGCCGCGCGTCCACCATACACCCGAAAAGTCGCGCGGGTCCTTCGGCGCCGGATTCTGGTTCCACAGCAGGGCCTCCTCCGCCGCGCGCTTCTCGCGCGCGGCCTGCTGCTCGGGCGTCGGCGGCGCCCGGCGCGCGGGCGGCTCTTCCTGCGCCAAAAGACTTGCCGATGCGATGAGCAGACTCGCGGCCGCGAGCAGCACCACTTTCATCAAGCGAGTCCCGCGAGCCGCCCGCCACTGTCGCCGAGGCTCGAAAGTCCGCAGCCGAACAGGTCGGAGATGCTCAGGAGCAGATTTCCGGTCGGCACGGTGCGGCTCGCAAAGGCGAGGTGACGATCGCCCTTGAGCCTGCCGGAGGCGCCGCCCACCAGAATATGCGGCACGTCGTAGTGCAGGTGCTGATTGGAGTTGCCCATGTTCGAGCCATAGAGGATGAGCGAATGATCGAGCAGCGTGCCGTCGGCCTCCCGGATGCCATCGAGCTTCTTCACGAGATAGCCCAGCATCTGCACGTGGTAGCGGTTCAGGCGCGCGAACTGGGCCACGCGGCCCGGATCCTCGGCGTGGTGCGAGCCCAGGTGGAAGCTAATGTCCGTGCCGCTCTCCGGGTAGACGCGGCCGGTGAGATCGCGGGCATAGAGCACTGTCGCCACCCGCGTGATGTCCGCCTGGAACGCCAGCGCGAGCAAGTCATACTGAATCTGAATGTGCTCGTGGAAGGACTCGGGCACACCGACCGGCACGGCCATGCTGGGTGCCTGAGTGGAGGCCTTGGCTGCGATCGCAAGCCGCCGCTCGATCTCGCGAACATCCTCGGCGTATTGCTCCAGGCGCACTCGATCCGTATGGGAGACCTCAGGCAGCAGCTCGTGCAGGCTCGCGTTCACCGAATCGAGCACACTTGCCTGGCGCTCGCGGCGCTGACGGCGCAGCTCAGGGGAGGTGCCATCGCCGAACATGCGCTCGAACACGACCTGCGGGTTGATTTCCATCGGCAACGGACGCGTCGGGGACTGCCACGAGATGGTGTTGGTATAGATGCAGCTGTAGCCCTCGCCGCAGTTGGTGGAGTTCGCACCCGGATCCTCGAGCGCGAGCTGCAACGACGGCAGCAGCGTGTCGGTGCCGATCTTTTGCGCGATCAGCTGATCCAGGCTCGTGCCGGCCTGGATATCCGCCCCGGTCGTTTTTTTCGGCTTCACGGCAGACAGGAACGCCGCGGCCACGAAGTGATCGGCACCGGTCACACCGGGCGGATTCTCGGACGACTGCGACCACAGGCCGCTCGTCAGCACGATCTGCTTGCGATACGGGATCAGCGGCTCATACACGAACGGATACTCAAACCCCGGCGCGGTGCTCGCTGGAATCCAAAAGCCGGGCGCCACACCGTGCGGCACGAATGCGCCGACGAAGCGGGTCGGGGTCATCTCGCGCGCTACGGCGCGCGCGCCGCGGACCGGCAGCATCGATTCCAGGAACGGCAATGCGAGTGTCGTGCCCAGCCCCCGCAGGAACGTGCGGCGCGGCAGATGGCGATTGCGAAGGAACACCATGCTCAGTCTCCCGACTGCGGCGGCGGCTCCGGCGTGGCTTCCGCGCCGTCCTCATCCGCCGCCACATTCATGCAGAACAGATCGCTCGTGACGATGGCCTCGATCAGGCCCCGCAGGCGATAGCCATCGGCCGAGGCGGTGCGCAGAATGCTGCGCATCGTCGGCATGTCGTCGTACTCCATGCCCCGTCCCATGGCGTAGGTCATCAGCGCCTGAGTCACATTGCGCACGTACTGATCCTGGTGGCGCAGCAGGAACGCGCGCACACCGGCCGGACCGTCCACCGGCGAGCCGTCGTACATCTGGCTCTTCGCATCGATTCGCGCGCCGCCGTCCTCGTTGCGCCAGCGGCCGATGGCGTCAAAGGGCTCCAGCGCGAAGCCAATCGGATCCATCAGCGTGTGACAGCTGCGACAGGCGGGATTGGCACGGTGCTCTTCCATCTGCTCGCGCATGGATGGCGGCTTGGCGTTGCCGGCCGGATCGCTCGGATGTGCTTTCAGGGCGGGTACTACCGCCGGCGGGTCCGGCGCCGGCACGCCGATCAGGTTCTTCAACACCCAGTTGCCGCGGATGACGGGCGAGGTGCGCCCTGGAGCGGAGGTCTCGGTGAGGATGGCGCCCTTGCCCAGCAGGCCCCAGCGCGAATTCTGACTGGCATCGAGCTTCACGCGCCGGAAGTAGCTGCCCTTGACGCCCGGGATGCCATACAGAAGTGCCAGGCGCTCATCGACGAACGTGTAATCCGCCGTCAGCAGATCGAGGATGCTGCGGTCCTCGCTGAGGATGCTGCCGAAGAACAGCTCGACTTCCCGCCGATAGGACTGACGCAGGTTGTCATCGAAGTCCGGGAATTGATCCACCAGCGGCGCGTGCGCCGCAAGATTGCGCAGCCCCAACCACTGACCGGCGAAATTCTGGGTGAAGGCCTGCGCCTTCGGATCGGCGAGCATGCGCCGCACCTGTGCGCGCAGCACCTCGGGTTTGCCGAGCTCACCCCTCTCCGCGAGCGTGAGCAGCGTGTCATCCGGAATGCTGCTCCACAGGAAGAAGGACAGACGCGAGGCGAGATCCAGATCGCTCACCCGATACGCCGCGCCTGCGGTCAGCCGGGCCGGGGTCGCCTCCATCCGGTAGACGAATTTGGGATCCGCGAGCAGCCGCTGCAGCATCGTCTCGATGCCGGCATCGAAGCTGCCGTCGCGCCGCCCCAGCGCGTAGAACTTCAGCAGCGTGTCGATATCCTGCGCGGTGCCGTAACCGCGGAAGGCATGACGCGTCAGCGTGCGCGCGATCTCACGGGCACAGGCCTGTTCCGCACCCGGTTGCGCCGGGTGACACACGAAGATGCGCGCCCGGCTCGCAGAGTCCGTGGCGATGCTCGCCTGCGTGGGGCCATCGATGCGCACGCTGCCGATGTGGGGATAGAAGGTAAAGCCCGGCAGGCCTCCGGTCTCGATGGTACTGCGATCAAAGGCGTGATTGAGATCCAGCCCCGGGGCGAAGTTGGTTGCCAGAAACGTGACGCCGAGGTGATGCAGCCCGGCTTTCAGCGGCAGCGTCACATCGATGGTGTGCAGCTGCTGCGAGCCCTCCTCGTCGTAGCCGCGGGTGACGTGCAGGGCCTTGTCCCAGTCCACGTCCGCCACCTTGTGCCCATCGATGAACACCAGCAGCTGCTCGCCGCGCACCTCGCCGAAGGGGCGGAAGTTGCCCATGTTGCCGAGATTCACCGAGAACACCTTGAGCGTGTAGGTGCCGTCGGCGGGAAAGGTGTGATCGATCGCAAGCCCGCCGCGCGTGCCGAACGGCAGCCCGTCGATGTGGTAATTCTGTGTCCGATCCTCGGCAACGCGGTAGGTCACCTGCGTCGGCGCCGTCGCCGTGCCGACTGCGAGCCGCGCCAGACGCGCGGAGGCCGACAGGTAGGCATCGAGCAGCGCCGGGGAGAGCATGAGCGTGCCGGCCTGGTTATCAAAGCCGCGGCTCACGTCATCTGCGGGCAGGAACTTCGAGGCGTCGATGTCGAGTGCGAGCAGATCGCGCACCGCGTTCTGGTATTCCGTGCGGTTCAGTCGATGCAGCTTCGGCGAGCGCAGATTCGGGTGTGCCTGCGCATCGATCTCGCCTTCGAGCGAGCCGGCGAAGGCCTGAAGGGTCGCCGCATCGGGCCGCGGCTTGCCGGCCGGCGGCATCATGCCGGCCCGCAGCTTCCTCAGCATGCGTTCGGCCAGCTGCTCCTCGTTGTAAGCCGTGCCCGGATCGAACACTTCAAATTCCACGCCACCCGCGTTGTCCGTGTAGTTATGGCAGCCGATGCAGTACTGATCGAGCAGATGGCGCTGCGCGCTGACGGGCATGCGCGCGGCGGTTGCGCCTGGCGTGCCGGGGCTTGCGACCACACCTGCAGCCCGGGCCAGTTGCGCACTCGATGACAGTGCCAGAGCCCCCGTGAGCGCCAGGAGAGCGATGACTCTGGGTGCGCTCATTGGCACAGATCCGTGATGCAGATGGACGCCAGCGTGCGGCCAGCCGGCGGCACGGGCAGTCCCCTCGCCGACATGAGCTTGCGGATCAGGGCGGCGGTCTGGGGATGCGCGATGGAGGACTGTACGCCCACCCGTACCAGGCCATCCGCATAGTCGATCGCCTGCCAGGTGACTCCGGCCAGGGAATGGATGGTGTCGCGGCTGCCGATGTCGTGCGCGCCGAGATTCGCGCCGTGATCCACCAGCAGCTGCACCACATCATTGCGTCCCTTGTGCGCGGCGCCCATGAGCGCCGTGCGGCCGTCCATGGTGTCCTGCGCATTCACATCCGCGCCCAGATCGAGCAGGAACTTCACCGTCTCCAGGGTTTGCTGCGCCGACCACTCGTACGTCACGCCTTCCACCCAGCCGATGCCGCTCGCCACCATGAGTGGCGTCACGTTGTAGTCCGTCGGGATTTTGGGATCGGCGCCGTGCTCGAGCAGCAGCTTCATGAGCACCAGGTCCCCGGACTGCGCCGCACGCAGGAACGGCGTCGCGCCCTCCTCGTAGAGCCACTGGTGCGTGAACACCGTGCGCGTCTCGGTGCTCGAATGCATCCGCAGATTCGGCTTCGCGCCCGCGGCGAGCAGCCGCTTGATGAAATCCAGGTGATCCATATCGGGCTTGCGCACCGGATAGTCGCCGCCCTCGATGTTGCGATTGTCCGTGGCGATGTAGAGCGGACTCCAGCCGCCCTCGTTCTGGATGTTGGGGTCGGCGCCGTGCTCGAGCAGGTAGACGCCGATCTGGTAGTACTTGTTCTGGGTCGCCGTGAGGAGCGCAGTCCAGCCGAACTCGCTCGTGCGGTTCACGTCGGCGCCCGCGGCGAGCAGGATCTTGACGGAGTCGAGATCGCCCTCGCGCGTCGCGAAGATGAGCGGGGTGAGTCCGCCCCATTGCTTGCGGCTCGGCTTCACCGGATGAACGGCCGGCGCCTCCGCCATGACAGCGCGTGCCGCGGCCTGCTGGCGCGCGTTCTTGGCATGCTGGGCGGCAATCGCGGCCTCGGCATCCTTCGCATCCGGCGGCTTCGCATCCGGCAGTTCCTGATCGACGATCGTGCCGCCGAGGCCGCGCGCATCGATGAACTCCTGGATGCGATCGCGCCCGGGAGGCGCGAGATACGGCGGTCTGCCGGGGCGGGTCGCGGCGGAGCGCGCATTCACATCCGCGCCCTTCTGCGCGAGCAGGCGCACGGCAGCCGGGTTGGCGTTGGCCGCGGCCCACATGAGCGCCGTCGTGCCGCGCAGTTTCTCGCGCGCATCGATCTGCGCGCCGTGCTCGAGAAGCAGTGTCAGCACGGCCACACTGCCCGTGCGCGCCGCCATCATGAGCGGTGTCTCACCGCTCGAGAGTGCCTGATTGGGATCGGCGCCGGCCTTGAGCAGCCGGCCGACGACCTCGGCACTGCCGGCCTGACAGGCCAGCGCGAGCGCCGTCATGCCGGTCGTGGTGACGAGCGAGGGATTGGCGCCGGCCGCGATCAGACGGGAGGCGGCATCAACATCCGCGTGGTAAGCGGCCCAGTGCAGAGCCGTACTGCCGTCGGGCTGCGCCACATTCACATCCGCCTTCTGGCCGAGAAGCTGGTGCAACCGCGCGGAGTCCTGGTTCATCACGGCATCGGCGACTTCGCTGCCCGCTCGCGCGACAGGCGCGCACAGCACTTGCACGACCAGCAGCGTTGCAACCGCCCACAGGCTCCGCATCCGCCCCCTCCCCCTGACACCTCTATATGGGGTAGCCGGAAGTGTAGCGCGCCCGACGGCTGCGGAGTGCAGCTAAGCTCGGGAATCTGAAGGGGAAGAGGCCTGTTGCCATAACGGCCCGGGCGGTTACAAGTGTCCTGACGCATGCGGAAGAAACGCCCGGCCGCCGATAGCGCGTGCGCGATCTCGGCGACCCCGTTTCTTTTGCCGAAAAGCTTGCGCACCAGCTCCGAGTTAGCGCTACCATCGCGCCGTCATGCGGATCCGGACAGCGGCCTGGCGGATTGCGATCGCCCTCCTCACCTGCGGGGCCGGCTGGCCTCTTTTGGCTCAGACACCTTCGCCCGCGCTTGGCCGCTTTGAGGGCGAGACGGACATCGGCGCCGTCTCCCCGCCCGGCAGCGCGCACTTCGATGCCGCGAGCGGCAGCTACACACTCACCTCCGCCGGCGCGAACACCTGGTATCACCACGATGACTTCCATTTCCTGTGGCGCAAGGCGAGCGGTGATGTTGCGCTGACGGCGCAGATCAGCTTCCCGGCGCACGCCTACGCGCACGAGCCCAATCCGCACCGCAAGGGCATCCTGATGTTCCGCCAGACGCTGGATTCCGGCGGCGTGTATGCGGATGTCGCGGTGCACGGCTCGGGACTGACGGCGCTGCAATACCGGCGCGAGCGCGGCGCGAACTCCCAGGACATCGAGCTCAACATCGATGCGCCGAAAGCCATTCGCCTGGAGAAGCGCGGCGACACTTTCACGCTGTATTTGTCGATGCAGGGCGAGCCGCTGCACCAGGTCGGCGCGAGCATCTCGCTGCACCTCACGGAGCCGTTCTATGCGGGCCTTGCGGCGGTATCGCATGACGCGGCCACCACGGATCGCGTGCAGTTCGCGCAAGTCTCGGTCGAGCCGCTTGCGCCGCTCACCAGGGATGCGACGGTGCTCTACAGCACGCTGCTCACCGGACAAACCGAGGACCAGTACCGGCGCTCGATCGTGATCCGCAGCGTCGCGACTTTCATGCAGTCGGCGAACTGGGCCCCCGACGGCCACAGCATCTACGTTCACGAAGCGGGCCGCATCCAGAAGATCCCGTATCTCACGCCCGAGGCCGGCGGGCCACCGCAGCCCATCGATACGGCAGGCTTGGTCGAGTGCTCCGGCAATTTCGGTCTCTCACCGGACGGTCATTCGCTCGCGGTGAGTTGTGCCCGCACCCCGGGTGGACTGCACCAGGTGTTCGTGTTGCCTGCAGGCGGCGGCGGCACGCCGCGACAGGTCACGCAGGGGAGCATCCCCAGTTATTTTCACGCCTGGTCGCCGGACAGTCGCACGATCGCCTTTACCCGAGGCAAGGCTGACCGGGCCGATATCTTCAGCATCCCCGCCGCGGGCGGCGCGGAGCATCAGCTGACCCACGATACGCTCAACGACGGTCCGGACTACACGCCCGACGGCAAATACATTTACTTCGATTCCGCTCGCACCGGGACGCTTCAGATCTGGCGCATGAGACCCGATGGCAGCGGCGCCGAGCAGATCACGGACGATGCAGAACAGAACCACTCCCCGCATGTCTCGCCCGATGGCAAGTCCGTGGCATTCCTGAGTCAGTCCGTCCGTGTGATCGACGCCCTGGCGCCGACGAGGCTTCGCATCATGAGCTTGGACGATGGGCTCATCCGCACGATCGCGGACTTCCCGGGCGATCGGGGCAGCTTCTCGATGTACGGCTGGGGCAACGCCAATCACCTGGCGTATGTGGTGTACCAGAGGTTGCCGAAATGACGAGACCCTTTGCGCTCACCTGCGCCTTAGGCCTGCTCACCGCCTGCTCACTCACCGAGGCCGCAGCACCGCTGCGCCCGGCCATCACTGCCGTCTCGCATATCGCGGTGTATGCCGCCAATCCGGGCAAGAGCGAGCGCTTCTACGTGCACGACCTCGGCGCCCTGAAAGCCGCCGATCCCGAGAATCCAAGGGGTGTGCGCTATTACTTCTCGAGCCTGCAGTTCGTCGAAGTGTTGCCGCTGCCGCCTGGGCCCGCCTCGATCAATCGGCTCGATCATGTCGCGTTCACTACGGCTGATGCCGCCGCATTGCGGGCGTACCTGAATGCGATGCACGTGAGTGTGCCCGGGCGGATCGAGACCGGCAGCGATGGCAGTCAATGGTTCTCGGTCAGCGACCCGGAGGGCAACCGGATCGAGTTCGTGCAGCCGCCCGCGCATCCGTCCGCCGTGCCGGCAAATGCGCTCTCCAGCCACATGATTCACGTGGGCTTCATCATTCACAACCGCGCGCGCGAGGATGCCTTCTACCGCACCGTGCTCGGCTTTCGGCCGTACTGGTTCGGCGGCATGAAGGATGACGTGCCGACCTGGATCGCACAGCAGGTGCCGGATGGTACCGACTGGCTGGAGTACATGGTTGTGGGTAAGCCCGATGGCCGCGGCATTCCGCCGGAGATGTCCGCCTCGGACCTGGGCGTGCTCGATCATTTCTCGCTCGGCGTAAAGAACGCGGAAGCGGCCTACACACTGCTGTGGAACGGCGATCGGCTCGCCGGGCAGGACCAGCTGCCGAAGATCGGCCGCGACGCCAAGTGGCAGTTGAATCTCCTCGACCCGGATGGCACGCGCGCGGAGTTCATGGAATTCCACGCCATCGGCAAGCCCTGCTGCTCGCCCTTCACGGCCGCCGATCCGCGGAACTAGCGTGCGTCTGCGACGGCTTGTCGTCCTGATCGGCGTGCTCGCTGCGCCCGCGTGCTGGGGGGCGGGGCTCGAGGTCAATGCGCTGGACTACTTCGAGATGCAGGGCCTCAACGTGCTCGCCTATCAGAACACCTTTCATCCGGTGTTTCGCGATCAGAAGCTGGGCGGCATCGAGATCATCCTGCACGGCGAGCGCATCGCAACCGGCGGCGAGGTGCGACTCGAGCCGACGCCGGAGCAATGGGACTCCGTACCCACGTTCACATCCAGAAAGCACGGCGATGCTCCCGGTCAGCTCATCGCCTTCTCCGGTTACCCCGACCTGAAGTTGAGCTATCGGCTCGAGCTCACGGCCGAGGGCGAGGGACTTCGCATTGCCGTCCACCTCGATCAGCCGCTGCCGGCCGCGCTCGCCGGCAAGGCGGGTTTCAATCTCGAATTCCTGCCGACGGCCTATTTCGGCAAGAGCTATCGCGCCGGCACGCTCGTCGGCATCTTCCCGCGCCACCCGCAAGGTCCCATGACCCGGGAGGAGTCCGGTGGCGCCGAGCCCGCAGCGCTGGCCCGCGCACAGGCGCTGCAGCTCGCACCGGAGGATCCTGCCACCCGCGTCAGCATCGCGTCCGACACCGGCACGCTCGAGCTCTTCGACGGCCGCAACCGTGCCCAGAACGGCTGGTTCGTCGTGCGTGAGCTCCTGCCGGCCAACCGCACCGACGCGGCGCTTGTGTGGCACGTCCGCCCGCACGTCATTCCAAATTGGATCCGCCCGCCCGTCGTCTCCTACAACCAGGTCGGTTACACACGGGAGCGCGAAAAGGTCGCGATCATCGAGCTCGATGCTCACGATGCGGCGCAGCGCAGTGCGAAGCTGCTGCGGCTCGCGGACAGCGGACAGTACGAGCCGGCGCTCGAAGCCCCCGTCAAGCCCTGGGGACGCTGGCTGCGCTACCAGTACGCGACGTTTGATTTCACCGCCGCCAGGGAGCCAGGCCTCTACGCCATCGAATACGCCGGTCAGCGCACCGCACCGTTTCGCATCGCAGCCGATCTCTACAGCCGCGGCGTCTGGCAGCCTTCACTCGACACGTATCTCGCCGAGCAGATGGATCACGTCACCGTGCGCGAGAGCTACCGCGTCTGGCACGGCACGTCACACATGGATGACGCGCGCCAGGCGCCCGTCAACTACACGCACTTCGATGGTTATTCGATGGGCGCCACGTCCGACTCACCGTTTGCGACCGGCGAGCACATTCCCGGTCTGAATGTGGGCGGCTGGTATGACGCCGGCGACTACGATCTGCGCACCCAGACGCAGGCGCGCGTGATCACGGATCTGGTCATTGCACGCGAGGCGTTTCATGCCGACTGGGATGAGACCTCGATCGATGAGAATGCGCGCCTGGTGCAGATCCGCCGTCCGGATGGCGTCTCGGACGTGCTGCAGCAGATCCGGCACGGTGTGCTGGCGCTGCTCGCGCAATACAGCGCCTTCGGCCACGCCATACCCGGCATCATCGAGCCCACGCTCGAGGAATACACCCATCTTGGCGATGCCGCCTCACAGACCGACGGCCGCATCTACGATCCGAAGCTCGGACGGCTCGAGGACAACGGACGCACTTCCGGAATGCCCGACGACCGCTGGGCGTTCACCACTCATACCACGCCGCTCAACTACGATGCCGCGAGCGCCCTGGCGGCGGCGAGTCGCGTGCTGCGAGGCTATGACGAGGCCCTCGCGGCGCGCTGCCTTGCGACGGCCAGGCGGGTCTGGGACGAGGAGCACAGCCACGCGCCGGTGATCTTCCGCTCCTTCAACACCACTGGGGGTGAGCTCGAGGACGAGGAGGTCAAGGCAGCCGTCGAACTCGTGATCGCCACCCGAGGCGAGGCGCTCTACACGACGCGGCTGCATGCGCTCATGCCGGTCATTCAGAAGAAGGTCCGCGCCCTGGGCTGGATCGCGGCGCGAGCCCTGCCGTTCATGGATGCACCCTTTCGCACGGCACTCGGCGCCTCGCTCGCGGCGGAGAAGCCGAAGCTCGATCGCGAGCTCGCGGCCAACCCCTTCGGTGTGCCGATCACGCGCGGCACCTGGGGCGGTGCGAGCGGAGCCGCCTCTTTTGGCTACGAGATGTATTTCCTGCACCAGGCGTATCCGGATCTGTTCGGCATCAATGAGACGCTGCGGGCGTTCGACTACGTGCTCGGCCGCCATCCGGTCTCGAGCGTCTCGTACGTCTCCTCGGTCGGCACTCAATCCAAGCTCATCGGCTACGGCAATAACCGCGCCGACTACACCTTCATCCCTGGCGGCATGATTCCCGGCGTCGTGATCATCGAGCCCGACTTTCCGGAGCTCAAGGACGCCTGGCCCTTCCTCTGGTATGAGAACGAGTACGTGGTCGATGCGGCGACGGCGTTCATCCTCGCCGCCAATGCCGCACAGGCCGTTGCCCGCTGAAACGCGCAGTGCCGCGCTGATCCGCGCAATTACACTGTGTTACAGTCCTCGCCGCGACGGCCCTGGCGTGCGAGGAGAATCATGAATCCAGTTCGTGTCTTCCCCGTGACCGCCCTGCTCCTGCTGATGGGCGGATCTGCGGTCGCGCATCATTCCACCGCGATGTTCGACAACGCCGTCGCCTCCACCATCAGTGGCACGGTCAAGCAGTTCCAGTGGACCAATCCGCACTGCTGGATCCAGGTGCTCGTGGTGAATGATCCAGGCGCCGGCGAATGGAGCATCGAGATGGGCTCGCCCTCCCAGCTCTACCGCGGCGGATGGCGGCCCGGCACGCTCAAGGAAGGCGACAAGATCACGCTCACGATTCATCCCATGAAAGACGGCTCGCACGCGGGCCTGTTTGTGTCGGCGGTCACACCGGACGGCAAGCCTCTGGGGACACACACTTAGGAATCGCCATGAAACGCGCCGTGCTCGCGATCAGTCTTGCGCTCTGCTGTGCCACGCTCGTGCAGGCGGCGCAGAACTCCCCGCAGCGGGTGCGCGACTTCGCACGCCTGCCCAACTGGACCGGGCTGTGGGAATGGGACAACTGGAAGGCCGACTTCGAGTCGGGAGAGCCTGCCGCACTCGCCGAGCTCGTGCGCTCGGCGCGACTCGCCGACCATCCACCCTACAACCCGCAGTGGGAGGCTCGTTACGCTGCCGATTCCACGCCGGAGAAAATGGCGGCCTATGGCCAGCGGCGCAAGAGCTGCCACTGGCGCTTTCCGCAGCAGATGGAGTCCCCGCGCATGCTGCAGTACTTCATCACTCCGGAGGAGACGCTCATCCTGTCGGATGGGCTCGATGCGCGGCACGTGTACACCGACGGCCGAACCCATCCCGGCAAGGACGATCTTTGGCCCACCCCGTCCGGAGACTCCGTCGGACACTGGGACAAGGACACGCTGGTGATCGATACCATCGCGCGCGCGGCCGGACCGATCGGTCAATGGGCGCCGGCGTCGGTGCTCACCGAGAAAGCGCATTTCATCGAGCGCATTCGCCTGCTCGGCGCCGATGCGATGGAAGACCAGATGACCATCGAGGATGCGGAGGCCTTCGCGCGCCCCTGGCAACTGACCATCCGCTATCACCGCGTGAAGGGCCTGGATCGGATGATCGTCTATGACTGCGCCGAGAACGATCGCAACCCGGTCATCGACGGGCAACTGAAGATCGTCACGCCTTAGCGGCCCTCAGGCCACCAGTCCAAGTCCGAGCGCGAGCGAGCAGGCTTTCGACTCATCGAAGTGCGCGCGCGGCGGATGCAGCGGCGTGGGCCAGCGCGGCCCGAGGCGCTCCGCAAGGCTGGTCCGCACATGCTCGCGCAGCTTCTCTTCCACCGGTCGCCGCCGCGTCTGGCCGTGCGCTTCGTGGGCGATATCCGAGTAGGCGGCGATGCGCGCGGCCGCTTCGTCGTGCCGCTCGACGCAGGCGAGATAGGCCATGGCATCGAGCGCGGTGTAAAGCTTGCTGGTGTCGAGGTGCAGAGCGAGCGTGTAGAGCTCGGCGCCGACGGTACGCGCTTCCTCGGTCTCCCCGCTCAGCAGCAGCGCGCTGAAGATCATCACCAAAAGCTCAAAGCGCGTCTCACGCCGGCCGAGATGCTGCAGCGAGATCGCCAAAGGCCGGCCGAGCTGCAGCGCGCTCGCCGCATCGCCGCAGGCGATATCGAGCTCGACGATGCATACCGTAGCGGCGAGCGCCTGACGCTCGCTCGTGGAGAGCGCCGAGCGCACGGCGCGCTGATAGGCACCGCGCGCTTCAGCGAATTGCCCCTTACCCATCAGCAGCGCCCCTTCGGTGAGCGCGCCGTGGGTCAAAAGCCGTGCCGGCCAGGCGGGATCCTCGAGTGAGCGCGCCTCTTCGAAGGCGCTTTGCGCGGTCTGCGGATCCCCGCGCCAGTTGAAGGCGAGCTGCATCAGCGCATAGTAACGAGCGCGCGTATCGCCCGCGCTGGCGTGCATGGCGGCGGCGAGTTCCGCGGCGTAGCGCGCCCGATCACACTGCCGCGTGGAATCATAGGTCGCGATCGCTTCCCAGAAGCGTCCCGTGCGTGCGCGCGGCAGCGCATCGGACAGCAACGTCAGCACCTGCTCGTAGCGCTTGCGTCCTTCCGCATACAGATCGGTCTCGACGAACAGCGGCCACGCCGAGCCGAACAGGGCGACTCCGAGCTCACGATCGTGGTGCAGGCTCCATTCCATCGCCGCCCGGACGTTGGCGAGTTCGGGCTCGTAGCGGTGCAGCCATAGCGCCTCATCGAGCGACCAATAATCCTCGTAGGCTGCATCCAGCAGCTCGAGCATCGTCACTGCCATGCGCCTCCGTGCGCGGTCGAGCTCGCCGTTCGACGTGAGGCGCCCCAGCGCGTAGTAACGCGCGGTCTCGAGCAAGGAATAGCGCGGCGGATCCGCCGCAATCGCAGTCACGAGCGAGCGGTCCACGAGCCGCCCGATCAGATCGATGGCCTCCGAGGTGTCGATCTCTTCATCGGCGACGCAGCTGGCAGCTGCCTTGAGCGAGAAGCTGCCCGCAAACGTCCCGAGGCGGTCGAACACGCGCTGCTCCGCCACGGGCAGCAGGTTGTAGCTCCACTCGAAAGCGGTATGCAGTGCGCTGTGGCGGGCATCGCCCACGCGCCCGCTGCTCTTCAGCAGCCGGAAGCGGTCGTCCAGCCGCTCGAGCAGCGCCGCGAGACCCAGCGCAGGCACGCGCGCGGCGGCAAGCTCGAGCGCGAGCGGATTGCCGTCGAGCCGCCGGCAGATCTGCGCAACCAGCGCCGCATTGGGGCCGGTGAGCTCGAAGCGGCGGTCGGCCGCCGCGACGCGCTGACAGAACAGCGCGACCGAGGCGTAACCGGCCGCGTAGGCCTCGGATGTATCCGGCTCCGGCACCGGCAGTAGCGGCAGGCGGTAGAGGATCTCACCGGCAATGCCGAGCGGCGCCTGGCTCGTCACCAGCACCTTCACGCTCTGGGTCCGCGAGATGAGCTCGGCGAGCGGCGTGGCGAGCGACTCCCCCAGATGCTCCGCGCAATCGAGGATGAGCAGCACCGGCAAGTTCTCGAGCGCCTGGCGCAGCGCCATGAAGCCGTCGATCCCATCGGGGAGCGACAGTCCCAACGAGCGTGCGATCGCCGATGGCACGTGCAACGCCTCCTCGATCGATCCCAGCGCCACCCACGCGACGGCCGCGGCGGCATCTTCTGACTCTCGCGCGAGGATCTCCTGCGCGAGACGCGTCTTTCCCACCCCGGCGCCACCCACCACGGTGACCAGCGAGGCGCTGGTGAGTGCCTGTTGAATGTCGCGGACTTCGCCCTCGCGTCCGACGAGCGGCCCCAGGCGCTCGGGCCAGGTGCGCCGCGGGATGGAGAGGCGCGCCGCCTCGCGCGCGGACGCAGGGGCGGCCGCCGCGGTTGAATCGGGCGGATCGGAGGCCTGTGCATTGGAGACTTCGAGCTCCAGGCGATAACCATAGCCCGGCACGGTGTGAATGGCGCCGGCGCCCAAGACGCGCCGCAGACTCGCGATCTGCGCGGGCAGATTGTTCTCATCGACGACGAGCCGCGGCCACACCCGATCGAGCAGCGTGGCCTTCGTCACCAGCCGGCCGTGCTGCTCCACCAGCACCAGCAGCAGATCGAAAGCGCGTGCGCCGAGCTCGAGCGCGCGCCCGCCCGAGAGCAGCTTGCGCTCCGAGGGATACAGCTCAAATGCACCGACCCGAATGTGATCCACGGCCCGCAACGCCATTCAACGCTCCATTAGCAACATTTCAGAAGAAATTCAGGTGCGATTCAAGACCAAAAGTGTGAGCTGCGAGATCGTACACCCGCGCCGTACAGATCGTTTGACACCACCCCACGGGAGATCACCATGAAGAAGTTCACCAAGCTTGCAGCCCTCTCAGCCCTCGCCGCTTTTGCAGCCAACATCGCGCTCGCGGATTCGCCTTTTGAACCGCGCTCGGCCGTTGTCGCGTTTTCAGACGTGGACACCAGCAGCGCGCACGGCGTTGCGGTGCTCTATCAGCGTTTGAAGATCGCCGCCGAGTACGTGTGTAGCGTTCCGAGCCCGGATCGTTCACAGCTCGTGCTGATGCAGCGGTATGCGAGCTGCGTGAAGCAGTCCCTGGGCAATGCCGTCGCCGATGCACACCTCCCGGTACTCGCGGCGTACGCGGCGTCGCGCGGCATTGGCTCGTCCCCCACGCTCACAATCGCCCAGGTCAAGTGAGCGGGCTGATCTCGGGGCTCCGGAGCCCAGGGCTCCGGAGCCTCGAGCAAGGCTCAAGAATACACGGTAAGACATTGAATTGACTGTTTTATGAAAATTTCAGACCGGTTTCAAGACAGTCGCGCTCCAGCTGCGGAAACTGTGCCCCACGCGGACGCAGTTTGAGAGCCGCACCTTACTTCCACGGAGACGACCATGCCGAAATTCGTCATCGAGCGAGAAATCCCCGGCGCCGGCAAATTGAGCCCGACGGACCTCAAGTCCATCTCGCGAAAGTCCTGCGGGATCTTGAGCAGCCTGGGTCCCAGCGTGCAGTGGATCCAGAGTTTCGTCACCGCCGACAAGCTCTACTGCGTGTATCACGCGGCCGATGAGTCGCTCGTGCGTCGACACGCCGAGCTGGGCGGCTTCCCCGCCAATAAGATCAGCGCGGTGGTGACCGTCATCGATCCGGCGACGGCGGAGTAACGCCGCCCGCACACCCCGGACACCCCCGTTCACGCCGGCCGGAAAAGGAAGTCCGCCGGCGTGTGCGGTTCACAGACGACCTTAACCCCGATCATCCAGGACCTGCGTTTACCCATCGAGCTTGCGCCCACTCGGGAGGCCACGCGCGATGAGTTCGACACGCTCGATCCTTGGCTGCGCCCTGGCGTTGTTGCTGACCGCAATGACGCATGCCGCGCCCCCCAAAGTTGTCTATCTCTACGGCGCGGCTGGGCTCGAACAGCTGCGGCATGACAACCCGGCGCACTATGAGCGCGCGCGCCGGATTCTCGCCTCGGCTCCCCAGATCTGCGCGGCCGGACCCGCCGCGTTGCACTATGCCGGCATCGACGTGCGTAACCTTCGCTGCCTGCAGAGCTTCCTGCTCACGAGCAATCCGCCGCAGCAGGAGATCGATTTCCAGCTCGATGACACGCATTACATTGCGTTCGTGTTCGTGACCGGCTCAGCACCCGCCCTGAAGCCCGCTCGCTAATGAGGGGCCGGACACCCCGGCGTGCTTGACTATTTGATTGCGAATACGGTTAACTATTGCCGTAATCGATAATCACTTGGGAGCCCGCCATGGCGACGACCCCGCCCAGCCGACCGGTCTTCATCTCTTCCATCATCTACCGGGACAACCGCTCGGCGATCGCCTGGCTGCAGCGCGCCTTCGGTTTCGAGGTCCACGAGGTCCTCACCGATGGCAAGGACAACATCGTGCATGCCGAGATGAGCTTCGGCGATGGCGTTATCATGATCGGCAACGAATTCGTCGACTGGGCGAAAAGCCCCGCCTCCATCGGCGGCAAGAACACGCAGCGCCTGCACGTGCAGGTGGAGCGCGACATCGACGCACACTACGAGCGGGCCAAGGCGGCCGGCGCCACTATCATGATGACGCCGCAGGATCAGTTCTACGGGGTGCGCATGTACGTTGCCGTCGATCCGGATGGGCATCACTGGACATTCGGGCAGCCGGTGCGACAGGTCTCGAATGAGGAAATGGAGCGCGCGACCGGCTTCAAGTACCGTCAGTTCAAGTGAACGCGGAGCAGATCGACCGGACGCTGGCCGCGCTCGCCGACCCGCACCGCCGGCGCATCGTGGATCTGCTGCGCGAGCGTCCGCATCGTGCCGGC
>DATIYV010000004.1:0-35428 GCA_035517435.1 Steroidobacteraceae bacterium | reverse complement strand
GGTGATCTGATCGAACAGCGCGCCGTCGGCGAAGTGCGTCTCACGCACCTTCGTCCAGCCGCCGAATTCCGTGATCGGAACGAGCGTGATCCTGGGGAACGTATTCGCGTAGCGGGCTGCCACGGCGGCATCGCGCGGCCGATAGAAGTTGCGCGCGACGATTTCCTGCCCTTCGGGGCTGTAGAGATACTGCAGGTAGGCTTGCGCAAGCTCGCGTGTGCCGCGTCGGAGTACAACCTGATCGACCACGGCAACCGTGGGCTCCGCGAGCACGCTGATCGAGGGGACGACGATCTGCAGCTTATCGGCGCCGACCTCGCGGATCGCGAGGAACGCCTCGTTTTCCCAGGCGATCAGCACATCGCCAATGCCCCGCTGCACGAAGGTGATGGTCGAGCCGCGTGCGCCGGTGTCGAGCACCGGAACCTGCTTGTAGAGCTTGCGCACGAACTCGCGTGCGGTGGCATCGCTGCCGCCGGGCTGGTGCTTGGCCCATGCCCATGCCGCCAGATAGTTCCAGCGGGCACCCCCTGAAGTCTTGGGGTTCGGCGTGATCACCGCTACACCCGGGCGGATGAGGTCGCCCCAGTCGCGAATACCCTTGGGGTTTCCCTTCCTCACCAGAAAGACGATCGTCGAGGTGTAGGGGGCGCTGTTGTTGGGCAGGCGGCTCTGCCAGTTGACCGGCAGGAGCTTGCCCTGCGAGGCGATGGCATCCACATCACCTGCCAGGGCCAGCGTGACCACGTCGGCCGCGAGCCCATTGATCACCGACTGCGCCTGCTTGCCCGAGCCGCCGTGGGATTGTTCGATCTTTACCTCCTGGCCGGTCTTCGCCTTCCAGTAGCGTGCGAACGCCGTGTTGTATTGGCTGTAGAGCTCGCGCGTCGGGTCGTAAGACACATTGAGCAGCGTCTGGGTTGCGGCGTGGGCGAGCGATGCCGCGCCGAGCGACACGAGAGTTGAAAGGCAAGCGGCGAGCAGCGCGCGCCGGCCGAAGGACCATTCGGTGAGGTGTTTCATGCTGGAAACAAGGCTACGCCGAAGTCCGTTATGCCGTCAGTCGGGGCGCGGTGACAGAGCGGTTACGAGCGGCGAGCAGCAGCTCAGGGTCGCAGGCGCGCGACCCAGCGATACATCAGGATGAGAATCACGCCGAAGGCGCCGGCACCGAGGATGACGGCGGGGCCGCCCGCGAATGAGTCCGAGACGAGCGAGAGCGGATAGTCCTTGCCGGAGAAAGCGACGAATCCCGCGAGCAGCACCCCGATCAGCCCTTCGCCCACGATCATGCCGGAGGCGAGCAGGACGCCGAGCTGCTTGATGCTGGCGGGATTGGCGCGCCGCCCGGCTCGCCGGTCGAAATACCAGCCCGCGAGCGCGCCCAGCACCGGCATGAGCGTGCTCTGCGTCGGCAGATAAATACCAAGGCCAACGGCAAGCGGCGATAGATGCACGCGGCCGCGCGAGACGCGTCTCAGCACCTCATCGACGATGATCGAGCCCACGCCGATGCCAATGCCCGTGCCGATCAGACTCCAGTCCACGTTGTTCTGCAGCACGCCTTGCGCGAGCGCCGAGATCAGCCCCGCCTGCGGCGCCGGCAGCGGATGCTCGCGCGCCGGTCCGGGTGCGCCTGCGAAGCCGTAACCGCGATTAAGGACATCGAGCACCGGCGGAATGATCAGCGCGCCGGCGATCACGCCGATGAGCAGTGCCACCTGCTGCTTCCAGGGCGTGGCATCGACGAGCTGGCCGGTCTTCAGATCCTGCAGATTGCCGTTGGCGATCGCGGCCGCTGCGAATATGACGGAAGTGACGAGCAGCGCATACGCGACGAGCGCCGGGTGGGCGCTGACAGGCAGGCTCGAGCGCACGCCAAACACCAGCAGCAATGACGCCCCGAGCACCGCGAGGATGCCGACACCGGAGAGCGGGCTGTTGGAGGAGCCGATGAGTCCGGCCATGAAGCCGCACACGGCCGAGACGAACAGGCCCATGAGCGCAATGAACAGCACACCGCCAATGACGAGCAGCGGCATGTGCGCCGTCAGCACGCCCCCCGAGTCGAACGTTGGCAGCAGCACGGCAAGCGGCAGCAGACAGGCGAGCGTGAGCAGTCCCACGATGCCGATCGGAATGTCTTGCTCGGTGCGGGGGAGCGAGGCAGCGGCGCCGGCACGGCGCACTCGCGAGGCGGCGATCGCCGAGCGCAGTCCTTCGTAGAGCGGCTTGGCGAGCTTGGCCAGCGTCCAGATGGCCGCGACGAGGATGGTGCCCGCACCGACGAAGCGCACCTGGTGACTCCAGGTATGGTTCGCAAGCGTCGCCGGATCTCCCGTGCTGGAAATGAGCGCTGAGTAGTGCGGCACGCCCCACGCCCAGCCGATCAGCGCTCCCACGAGCATGGCCATGCCGACCCACAGACCCACGAGGTGACCGACGGCGAACAGCGCAAACGACAGCAGAAAGTCAAAGCCCGTGACAGCACCGCTGCTGCCGAAACGGAAATATCGCGCCAGGTCGCTCGCGAATACGCGCGTTGCGACGACGATGGCGAACACTGCGGCAACGATCGCGCCCCACACGACCGCGAGCAGGCCCGCGCGCGACTCGGCCACCGCGTCGGCATGCGCATCCGCACCGCCGCCCACCTTGAGCACTTCGGCGCACGCGACGCCTTCCGGGTATGGCAGATCGGACTGCGTGACAAGCGCGCGCCGCAGCGGGATCGAGTACAGCACGCCCAGGATGCCGCCCAGCCCGCAGATCAGCACCGAGGTCACATAGGGAAAGCCGGCCCACCAGCCGATGATCACCAGCCCCGGCAGGATGAAGATGACTGAGGAGAGCGCACCGGCCGCCGAGGCGACCGTCTGCACGATGTTGTTTTCCTGGATCGTCACGCCGCGCATCTTGCGCAGCACCGCCATGGAGATCACCGCCGCCGGGATCGAAGTGGCGAAGGTGAGTCCCGCTTTGAGCCCGAAGAAGACGTTGGCGGCCGTAAACGCGAGCGTCATCACCACGCCGAGGACGATGCCCCGGACGGTCAATTCTTTTTGTTGCATGCGGTCGGATCGGTCAGATGTTGCCGCAGCGTTCGCAACCGCGGCGCGCATCGGGGTTGAACTTCATGATGTCCGAGCGCAGCTCGACCTGCAGCTCCTGACGCTTGTAATCGATGATGAGCGTGTCAAGGAGCCCGAGCGTGTCCATGCCGATGAGCATCGCAGGCTCATTCGTCAGGTGCCATTGCTCGAAGATCTTCAGATCGCTGATCGTGACGCGCGAATTGCGGATCTCGATGCGGCCGAAGTCGATCGCAGGCAGCGTGGTGCCGAGGCCGTTCTGAACCTCGAGCGTGGTGCCGACGATCTGATCCTGGCTGAAGCCGCGATCGGAGCGGCGATGAAGCAGCGCCTCGCGCAGCGCCGGATTGGCCACCGTCGCCTGTCCGCCGGTATCGATGATCGCTTTCACGCGCACGCCGCCGACGTGAACCTGCGCCACCAGCAGATGGTCCGGTGTGAGCTGCACCGGAATCGTCACGAAGCCGTCCTTCGCGCGAAAGGAATGCGAGCGCATGATCGTGATCTTGTCGTGCCGGAAGTCGATGAAGATGCGCTTATCCGACATGCCTTCGGTGCCGAGGATGCCTTCCGCTCCGCCGAGCGCATCCGGCACGATCGGCAGCATCGGCGCCTCGATCTGCAGGTCCCCGACGATGAGAGTCGCCACCCGGATGGTCGGCACGTTGGCCGTGCCCGTCACGCCGCGCAGCAGTACGTGGGTCGAATCCTGCAGCGAAATGCCGAGGGAGGCCGCCACAGCCGCGGTCACCGCCGAGTGTGAAGCGCCGGTATCGAGCACGAGCCGGTACGGACCCTTGCCATTGATGTATACCGGCGCCCAGATGCGCCCGATGCGATCGCGCAGCGTCGGGGCGACATAGCGCGGCTCGGGCGCCTCGACATTGACTTCGGGCAGCACCGGCTCGGGCGCAGGAGTGACGTTCGCCGTGGGCGGAGCGACCGGCGGGCCATCTGCAAGCACGGCCATCGAAGGCACGAGTACCGCAAGCACCGCGAGCAGCGAGGCCGGGCGGGAAATGGTGTGCATCATGCGCAGCTCCTTGCCTCGCGCGAGGGCATGGCCTCGAGCTGATGCATCAGGTGCGGAGTGAATGCGGCGGCTGCCTGCCACAGATCCCGCGGGCCGCCGTGATCGGCGAGCTGGGTCATCTGCAGGTGCGCGTAGCCGCAGGGATTGATGCGAGTGAAAGGCTCGAGATCCATGTTCACGTTGAGTGCAAGCCCATGGAAGCTTGCGCCGCGGCGGATACGCAGCCCGACGCTCGCAAGCTTGCGCCCCTCGACGTAAACGCCGGGTGCGTTGCGCCGGCACTCCGCGACGAAGCCGAGTGCGGTGGAGTAGTCGATGACGGCGCGCTCGAGCGCGTTGACGACGTCACGCAGGCCGACCCCGGCGCGCGTCAGGTCATACAGGAGATAGACGACGAGCTGACCCGGACCGTGATAGGTCACCTGCCCGCCGCGGTCGACCGCGATCACCGGAATCTCCCCGGGCGCCAGCACATGCCCCACATCCGCATTCATGCCCAGCGTGTACACCGGGGGATGCTCGAGCAGCCACAGCTCATCGGCAGTCGAAGCGGTGCGCGTCTGGGTGAACTGCTGCATCGCGCGCCAGGTCGGCTCGTACTCCACCCGGCCCAGTTGTCGGACCAGGAGCGGAGCCGGGCCGGCGTTCTCAGCCGCCGGCAGCGAGCGTGCGGTTGTCGAGTCCGGCATTGTTGCGATTGAGCGCCTGCTCGGCGCGATAGCTGGAGCGCACCAGCGGCCCTGAGACGCACTCGAGGAAACCGCGGGCCAGCGCCCATTCCCGGTACTGATCGAATTCACCCGGTGTGACAAAACGCTCCACCGGCAGATGATTCACGGTCGGTCGCAGATACTGCCCGAGAGTCACGATATCGACCTGGGCTCGCCGCAGGTCATCGAGTGTGTCGGCGATCTCGGCATCGCTCTCACCGAGCCCGAGCATCAGACTCGTCTTGGTGAGCACCTGCGGATTGTGGTGCTTGGCGAAGGCCAGCACGCGCAGCGTCTGCTCGTAGCCCGCGCGCGGATCGCGCACCGGATGAGTCAGGCGGCGCACGGTCTCGACATTCTGCGCAAATACTTCGAGCCCCGAATCCACCACCGTCGCCACCGCCGCCTCACTGCCCTGAAAGTCCGGCGTGAGTGCCTCGACGGCCGTCGCCGGATTCACGGCCTTGATCGCGCGCACGCAGGCAGCGTAGTGCGCCGCGCCGCCATCCGGCAGATCGTCGCGGTTGACCGAGGTAAGCACCACGTACTTCAGCTTCATGAGCTCGACCGTGCGGGCCGCGTTCACCGGCTCCTCGGCATCGAGCCAGCCGCGCGGATTGCCAGTATCGACGGCGCAGAAGCGGCAGGCGCGTGTGCATACCGCGCCCATCAGCATCAACGTGGCGGTGCCGGCGTTCCAGCATTCTCCGATGTTGGGGCATTTCGCCTCCTCGCACACCGTGGCCAGACGATGCTCGTGAACGATGCCCTGCACCGTGCGAAAGCCCGTGCCGCTCGGTGCTCGTACCTTGAGCCAGGCGGGCTTGCGGGTGACTACGGCAGGCGGAGGCGGCTGACCCGGGGCGCCCGGCGGCGCAGTGCGCGCCTTGATGCCGTCGCGGATCGCCGTGAAGCCCTGGGGGGTGAGGTATTTCTCGCCGCTGCGCACCGCACTATTGTAACGCAGCGTCGGCCGCGAACGCCGCGAGCCGCGGAATTGCCCTGCGCGCCAGGTCAAAGTATCGCCGGTCCCTCTCCACCCCGATGCTGTCATAACCCACGGCCTGGGCCGCCGCCAGCGTCGAGCCGGAACCGGCGAACGGGTCGAGCAGCACGCCGCGTCCCAGAGGCAGCGCTGCACGTACGATCGTACGCAGGAATGCCTGCGGCTTCAGGCTCGGGTGGCGCGCCAGTGCGCGCTCGGTGCGCGTGGCCGGCGCCGAGCGGATCACATCGCCGAAGGGCTGCGCGCGCTGCGGCCGGCGCAATGCTCCGGTGCCGAAACGGCGCAGCGTGTCCTGCACGCGGCCCTCGAGCGGCTTGCGGTACAGCAGCCACGGCTCCCACATCGAGCGCGGCATGACACTCACTTCGGGATAGCGCGCATGCGCAGCCTTGGGCCGGTCGCCGCCGCGCAGCGTGCGCACCAGGCGCACGATCTCCCCGCGCCGCTCGAGGCCCCCGCGTGCCAGCGCACCGGCGACGATATGCGACACCAACGGCTGACTGGCGATGATCACTTGTGCACCAGGCACCAGCACCGGCAGCAGCGCGCGCGCGAAGCGGCAGAAGAAGGCATCGAGGGCGGCGAGATCGCGCGCGGTGAGCACGGTGAAGCGCGGCACTGGCGCTCGGCGCGCGCCATCGAATGCGGGAGGAAGGCGCCACACGCCTCCGCGACCCCGGCGCAGCTTTGCCTGCTCTCGCGGGTGATACTCGATGAGGCCGTACGGCGGGTCGGTCACCACCGCGTGCACCGAGCGTGGTGCGCGCTCGCTCAGCCACTCGAAGCAGTCGGCGCAGTACAGGGCCGAGCCGCCGAACACGAACGCCGGCACATCAGCGCCCTCGCCTCTCATGCGTCCCCGGAGCCGAGCCGCGCATTGAGCGCGGCGAGTCGTTCGGGCGTGCCGATGTCGCTCCACTCGCCGCGATGGATCTGCCCACGAAGCTTGCCGGCCCGCAGCGCGCGCTCGAGCAGCGGCAGAAGTGGAAAGCGCCCGTCGATGCAGCCGGTAAAGAGCTCCGGCCGAAAGATTCCGATGCCGGAGTAGGTGAAGCGCTCACCGGGACCGGCGGTAATGCGATCGCCGTGCAGTGCGAAGTCTCCGCGCGCGTGCTGCGGCGGATTCGGCACCAGCACGAGTCGTGCATGCGCATCGGACTCGAGCGTGAGACTCGCGAGGTCGAAGTCGCTCCACACATCGCCGTTTACGACCAGGAACGGACCCGGAGCGAGGAGCGGCAGCGCGTGAAAGATTCCACCGCCGGTCTCCAGCGCGACCGCCCCCTCTTCGCTGTAGCGGATCCGCACGCCGAAGGCCGCGCCCGTGCCCAAAGCGGAGCGGATCTGACCGCCGAGCCAGGAGAGGTTGATGACCACTTCGCGCACACCGGCCCGCGCCAGGGCCCGCAGGTGATGACCGATCAGCGGCTCGCCTTTGACGGCGAGCAGCGGTTTGGGAGTGGAGTCTGTGAGCGGGCGCATGCGCTCGCCGCGGCCGGCCGCGAGCACGATCGCCTTCATGCGCCTGCCTGAGCGCGCGCGAGCGCACGCCCGAGCTCGGGCGCCGCGCGCCGGCGCAGGAACTCGCCGAGCGCGGCAAGCGGCGCATAGAGCGCGCAGGCATCGATGACGTACTTCAGCGTCAGCGGCAGGTCATTCAGATAGCCGCGCTTGCCATCGCGATACCACAGCCGCGCGAAGATCCCGAGCACCTTCAGGTGCCGCTGCACGCCGATGAGATCGAACCAGCGCACGAGCTCGGCCTCGGGGGCGGAGTACCCGCGAGCTCGCAGCCGCGCGCCAAAGGAGCGCACCCATGCGAGCACTCGCTCACGGGGCCACTCGATGTAGCAATCCTTCAGGAGCGAGACGAGGTCGTAGCCGATGGGGCCGCGCAGCGCGTCCTGAAAATCGATGATGCCGGGATTCCTGTGCTCCAGGACCATGAGATTGCGCGAGTGGTAGTCGCGATGCACGAACACCTGCGGCTGTGCGAGAGCCTCGGCGATCAGGTACTCGAATGTGGCATCGAGCATCCCGCGCTCCTCGGCGGAGAGCGTGAGCGCGAGGTGTCGGCCGCAGAACCATTCGGGCATCAGTGCAAGCTCGCGCGCCAGCGGCTCCCGATCATAGGGCGGCAGTTCCTGAGCGGCCGCCGCGCCCCGAGCCTGGATGTCGGCCAGCACATCGAGGGCATCCGAATACAGCGGCTCCGGATCCGCGCCGGCATTGAGGCGCGAGAGATAGGGCATCGTCCCCAGGTCCTCGAGCAGTACCAGGCCGCGCGTGACGTCGCTCGCCTGCACGTGCGGCACGTGCGCGCCCAGGGCCTCGAGCAGCCGGCTGACATGCAGGTAGGGGCGCACGTCCTCGCGCTCCGGCGGCGCATCCATGACGATGAGCGTGCGCTCAGCCGTGCTCAAGCGAAAATAGCGGCGAAAACTCGCATCGCTCGATGCCGGAACGATGCTCGTGGCGGCAATTCCGAGGTCACGCCTGACCCAGTCCTGCACCAGCGCGAGGCGCGCATCGGGTTCGGTCATGGATTCGGCGGTCCTCACGCGGCGTTATAGAGCGCCGCGCTGCGGCGGCGCGCCATTATAATGCCGTGCCGCATGCTGAAACCGCGCCCACCGTACCTGCTTCTGCTCGCGGCGAGCGTGCTCGCCTCGGCAGCGCACGCTGGCGAGCCGAGCTGCCCCACCTCCGCAAGCAAGGCACCCGCAGCCACCGCCGCCACGCAGGCGGCGCGCGAAGCGAAACGCGATGTCCCCTTCAAGATCGATCCGGGGGGCAAAGTCGAGATTCAGACCGACAGCGTCATCATCCAGGCGAATGGCGACACCGATGCGCAGGGCGGTGTGACCGTCAAGCAGGGCGACCGCGAGATTCATGCCGACGACGCGCACTTCGATGCCGGCTCCAACGGCTTCACGGTGAAGGGACCGATCGAGTACCAGGACTCTGTCGTCAAGGTGACCGGCACCGGCGGCCGCTATTCGCCGACCGGGGGTGCCGACGTGAACGCCGCGCAATTCGAGCTGCCCGAACGCTCGGCGCGCGGCTCGGCGAAATCGGTGACCGCAGCGCCGAACGGCATCGTGCAGATGAAGGAGGTGCAATTCACGACCTGTCCCAAGGAGGACGAGTCGTGGAAGCTGCACGCCGGCTCGCTCACGATGGACACGAACGAACGTGTCGCCACGGGCCGCAATGCGACCGTCGAGTTCGAGGGCGTGCCGATCTTCTATCTGCCCTGGGCCTCCTTCCCGCTCGGCGATCAGCGCAAGAGCGGGTTCCTGTTTCCCAGCATCGGCAGCAGCAGCTCGAGCGGCCTGCAGCTTGGAATCCCGTACTACTGGAACATCGCCCCGAACGCGGACTTCACCTTCGATCCGCTCTACTACTCCCATCGCGGCATCGACCTGGGCGGTGATGCCCGCTACATGACTTCGAACCAGACCGGCGAGCTGAGCTGGCACTACCTGCCCAACGACCAGCGCTTCGGGCAGGACCGCAGCTTCGTCACTCTGCGCCAGACGACCGAGCTCACCGATGATCTGCGCCTGCGCCTGGATGCCGGCAACGTGAGCGATCCGCACTACTTTGAGGATTTCGGTCAGGGCCCGGAGACCACCAGTGTCGCCTTCGTCGATCGGCTGGCGATCTTGAGCTACCGCGACGATCACTGGCGCGTGAATGCGCTGGCGCAGCAGTACCAGACCATCGACACCACGCTGCCCGCGGCAGATCGACCCTATGCGCAGCTGCCGGCGATTTCAGCGAGCTCCGACTACGGCCTGGGGCCGGAGCGCTTCTTCCGCTACGGCTTCGATTCGGAAGTGGTGGACTTCACGCGCGATGGCAGCGGCACGGCCACCACCGCCGCCGGTCTGCCGCTGGTGACGGGCTGGCGTATCGATGTACGGCCGCGCATCGGCTTCGACTACGACGCGGTGGCGTATTTCATCCGCTCGAGCTTTGCCTGGCGCTATACGCAGTACGAGCTCGACAACAACGCCCCAGGCACCAGCCGCTCGCCTTCACGCACGCTCCCCATCGCAAGCCTCGACACCGGACTGCGCTTCGAGCGGCTGGTGGGTGCGCAGGGAGTGCGCACGCTGACACTCGAGCCGCGCCTGCTGTATCTGTACGTGCCCTACCGCAATCAGGACTCCCTGCCGGTATTCGATACGGCACTGCCGGATCTGAATCTGGTGGAGCTGTTCCGCACCAACCGCTTCGTCGGCGCCGACCGGGTGGGTGATGCGGATCAGCTGTCCGTCGGCATCACCAGCCGCCTGCTCGACACCGGCAGTGGGCAGCAATTCATCGCCGCGACCCTGGGGCAGACCTACTACTTCGAGACGCCGCGGGTGCAGTTGCCGGGACCTGCGGGCACGGTGCCGGTCGACCGCTCGAGCTCGGATGCCGTCGCCGAGCTGCAGCTGACCGCCTACAAACACTGGAACGTGAACCTGGGCCTGCAGTGGGATCCGGAGGCCAATCGCAGCGACCGCACTTTTGTGCAGCTGCAGTACAAACCGGCCCAGGACAGCGTCGTGAACCTGGCTTACCGCTACCAGCGCGGCCAGCTCGAGCAGGGCGAGGTCTCGGGGGCGTGGCCGGTGACACGCAGTCTCGATGTGCTGGCGCGCATGGTCTATGCCTTCGACACCCATGAGGGTTTGGACCGCTTCCTGGGCTTCCAGTACCACTCCTGCTGCTGGAGCTTAAGGCTCTTGGGCAGGCGTTATCTGCGCACCAGCACCGGCCGCCAGGACACCGGCGTGCTGCTGCAGCTGGAACTCAATGGCCTGGCAAGTGTCGGATCTGCGCCCGACTCTTTCCTCGGGACGGCGATTCGGGGATACTCGCGTTCCACACCAACTCCTTGACCTGCATGAGAAAAGTTAACTTCTTCAAGCGCCCGGCCACCGCCGGCTGCGCCGCGCTACTGCTGCTTTGCGCATCACTTGCTCACGCCCAGACCCGCGATCTCGCGACCCAGGGTGCGCCCCTCGATCGCATCGCAGCCGTCGTGAACGACGGGGTGGTGCTGGCGAGCTCCCTGGATGATGAGACGGCGCTCATCGCCGAGCGGCTGCAGGCCCAGAAGCTCGAGTTGCCGCCGCAGAACGTGCTGCGTCAGCAGGTGCTCGAGCGCCTCATCGTCGAGGAGATTCAGATGCAGCGCGCGAGCCGCGTCGGCATCAAGATCCCCGATGAGGCCTTGAACAACGCGATCACGGAAATCGCGCAGCGGAACAACCTGACGCTGTCGAAGTTTCCCGATGCACTCGCTGCGCAGGGCATCGACTACGCGAGCTACCGCGAGGATGTGCGCCGCGAGCTCACACTCACGCTGCTGCGTCAGCGCGATGTGCTGCAGCGGATCAACGTCACGCCCAAAGAGATCGACCAGTATCTGGATCGCGAGGCCAAGCATCCGGCGGTGGGAAGCGAGTACAACATCTCCCACATCCTGATTGCCGTGCCGGAGAGTGCGACCCCCGCGCAGCTCGATGCCGCCAGCAAGCGCGCGCAGGACGTCTACGACCGCGCCAAGGGCGGAGAGGACTTCGCCAAGCTCGCCGTGTCTTACTCGAACAGCCAGACCGCCCTAGAGGGCGGCGCGCTCGGCTGGCGCAAGGGCACGGAGCTGCCCACCGTGCTCGCTGATGTGGTGCTCAAACTCAAACCCGGTGAAGTGAGCGAGCCGCTGCGTGCCCCGACCGGTTTTCACATCATCAAGCTCAATCAGGTGCGCGGCGTGGATGAGAAGGTCGTGATCGACCAGGTGCACGCCCGCCACATCCTCATGCGCACCAACGAGCTGCAGGATGATGCGACGGTGCGCCAGAAGCTCGAGCAGATCCGCGCGCGCATCCTCAAGGGCGAGGATTTCGCGGGCCTGGCGCAGACTTCCTCCGAGGATCCCGGCTCGGCCAGCGACGGCGGTGACCTCGGCTGGACCAGTCCGGGCGCGTTCGATCCGGAATTCGAGAAAGTGCTGGGCTCGCTCAAGGAAGGCGAGATCAGCGAGCCGTTCCACACGCAATTCGGCTGGCACATCGTGCAGCTCATGGCACGGCGCCACTACGACAGCACGGATGAGCTGAAGCGCAAGCGCGCCGCCGATGCAATCCGGGCGAGCAAGGCCGACGAGGAAACGGAGCTGTGGCTGCGTCGCATGCGCGACGACGCCTACGTCGAAATCAAGCTCTAGGTGCCGCGCCTACCCCGCATCGCACTCACCTCCGGCGAGCCCGCCGGCATCGGTCCGGACCTGTGTCTGCAGCTCGCACGCACCGAGAGGCGCTGCGAGCTGGTCTGCCTGGGCGATCGTGAGCTGCTGCGCTCGCGTGCCAGGGCGCTCGGCATCAGGGACCTGGAGCTGCGCGACTACGATCCGCTGCGCACGCGCTCGGCTCCCCCGCGCACACTCAGCGTCCTGCACACGCCACTCGAGGTCGAAGCGACGCCGGGACAGCTGGATGTGCGCAACGCGCACGCCGTGCTCGCGATGCTGGATCGGGCCATCGACGGCTGTCGCAGCGGCGAGTTCGACGCGCTGGTGACCGCGCCGGTGCAGAAGAGCGTGCTGCTGGATGCCGGCATTGCGTTCAGCGGTCACACCGAGCATCTCGCGGCGCGCTGCGCCGCGCCGCGGCCCGTGATGATGCTCGCTGCCGGCAGCTTCCGGGTCGCACTCGCCACCACCCATCTGCCGCTCTCCGCAGTGAGCGCCGCGATTACGGGACCGATGCTGTGCGAGACGATCGAGATTCTCGACCGTGATCTCAGGCGCTGGTGGCGACTCGATCCGCCGCGGCTCGCCGTCTGCGGCTTAAATCCCCATGCCGGTGAGGGAGGCCACCTCGGCAGCGAGGATGGAGAGGTCATTGCGCCGGCGGTCGCGCGCATGCGCTCCCGCGGCCTCAATGTCGCGGGGCCCTTCCCCGCCGACACCATCTTCGTGCCGCGGTTGATGGATCAGTACGATGTCGTGCTGGCGATGTATCACGACCAGGGACTGCCAGTGATCAAACACACCCATTTCGACACCGCCGTGAACGTGACGCTGGGCTTGCCCATCGTGCGCACGTCGGTGGATCACGGCACCGCGCTCGAGCTGGCCGGAACCGGCCGTGCGGAGGTCGGCAGCCTCAAGGCGGCCCTCACCATGGCCCTCGACATGATCGCCGCCGCCTCGTGAGCCGTCCGCGCCGGCGCTTCGGTCAGCACTTCCTGCACGATCCGGCCGTCATCGAGCGCATCGTCGCCTCGATCGGCCCCGCAGGCGGCGATCACCTCCTCGAGATCGGCCCCGGACGCGGCGTGCTCACGCGTGCACTGCTGGCGAGTCCGCTCGCGAGCCTCGATGCCATCGAGATCGACCGCGACCTCGTCGCACTGCTGCAACAGGGGTTCGCCGCCGATGCGCGCTTTGCCGTGCACTGCGCCGATGCGCTGCAGGTGGATTTTCGCGAGCTCGCGGACCGGCACGGCGCGCGGTTGCGGCTGGTCGGCAATCTGCCCTACAACATCTCCACACCGCTGCTGTTTCACATCATCGGACAGGCCGACTGCATCGAGGATCTGCACGTCATGCTGCAGAGGGAAGTCGTCGCGCGCATCGCGGCGAGCCCGGGGAGCCAGGCGTACGGGAGACTGACGGTGATGCTGGCGCCCTGGACCGATGCGCAGCGGCTGTTCGACGTCGGCCCCGGCGCATTCCAGCCTCCCCCGCGAGTCTGGTCCGCGCTCGTGCGCCTGCAAATCCGGCGTGAGCCGCGCTTTGTCGTGCATCCGCAATACGGCGCCGTGGTCGCCGCCGCGTTTTCCCAGCGGCGCAAGACCTTGCGCAACGCACTCAAACGGTTCCTGACGGCCGATCAGATCGCCGCCTGCGGCATCGAGCCCGGCGTCCGGCCGGAGACGGTCGCGCCCGAGGGCTTCAATCGGCTCGCGGAAGCAACGGGCGCCGCAATCGGTTAGTCTTTAGGGAGCGCCATGGCTATCTATCGCCGCATCCTGCTCGCCGTCGAGCTCAACGAGGACGCTGCTGCGACCGCCCGTCGCGCGCAGACGATTGCCGATGCCCTCGGTGCCGAGCTCGAGATGCTGCATGTCGTCGAGTTCGTGCCGGTGGAGCCGATGGGCGAGACGCTGATGCCGGCCGTGCAGATCGAAGAAGAGCTCATGACCCGCGCCCGCGAGCGGCTCGCCGAGATCGCCGCAGGCTTGGGACTGTCGCGCGAGGCGGCCCGTGTCGAGGCCGGCAATGTGAAGGCTGAAATCGTGCGCGTCGCGCGCGAGCACGACATCGATCTCATCATCCTCGGCAGCCGTGAGCGCCACGGGCCCTCGATCCTGATCAATTTCACCGAGGACACTGTGCTGCACGCTGCACCGTGCGACGTCCTCGCCATGCGCATCGGGGCGGCCCGTTGAGCGAGGCGTCGCATCCGATCCGCGTGAACGTGCAGACCAGTTATCTGCCGGAACACTCCGATCCGCGCCAGACGCGCTTCGTGTTCGGCTATACGATCACCATCAGCAATACGGGCGAGACCGCCGCTCGCCTGCTGGCCCGGCACTGGCTCATCACCGATGCGAACGGCAAGATGCAGGAAGTGCACGGCGAAGGCGTGGTGGGCGAGCAGCCGTACCTCAGGGCCGGCGAGCATTTCCGCTATTCCAGCCGCGCGGTCATCTCAACGCCGGTTGGCGTCATGCAGGGCAGCTACGAGATGCAGACCGACAATGGCACCCGCTTCGATGCCCCGATTGCCCCCTTTCGCCTGGCGATGCCCGGGGTGCTGCAGTAAGTGCCCCGCTACGCGATCGGCGATGTGCAGGGTTGTGCGGATGAGCTGCGCGCCCTGCTGAGTCGCCTCGCGTTCAGCGCCGATCGCGACCGGCTCTGGTTCGTCGGCGATCTTGTCAATCGCGGTCCGCATTCGCTCGAAGTGCTGCGCCTGGTGAAGTCGCTCGGCGAGAACGCGATCGTCGTCCTGGGCAATCACGACCTGCATCTGCTGGCGCTCGCGCTCGGCGGCGAGCGCGAGCCGCGTGCCGGCGACACGCTGGACGCCGTGCTTGCGGCGAAGGATCGCGATGCGCTCCTTGAATGGCTCATCGGGCGCCCGCTCGCCCATCAGGAGCCCGGCGGCGGCGATCTGCTGATCCACGCGGGACTCGTGCCGCAATGGAGCGCAGCCCGTGCGCTCGAGCTTGCGCGCGAGGTCGAGGCCGCATTGCGCCGTGGGCCCGAGGCGTTCCTGCGCGCGATGTATGGCAACCGGCCCGATCAATGGAGCGAGACGCTCTCCGGGATGGAGCGCTGGCGCTTTACGGTGAATGTGCTCACACGCCTGCGGCTGTGCACCGCGGGCGGCCGCATCGATCTGAAACAAAAGGGCGGCCCGCCCAAGGCAAAGAGCGAGCTGCGGCCCTGGTTTGAGATCGACACGCGCGCGAGCCGCGGGACCCGCATCATCTTCGGACACTGGTCGGCGCTCGGCCTGGTGCGTGCGCACGGCGTCATCGGACTCGATACCGGGTGCGTATGGGGCGGCGCGCTGACCGCCATCAACCTGGATGACGATGCGCCGCTGGTGAGTGTGCCCTGCGCAGGATACCAGCCGATCGAGAGCGCCTAGCGGCACTCCTACTGCGCCGGTACCGGACCCCAGCTCACCCTCATCTTCTCGGTGCGCGATGTGTAGATTCCGGGCGCGAGCTCCAGATCTACCAGATGCGTGCCGCCGGGAGCGATCGGCAGAATCGTGCGCTGATCGGCGATCACTTCGAGCTGACCGATGCTGCCGGGACGCACTCGAAACGCAAGGCGCACGGGCCAGGCGACCCCGCTTCGGGGCTGCAGCACGATGCCGCCGCTGCCGCTCGCGGCCTGCAGATCCACCACCAGCGTGTTGCGCTTCCAGTACTCGGGGTAATTCGCACTGACATCGGCCGGCGCGCTACTGTCGCCAGCTGGCGTCACGGCGGGATCGGGCGCCGCGGTGACCGTGAGGTCGTGCGAGATCTCGGGCGCCGGCGGCGGCTTCTTGCTGAACG
Source organism: Steroidobacteraceae bacterium (assembly GCA_035517435.1). GTDB lineage: Bacteria > Pseudomonadota > Gammaproteobacteria > Steroidobacterales > Steroidobacteraceae > JASHUC01. The sequence continues at coordinate 19,501 of DATIYV010000004.1, read as the reverse complement.
GCCAGTACCAGTGCTGCCAGCTGCTGCACCCGGCGATGGAGAGGGCCAGGAGCACAGCGGCGCACGCCGCGGCCGGCAATGGGGTCTTTGGTGTGCGCATCTGCAGGCATACCATACGCGATTCGTGCCGAGGGTTCATCACTATGCAGGGTCGCGGTCCGTTCAACTTCCAGCGCTGGATTGAGGACAATCGCCAGTTCCTCAAGCCGCCGGTGGGCAACCGGCGCATCTTCCGCGACAGCGAATTCGTCGTGCAGGTCGTCGGCGGACCCAACTCGCGCAAGGATTATCACGTCGATCCGGGCGAGGAGTTCTTCTATCAGCTCGAGGGCGACATGATCCTGAAGACCATCCAGGAGGGACGGGTGGTCGATATCCCGATCCGCGCCGGTGAGATCTTCCTTCTGCCCTCGCGAGTACCGCACTCACCGCAGCGCCTGGCGGGCACCGTGGGCCTGGTCATCGAGCGCGACCGCCAGCCCGGCGAAGAGGATGGCCTGCAGTGGTACTGCGAGCGCTGTGGCGCGCTCCTGTACCAGGAATTCTTCGAGCTCACCGACATCGAGACGCAGTTTCCGCCGGTATTCGAGCGCTTCTTCAACTCGCGCGAGCACCGCACCTGCGCGCGCTGTGGCACCGTCATGGAACGGCCGGGCTGAACGGCCGCATGCTGCCCGAACCCAGGCTCGATCACGCCCGCCAGCTCGATGCCGCTGATCCGCTGCGCGCGTTTCGTGACCGCTTTGAGCTGCCGCGCGATGAACGAGGCGAGCCCCTCGTCTATCTCGCGGGCCACTCGCTCGGTCTGGCACCGAAGAGTGCGCGCGCTCGGGTGCTGGAGGAGCTCGAGGACTGGGCGCGGCTCGGAGTGCTCGGACATGAGCATTCGCGCCGCCCCTGGCTGCACTACCACGAACAGTTGACCGCGCCGCTCGCGGCGCTGGCCGGCGCACGGGCGGGTGAGGTGATCGCGATGAACGCGCTCACCATCAATCTGCACTTGATGCTGGCGAGCTTCTATCGGCCGCAAGGCCGGCGCACGAAGATCCTCATGGAGGCCGGCGCCTTTCCTTCCGATCGGCATGCCGTCAGCTCGCAGATCGCCTGGCACGGACTGTCCCCCGATACCGAGCTCATCGAGCTTGCGCCAGCGCAAGGGGCAGATACCCTGCGCGAGGCGGACATCGAAGCGCTGCTGTCGCGGCGCGGCGCCGAGATTGCGCTGGTGTGGTGGCCGGGCGTGCAATACCTCACCGGGCAATCCTTCGACTTGGCGCGGATCGCGCGCGCCGCACGCGAGGCGGGCTGTGTCGTGGGATTCGACCTCGCGCATTCGATTGGCAATGTGCCGCTCGCGCTGCACGACTCGGGCGCCGATTTCGCCGTCTGGTGCGGCTACAAGTATCTGAACGGCGGCCCCGGCGCGCTCGGCGGCTGCTTCATCGCCGAGCGGCACGGTGCGCCCGGGGCCGTGCCTCGGCTATCCGGCTGGTGGGGCAACGAGACCGCCACGCGCTTTCAGATGCGGCCGCAGTTTCAGCCCGCGGCCGGTGCCGCAGGCTGGCAGGTGAGCAATCCGCCGATTCTTTCCAGCGCGCCCCTGATCGCCTCGCTCGAGATCTTCGCCGAGGCCGGCATGGCGCGCCTGCGACAGAAGTCGCTGGCCCTTTCGGCCCTTCTGGATGAGCTCGTGCGTGACCTGCCGGTTGAGCCGCTGACGCCGCGCGCGAGCGCAGCGCGGGGTTGCCAGCTCTCCCTGCGTCTGCCGGGCGATGCCGCACGCAGCGAGCGCATCCTCGAGCGCCTGACGCAGCGTGGCGTGATCACCGACCGCCGTGAACCCGATGTGCTGCGCGTGGCGCCGGTGCCCCTGTACAACCGCTTCGAAGACGTCGTTCGCTTCGCCGATGAGCTCGCGCAGGCGCTGCGACCCGCCAGCTAACGCCCATGCGTCCGCAGCCGGTGACGATCGTCGGCGCGGGCCTCGCGGGCTCGCTCCTGGCCATCATGCTTGCGCGTCGCGGCTTCAGCGTGACGCTGATCGAGCGGCGGGGCGACCCGCGCGATCCGCGCGCGGCGGCCGCAGCCGCTGCAGCGGGCCGTTCCATCAACCTTGCGCTCGCGGCACGCGGCATCGCAGCGCTCGAGCACGCCGCTCTCATGCCCGAGGTGCGGCCGCTCATGCTCGCGATGCGCGGGCGCATGGTGCACGAGCCAGGACGGACTCCGGTACTGCTGCCCTACGGACAGCGCGCGGATGAGGTGATTCATTCGGTCAGCCGGGCCGCGTTGAACCGCGTGCTCGTGAGCGCCGCGGCGGCGACGCAGCGCGTGAGGCTGCGCTTCGAGACCGCTTGTGAGCACGTCGATCCAGCGGCAGCGACGCTCAGCCTTCGCCACGGCGGTGCCGCGCTGACCGAGTCATCGGGCGCGGCCGCAGTCCTTGCCACCGATGGCGCCGGCTCGGCCGTGCGGGCGAGCCTCGCCGCTCACTTCGGGCTCCGGGTGAGCGAGGAGGCACTCGATCACGACTACAAGGAGCTCACGCTGCCGCCGAACGGGGGCGCGTTCGCCCTGGCGCCCGATGCGCTGCACGTGTGGCCACGCCGCGGCTTCATGCTGATCGCGCTTCCCAATACGGACCGCAGCTTCACCGCGACGCTGTTTCTGCCGCGCGAAGGCGCGGTGAGCTTCGCCAGCCTGACGGACGATGCCGCGGTCCAGGCGTTCTTCGCACGAGAATTTGCGGATGCCGTGCCGCTCATCCCGCATCTGCTGCGCGAATTCCGTGAGCACCCGCAGGGCCGGCTCGGCACCGTGCGCACGCATCCCTGGCACGCGGGCGCCCGGGTGCTCCTGCTCGGCGATGCGGCGCACGCGATCGTACCCTTCCACGGCCAGGGGATGAACGCTGCGTTCGAGGATTGTCTCGCGCTCGAGCGCCTGCTCGATGCGCACGAGAGCTGGGCAACGCTCTTTGAGGCCTTCGAGGCGCAGCGCAGGCCCAACGCCGATGCGATCGCGCAGATGGCACTCCAGAATTACACCGAGATGCGATCGGACGTGCTCGATCCGCGGTTCCTGCAGCGCCAGCGCCTGTCGGCGCAGCTGCACCGCGCCTTCCCCGACCGCTTCATCCCCCGCTACGGCATGGTGATGTTCCACCCCGAGATCCCCTACGCCGAGGCGCTCCGGCGCGGACAGGTGCAGCAGCAGATCCTGGATGAGCTCGAGGCGGCAGGCGAGACGGCGGAAGCGCCGGATCTCGAGCGCGCGCGGCGCCTCATCGAAGCGCGGCTCTGACCGGCGTGGCGCACGGGCCGCGCTAGGCGCGCCGCTCGAGCACGACGAAAGTCATCGCGTAGGCGTGACGCGCATCCGCCGCATGGTCCTCGAGTGAGACTTCGCGAAACGTGGTCGTATCGCACGGCGGCAGATGCGTATCCCCGCTCACCTGCGCATGCACGCGCGTCAGATAGATCCGCTGCACGTATGGCATCGCGAGCGTATAGACCTGCGCACCCCCGATGACGACCAGCTCTTCGGCATCCGCCGCGGCGGCGAGCGCCTCCGGCATGCTGTGCACTACGGTCACACCCTGGTGCGCCCAGTCGGTCGAGCGCGTCAGCACCAGGCTGCGCCGGCCCGGCAACGGGCGGCCGATGGAATCGAAAGTCTTGCGGCCCATCAGCATGGGCTTGCCCATGGTGAGCGCCTTGAACCGCCGCAGATCCTCCGGCAGATCCCACGGCAGCGCCGCGTCACGCCCGATCACGTCATTCTCGGAGGCGGCGACCAGCATGGATACCAGCGGCCCGCCGGCTCTCACGCTCAGATCTCCACGACCGTATTGAGGATCACCACATCGCGCACGGGCATGCGGAAGAACTCGGCAGAGCTCGCGCTGCGCCGCTGCATGCGCGCGAACAGGCGGCGCTTGAGGCCCTGCCAGCCCGGACGGGGGCGCGCGACGACGACATGCTGGCCGATGAAGAACGAGCAATCCTCGAGGTAGACACGCAGGCCGCGTGCACGGCAGGCGCGCAGCGCCTCGCGCACATCCGGTGTCTCCATGAAACCGAAGCGCGCGGTGACCCCATAGACGCCTTCTGTCAGCTCCTGGATGCGCACGCGGTCGGCCTGACTCTGGCGCGGGGTACGCATGATCTCGAAGTTCAGGATCAGGCAGCGCTCGTGCGCGACCCGGTTGTGCTCGAGATTGCGGATGAGCGCGGAGGGAACATAGCCCGGGTGACTCGCGAGGAACACCCCGGTGCCCGCCACACGCTGCACCGACTCGAGGAGCTGGCGCACCTTGGTGAGCGGGACGGCGAGTTCGGCCAACGCCGCGCGCAGGTCGACGCGGCCGCTGCGCCAGGTCGAGAACACCCCGAACAGCAGCATGGCCAGAGTGAGCGGCACCCAGCCGCCCGCTTCGATCTTGGTCACATTGCCGGCGATGAAGATGCAATCCATACACAGCAACACACCGAACAGCGCGGCCACGGCCCACTTCGGCCAGCCCCACTGAGTCGCGGCGACGAACGCTCCCAGCACCGTGGTGATGAACATGGTGCCGACCACAGCGGCGCCGTAGGCACCGCCCAGGGCATCGGATGAGCCAAAGCCCAGCACGAACGCCACGACCGCAACGAACTGCAGCGCATTCACGACCGGCACATAGATCTGACCCTGCTCGTGCGCCGAGGTCTGCAGCACGCGCATGCGTGGCAACAGATCGAGCTGTACCGCCTGGCGCGCAACCGAGAAGGCGCCCGAGATCACCGCCTGTGAGGCGATGATGGAGGCGGCGGTGGCGAGCGCCAGCATGAATGGCAGCACCGATGCGCTGACGAGGCTGTACATGGGCCGCTCGACGTCGCCCTGGCTCGACAGCAGCAGCGCCCCCTGGCCGAAATAGTTGAGCAGCAGCGAGGGCCACACCAGCCAGAACCAGGCGATGCGCACCGGCAGCTTGCCGAAGTGACCCATGTCGGCGTAGAGCGCCTCCCCGCCGGTGATCGACAGGAACACCGCGCCGATGATCGCGAGCGCCACACCCGGACGCGCGGCGAGCAGCTCTACCGCGTACTGCGGGTTCACCGACACCAGCACGCGCGGCACGGAGGCGATGGCGAGGAACCCGGACACTGCGAGCGCGAGAAACCACAGCACCATGATCGGACCGAATGCGCGCCCGATGCGCGCTGTACCGCGGCGCTGCAGCCCATAGAGCGCCAGCAGCACCAGCAGCGTCACCGGAATGACCGCACGCGAGAAACCCGGATCGACGAGCTTCAGACCCTCGACGGCGCTTAAGACCGTGATGGCCGGGGTAATGAGCGCGTCGCAGAAGAACAGGGCCGTACCGATGAGCGCGAGATTGATAACGATCCGGGGCCAGGTACCGATCAGATTGAGGCGCCGCTGCGCGAGCGCGAACAGCGCCAGGATCCCGCCCTCCCCCTCGTTGTCGGCGCGCATCATCACGACCACGTACTTCAGGGTCACCGAGATCGCCAGGCTCCAGAAGATCATCGACACCACGCCCATCACCGCGGCGGCATCGTGCGATCCGGTCTCTCCCAGGGACTGCTGGAAGGCATAGAGCGGGCTCGTGCCAATATCGCCGTAGACGACACCGAGCGCACCGACCGCCGCGGGCAGCGCGCTCTTCAGGTGGGTGTTCGCGGAAGACTGGCTCATGCGCCGCGGCTATTTGCGGGCACGGCGCGTGCGCCGCGGCGGCCAGATCATCGTGCCGCGACAACTGTCACTGCCGCAGCGACAGCCGTAGATCTCGTCGATGTTGTCCGGATCGCCGCGCTCGCGTCCGATCTGATAGTCGTAGCACAGCTCCTCGCCCGCCTGGATGGTGCGGATGGCATCGATATAGACGTGCCGCTTCTCGATCACCGACTCGCAGTTTGGATCGCAGGAGTGATTGATGTAGCGCGCCTCGTTGCCCGCCACGCCGGCATCGATGACCAGGCCGCGGTCGACGCTGAAGAGAAAAGTGTGGTTGTCGTCCGAGTCGTGGTCCTCGTAGCGGCTGTCGGCTTCCGCATGGGTAACGCGTTCACCCAGGTACTCGAGGATGCGGGTGCCCTTGCGGATGCGGCGCGACGCAAACACGCCGAGACCGTGGACTTTGGAGCGGCGCACCTTGAACATCGGCGCTGTACGGGACTTTGCCTTCGCCACGCTCACACCGCCACGGGCGCCTTGAGCGCCGCATGATGCTGGTAATTCACGATCTCGAAATCCTCATACTCATAGTCGAACAGGCTGGGGGGGCGCCGGCGCAAGGCCAGCTGCGGCAGCGGATAGGGCTTGCGCGAGAGCTGCTCATCCGCCTGCGCGAGGTGATTCAGATACAGGTGGCAGTCACCGCCCGTCCAGACGAATTCTCCCGGTGCGAGGTCGCACTGCTGCGCCAGCATGTGGGTGAGGAGTGCGTAGGAGGCGATATTGAAGGGCACGCCGAGAAAGAAGTCGGCGCTGCGCTGATACAGCTGACACGAGAGCCGGCCGTCCGCCACGTAGAACTGGAACAAAGCATGGCACGGCATCAGTGCCATGCGATCGAGCTCGCCCACGTTCCAGGCGCTCACCAGCATGCGCCGCGAGTCAGGGCTCTGCTTCAGTTGCGCGACAATCGCACTCAGCTGATCAATGGTGCGCCCGTCGGCCGTGGGCCAGGCGCGCCACTGTCGTCCGTACACCGGACCCAGTTCGCCATCCTTATCAGCCCACTCATCCCAGATGGTGACGCCATGATCGTGCAGCCAGGCGACGTTGGTATCACCCCGCAGGAACCACAAGAGCTCGATGATGACCGAGCGCAGGTGAATCTTCTTCGTTGTGACGAGTGGGAAGCCCTCGGCGAGATCGAAGCGCATCTGATGACCGAACACGGAGAGCGTACCGGTGCCGGTGCGATCGGTCTTGCGCGCGCCGTGACGGCGGATGTGCGCGAGCAGCTCGAGATACTGCCTCATTGGGCCGCAGCGAAATTTCCCGATGGCACTTTGCGCCGATAGGCGATCGCGAGCAGCACGATCCCGGCGATGAGCATGGGGAACGAGAGCACCTGCCCCATCGTCAGCCAGCCGCCGGCCAGATAGCCGATGTGATCATCCGGCACCCGCACGAACTCCAGCCCGAAGCGAGCTGCCCCGTAGAGCACGAGGAACAGTCCCGAGGGTGCGAGCTGGGGCCGCCGCTTCGAGGTGAACCACCACAGGATCACGAACAACAACAGTCCCTCGAGCAACGCCTCGTAGAGCTGGGAGGCGTGGCGCACCTCGCCATTGACGTTGAATCCCCAGGCCACCGTGGTCGGCTTGCCCCACAGCTCCCCGTTGATGAAGTTGCCGACCCGGCCGGCGAACAGTCCGATGCCGGGCAACGGCGCTGTGAAATCGAAGACGTCCGCAATCTGCCGGCCGCGGCGCAGGGCGAACAGCGCAACGGCGACGATCACACCGAGCAGGCCGCCGTGAAACGACATGCCCCCTTCCCAGATCTTCAGCGGATACCACGGGTCGCGCGCCCAGAAGGACAGGCCGTAGAACAGGACGTAGCCGATCCGGCCGCCGATGATCACGCCGAGCATCGCGTAGAACACGAAATCGTCGACGTCCACGGCCTTCCAGCTGGAGCCCGGCTGCGCCGCGCGCCGTCGCGCCAGCCACCACGCCGCGGCAAAGCCGACGAGGTACATGATCCCGTACCAGCGTACTTTCAGCCGGCCCAGGGAGAAGGCGACGGGGTTGAAACCGGGGTATTGCAGCATGGCCAAATTGTAGCGGTTTCGCCCCTACTCGCGTGTGATGCGGCAAAAGAGCGCTTTGAGATAGCGCGTTTCGGGGATCGCCGGATGCACCGGGTGATCGGCTGACTGGCCGCCAAATTCCAGCACCTGCGCGGCGCGGCTGGTATGACGCGCTGCCGCCTCGACGGCGCTGGTGAGATCGGCCTCGGCGAGGTGATAGGAACAGGAGCACGAAACCAGCAGAGCCTCGCGCTCCATCAGACTCATCGCCAGCTGGTTGAGCTTGCGATATGCCGCCCGCCCCTGGGGGATGTCCTTCTTGCGCTTGATGAACGCAGGCGGGTCGAGAATCACGGCGTCGAAGCGCTCGCCACGCTCGTGCAGGGCCTTGAGTGCATCGAACGCATCGGAGCGCAGCGTCTCGACACTGCAGTCGTTGAGTGCGGCGTTGCGGGCCGCGAACGCCAGCGCACTTTCCGACGAATCCACGCATACGGCCTCGCGTGCGCCGGCGCGCAATGCCTGGATCGCCCAGGCGCCGACGTAGCTGCACACATCGAGCACGCGGGCGCGCGGCGGCAGATAGCGCGCCATGCGCGCGCGGTTGCTGCTCTGGTCGTAGAACCAGCCGGTCTTCTGTCCGCCGGCAAGCGGCGCCCGAAAGCGGACTCCCGCCTCGATCACTTCGATCTCCTCGGGAGCCGATCCAAAGGCGCTGCCTGAGAAGGCCGGCAATTGCTCGAGGTCGCGCGCCGCGGAATCGTTCTTCCAATAGAGCACCGCGGGCGCGAGCACCTCGCGCACGGCCGCCTCCACCTGCTCCTGCAGCACCTGCATGCCGGCGGTTGCAATCTGCCCCACAACGAGATCGCCGTAGCGGTCCAGCACCAGGCCCGGCAGGCCGTCGGACTCGCCAAACACCAGGCGGTAATAGCCGTCGGGATTCAAGCGCTGGCGCAGTGCGAGCGCCGTACGCAGCCGCTCGTTGAGCAAGGCCCCGTCGATCGGCCGGCGCGGGTCGCGGCTCACGATCCGTGCGCAGATCAGGGCATGCGGATTGACGTAAGCGTGGGCGAGAAAGCGGCCGCGATCCGACTGCAGCACGGCTGCCTGGCCGGGCGAAAAGTCAGTGAGCGGTGTACTCTGCGTGTCGACCTCATTGCTGAACACCCACAGGTGCCCCGCGGCCAGCCGCCGTTCCTCGCCGCGCTTCAGGCGCAGCGTCGGCAGTGTACCGTCGGAAGGAACCGATGCAGTGGATTCGGCGGGCAAGGGAAGGCTCGATTGAGGAAGCCGCGGGATTATACCGAATGAAGCCTCGACACCTGAATGCGGACGGCACGCCCCAATATGTGAATCGCCTGCTCGGGCAGACGAGTCCGTATTTGCTGCAGCATGCCCACAATCCTGTCGACTGGTATCCGTGGGGTGCGGAGGCACTCGATCGTGCGCGCGCGGAAGGCAAGCCCATACATCTGTCCATCGGCTATTCCGCCTGCCACTGGTGTCACGTGCTCGCCGAGGAGAGCTTCGAGGACGAAGCAACCGCGCAGCTCCTCAATCAGCATTTCGTCAATATCAAGGTCGACCGTGAGGAGCGCCCCGACCTGGATCGCATCTATCAGGTCGCGCAGCAGCTGCTGACGCAGCACGCGGGCGGCTGGCCGCTCACGATGTTCCTGACCCACGATGACCAGCGGCCGTTCTTCGGCGGCACGTATTTCCCCAACGAGCCGCGCTACGGCATGCCGGCCTTCCGCGAAGTGCTGCGCCGTGTGGCGCAGTACTACTCCGAGCACGCCGGGGACTTACGCGAACAGAACGCCGCGCTCATGCAGGTATTCGATCAGCTCGAGCCGGTGGGCGTCGATGCCGCAACGCCGCTCACCTCAGCACCGCTCATCGCCGCGCGCAAGCTGTGGGAGTCGAGCTTCGATCGCGAGTTCGGGGGCTTTGGCGGCGCCCCGAAATTTCCGCATCCACTGGCGCTGGAATCCCTGCTGAGAGGCTGGCAGGCGAGCGCAGGCAGTGAGACGCCCGATCTGCAGGCGCTCTACATGAGCACCTTGAGCTTAAAGCGCATGGGCGATGGCGGCATCCGCGATCAGCTTGCCGGTGGGTTCTGCCGTTACAGCGTGGATCGCTACTGGATGATTCCGCACTTCGAGAAGATGCTGTATGACAACGCGGCACTCCTCGCCGTCTATGCGCATGCCGCGCTCGCCACAGGCGATGAGTTCTATGCCGAGGTCGCCGCCAGCATCGCCGATTGGGCGCTGCGCGAGATGCAGTCTGCCGACGGCGGCTTCTACTCGAGCTTCGATGCCGATTCGGAAGGACACGAGGGGCGCTACTACGTCTGGGATCGCGCCGAGGTGGAGCGCGCGCTCACGCCTGAAGAATTCAAGGTCTTTGCGCCGCGCTTCGGGCTCGATCGCAACGCGAACTTCGAGGGCCACTGGCACCTGCACGTATTTCGCTCGCTGCAGGACATTGCCGCGGAGCACGGGATCACGCTCATAGCGCTGCACGCGCTTCTCGAATCGGCGCGCGCGAAACTGCTGGCACTGCGCGCAGCACGCGCGCCGCCGGCGCGCGATGACAAGATCCTCACCGCATGGAATGCGCTGATGATCCGGGGACTCGCGATCGCGGCCCGGAGCCTGGCGCGTGAGGACCTGGCGCAGGCTGCGACGCGCGCGCTCGATTTCATCCGTCGCACGCACTGGCGCCAGGGGCGTCTGCTGGCCACGAGCAAGGATGGCCGCGCGCACCTGGATGCCTATCTCGACGACTACGCCTACCTCATCGATGCCGTACTGGAGCTGCAGCAGGTGCGCTTCGATGCCGGCGAGCTCGCCTTTGCGCGCGAGCTGACGGAGGTGATGCTGCAGCATTTCACCGATGCCGGGACCGGCGGTCTTTTTTTCACGGCCAATGACCACGAGCAGCTGATCCACCGCTCAAAGACCTACGCGGATGATGCGACACCCTCGGGCAACGGCATCGCCGCCGGGGTGCTGCAGCGCCTGGGCTACCTGCTCGGCGAGCCGCGGCTGCTCGCGGCCACGAGCGCGATCCTGCACGCCGCGTGGTCGGCGATCGAGCAGCATCCCTCTTCGCACGCCTCACTGCTGCTCGCGCTCGATGAGCATTTGCAGGCGCCGGAGATCGTGATCCTGCGCGGCACGGCGCATGAGATGCGCACGTGGCAGAGGGCGCTGGCGCAGCGCTACGCACCGCGGCGGATGGTGATCGCCATCGGCACCGATGCCAAAGATCTGCCGGATGCGCTCGCCGAAAAGGCGCCGCGCGGAGACGCCATCGCCTATCGCTGCGTGGGCAGCGTCTGCTCGGCACCGATCGGCTCGCTAGAGGAGTTGCTTGCCGTCCTCGGGGAGCCGGCGCGCTGAGACGCTGCCGTGAGCAGCCAGCGCGGTGAGATCACGCGTCGCCCGCGATAGCGGCTCATCCTCACGGATGCCCGCCATGCCGGCAAGATGGGCAAGCTCTGCGACACTGCGCCGCAGTCTCTGCACGATCAGCGCGCATCCGGTGCTGATGCGGGCGAGCTCCCCCGCGTCCAGCGGCACCGCGTGTATCGCACGGTTCCAGGCGAGCTGCGTCAACGCCCCTACCGAGGCGCGAGCCTGCTGCAACAGCGCCGCGCTATCGCCGCGGGCGGTGACGCTGACGGCATCAACTGCGGTGAATTCCTCGAGCGCATGCGCAGCAATGCCGAGAGCCACGGCCGTCACTGGCAGCTCGGTGAGCACCCCGAACGGCAGCCGGTAGAGCGCTCCGGGCTCGCGTGGCGAATCCGTGAACACCGAAAATGTGTGCGCTTCGGGCACGAACGCCTCCGCCACTTCCATGTCGTGGCTGCCCGTGCCGCGCATGCCGCTCACGCGCCAGGTGCGATGCACGCGCACGTGAGCGCGGGGAAATGCCATCGCGCGGACCAGTCGCTGCCCCTGCGCATCGTGGACCGGCAGGCCACCTTGCGTGACGATGCAGTTTGCCGTGAACGTGGTTGCGTAGTCCGCGCCGCTCGCATATCGCCAGCGTCCGCTTGCCCGGTAACCCCCTCGCACGCGCTCAGCGGTACCGTCGGCAGCACCGGAACCTGCGATGACGGCGTCGGGCGGACCGAACAGCTCGCGCGCCGCCGCCGGCTCGAGGTAGGCGGCGAACAGCCCGGCTCCGGCGCCGATCATGACGGCCCAGCCCACCGAGCCATCGAGTGCGCCAGCCGTCTCGTAGATTGAAAGCGCGCCGGCGAGCGAGAGCTCATGACCACCGTAGGCGCGCGGAATCCACAGCCGGAACAGTCCGGCCTGAATCAGGCCGCGAGCGACGGCCGGGGATAGCGCGGCATGCACGTTCGACTCGTGCGCGTGCGCGGCAATGAGGGGCGCGAGCGCCTGCAGCGCGCCAGAGAGCTGGCGCAGAACAGTCTCCTCGCTCACGCTCAGTTCGCGCGCGCCAGCACGCGTGCCACGCACTCAACGAAATAGCCAATATTATCGGCGCGCAATCCGGCCACGTTCATGCGGCTGTCGTCGGTCATATAGATATGGTGCTCGGTGCGCAGCCGCCGCACCTGCTCGACGGTGATGCCGAGGAAGGAGAACAGGCCGCGCTGGCGCGCGATGAAGCTGAAATCCTGCCCCGGACAGGCCACCGCGAACTGGCGGACGAGCTCGTGACGCAAGGTGGAGATGCGCTCGCGCATGCCGGTGAGCTCGCGCAACCACAGCGAGCGCAGCGCCTCGCTACCCAGCACCTCGCTCACGATTGCGGCGCCGTGATCCGGCGGCATCGAATACAGGCTGCGCGCAATCCGCACCTCCTGGCTGAGTGCCGCCTCGGCCACTTGAGGGCGCTCGGTGACGACGTGCAGGGCGCCCGTTCGCTCGCGGTAGAGTCCGAAGTTCTTCGAGCACGAGACCGCGACCAGCAGTTCCGGCAGCTCGGCCGCGAACAGCCGGATCGCGGAAGCGTCCGCATCGACGCCCACGCCCAGACCCTGGTAGGCCATATCGATAAAGGGCAGGAGCTGGCGCCGTTTGATGAGATCGAGCACTTCGCGCCAGTCGGTCTCGGACAAGTCTGCGCCGGTCGGGTTGTGACAGGAGGCATGCAGCAGCACGCACGCACCGGGCGGCAGGCGCTCGAGCTGCGCCAGCATCGCCGACAGCTGGATGCTGTGGGTGGCGCCATCGTAGTAGGGATAGCGCTCCAGCTTCAGGCCACAGCCGGAGAGCAGTGGCACGTGGTTCTGCCACGTGGGCGTGCTCACGTGCACGATGCACTCGGGCGAGGCCGCGCGGATCAGCTCGGCCCCCAGGCGAAGCGCACCGCACCCGCCGGTTCCCTGAATGGTCTTCACGCGCCCGGCGCTGAGAACCGGATGCGTGGCCCCGAACACCAGACGCTCCATCGCCTGATTGAAAGCAGGATTCCCGGCCGGAGCCACATAGCTCTTGGTGGCCTGCCGCTCGATCAACGCATGCTCACCTTGACGCACACACTCGAGAATCGGTGTCTCTCCGCGCGCATCGCGGTACACCCCGACCCCCAGATCCACCTTGTGCGGGTCGCTATCCGCACGAAATGCGGCCATGAGGCCCAGGATCGGGTCATCCGGAAGGCGGTCGAGCCGCTCGAACATGCGTCATCTCCTTGGTAAGGATTCGAGTCTACCTGCGCCCCGGGGCGAAGCGAAAAACCCGAGCACCACGCCCCGTTACCCGCCAAACTAGCGGCCCCGAATCGACCTACTCCGCCCGAGGTGCTCTGTGCGTTCCATGAGTCCGTCACGACCGCTTGCTCTGGCCTTCGCTGCGCTCATCGGAACAGCTCTGCTCGGTGCGGCGACAACGGCGAGCGCTCAGCAGGGCGCGAAGCCCGCGGCCGCCGCGGCCGCCCCAGCCGCCAACTCGAGCAAAAAGGCTCCCGTGAACGATCCCAAATCCCAAGGCAGCTACAGCATCGGTGTCGTCATGGGCCAGCAGCTGCATGCGCTCGGCGTGAACGCCGATGCAGTCTCGGCGGAGAAGATCGTGCAGGGACTGCGCGATGCGCTCTCAGGCAAAGTCCACGCCTCGGCGGCAGATGAGGTCAACATGGAGACGCTCATCCAGGGCGCGCGCGTCAGCGCCGCGAAGCCCAACAAGGAGGCGGGTCAGAAGTTTCTGGCTGAGAACGGCAAGAAGCCCGGCGTCGTCACGACGGCAAGCGGATTGCAATACAAAGTCATCACACCCGGCAGCGGTGCCTCACCGCACCCGACCGACACCGTGGTCGTGAACTATCGGGGCACGCTGCTCAACGGCTCCGAGTTCGACAATTCCTACAAGCGTGGCGAGCCGCTCTCCATCGCGCCGAATAACGTCGTGCCTGGCTGGAAGGAGGCGCTGTCGCTCATGAAGCCCGGCGCCAAGTGGGAAGTGTATATCCCGTCAGATCTGGGCTACGGCGATTCAGGTGCCGGCCCGATTCCGCCGGGGTCGACGCTGATCTTCACGATTGAGCTGTTGAGCGTGAAAGGCGCGCAGACCGCCCCGCCACCGCCGGCGGCTGCGCCCGGCAAGTAACGAGGACTGCTAAGTCTCGCGGGCCCAGGTTTCGCCGACGTTGGGATCGGCGAGCGCCGCGAGCAGCATTTCGACGTACTCGGCGTCCCAGGTGCGCTGAGCTTCCGCGCTCGGATTCATTGCAGACGGCTGCAGATTCGTCAGCACCAGCGCGCAGGCGCAATCCACATTGCGCCTGGCGAGCGAGCCGTCCTGCTGTCCTTTCATCAGCAGGCGCTTCAGGCGCGTACGGATCATGAGGTCACGCTCGCGCAGCCGCCTGCGCTGCGCCGGGGGCAGCTCCTCGGAAGCGGCAGGCCGGAAGGACAGCAGCGAGCCGCGCTCGCGGCGGATCTCAAACGCCGCGACCAGAAATACCGCGAGCTTGTCGAGACCATTGCCGCCAGCGGTCTCGGCGCGCAGCAGACTTTGCTCCAGACCCTGAGCGGCTCGGGAATAGCATTCATCAACGAGCGCCGGCATGTCGCCATAGAAGCTCCAGGCGCGCGTCATATTTGAGTCGCCGGCTTCGCGTGCAATGGCGGACCAGCGCATAGCCCCCGGACCGCGCCGCGCCACCACGCGTGACACTGCATCGATCACGGCCGTGCGCGTGGGCTCAGGTCGCGCGGGAGGGGCTGGCTCCTCGCTGAAAGTCACATCGTCGTCAGCGACTGCATTCATAGCTCCGCCCCCGGCTTCCTGTACCAGATCAGAAGCAATTGGCGTGCCAAGAAAGAGTCGACGCAATTGACGCTAAATGATTGATTGTAGTGAGATTATGCTCGCGCTTCCAAGCCTCGGGTTGAGCCGCCTTGGTGCAGCGAGACCGCGGCTGCGCGCTCGCAGTGCAAGAGCTCGCTAGGGATGCGCAGCTGGCGGCTCGGCCAGCGTGCGCTTGCGCGCCGCCTCGAATTCATCGCCCGGATTCCACACCGGCATGTCATCGGCCTGCGCCATGAGCCAGCCCGCCCAGAATCCGAGCGTCGCATCGTCGATCATGCCATCGAAGTTCCAGTCGGACTCCAGGCGGTCGCCCGGCTGGTGATAGCGCGTCAGTTCCCACTGCTCGCGCTGTTCCCGGCCCCAGCCGGCCGGGTGCCCGATGAAATCGACACTACCGTGCAGGTACACCCCGGGCACACCGTACTTCGCAAACGAAAATTGATCCGCGCGATAGAAATAGCCGCGGTCGGGGAATGCATCCGGATCCACCCGGCGTCCCTGCAGGGCCGCCGCGGCGGCGACGTACCGATCGGTCGTCGATTTGCCGAGCCCGATGGAGATCACATCGCGCGCGTGCCCCCATTTGTTGCCGCCGTCGTAGTTCACATCGACAGCGATGTTCGCGAGCGGAACGGTTGGATGGCGCGCGTAGTAGAGCGAGCCGATCAGCCCCTGCTCCTCGCCGGCGACGAACATGATCAACACCGAGCGGCGCGGACGTTGCGGCAAGGCCGCGTAGGCTTTCGCGATCGAGAGCACCTGGGCGCAGCCCGAGGCGTTATCGATCGCACCGTGGTAGATGCGGTCGCCGGTCGCATCGGGCGCACCGATCCCGAAGTGGTCGTGATGCGCCGAATAGATCACGACCTGGCTGCGCAGCTTCGGATCGCTGCCGGGGAGAAGTCCCAGCACGTTGGCGCTGCGCACCCGGTGCACATCATTCTGAGTCGAGATCGAGGTGCGGATGCCGAGCGCGACCGGGTGAAAGTTGCGGGACTTGGCCGCGGCGATCAACTTGTCGAGATCGAAGCCCGCCGCCTGCAACAGCCGCCGCATCGCTGACTCCGTAGCCCAGGCCTTCAGTTGAATCTGCGGCTCGCCCTCCGCCGGCAGACCAAACTGCTCGCCGCTCCAGGAGCTCTGCACGACCTGCCACGGATAGCCCGCGGAGGGCGTGGTGTGAATGATGATGGCGCCGGCGGCGCCCTGGCGCGCAGCGCTCTCGTATTTGTACATCCAGCGCCCGTAGTACAGGCGCCGGTTGCCCGCGAACAGCTTCGGGTCCCAGTCCGGGTCGTTGTTCATCATCACCAGGATCTTCCCGGCAAGCTTCGCCCGCTTGAAGTCGTCCCAGTGATACTCGGGGGCCTGGATGCCGTAACCGACGAAGACCAGTTCCGCATCGCGCACGAGTGCCTGCGCCTCCTGCACGCCGCTCGCCGCGATGTAGTCATCCCGCCACACGAGATTGGTGTCGCCGGATTTGGTCTGGAACGACCAGGTGGCCGGTGCATGCGTTTGTACGCCGATGAGATCGACGGGCTGTTCCCAGCCGCCGTTGACCCCGCCGGGCGCATAGCCCAGTGCCTGCAGCTCCGTCGCGAGATACAGCCGCGCGAGCGTATCGCCACGCGTCGCCGGGCCGCGTCCTTCGAAGGCGTCGGAGGAGAGGATGCGGATCGGAGCCGCGAGCGCCGGTGCGGTGATCTGCGCGCGGGCGGCCTGCTGGACATCAGCCGGAATCGTGAGATCGGGGGCCGCCCGGCCAGGGGCGGCGAGTACCGTGAGCAGGACCAGGACGGAAGCGGCAGCAAGGCGGCGCATGGTCGACTCCCAGGAATTCCGCAAGGAGGCGACACGCTACTGGGCGCACAGGTCCTGCGCCAGTCCCCGCCGGGTCGGCTACACTTCTATAAATGTGGCGCAAGCAAGGCAGCATTCTGCCCGCCATCCTGCTGGCCGCCGCCTTGGGCGGTGAGACGCAGGCGGCGGATCCCGTGACGACGGCCGGAGCGGGCACGCCCCTCACACCGCCTCACATCGCCTTTCAGAAATACAAGCTCGCCAATGGCCTCGAGGTGATTCTCTCCGAGGATCACCGCCTGCCGCTCGCGGCGGTGAATCTCTGGTATCACGTGGGCCCGGCAAACGAGCGCGCGGGGCGCACCGGCTTCGCGCACCTCTTCGAGCACATGATGTTTCAGGGCTCCAAGCACGTTGCGCGCGGTGAGCACATCGGGCTGCTCGAGGGGGCCGGCGCCAGTGACCTCAATGGCACGACCGATTTCGACCGCACCAATTACTTTCAGACGGTGCCCTCGAACCAGCTCGAGCTCGCGCTGTGGCTCGAGAGCGATCGCATGGGGTTCCTGCTCGATACCCTGGATCAGTCGAAGCTCACCAATCAGAAGGACGTGGTGCGCAACGAGCGTCGCGAGTCGATCGAGAACCGGCCCTACGGCGTCGTCGATGAGGAGGTTTTCCATCAGCTCTTCCCGCCGAGCCACCCCTACCACGCCGACATCATGGGCTCGCACGCCGACATCGAAGCCGCGGGACTCGAGGACGTGCGCGCCTTCTTCCGCCAGTTCTACGTGCCGAACAATGCGACGCTCGCCATTGTCGGCGACATCGACCCCGCGAAGACCCGGGCGCTGATCGAGAAGTATTTCGGCCCGATTCCGGCAGGTGCGCCCGTGCCGCGAAATGTCGTGGCTACCCCGACGATCAAGGCGGAGCGCCGCGCGATCGTCCACGACAAAGTCGAGCTGCCGCGTGTCTATCTGGCCTGGCTCAGCGCGCCCTTCTTCACGGCCGGGGATGCGACGGCGGACGTGCTCGCACAAATCCTCGGCGAGGGACACTCGAGCCGCCTCTACAAGGAACTGGTCTACCAGCAGCAGCTCGCACAGAGCGTGAGCGCCAATCAGGAATCGCTGCAGCTGTCCTCGGTCTTCCTCATCAGTGCGACCGCACGCCCGGGCGTGACCCCCGAGAAGCTCGAGCATGCGATCGATGCGCAGCTCACTGCGATTGCGAACAATGGTCCGACGCCCGCCGAGATGACGCGTGCGAAGAATCAGATCGAGTCACAGACCATCCGCGGTCTGGAGGCGCGAGGTGTGGGCGGTATCGCCGATCTGCTCAACCAGTACAACCACTACGTGGGCAATCCGGACTACCTCACCGCCGACCTCGAACGCCACCGCAAAGTCAGTGCCGCGGCAGTGCAGGCGCTGGCGCGGTCATTGACGCCGAACTCGCGTGTCACGGTTTACGGCGTACCGGGGGAGCGCGTGGTCAACGACGTGGCGCGCACCGGCAGTTCCGCCCCCGTGCCGGCAGGTGCGGCCGCGGCGGCACCCGTCGCAACGGATAGCGATTGGCGCAGTCATCCGCCTGCACCGGGGCCAAACCCGGCTCTCAAGCTGCCCACGCCGCAGCGCCTGCAGCTCCCCAACGGGCTCACACTCCTGCTCGTGGAGCAGCATCAGCTTCCCGTGGTCGCGGCCAATCTCGTCGTGCTGAGCGGCAGCGAGACCAATCCGCTCGACAAGCCCGGACTTGCGGCCTTTACGGCCGCGATGCTCGATCAGGGTACGAATCGCCGCTCGGCGCTGCAGATTGCGGACGATGCCGCGCAATCCGGCGTGCAGCTGTCCACCGGCTCAACCAGCGATTCGGCGACGGTGAGCGTGCGTGCGCTGACGCGCGATCTGCCGGCGGCATTCGATCTGCTGAGCGATGTGGTGCTGAATCCCACCTTCGCGCCCGCGGAGATCGAGCGTGTACGGACCAGCCGTCTGACCGAGCTGGCGCAGCAGCATGACAATGCCACGGCGCTGGCAAATCGCGCACTGGCTCAGGCGCTCTATGGCAGCGGACATCCCTACGGCCACATCGAGCTCGGAACACGCGGCTCGCTCACCGCCATCACGCGCGACGATCTCGTCGGTTTCTGGCACTCGGGCTACACGCCGGCGCGCACGGCGCTGGTCGTCGCCGGCGATCTCACCGCGTCGCAGCTGAAAGAGCTCGCGCAGCGCTACTTTGGAGCCTGGTCTGGCACGACGGCTGCCCCAAGCGCCCCTGCCGCACCGGCTGCATCGAGCCGCCGGATCATCATCATCGATCGCGGCACCTCCCCCCAGACCGCGCTGCGGATCGGCGAGGTCGGTGTCGCGCGCAACAATCCTGATTACGCCGCGCTTGAGGTGATGAACGCCGCGCTCGGCGGAATCTTCACCAGCCGCATCAATCTCAATCTGCGTGAGCGTCACGGCTATACCTACGGTGCCGGCTCCCAGTTCGCCTTCCGGCGCGGTCCCGGACCCTTCCTGGTCGGCAGCGGGGTGCGCACCGACGTCACGGCGCCAGCGGTGCAGGAGATCTTCCACGAGCTCGAGCGGATTCGCGCCGA
>DATIYV010000003.1:0-112277 GCA_035517435.1 Steroidobacteraceae bacterium | reverse complement strand
CGTAGGCTTCCCCGTCAAGGACACGATTTAAAACTAGACTCCCGGGCAGTTTGCGGCCTTGGCATGAACGTCAGGGGCGGCACACGGCCAAGGCTGTCATGCGGCCGCTCCTCGTTGTATTCGGGTAACCAGATCTCGGTGACCTCGCGTACTTGCTCGATCGATTCGAACACGTAGGCATCGAGCACTTCGTCGCGATAGGTCTTGTTGAAGCGCTCGATGAACGCATTCTGGTCAGGCTTGCCAGGCTGGATGAAGCGCTGCTCGATCCCACGGGCTGCACACCACTCGGTGAAGGCAATGGAGGTCAGCTCGCTGCCGTTGTCCATGCGCAGCGCCTTGGGCTTGCCGTGCAACTCGATCAGCTGCTCCATCACGCGGATTACTCGCAAGCTCGGGATCGAGGTCGCGACCTCGATCCCGAGCACCTGGCGATTGCCTTCGTCGATGATGTTGAGCGTGCGGAACGCCCGTCCGTCGTAGAGCGCATCGGCCATGAAGTCCAGCGCCCAGATCTGGTTCAGCCCCGCAGGAGCTGCCAGGGGCTGACGGATGCGGCTCGGCAATCGTCGCTTGGTTCGACGAGGCAAATTGAGCTTCATTGCGCAGTACACCCGATGCAGGCGCTTGTGGTTGATGCACTGACCATCCAGCCGCAGCCGGTCGTAGAGCTTCCAGAAGCCCCAGCGAGGTTTGCGAGCGACGATCTCATTCAGCACCTCGATTACCCCTCGATCGCGCTCCATGCATGATCTGGGTCTTCGATACCACGCCGTCCTCGATAGCCTCGTCACCCTGCAGGCCCTGCCGATGGATAGCCCGTGTTCCTTCACGAGCACTTCGGCCGCCTGTCGCTTCGCGAACGGCTCTACAGTTTTCGGTTAAGAAGATCCCGGATCGCTGCGTTCTCGAGCGCTAGCTCCGCGTACATGCGCTTGAGCTTCGCGTTCTCCGCCTCGAGCTCCTTCATCCGCTTGAGCTCCGAGACCGACACTCCGCCGTACTTCGAGCGCCAGTTGAAGTAGGTCGCTCGGCTGATCCCGTGCTTTCTCGTCAACTCACTCAGTGCGATGCCGGCTTCCCCTTCCTTCAAGATCGCGACTATCTGTGACTCGGTAAACCTCGATTTCCTCATGACATCCCCCGTGCCGGGAGAGTCTACTATTCACCTGTATCTAGGGCGGGGGAGCCTACGATCTGTCCACCGTGCCGGAAGCTCGCGGTCGCGGCTATGCCTCCGCGGCCTTGCAGTGGCTCACCGCGCATGCCCGCTCACTCAAGTGCGATGCCGTGCATTTGGATTCCGGTTACGCGCGCCACGCGGCGCACCGGCTCTATCTCAACAGCGGCTTTCGGCTGTCGAGTCATCATTTCTCACTCGAGCTGTCCGCCTCATGAAACAGAAGCGCTCGCGCTCCGCGCCACCGAATAACCTGCCGGTCTATCGCATCCTCACGGGCCCGGATGATGCAGCCTTCTGCCGGCGCGTGAGCGAGGCGCTCTCACTGGGCTATCGTCTGTACGGCTCGCCAGCCGCGGCCTTTGATGGCAAGCACGTCATCGTCGCGCAGGCGCTGATCTGGAGGAGCATCGCATGACAAAGGATCCGGTCTCGGCTTATGCATGCGCGCAATCTGCCCGGCACGCTGCGATCTGTGAGCGCCTGGCGGGCGAGATCAGTGCGACACTGCCGAAGGCGAGTGTAAAGATCTGGCACGCGATGCCGGTGTGGTTCATCGGCGAGAATCCCGTGGTCGGCTACAAGGCGAGCGCCAAGCACGTGAATCTGCTGTTCTGGAACGGACGGTCCTTCAAGGAAGAGGGGCTGCAAGCGGCCGGCAAGTTCCGGGCGGCACAGACGCAATTTACCGATGTCGCGCAGATCGAGCCGGCGCGGCTTCGCCGCTGGCTCAAGCAGGCTGGTACGGATATCTGGGACTTTCGCGGCATAGTGAAAAGCCGCTCGAGCGCCTGACGCCGAACGGCAACAGCGGGTTCCTGTGACGGCCTTCGCAAAATTGCCAAGGCCCGGAGGCTGGGTTCCTCGGACGCGGCAGGCCCGTGGTAGCGTGGCGGCCGGAGAATCCCATGTCGGACGGCGTCCTCGCAGCCATCATCGCAGCTGTTGCAACGGTTTTCGGATCGTTCCTGCAGCTGCGCACCTCGTTTACCAAGCAGCTGGCCGCGGCGCATTCGCCCTCGCGCCGCAAGAGCCGCATCTGGCTGACGTTCATGTTTGCCATGCTGATCGGGGCGGGCGTGGGGGGCTTTGCACTCGCCCAGTGGCTGCACGAGTCGGAGCGCGCCGCGCAGGACGCCCTGCAGCGTGACTTGCGCGAACGCATCGCCGAACTGACCCTGACTCACGGCGAGCTCGATGCGGCCCATGCCGCGACGCGCCTCGAAATCGAAGCCAGCATTCTGCGAAAGCTCGGCGCGGACGGGGTCGCCGTGCTCGCGACGGTCGCGCCTTGCAGCGCAGCCCGGCCCTCAGGTCCGCTCACGCCGACGGCGGTCGCGCAGAACGCCGTACTGCCCTCGGCTCCGCCGCCCCAGGCGGCGCCCGCGCCGCTTCCCTGCCTGGAATCCGATGCCGCACCGATCACCCTGTGCGCGACCATCCCCGCCGCGGCCAAGGCAACCCATGTCGATCTGTTCGTTCGCGGCATCGAGGATGCAGCGAGCCCCTGGACCACGGTGCCGGCCGGTCAGGAGATCGAGCAGGCGCGCTTTGCCGACAAGCCGATCGAGACACCCGACGGTGACGCGAAACAGGTGTGTGAAGGCTTCGTGCAGTGGTCGCAGCGTCCCCGCATTGCCCGCATGGTCGTGCACTTCGCACTCTAGCTGGTACCCTTGGCGTCAGCCGGATTGAAGTTCCGCTGACGCGATGGAGACAGCGACATGTCGACACTGCCCCTGGCCGCACTCGAGATTCCCGTCTCGACGCGCAAGTCGATCTATCCGCCGCCGTTTGCGGCACTGGTCGAGGGCAGACTCAAGCGCCGGCTCGGAGATCACTTCGGGCTCGCGAACTTCGGCGTCAATCTGACCGAGCTTGCGCCCGGCGCCATCTCCGCGCTCCTGCATCATCACACGCTGCAGGATGAGTTCATCTATATCGTTGCGGGCGATCCCGTGCTGCTCCTCGGGGAAAAGGAGCATCAACTGCGCTCCGGCGACTGCTGCGGTTTCAAGGCCGGCAATGGCCTCGCCCATCAGCTCGTCAATCGCACGAACAGGCCGGTGCTGTACCTCGAGATCGGGGATCGCACGCCCGGGGACACCGCGGCCTATCCGCGCGATGATCTCGCATTCGACAAGTCGCCGGACGGATCGTTGATCCTCACGCACAAGGACGGCAGGCCGTACTGAGACCGCCCGCGGGGATGGTGACGCTGCTGCAATGTGGTCGCGATGGTCGCCCGTTGAGCCGCCTCGACGTGATGCCGTCAGAGTTGCTCGCGAGTTGCGAGCAGACCGCGCTGTTTCACCAGCGCATCGGCTACGAGCCGCCCTGGGTGAGCTACATCGCAGCCGAGGCCGGTTGCGGCGTCGGCGGCGGCGCCTTCGTCGGCGCACCGCGTGAAGGTGTGGTTGAAATCGCGTACTTCACGCTGCCTCAGTTCGAAGGCCGCGGCTACGCGACGCAGACTGCGCGCGCCCTGGTGGACATCGCGCGACAGGCAAAGCCGCATATCATTCTCAAGGCCTTCACCCTGCCGCAGGCGAATGCCTCGACGCGCATTCTCGAGCGTCTGGGATTTAAGCAGATCGGTTGGGCGCAGGACGCGGATGCGGGAGCGGTGTGGGAGTGGCGGACTTCATGAGCGCGCACGGCGCAGCGAGGTGAGCGATGTCCAGGCTTAAGGTCCAGAGTTTCTCCGTTTCGCTCGACGGCTACGGCGCCGGCGCAAATCAGAGTCTGCAGGACCCCCTCGGTGTCAACGGCGGCGACCTCATGGGCTGGGTCTTCCCGACGCAGATGTGGCAGACGATGCAGGGCGGCAGCGGCGGGGAGAGCGGCATCGACAATGGCATGGCGGAACAGGGCTTCGCCAATATCGGCGCCTGGATTCTCGGACGCAATATGTTTGGACCGATCCGCGGCGCCTGGCCTGATGAGAGCTGGAAAGGCTGGTGGGGCGATGAGCCGCCGTATCACACGCCGGTGTTTGTGCTCACTCATTTCGCCCGCGCGCCGCTTCGCATGAAGGGTGGCACGGAATTCCATTTCGTCACGGAGGGCATCGAGGTGGCGCTCGAGCGCGCGCGTGCGGCCGCGGCCGGACGCGACGTGCGCCTGGGCGGCGGTGTGTCGGTCGTGCGGCAGTATCTCAAGGCGCGGCTGATCGATGAGCTGCATCTCGCCGTGCGCCCGGTACTGCTCGGTCGCGGTGAGAGCGTGTTCGCCGGCATCGATCTGCGCGCGCTCGGCTATCAATGCAGCCGCTCGACCGCCGGTGAGCGGGCGACGCATTTCTTTCTGAGCAGGAATCCATCACAAACCTGACGATCGGAGGGTCCATGCAGAATTCCATGGTGACGACGGCGCTGGTATTGCCGGGTTTCAAGGTCGTGCGCAACCTGGGCGTGGTGCGGGGCATCACGGTGCGATCGCGCTCCGTCGTCGGCAATTTCGTCGGCGGCCTGCAGAGCCTGTTCGGCGGCAACATCACGATTTACACCAGTTTGTGCGAGCAGGCGCGCTCGGACACCTATCAGCTCATGTGCCAGCACGCGCAGCAGCTCGGAGCGAATGCCGTCATCTCGATGCGCTACGACGCGACGGAGGTCATGGCGGGGCTCACCGAAGTGCTGTGCTACGGGACCGCGGTCGTCGTCGAAGCCGATCACAGCGGTGCCTGAACCTGCGGCATGCGCATCGCTGTCCTCGGCAACTCCGGCTCGGGCAAGTCGACACTCGCACACTGGTTTGCGACCCGGGGGCTGAGCGACGTGCTCGATCTCGACACCGTGGCCTGGAGCACCGCTGCCACTCCCACACTGCGCGCGCCCGATGAGGCCATAGGCGATGTGCTCTCGTTCTGCGCTGCGCGGCGAAGCTGGATCGTTGAGGGTTGCTACGCTCATCTGATCGGTGCATCGCTCGCCTTGCGTCCGCGGCTCATCTTCCTCAATCCCGGCGCCGCGCAGTGTCTGGCGAACTGCCGTTCCCGCCCCTGGGAGCCGCACAAGTACGCGACCCGCGAGGCACAGGACGAGCGGCTCGCGTTTCTGCTCAATTGGGTGCAGGAGTACTACGTTCGCGACGGGGACTTGTCCCTCAAAGCGCATGAGGCTCTGTTCACCGCGTACGACGGCCCCAAGGCGCAGCTGACAGCGGCTCCGCGGCTTGAGGCGCCGCCGCCGGATCTCCTCGCCTGGGCCGCCGAAGCGTGAGCGGCTACGTCGCACTGCTGCGGGGGATCAATGTCGGCAAGACCAAGCGCATCGCCATGGCGGATCTGCGAGCGCTCGCCCTGAAGCTGGGTTACGCCCGGGCGCACACGCTTCTCAATAGCGGCAATCTCGTTCTCGAGGCGGAGCGCACCGATCCGAAGACCATCGGTTCCGAGCTCTCGCGCGCCATCGAGAAGCGCTTTGGCTTTGATGTGCCGCTGGTGATCCTGTCACAGGCCCATCTCGATGAAGTAATCAAACAGAACGCGCTTGCGCAGGCGAACCGCGATCCCGCGAGATTCCTGGTCGCGTTCGTGTGCGAGGGTGCCGCGCTCGGCAAGGTGCGGCCACTTCTCAAACAATCCTGGGCGCCGGATGCCCTTCATATCGGCAGCCGGGCGGCCTATCTGTGGTGCGCGCGCGGACTCATCGAGTCCAGGCTCGCCCAGAGCTTCGCCCGCACCGCGGGTGAGGCGGCAACGACGCGCAACTGGGCGACGGTGCTCAAGTTGCAGGCGGCGCTCGCGCAACGCGAGAATGCCCGCTGAAGAGGAGAGCCTCATGGAAATTACCATTCATCTCGGTTTCAATGGCCAATGTGAAGCCGCCTTCCGCGAGTACGAGCGGCTCTTCGGCGGCAAGATCACGCTGCTGGTGCGCTACGCCGAAGCCGCCGGCCTGCCGATGCCATCGCCCGAGTGGGGCACGAAAGTCCTGCACGCCAACCTGGAGCTGTCGGGTCAGCAATTAAGCGGCAGCGATTACTACCCGGACGCTTATCGCGTGCCGCAGGGCTTCAGCGTCACGATGACCGTGCCGGAGCTAGCACAGGCGAAGCGTCTCTTCGAGGCGCTGGCGGTGCAGGGCACAGTCCACATGGCCCTGCAGCCGACCTTCTGGTCTACCGGATTCGGCGTGGTCACCGACCGCTTCGGCACGCCCTGGGAAATCAATTGTGGTGAGGCTCCGGCGAGGAGCGATGCTTAATCAGGTGCCGCTGGCGTTGACGCTGTCGCGCGTGGCGCTGGCGCCCGTGGTCGTGTGGCTTGCGCTCGACTACCCCAGCCATGCGGCCTTCGGTGTCTGCCTGACCGTGGCTTTTCTCTCTGATGTCTTCGACGGCATCATCGCGCGGCGCCTCAAAGTCGCCACTGCGAAGCTTCGCCGGCTCGACAGCGCCGCCGATACCCTCTTTTATCTTGCAGCGACGTTCGCCGCGTGGCGCCTGCATCCGCAAGTACTGCTGAGCTTTCTGCCCGGCCTGATCGTGCTCGTCGCGCTGGAGCTTCTCCGCTACGGCTTTGACTGGCAGAAATTCGGGCGCGAGGCGAGCTACCATATGTGGTCCTCGAAGCTGTGGGGAATCGCGCTTTTCGTCGCCTTCCTCTCGCTGCTCGCCTTCAATGCCTCTCCGCTGGCTGTGGGAGCGGCCATTGTCGTGGGGATCATTGCGGACCTGGAGGGCCTGGCGATCTCAATGCTGCTCAAGAACTGGCAGGCGGACGTACCGACGATCGTGCATGCGTGGCGCATCCGCGCGGGCAGCGCATGAGCGGCGACCTCAGCGCCTTTCCCATCACGCGCAGGTGGCCGCCGCGGCATCCCGAGCAGCTGCAGCTCTACTCACTGCCCACGCCCAACGGCGTCAAAGTCTCGATCATGCTCGAGGAGATCGGGCTGCCGTACGAAGTACACCGCGTCGCCTTCGAGTCGAACGACCAGCTCTCACCCGAGTTCCTGGCGCTCAATCCCAACAACAAGATCCCAGCGATCCTGGATCCGGACGGGCCGGACGGGGTGCCGCTCGCGCTCTTTGAATCCGGCGCCATCCTCGTCTATCTCGCCGAGAAGACCGGGCAGCTGCTGCCACGCGAGCCTGCGGCGCGCTACCAGATGCTGCAGTGGCTGATGTTCCAGATGAGCGGCATCGGTCCGATGTTCGGTCAG
Source organism: Steroidobacteraceae bacterium (assembly GCA_035517435.1). GTDB lineage: Bacteria > Pseudomonadota > Gammaproteobacteria > Steroidobacterales > Steroidobacteraceae > JASHUC01. The sequence goes on along the minus strand of DATIYV010000003.1, from coordinate 104,927 downwards.
GTCGGGTTCTTCAACAAATTCGCCGGCCGGGACTACGAGGACAAGCGCCCCCGCGATCGTTACGTCGCGGAGTCGCGCCGGCTGCTCGGCGTGCTCAATCGGCAGCTGAAGGGCAATGCCTGGATTCAGGGCGAGGCCTATGGAATCGCCGATATCGCCACCTTCCCCTGGGTGCGAAACCTCATCGGCTTCTACGAGGCGGGCGAGCTCGTCGGGATCGGCGACTTTCCGCAGGTGACGCGCGTCCTCAGCGCATTCCTCGAGCGCCCCGCCGTGAAGCGGGGGCTCGAGATTCCGGCGCGACCAAAGGACTAGCCGAGCGCCTTTTTCATCAGCGCGAGCTGGCGCTCCCAGGCGTGCTCGGCCTGGTCATGGTTGTAGACCTGCGCATCCGGCGGGCACCAGCCGTGCATCGTGCCCTTGTAGACCTCGATCTCCGGAGGCGGATTCTTGGTCGCAGCGAATGCTTCGCGCAGCTTGTCCTTCGCATCGGGCTGACGCATGTCATCGTTCTCGGCGATGGCGAACAGGAATTGCGCCTTGATCTTCGGCACGAGCAGGTGCGGGCTGTCGGGCTTGTCGGTGACGAGATTGCCGCCGTGGAAGGAGCCGCCGAAGCCGATGCGATCGGGCAGCTCGGCGGCCGTGCGCATGACGAGCGGGCCGCCCATGCAATATCCGGTCGTGCCCATCTTGCGCTTCTTGTCGACCGAGGGCTGCGCATCGAGCCAGGCGACGAAGGCATGCGCATCGGTCACGTTGGTCTGCGGTGTGATTCCGCCGGCCAGCGCAAACAGCGCCGTGCGCGTCGGCGGATCGTTGAAGTCAGGATGCTCGGGTGCGGTCGGCGCGTGCTTGACGCGATAGAACGGATTCACGGTGAGCACCGAGTAGCCGGACTCGGCCAGGCGCTTGCCCATCTGCCGGAACGCGGGCCGCAGGCCGAAGATGTCGGGCCACACGAGCACCCCGGGCGCCTTGCCCTTGGTCGGATGCACGAAATGCGCATCGCAGGTGCCATCGGGCGTCTTGATCTCGACTTCCGACTCGGTGACTTCCGCGGCGTTCGCCACTGGCGGCAGGAGCGACACCATGCCCGCTCCCAGCGTGAGGGCGCCGAACTGACGGCGCGAGACCCCCGCCGCCTTGAGCCGATACTCAATCATGTCATCCAATGAGTCGTTGTCGCACATGCCGCCTCTCCGGTGAGGGTTTGGGATGAGGCGGCGATGGTGCGCCATCAGGCGTATCCGTCGCAATACGCCGCGGCGCGGCATAGGGCCGCTGACGTGGGTTCAGCGCCCGCACGGGCGCGATCGCAAATCCCGCTCAGGCACTTTCTTTTGAATGCACCGCAACGGGCTGATTTGACTCATTAAGAGTCACCGCTACACCGAATCCCGCAGGTCTTCTGCGCGCTTCATCACGATGCCGGGCACGGGTGTTTTCTGCGGCCGGCAATGCAAATTAATTGCGTGCCGCGACGGTCGCCGCACTAAAGTACTCGGCCCCGCCGCCGACTTAAGTGTCTTGACGCAGAAGGAATTCCAGCGCGGCAGGGACAGCGAGGAACGGATATCCCGTATGGGCACGGAGACCAGCCGCCAGTCTGAGCGATCCCGCTCGGCGCAGGCGGATGCCATTCGCACGCAGTACCGCGGTGCGCGCGTGTTTCTCGGCGTGGCGCTCGGCCTGCTCGCCGGCACGGCGCTGTACCTGATCGGGGACGAAGGTCACCGCATCTGGTCCGCCACGCGCAATAACCTCGTCAACCTCTCCATCGGCCTGCAAACCTCGGCCACTGTGCTGCTCGAGCAGTCGAAGTTCAGCGCCGCAGGCATCGCTGCCGACATCGCACCGGCGACCGAGCCCAGCCGCGATTTCAAATACGAAGCGCTGCGCGAGGCGATGCGCTTTGATCCGTCCTCCGCCTATCTCGGGATCGTCAGTGCCTCGGGCGAGACCGTGCTCGTAGATCGCACCGGCGCGGCCGCATCGCCCCAGACCGAAGCCATCGTGCGCTCGGAGCTGCCCAGGCCCTCCGGCACGGCGACCGAGATCTGGCAGCTCATCCGCCTGCCACGCGAGCAGGACTGGTTCCTGCCGCTCACCATCGGCGTCGAGCGGGAGCCCGGGCGGATGGATGTGGTCTTTGCGCTGGTGCCCGCACGCAGCCTCATCGCCGGCAGCGACAGCCTGCAGCTGCTGTCCTCCGCCTGGGTGAGCTTCATCCGCTCCGACGGCACCCGTCTCATCAGCTATTCCAGAAGTGAGAACACGCTGCAGGTCAACGGCGATCAGATTGCGCGCGAGACCATGCAACACGTCGGCGGGGGTCCGTTCGAGATTCTGCGGCCCTCAACCGGACAGAACTACCTCGTGAGCGTCTCGCCCTCACCCAGCCTGCCCGTGGATGTGGGTGTGGCCGTGCCGGTCTACTCGCTGTACGCCATGTGGCTGCAGCATGCCTTCGGGCCCGCGCTCGTACTTCTCATCGGGCTCATCGCGGTGATCGTGTTCGGCGTCAGGCTCAACCGCTCGCTACGCCGCCAGCGCAACTACGTCACCGAACAGGAGTATCTCGCCAAGCACGACTCGCTCACGGGTCTGCTCAACCGCGATGCGTTCATGCGCTATCTCGAGCATGCGATCGAAGCCGCGCCGCGTGACTCCTTCGCCGTACTGCTGCTCGATCTCAACCACTTCAAGGACATCAACGACACACTGGGCCACGCCTCGGGCGATCATGTGCTGCAGGAGATCGGACAGCGCGTCGAGACGCTGATGAGCGGCGCAGAGGCCTGGGTCGCGCGCTTGGGCGGCGATGAGCTCACGTTATTCGCGCGACGGATGGACGACCCGGAGGCACTGGAGGGCTTGTGCGCTCGGCTGCAGGCGCGCCTGGGTGAGACCATCGTCATGGGCGGCGTTGAGCTCAATCTTTCGGCGAGTATCGGCGCCGCGCTGTATCCGCAGGATGCCGGCACGCCCGCGGAGCTGTTGCGCTGCGCGGACATCGCCATGTATGCGGCCAAGAGCGAGATGCGTCCGTTCGGGCGCTATTCGAGCCTCATCGACAACTTCACGCCGGATATGCTGGCGCTCAAATCCGAATTCGCCAAGGCGCTGCGCGAAGGCGGCCTGGCCGTCGTCTTCCAGCCCAAGGTGCGATTGTCCGATGGTGCGCTGATCGGGCTTGAGGCGCTGTCGCGCTGGACCCATCCGTCGATGGGCCCGGTGCCGCCGGCCAAGTTCGTGACTCTCGCGGAGAGCACCGAGCTCATTCATCCCTTTACCCAGTACGTGATCCGGCTGGTGGTCGAGCAGATTGCGCGCTGGCGCCGGGCGGGCCACCAGGTCCCGGTGGCGGTTAACATCAGTGCCAACAATCTGCTGGATCACACCCTGGTCGAGAAGCTGGCCGAAGTGCTGCGCCGGGAGCACGTGCCGGCGCATCTGCTCGAGCTCGAAGTCACGGAAAGCGCCGTCATGCGCTACCCGGAGACCATCCTGAAGCGCCTGCAGGCGATCCGCGAGCTTGGCGTGCGCCTGTCGATCGATGATTTCGGGACCGGCTACGCCTCGCTGTCGTACCTGAAGCAGCTGCCGGTGCACACCCTGAAGATCGACAAGAGCTTCATCTTGAATCTCGCCGTCGATGCCGCCGATCAGCGCATCGTGCGCAGCTCCATCCAGCTCGCGCACAGCTTCGGTATGACCGTCGTGGCCGAGGGTGTGGAATCGCTCGCCGCCGCGCAACAGCTGGTGGCCTTCGGCTGCGATCATGCGCAGGGTTACTACTTCGGACACCCCCAGAGCGCCGCCGATATTGAATCGCGGTGGCTCGAGCGGCACGAGCTGGCGCGCCTGCATACCCGCAGCGCCTGATCCGCATCCCTGCGCCGAGCTCCGTCGACGTACAATGGCGGCGGAGGCCATCTGCCGTGAAACTGCTTCGCTACGGACCTGCCGGCGCCGAACAGCCGGGGCTGCTCGATGCCACGGGCGTGTTGCGCAGCCTTGCCGCTCACGTGCGGGACATCGGACCCGCGGAGCTCTCTCCGGCGAGTCTCACGCGCCTCGCGCGCATCGATCCCTCGAGTCTGCCCGCCGTCTCCGGCAACCCGCGCCTGGGAGCGCCCGTCGCGTGCATCGGCAAGTTCGTGGCGATCGGACTCAATTATTCCGACCACGCGGCCGAGGCGCGCATGCCGATTCCCGCCGAGCCGGTCGTGTTCCTGAAGGCGACCAGCTGTATTTGCGGCCCCAACGATGCGATCCGGATTCCGCGCGGCTCGCTGAAGACCGACTGGGAAGTGGAGCTGGGACTCGTGATCGGCACGCGCGCGAGCTACGTGACGCGCGAACGGGCGCTTGAACACGTCGCCGGATTCCTCACCGTCAACGATGTGTCGGAACGTAGCTACCAGCACGAGCGCGCCGGCAGCTGGGACAAGGGCAAGGGCTGCGACAGCTTCGGGCCGCTCGGCCCCTGGCTCGTGACCCGCGACGAGGTGCCCGATCCCCAAAGTCTCGCCTGCTGGCTCGATGTCAACGGCGAGCGCCGCCAGAGCGGCAGCACGAGTAAGATGATTTTCGACTGCGCAACTCTCGTCTCTTACGTGAGCGAGTTCATGACGCTGCATCCGGGGGACGTGATCACGACCGGCACGCCAGCGGGTGTCGGCGCGGGACGTAAGCCGCCGCAGTATCTGAAGCCCGGCGACATCGTCGAATTGAGCGTCGAGGGGCTGGGAAGACAGCGTCAGGTGTGCGAGGCCTGGAGCGCCTCGGGTTAGGGCGCCTCATGGCCAAAACCAAGACCCAGGTCACCGCCGTTGCGCCGAAAGACTTCATCGCGGGTCTCGGCAATGCGACACGCCGCGCGGATGCGCTGGTACTGCTGAAGCTGTTCTCGCGCATCACGGGCTGGAAGGCGCGGATGTGGGGGCCCTCGATCGTCGGCTTCGGTGCGCGCCACTATCGCTTTGCCTCCGGGGCGATCGGCTCGATCTGCGCGACGGGTTTCTCCCCGCGCACGGGGGCGCTGGTGCTCTACTGCGGGGAGGCGCCGCAGACGGCGGCGCTGCTTAAGAAGCTCGGCAAGCACAAGGGCGGCATCAGGCAATGCCTGTACATCAACAAGCTCGCCGACGTGGATCTCAAGGTGCTGGAGCTCATCGTGCGCGCCGGTCTTGAGCACACGAAGAAGACCCAGTCCGTCACCGCGAGCTGATCGCGGGCCTTACTGTCGCGCGAAATGGCTCCAGCTCCCGCGACGCATCGACTCGCGTCCAGCACAGGGCGCCGAGGAACAGGATCACCGCCATGGGAATGAAGGGAGCGTCGTAGCTGCCGGTGCGCGCCACGATGTAGCCGTAAGCGACCGAGCCGATGAGGCCCCCGACCTGTGCACACATATTGCCCAGGCCGACGATGGCGCCGGCATAGCGGTGACCCACATCGAGCATGACCCCGAATGCGCCCGACTGCTGAAACGTAATCGCGCCGTACACCAGCGCCAGCAGCACCACCGTCAGCGCCTGCCCGTGACAGAGCATCGCGGCCAGCGTAAAGCCGCCTGCCGCCGTGAGACACAAGATGCCGCCGATCTTGCGCCCGCGTTTGAGTCCCAGCCGGCGCACCAGCGCATCGCTCGCCGCGCCACCGGTGAGATTGGCCACGGCGGCGAGCACATACGGCAGCGTTGAGAACCACAGCCCTTCCTCGCCAACCCCGCGCCCCTTTACCAGGAAGGTGTGAAACCAGGTCTGAAAGAAGTTATAGACGTAGACATAGCAGAAGGCGACGCCGAGCAGCGCCCAGAGCGAGGAAGAGCGCGAGATGCTGCGCCAGGGGAAGGCGTAGGCGGTGTGTCCTGGTCGATCGACGGGTCCTGCGGCCGGCGCATCGCGAAATCCGACATACCAGGCGATCGACCACACCAGCCCCAGCACACCGAACACATAGAACGAAGCGCGCCAGCCATAGTGCATCTGGATCGGCACGACGAGGAGCGGTGCTGCGGCTCCGCCCAGCTGACTTGCCATCAAGGTAATGCCGGAGAGCGTTGCCCTGCGCTCCGGCGGAAACCAGCGCGAGATGGCGATCGAGGAGTTGGGAAACGCTCCGGCCTCGCCGGCACCAAAGAGGAAGCGCGTCGCGAGGAGCGGGTAGAAGCCGGTGACCGCACCGGTGAGTGCGGTGAAGGCGGACCACCAGATCACCACGCGCGTGAGCACGCGCCGCGGTCCGATGCGATCGCCCATCATCCCGGTCGGGATCTCGAACACGCAGTAGGCGATGGTGAACACGCCCGCGACCCAGCCCCAGGCCGCCGGATCGATGTGCAGTTCCGCCTGCATGCGCGGGCCCGCGACCGAGATGCAGACGCGGTCGAGATAGGTGATGGCGAAGAGCAGCCCCAGCAGCACCGTGACGCGCTGCCGCTGCGAGGCCAGGGCAGAGCGGGTCAATGACGCGCCAGGGATCAGGTGCGCGCCGGATCGCGGTGGCGCCACAGCTCGAGGGTGTCGGCTTCCTTGCCTGGGTCGAGCCCGGCGCGCAGCTTCGCTTGCCGCTCCGGGGGAAGGGATTTGAACCAGCTGAGCGTGTCCCGGACGGTCTCTTCGAGGGGTCGGACCCGAAGACCGCTCGCGCGCGCGGTCTTATCCGAGGTGAGTGAGGCGCCGGCGCTATCCCCGTGCATAGGCGACCACGGCGGCAGATCCATTTCCTCGGCCTTCCAGTGTGCGGCGAGAAACTCCTCGGGGATCCAGTTCACCGTCGTGCCGGCCCCGGGCGATGCGGCGAGGCACGCCTGAATGAGCTGCCCCATGGTGAATGCGCCCGGCGGAGAGACGCCATTGAACACTCCGCGCGCGCGCTTTTGCGCCAGCGTCATCATCCAGGCGGCCAGGTCGCGCACATCGATGATCTGGATCGGATCCTTCGGCGTGCCCGGTGCCAGCATCTGCCCGCCACGGGAGGCGCGCACGGGCCAGTAGGTGAAGCGGTCGCTGGAATCGAGCGGTCCCACGATGTAGCCAGGACGCACGATGCTCGCGCGGCCCTGGAACGCCTCGACACTGTAGCGCTCGCACAGCGCCTTCATCGGACCGTAGGTGTCCTCGGTGACGTGCTCCTCGTCGGGATTGCTGAGCTTGGCGGTGGCCGAGCGCTCATCGTTCGGCTTCGAGAAATCCGCGTAGGCCGAAATGCTCGAGATGAACAGGCAGTAGCCGACGTTGGGGGCCAGGAGCTCGGCCGACTGCCTCACGTACTTCGGGATGTAGCCCGTGTCATCGATGACGACATCCCAGCGGCGGCCCTTGAGGGCATCGAGCTGGCCCTTGCGATCCCCGATCAGGGTCTCGACATCGCTGACGCCCCCCGGCGCTTTCTTGCCCCGATTGAAGTGCGTGACCTTCCAGCCGCGGCGCAGTGCCTCTGCGGTGAGCGGCGGCCCGATGAAGCCGGTTCCGCCCAGAATGAGCAGCGTCGGGGGCGTTGCCCGCGCGGCCTTTACACCAGGCATGCGGGCCGCCGCGGCGAGGGCAGCTGCCGAGGCACCGAGGGTGAGAGCGCGGCGTCGGGTGATCATGCACCGGGATTCTACCGCGCCGATTCTCAATCAGCGCAGCGCAAAACTCTCACGCCGCCAATCCACATCCTGCCAGCGTCCGAAGTCCGGCAGCAGCTCCGGCGTACTCGCCTGGTGGACCAGCGCCAGGTCATCCAGTCTCAACTCCTCGAAGCGGCGGCGGAAGCGTCCATGGTCCTTGACCTCGCGCGCGAGCAGCAGCCGGCGCGTGCCGGGGGCGAACCCGGCGAAGTCCACGTAGCCTTCCTCGGGCTCGTTCAAACCCGGCGAGAGCACATCCACCGTCCAGCCACCCGCCCGGGCATGAAAGACCCACAGCTCGCGCCAGCTCTCGAGGGGCTGTACGGCCAGGACGAGTGCCTGGTCCTGCGCGAAGGATTGCGCGGAGGCGAGCCAGACGATGCCGTAGGTGCAGCGCTGCGCCACCGCCGCGACCTTCGGCTGGCGCGAGTCCTTTAACGTCACACAAGTCTGGCCCGGCTGACCGGGCGCCGCCGTGAGCGCGAGGAACCCGGTGTGAACGGGACGCAGCTGCGCGGCCCAGCGCATCGCGCCGACCCGCAGCATCGCGTCCTGGTATTCGGCACGGCGGTCATCGCCCAGCTCATCGGCATGCACCGAGAGCACCTCGTTGAGCGCCCGCTGTGCGGTGGCTGCAGCCGGCTCGCGCCGATGTGCCTGCTCGAAGGCGATCGCGGCGAGCACGCCCGCGCGCCGCGCGTGCAGGCGGCTGCGCAGCAGCGGGGAGAGCTTCTCCTCGTTGATCGTCTCGAGGAGCTGCTCGCGCTCCTCATCCACGGCCGCCCGGGGTACCGGTCCGAGATTGGGGTCGATGCAATCCGTGCGGGTCAGGCCGAGCGCCGCCCGGGCGCGCTCCTCATCACTCGCGCCGGTCTGCGACAGCACGCGGCGGTAGAGATCACCGTCGTAGCACATCTGCATGCGGCCCTGGCGCTCGAAGCTCTTCATGCGGATGCCGAACTGCTGCACGACTTCCACGTGCGCGGCCGCGACCACCGGATCCGCCGCGCGTCCCGAGGCCTGATCGGCGAGCCGCTCGGCCATGCGTGCGATGGCATCCAGGGGTTCGGCGCTCACCGCGGCCGCCGGCGCCGCCTTCAGATACGCCGCGCCGTAGCTGATTCCGAGCGCCTCCGAGCCCGGCGTGTCGCGCAGGAAGCGCAGCACCGCCAGCAGCTCCGCTGCGTCGGATTCCGTGAGCCCGACGACGCGGACGGTATCCTCCTTGAGAAAGCCGCCGCGCTCGCGCCGGTAGTCGTACACCTTGAGATAGCCGGCTCGCTCGCCACGAATCTCGAGCACATCGCCCTGCCACAGCGAGGTCAGCGTCGGGGAAGAGGCGGCCGGCGATGCGTGCAGGGGCGCGCGATCCTGCACCACGATCGCGATCGTGGCGGTGAGCTCGAGGATCACGGCGCACCCGCCGAACGGTGGTGCAGCGCGTCGGCCATCGCCGTCGCCCCGATCAGATTGGCGCCGACGACCTCACCCGGCGCGGGGGGCGGGGCGATGATCACCTGGATCTTGTCGGAGAGCTTATCGGCGAGCGTCTTCTGAATGAGGAGCGGATAGCGCGCCACGAGCGTGCCCTCGCGCTCCATCTGCGCGGCATTCGCCTTGCCGACGAGATCGAGCCGGTAGGCCTCCGCATCGGCGAGCTTCTGGCGCGAGTCCGCCTCGCCGCGCGCCTCGATGCGCCGCGCTTCGGCTGCGCCCTCGGCATTCCTGATGCGTGCGACCTTCTCCGCTTCCGCTTCGAGCTGACGCTGCTCGATCTGCTTTTGTTTGAACGGCAGGATGTGCTTCATGGTCTCCTCCTGCGCGCGTGCCGCGATCACCTGCTCCTCGCCCTGAGCTTCGGCTGACTTCTGCCGCCGCACCTTGTCCGCTTCGGCCTCGAGCTGCGTCTCCTTCACCGCCGCCTCCTTGAGCTGCAGCGTGTAGCGCACCTTCTCCGTCTCGAGCTCCTCGGCGAGGAGCCGGTCCATGCCGGCGCGGTAGTCGCGCGGCAGATCGACCTTGCCCATCTCGACCGCGCGCAGCACCAGGCCCATGGCGGCGAGCTTCGGCGAAAGTGCCGCGGCGATCTCCTTCTGAATCTCGGCCCGCCGGTCCGAGAAAATCTCGCGCACGGTGTGGCGGGCGAAGAGGCTGTAGGCGATGCCCTGGAGCGCGGGCTGCACCAGATCGGCATCGAGGTCCTGCGGAAAGTCCCGCGACATCTGGCCGATGCGGCGGCGGTCGATCGCCCAGCGCACCGTGAGATCCACTCCGATCGCCAGGCCCTCGGTCGACTGAAACGGCGCCGATCCGCTCGCGCTCGCACTCTCGAGCGAGCGGGACATCTGATCGCGCATCGAGTACGCGCGTGCCTGATGGATGCCGGGCAACATCGGCACCAGTCCCGGTCCAAAGACTTTCACCGAGCCGTCGAGCACGTTGGTCCGCACCAGCACCTCCGAGCGTTGCACGGTCGCGAACGGCGGATGCGAGGAGAGCTGCCAGAGGAGGGCGGCGAGGGCCAGGGCGATGACGATCTGCCAGCGCCGACGCAGCGCGGCCGAGCCCAATGCGCCTCCGGCCCTCGCCAATCCGGCACCAATCACACTCAGCGGTACGACAATGACCCGGCGTGCGATCTCACGCAGCTCGGAGGAAGAAAGCGCCATGTTCGAGACTCCAGCCGATCGCGATTTCGGCTCCTGAGGCTGAGTCTCGCCGGCGCTTGTGGCAAAGCCGTGCGCCGATCGTGGAGAAAAATGGCAGCGGGCGGAGAGCTCGCTTCAGTGGCCCGCGGGGGCGGTGTGATCGGTGTCGATGCCGCTCAGCATCTTGTCGTGCAGCTCGCCCCGCTCGACGCTGAGTTTCATATCCAGGCGCGAGGAATAAAGCGCCTGCAGAAAGGCGGTATCGGCGTCCGTGATCGTCTTCGGCGGATCGCGGTCGGCGCACTCGGAGGAGAGCAGATCGATGACGCTCGGCAGCGGATTGCAGCCATCGAGCGCCGCCCGGGTCAGCACCAGCATCGCAACGTAATCAGCCACCGCGGAGAGCGAGTACTGCTTCACCTGGCTGCTGTCCGCGAGCACCAGCACGTTCACGAACTGGCTCGTCATGTGCGAGCCGAGCCGGCTGCCGGCCTCGGCCCCGACCAGGCTGAACTGGGAGTCGATGTTCACTGCGCTGCCGCCGAACGAGGGTGTTCCACCCACGGAAGAAGGGGTGACGGCGGAACCCGGGTCGGAGCTGCCCGCCGGGGCGTTGGTGGGCGTGGTGCGAAAGACCGAGGATTGGGTGCCGGTGACATACCACGCCTGGATCGGGTGGTCGATCCTCGCCAGCGACTTCGCGCCGGCATTGGCATACCCGAGCAGTACGGGTTCGCGCTTCAGCACGTAGTCGATCTGCTGCTGCACGTTCTCACTGAAGAGCACCTCGACGTTGGTCTGGCAGTGTCGCGTCTTGAGCGTCGGTGCACCGACGCTCTTCGCCAGCTCCACAATCCGCCGCGTGACGAACTCGTTGTAGGCCGGTTGCAGCCCCAGGGTCATCGGGCATAGCCCCGTGTGCCAACGGGCAATCTGGTTGCCCCGCTCATTCGCCTTCCCATGCGAGTCGACGAACTTCGGGATGACGAGGTTCTCGAGCGTGTGCTGGTCGATCTGCCGCCGCGCCGTCACAATGACCTGATCGAGAAGGTTCCTGGGCTTCGATGTCGTTGGGGCCGAGGTATCGGCCGGACCGTCCGCAAGAGCACCGGCGGCGCAGGCGACTGCACCGAGCACCAGTAGCACCTTTGCGAGCCGTGAAAATTTAAGGATGGACACGGGTTACCTCTCGCATCCAGCCTACACGAGGCGCGCGGCCGCGAGCCATACTGCGGGCCTGGCGCAACTTTTAGACACAATCGGTGTTGTTATGGCGAGTCCAGTGACTTGGAGCGAAGCAGATGATCCCGATAGCGTGGCGAACGAGCTCAACCCCGGTGTTGGCTGCGGCAATCCTGGGTGCCGTGCTTCTGGCAGCGTCCGTGGGCGTGCAGGCCAAGGGCTGTCTCAAGGGTGCGGCGGTGGGCGCGGTTGCCGGTCACCTCGCCGGTCATCACGCGGTGGCGGGAGCGGCGGCCGGATGCGTGGTGGGACATCACCTCGCGCACAAGCACGCGCAACAGCTGCGACAACAGCAGGAACAGCAGCAGCGCGGGCAGACAGCGCAGGCGCACGCTCCGCGCTGAGCGCACGCAAAGACAGGGGCGGGCAGCCCTTGCGGATCCTCGTGCCAGGGTTCGCCTCACTCATGCTCACCGCGCTTGCGGGGTGCCAACCGCAGGCAAGCGTTCCTGTCCCAGCTGCCGTCTCGCGGTACGACGCACAGATCACCATCCGCGAACTGATGGATGCCGAAGTCGATCCGTCTGCCGATGCGCTGTGGGACGCGGTGACGTTCAATGCAACGCTCGCCGGCGCCACCGCGGAGCGTCCGCACACTGCCGAGCAATGGCAGGCTCTGCGGCGCAGAGCTCTGACACTGGTCGAATCCACGAATCTCATCGTGATGGAAGGCCGGCAGATCGCGCCGCCTGACACACCCGTCGGGCTTGGTGAGCTTGCGCCGCGGGAGTCGCAGCGGCGGCTCGATGCCAATCGCGCAGCCTTCATCGGGTTCGCGCAGGCGCTGCGTGGCGTGAGTCTCGAAGCGCTCGATGCCATCGATGCCCGCGATGCGCAGCGTCTGTTTGACGTCGGCGGCAAGATCGACCAGGCGTGTGAAGCCTGCCACCTCGTGTACTGGTATCCGCCGGATGCTTCACAGCCAACCGGCAGCTCAAACAAACCCTAAGCCCGACACCTTGCGCGACCCGAATTCCTGGGTGCTACGATGCGCCGACTCGGTGCTGGGAGTGACCCATGGATCAGCTCGCGCAGTGGGATAGCTTCTACGTCATCGTCGGCTCCGCCGCCGGAGGGCTGATCGGTCTTCAGTTCGTCGTGATGACGCTGATCGCCGAGAAGCCTTCACGCGGGATATTGGGCGCGGGTGCCGCGTACGCCACGCCGACGATCGTGCACTTCAGCAGCTGCCTGCTGCTGGGCGCGCTGTTGCGAGCGCCCTGGCAGAGCAGCGCGCCGATCGCGCTGCTGTGGGGGCTGGTCGGACTCGTCGGTATCACTTACACCGTCATCGTCGTACGGCGGATGCACCGGCAAACGACATACGTCGCAGTGCTCGAGGACTGGATCTTCCACGCGTGCCTGCCCCTGGCCGCGTACCTCACGCTGGCCGTCTCGGCGCTGACGGGGCTGCGTCACCTGCACGAGGCACTGTTCGCCGTTGGCGCGGCGTCCCTCGCGCTCTTATTCACGGGCATCCACAATGCTTGGGACGCGGTCTTCTACCACGTGGTCACGAGACTGGACCAAAGCGGGGACTAGCGCCTCCGCTCCCATGCCAGCTCGCCGAAGACGGTGATAGGCTGACGCAGAGCTTTTAGGCGCCTGCGGAGAGCGATCACATGACTGCGAAGCCTGTACTGAGCCGCCAACCTCCTGAGGACTGGTCGGGTGAGATGGGCGAGCGCTGGCTCAAACATCTTGCGCAGTTCGAAGGCATGATCGCGCCCATCGGGCTCGCCCTGCTGCAACAGGCGGGCTATCGCGAGGGCGAGCGGGTCATCGACATCGGTTGCGGTGGGGGTGCGACCACGCTGGAGATCGGTCAGCAGGTCGGAGGCAAGGGCAGCGTCCTCGGTCTCGACTTGAGTTCCACGCTCGTCACGGCCGCAACCGGGCGTGCGACGGCTGCGCGGATGGGGCAGGTCAGCTTCCGCTGTGGCGATGCGGCGACAGCGCCGCTCGAGGGGCCGGCCTTCGGAAGGCTGTTCTCGCGCTTCGGACTCATGTTCTTTCCCGATCCGTATCCCGCGTTCGCGCATTTGCGGACATTTCTCACCCGGGGCGGGCGCGCGGATTTCTGTGTGTGGGCGCCGCCGCGCGAGAACCAGTGGATCGCCGAGGTGATGGCTCTCGTGCGCGAGCATGCCGAGTTACCGGAAACTCCACCGCGCACGCCGGGGCCCTTTGCGCTGTGCGAACCGGACTACACGCGGGATCTGCTCACTCGTGGCGGTTTCACGGACATCGGCATCGAGCGCTGGCAGGGCGATCAATTGATCGCGGGCCCGGGCGCAACCGCCGAAGAGGCGGCCGACTTCATCTTCAAGGCCATGTCCTTCGGCCGCATGCTCGAGTCAGGTGGCGCCGAGCTGCAGCGGCAAATTCGCGACGGCCTGGGCGCATTGTTTCGCAAGCAGCACGATGGCACGGGCGTGCGCACGCAGGCGTCGGCGTGGCTGGTGCGGGCGCTGGCTTGATGGCGCGCGCGCTGCGCTTCAGTCGAGGCTGATCCCATCCAGCGGCAGTCCATCGATGGCGGCGCTGCCGAGTTGCGCGGCGAGTGTCGAGATCAGTTTCTCCCGTATCGTGTCGGGATCCTCGGCGGCCGGGATGTCGATCGTCAGCACCACTACCGCCTCCTTGCTCTCAATGCTCTTCAAGTGACAGCCCTTGATCGCCGAGTCAGGCACGACGGCTCTCGCGGCCCGCCGCACTGCATGCCGTACGTCTGCAAGCGGCGCGCTGCGCGATACACGAATCGTGATCGAAATCCTCGAGGCGCTCTTCATGCGCGAGAGATTCAGCATCACCTGACTCGCAGCGACGCTGTTCGGCAGCACGATTTCCCGATTGTCCGTCGTGCGAAGCGTCGTATAGCCGAGTGAGAGCTGCTCGACGGTCCCGACCTCCGTGCCGGTGGGCGTTGCCACCTGCAGCCTCTCACCAAGGCGAAAGGGGCGGTAGATCGTGATGGCGATGCCCGCGATCAGATTGCCCAGAGTGCTCTGGGCCGCAAGTCCAATGACCACTGAGGCGATGCTGGCTCCCGCCAGGAGCGCAGTGCCCATCGAGCGCAGCACCGGAACCAGATGCGCGTACAGAATGAGCGCAATGACCCAGATGAGTGCCGTGCCCAGCTGCTGCAGAAAGTGGATGCCCGTCACGTCGGTGTGACCCTTGCGAGTCATCGCGGCATGAACGCCGGCGCGCAGCACGCGGGTCAACACCAGGGCGATCACAATGAAACAGGCGAGATAGAGAAGGGCCCCGAGCCAGCTGTCCGGCCGGAACAGCGACAGAATGTCGCTCTCGCCACTCTTCAGCTCGTGCATCGTCGGGCAAGCGTGGCGCAGGAAATCGCCGCACACGAGCGGCAATCAGGAGACACCCTCGTAGGAGCGCGCCGACCTATATGCGGCAGCGGCCTGCGGCTGTCCCGCAACTCGTTGTTCTGACTGGCTGCGTGGGCCTCAGTGGATCAATCCGTCCCGGCGCAGACGATCCGCCGTCGGCGAGGCGATCGTCAAGATGGTGCTTTGGGTGGACTCGAGGTTCAGGGATTTGGCGACCGTATCGAGCGTGTACAGCAGTGTCGCACCCCGCGTCTCGTACATCTTGGTGAGAATGTGGACGGAGGTCTTTAGCGTCGAAAGCGGCGGCGCGGTCTCAAACTGCGCATAGGTCACCGGCAGGCCATACACGCCAATGCCGAAATCCAGGGCCTTGTAGCGTCCGTAGCCGCGCGTATCCCGCGTACCGCCTTCCTGCACGCCGCCGGCATGGGCGACTAGCGTCGTGGCGAGTACGGCATCGGCGTGAACTGCTGCGATCACACGCTCGAGGTTCTCGCGCGTCAGCTTCTCCTCCGCACGCATCGAGTCGCAGCTCGAGAAGGCCTGCGTCGCATCACTCCTGACCTGAGAGGCCAGGGACTGCTCGAACGCGCATCTGAGGTTGTAGTCGGGGCTGACGCCCACGATGAGGACGCGCGAGAAGCTCTGGCCATGGGGCGCTCCCTCCTGCCATTCGCTTTGCACCGAGATGCCGGAGCATGCGCCGAGCGAGACGGCGGCGCTGAGCAACAGCACGGACGTCATGAATTGGTGTCTATTCGGCTGCGGCTGACGATCCGTGGTGATCAAGGTGTGCTCGCTTTGGGTAGTCACAGGAACGGCCGCTTCGAGTATACGCGCTCGCCGGTCGCGGCCCTTTACATTACGATATTACTCGTAATATGGTATCCATATGAGGACTCAAACAGCCATCGCGGCTTTCAGTGCGCTCGCCCACACGCATCGGCTGGCAATCTATCGCCTGCTGGTCGAGCAAGGTCCGCAGGGGTTGCCCGCCGGGGTCATTGGAGAGCGGATCGGTCTGCTGCCATCTTCGCTCACTTTCCATCTGCAGAATCTGCGGCGTGCCGGCTTGATCAGGCAGCGACGCCTGAGTCGACAGCTCATCTATAGCGCTGACTTCGAAGCGATGAATGAGCTCGTCGGCTATCTGACGGAGAACTGCTGCGCCGTGAGCGGGGGCTCCTGCGCGGCCGCAAGCCCGGCGCTGCGCAGCCGCAGTGGCTCCAGACGCGCCGTCAAGGTCGCTTGAGTCTTCATGCCGTGACGAACGCGCGGATCTACAACGTCCTGTTCCTGTGCACGGGCAACTCGGCACGCAGCATCCTCGCCGAGGCGCTCCTCAACAACCGAGGCCGTGGCAGGTTCCGCGCCTATAGCGCGGGAAGCTTCCCCAAAGGCCAGGTGCATCCGCTGGCCCTGGAGCTCCTCAAGCGCTCGAATCTGCCGACCGAGGGACTGCGCAGCAAGAGCTGGGATGAGTTCGCTGCGCCCGGCGCTCCGCAGATGCATTTCATCTTCACCGTCTGCGACAACGCGGCGGGCGAGGTCTGTCCCGTGTGGCCTGGTATGCCTATGACGGCGCATTGGGGGATCGCGGACCCGGCGGCCGTGGAGGGCACCGAGAGCGAAAGGGTGTCTGCATTCCACAAGGCACTCAACGAACTCGACAGCCGAATCAAGCTGCTGACGAGCCTGCCGCTCGAGTCGCTCGATCGCATGACCTTGCATTCGAAGCTCCGCGAGATCGGAAGCGCACGTACCGCGGCCGGCGGCGCCTGAGATGTCCTCGCGCCCGCTGATCGCCGAATGTCTGGGTTCGATGCTTCTGGCCGCGGCGGTGATCGGCTCGGGCATCATGGCGCAGCGACTTGCCGCGGGTAATCAGGCGCTGGCCTTGCTCGCAAATACTGCCGCCACGGTCGCTGTGCTGGCGACACTCATCGCGCTCGTGGGTCCCATCAGCGGCGCACACCTCAATCCGGCCGTCTCGATCATCGAGACGCTACGAGGCAGACTCACCGCATCGCAAGCGCTGGGTTACATCGTGGTGCAAGTGGGCGGCTGCGTCCTGGGTGCATTGCTTGCGCACGCCATGTTCGGGATGCCTCTCATTCAATCCTCCCTGCACGTGCGCAGCGGCTTTGCGCAATGGCTCTCCGAGGGCGTTGCCACGGCCGGATTGATCCTGGTCGTGATGGGAGCGCCAGGCTCCAAGGAGGCAGCCTGGCGTGTCGCAGCCTGGATCGGCGCGGCCTACTGGTTTACCGCCTCCACGTCGTTCGCGAATCCTGCGATCACGATCGCACGCTCTCTCACTGACACCTTCTCCGGCATCGCCCCGGTCGATGTGCCGGCATTCATCGTCTCGCAACTGTGCGGAGCGGTACTGGGTCTGCTGCTGGGAAGATATCTTCTGTCACAGCCGCACGCTGCGCAGACGCAGCGAGTTGCCGATGACGCAGACGGAGCTCAGGCTCATCGCAGCGGCTGCAACGATGGGGCTCAACAGCAGGCCGAATGAGGGATACAGCACGCCGGCGGCGAGCGGGATTCCCAGCGCGTTGTAGACGAAGGCGAGCGCGAGGTTCTGGCGGATGTTGCGCATGGTTGCGCGACTCAAGACTCGCGCGCGCACGATGCCGGCGAGATCGCCCTTTACCAGTGTCACTGCCGCGCTCTGCATCGCCACCTCAGTGCCCGTGCCCATGGCAACGCCGACATCCGCCTCAGCGAGCGCCGCGGCGTCGTTGACGCCGTCGCCGGCCATCGCCACCACATGACCTTCGCCGCGCAGGCGGCGCACCGTGGCGCTCTTCTGATCGGGCAGGACTTCGGCCTCGACATCGGATATGCCGAGCCGTGCGGCGACGGCCGCCGCCGTCTTTCGATTGTCTCCGGTCAGCATGATGATATGGATGTGTTCCGCCCGCAGCCTCTGCAATGCGGCGGGCGTGGAGGCTTTGATCGGGTCGGCGACCGCGATCACACCTGCGGGACGCTCGTCGATGAGCACGTACATGACTGTCGCACCCTCGCGTCGCAGCTCATCGGCGCGCGGCTCGAGTTCCCGCATCGCCGAGGGCAGCTGCTCGATCAGGCCGGCGCTACCCACCATGACCTGCCGGCCAGCAACAATGCCCCTGACTCCCTTGCCGGTGGCGGAGCTGAAGTCGGCAGGCTCATGCAACTCGACACCGCGCTCGCGAGCGCAGATCACGAGCGCGGCGGCGAGCGGGTGCTCGCTCGAGCGCTCCAGGCTCGCCGCGAGTGACAGCAAGGTGGCTTCATCGAATCCCGCTGCGGCTATCGTGGCGATCACGCGCGGCTTGCCTTCGGTGAGTGTTCCGGTCTTGTCGATGACGAGCGTATCGACCTTCTCGAAGCGCTCCAGCGCTTCGGCGTCCCTGATGAGGACGCCGGCCGTCGCCCCTTTGCCGACTGCGACCATGACGGACATGGGAGTCGCCAGTCCAAGCGCGCATGGGCAGGCGATGATGAGTACGGAGACTGCGGCGATCAGCGCGTACGAGAAGGCAGGCGCAGGGCCCCAGAGCATCCAGGCCGCGAAGGCGAGCAGGGCGAAGGCAATCACGGCGGGTACGAACCACGCCGCGACGACATCCGCCAGATGCTGGATCGGCGCGCGACTGCGCTGGGCCTCGGCGACCATCTGCACGATCCGAGCGAGCACCGTCTCGGCTCCCACGCGCTCGGCGCGCATGACGAGCGCTCCAGCACCGTTCAGCGTTCCGCCGATGAGCGCAGCGCCAGGACCCTTCTCGACCGGCATCGACTCCCCGGTGATCATCGACTCATCGATGGCACTTCTGCCTTCGAGTACTTCACCGTCCACCGGAACACTGTCACCGGGTCGAATGCGCAGCCGCTCGCCGCGGAGCACTGCATCCAGCGGAACCTCCTCATCGGCACCGTTGGCCGTGATTCGATGGGCCGTGTTCGGGGCGAGTCTCAGGAGGGCGCGGATCGCACCACCGGTGCGTTCCCGGGCGCGCAGCTCCAGCACCTGACCCAGCAGAACGAGCACCGTGATCGTTGCAGCCGCCTCGTAATAGACCGGAACCCGTCCGCCCTGCGTGTGCAGCGCCGGCGGAAAGATGCCGGGGGCGAGCGTTGCCACCAGGCTATAGAGGTAGGCCGCTCCCACACCCAGGGCGATGAGGCTGAACATGTTGAGCGAGCGATTGCCGAGCGATTGCCACGCCCGGACGAAGAATGGCCAGCCTGCCCACACGACCACAGGCGTCGCCAGCGCGAGCTCCGCCCACGCCTCAAAGGAGGAGGACAGGTAGCGGTGCAGGTCGAGGCCGGGCACATGCGCCGCCATTTCCCAGATCACCACCGGGGCGGCGAGTAGCGCGCCGAGCGAGAGTCTCCGCCACAGATCGCGCAACTCGATGCTGCCGGCATCCGGAGTCTGAGGCTGCAACGCCTCGAGCGCCATGCCGCAGGTCGGGCAAGCGCCAGGCACCTTACGACGAATCTGCGCGTGCATGGGGCACGTGTAGACAGTCTCAGTCACTGCAATCCCACGCTGCGCAGCGGGAGCTGCCACGACACGCTATCACTTTGCACACTTGGCAACAGTGCGACTATTACCTAGTGCTCGTTAGAATAGGCCGATGCACCAGGCCGCAATCGAAATACATCAACTGACGCGGCGCTACGATTCCTTCACCGCCGTGGATGCGCTCGAGATGAGCGTCGCGCCGGGAGAGATCTTCGGCTTATTGGGTGCGAACGGCGCCGGCAAGACGACGACCATCAAGATGCTCACCACGCTGATTCAGCCGACTTCAGGCACAGCATCAGTCGCGGGCTTCGACATCGTGGCTGCACCCGCGGATGTGCGGCGTCACATCGGCTATGTGCCACAGCTGCTGTCGGCGGACGGAGCGCTCACCGCCTATGAGAATCTGCTGCTCTCGGCGCGCCTGTATGGCATCCCCAGGACGGCACGCGCTGAGCGCATCGCGGATGCGCTGCAATTCATGAGGCTCACGGAGGTCGCACACCGGCTCGTCAAGACCTACTCAGGCGGCATGATTCGCCGCCTGGAGCTGGCCCAGGCCATGCTGCATCGTCCGCGCGTGCTGTTCCTGGATGAGCCCACCATCGGGCTTGATCCCGTCGCGCGCCACTCCGTGTGGGAGCGACTGCTCGGCCTGCGCCAGCAATACGCGATGACCATTCTGCTGACGACCCACGACATGGAGGAGGCGGATCATCTGTGCGATGAAATCGGGATCCTGCACGCGGGCAAACTGGCCGCGCTCGGAACCACGGCCGAGCTGAAGGCGCGCGTGGGCGAACATGCCAGCATGGATGATGTATTCGCGCACTTCAGCGGTCTCGCCGAGCAGGGCACCCGGCTGCAGGACACCGCTGCAGCTCGAGCCGTCGCGCGGCGGTTGGGGTAGTCATGCAGGCGCCGGCGGATGTTCTGCGCGCGTGCGCCGCGGTGGCGGATGTGGAGCTGCGCAAGCTGATCCGCGATCCGACCGAGCTCGTTTCGCGCGCCGTCCAACCGGTGCTCTGGCTCACGATCTTCGGTCAGGTCTTAAGTCAGGTGCGCGGCATCGATACCGGCAAGACGGGCTATCTCGCGTTCATGACTCCGGGGATCCTGGCGCAGAGCGTGCTCTTCAGCGCCATCTTCTACGGCATCGCCGTCATCTGGGAACGCGATCTCGGCATCGTCCACAAGATGCTGGTGAGTCCGGCCAGCCGCATGGCGTTGGTGCTGGGCAAGGCGATCTCCTCAGACTTCCGCGGACTCGTGCAGACCGTGGTCATCTACCTCATCGCGCTTGCGCTCGGGGTACGCATCCGCTGGGAGCCCGGCGCCATCGCCGGTGTCGTGCTGGCGGTGGCGCTGGGATCGGCGATCTTTTCAACGTTCTCATTGATCATGGCGTGCATCGTCAAGACTCGTGAGCGCTTCATGGGCATCGGCCAGGTGCTCACCATGCCGCTGTTCTTCGCGAGCAACGCGATCTATCCGCTCGCCTTGATGCCGACATGGCTGCGGCACATCGCCGAAATCAATCCGCTGACGTACCTGGTGGACGCCCTGCGCCAATTGATGGTCACGGGTGGCCAGAGTGTCTACGGACTCGCCTGGGATTACGGCGCGATGCTCCTGGTGCTTGCCGTCATGGTAACCATCGCCGTGAAGCTGTACCCGCGGCTGGTCGAATAGCGGCGCGGGACACGTACATGTCGGTATCTGCGTATTCCACCGTACGCAGGCGCGGGCAATCATTGCAACCTGATTGCGTGGCACTGAGGCATTCCAGATGTACAAGAACCTGCTGGTCCCGATTGACGGCAGTGGCACGGCCCGCCGGGGACTGGAGGAGGCCGTGCGGCTGGCGAAGAGCCTGGGCGGACGGATCCGTCTCATGCACGTGGTCGATGAACTTGTCGTGATGTCACCCGATGTGACCGGAACGCTCACGCCGGAGATTCTCGAGCAGCTGCGGGCCTATGGCGCGAAGGTGCTGGCCGCCGGCGCAGCCGTCGCGCGCGCTGCAGGCGTGGAAGTGGACACCAGGCTCTTGGAGGCCATGGGAGGTCTGGTGGGGGAACAGGTCATTCGCGAAGCCGCCGCATGGCCGGCCGATGTGATCGTGTGTGGCACGCATGGCCGCCGCGGCGTGCGCCGGATCGTCATGGGGAGCGATGCCGAATATATCGTTCGGCACGCGCCCGTTCCCGTGTTGCTGGTGCGCGCGCAGGATACGGAGCGATGACTGCGAAGCAGGTGCTGTTTCGCTCCGATGCCCGCGAGAAGGTCCTGCGGGGCGCCTCGCAACTCGCCGACGCGGTGCGCATCACGCTCGGTCCGAAATCGAAGTCGGTTCTCATTCAGAAGAAGTGGGGCGCGCCGATCGTGTGCAACGATGGCGTGACGATTGCGAAAGAAATGGAGCTTGAGGACCCGGAAGAGAATCTGGGTGCGCAGATGCTGCGTCAGGCCGCGGAGAAGACGGGCGATGTGGTCGGCGATGGCACCAGCACCTCGACCATTCTGGCGCAGGCGATTTATGCCGACGGTGTGCGCAACGTCGCCGCCGGGGCCAGCGCCATTGATCTCAAGCGCGGGCTGGATCGGGGGCTGGAGGCGGCCGTCAAGGCGCTCAAGGCCATGGCGAAGCCGGTCGAAAGCCGCAAGGAGAAGGCCCAGGTCGCGACGATCTCGGCGCACAACGACCCGCTCATCGGTGAGCTGGTGGCCAGCGCGATGGAAAAAGTCGGCGGCGATGGCGTCATTACGGTCGAGGAGTCCAAGACGACCGAGACCACCCTCGAGGTCGTCGAGGGCCTGCAGTTTGACCGCGGCTATCTGTCACCGTACTTCGTTACCGACGCGGCCGGCATGGAGGCGGTGCTCGAGGATGCGTATGTGCTCATCTGTGACCGCAAGATCAACATCGTCAAAGACATCATCCCGATGCTCGAGCAGGTCGCCAAGGCGGGCAAGCCGATCCTGTTTATCGCCGAGGAGATCGAGGGCGAGGCGCTCGCCACGCTGATCGTCAATCAGATCCGTGGAGTGCTCAAGAGTGCCGCCGTCAAAGCTCCCGGATTCGGCGATCGCCGCAAGGCCATGCTGCAGGACATCGCCGCCCTTACGGGCGGCCAGGTGATCTCGGAGGAGCTGGGGCTGAAGCTCGAGGATGTGGAGCTGGCGCAGCTCGGCCGCGCCAAACGCATCGTCGTCGACAAGGACAACACGACGATCATCGGCGGTGCGGGAGACAAGAAGGCCATCGAGGGCCGCATTCAGATGATCCGCAAGGAACTCGACAAGACGACCAGCGACTATGACCACGAGAAACTCGAAGAGCGTCTGGCCAAGCTTTCGGGCGGCGTGGCCGTGATTCGAGTCGGCGCTCCGTCAGAATCGGAGATGAAGGCGAAGAAAGAGGCGCTGGATGATGCCATCAGCTCGACCAAGGCCGCCGTTGCTGAAGGGATCGTGCCCGGCGGAGGACTTGCGTTGTTGCGCGCCAGTGTCGCCGTGGCTGCACTCGAGGAACAAAGCGCCGGCGATGAGCGCACCGGGCTGCAGATTCTGCGGCGGGCGCTCGAGGCGCCGACGCGTCAGATCGCGGAAAACTCCGCTGCCGACGGCGGCGTCGTCGTTGACCGGATGATGCACGGAGCGAGCAATGTCGGCTTCGATGCGGCGCGCAAGGTGTTTGTCGACCTGTTTGAGGCCGGCATCGTCGATCCCGTCAAGGTTGTACGCATCGCCCTCGAGAACGCGATCTCGATCGCAGGCGTGCTGCTGCTGACTGAAGCAACGATGACCGAGCGGCCAGAGAAGCACAAGGAACAGCCGCCCGCGGCGGAGATGTAGCATGCGAATCCGAATCGTCGTCGCGAGTCAGGCTGAGGCCAGCTTCTATGATCTGGCGGGCCGCGACGCTGCGCTGCAGCCCGTCGGCCACCTGTCCGATCCAAAGGCGCATCTGCACGATCGCGATTTCAAATCGGATCGTCCGGGGCGGGTTTTCAATAGCGGCCCCACCGGCGGTCGCCGTCGCGGCGCCACCGCGCGTCACGGCACCGGCGGGGAGCGCAGCCCACGCAAGCATGAAGCGGAGCTGTTTGCGCACCAGATCGCTGAGGCGCTCGAGCAGGCGCTGCACCAGGATCAATTTGAGCGCGTGGTGCTGATGGCCGCGCCGGGATTCCTGGGACTGCTGCGCGAGGCGCTCTCGAAAGCCGTGAGCTCGAGGGTGGTCGCCGAATCGCCCAAGGACCTGGTGAAGAATCCGACGAGCGATGTGCTGGCGCACGTGCCGCCCGCGGCGTTCCGCGCCGACTTCGAAGCTGCGCGTTAGCTGTGGTGACCCGGGGTCAGTGACACTTCAGCGTTCCGTCCGTGAGATCACACACGTCCGGCCGCCCATATTTCATCCAGTAGCCGATCAGATTCAGGCGCGTCGCAAACGCCTGGAATCGCGAATCCTGGCGGAACGAGCGCATTTCCGGTAGCCACAGGAAAGTCCACGCGGCCCCGCCTCCGGCACCGGAGCGTTCGAACTCGTCCAGGTACAACGTGGCGATCTCATAGGCTGGACCGGGCGCATCGAGCATCGCGAAATCGATCATGAAGTCGCGGCGGTCAGCCGGCTCAATGCTGCCGATTCCGAGCTTCTTCACGAGGCCCTGAAGTGCCTGCACGGCAGCGGGCTTGTTTGAGGGGTCCGCCAGCGCCGAGTAGACCAGCCGCAACGCTTCGGTGCCGCCGGCATCCCGCATCGCCGGCGAGAGGGTATCGTTGGCGAGCTGAGACGCCTCCGTGTAGCGCCCGGCACGCGTCGCGGCCAGCAAGTAGATCGCATGCAGCGACGGGGGCTGAATACCCAGCGCGGTCGCCAGTTCGGCGTACTTGATCGCTTGCGCATCGAGGCCCAGGTCGGAATCCAGTCCCGCCATGACGGTGAGGTGGTTGGGGCTGGCGGGGGCGAGGCGGTAGGCTGCGCTGCCTTCAGCGTGCGCTGCTCGCACGCGACCGGTCGCGGCCAGGACCACCATGGCGTAGCCGCTGTGGAGGTCCGGATTGTTCGGATCCGCTGCCTGCGCGGCGCGGTAGCTCGCTTCAGCCTGCAGCCAATCTGAGCGCAATGCGCTGACATTGGCCAGCGCCTGGTGCGCGACCCCCAGCGTCGGGTCGAGCGCGAGGGCTTGCTGGGCATCGAGCGCGGCGTCTTCCCGCGCATTCGCCAGCGGATAGCCGCGCACCAGAAAGGTCAAGCGCGCTCTTGAGCGGGCAGCCAGAGCGCGCGCGAACTTCGGATCGAGCGCCAGGGCTTGCCCGTACAGATCGATGGCCAGATGCAGCGATTGCTCTGTCCCCTGCAGCATCGCGGAGAATCCCTGCAGGTACAGATTGTATGCGTCCACGCTCTGTGCCGGCGGCGCGCGCGTGGCCGAAGAAGGTGGCGCGCCATTCAGATTGACCTGCAGTTCCTGCACGATCGCCCTCGCCAGCTCGTCCTGCAGCTGGAACAGGTCAGTGAACTTCTTGTCGTAGGTCTGCGACCACAAATGCAGGCCGCTTTGTGCATTGATCAGCTGTGCCGTGACACGGATCCGGTCCCCCGCGCTGCGCACGCTGCCTTCGAGAACCCTGCCAACGCTGAGATCTCTGGCGATCTGCCGGATGTCGGTGTTGCGGCCCTTGTAGGCAAACGAGGACGTGCGGGCGGGCACCTGAAGACCCGGCACTTTCGTCAGCGTATTGATGACCTCCTCGGCCAGGCCATCGCCGAGATAGTCCTTGGTCGGGTCACCGGTGAGATTGGCGAACGGCATCACTGCGATCGCCGTTCGAGAAGCAGTGGGAGCCGCTGAACTGGCGGCGCTCGCCGTTGCGCTCGACGCCGCGCGCTCGGCGCTCGTGCGGTTGATCAACCACAGGACCGAGCCTGCGATCACCAGCAGAATCGTGATGATCGTCAGCTCGGGGCCACTGACGCGCCTGAGTGCCCTCGCGCCGTGATACCAGGCCAGCGTCACGATGACGGGAATGCCCAGCACCAAAAGCAAAGTGAGGACGCGCGCGATGAGATGGGGCCACTCCATGGCCTCGCTGACCATCTCCACCGTGTGTAACAGCGTGTAAGCTGCGGCGGCGTAGGCCAGCGTCCATTGCGCAACCTTATGCTCCCGGAGCCGATCCCAGACTCCCTTCGTCGCCGCGGTGGATGATTCGGTCATCTCGTTATTATCTGTGCGCCATCGCCGCAGCAGCTGATTTTACATCAGGGAGAAGCAATCACCGTAGCGGTATGGCCGCGGCCGAGGAGCAGGCCAGCGGCGGCCTTCTCCGCAATCATGATGGTCGGTGCGTTGGTATTGCCGCCGATGATCCGCGGCATGATCGAGGCATCGACGACCCTTAAGTTCTCGACGCCGCGCACTCTCAGGTCGGGATCGACCACCGAGGCGGGATCATTGCCCATGCGGCAGGTGCCGACCGGATGGTAGATGGTCTCGGCCTTGCGCCGCACGATGTTCTCAAGCTCCTGTTTTGTGCTCAGACCCTCGCCCGGAAAGATCTCCTTTCCGAGGTAAGGTGCAAACGGAACGGCATGCACGATCTCACGCGACAGCCGAATGCCCTCGAGCAGAATCTCCATGTCGTGCGGGGCGCTCAGATACGAGGCTTGAATGCGCGGCCGGTCTGTCGCGCGATTGGAGCGTAGCGTCAGCTGGCCGCGACTGGCGGGCCGCAGCACGCAGGCATGCACCGTGAAACCGTGTCCTGGGAGGCGGTTGCGGCCGTGGTCGTCGAGCTGTGCGGGTACGAAGTGCAGCTGCACGTCGGGACGCGCATCCGGGGCCAGCCGCGTGCGGATGAAGCCGCCGGCCTCGGCGACGTTGGTGACGCCCGGACCGGAGCGGGTCGTCAGATAGCGCAGCGCCACCCAGAGCTCCTGCCACTTGTTGAAATCGTAGGTGAGCGGCTGGCTGCACTTCGTGAGCGTGCAGAAATCCAGGTGGTCCTGCAGATTGCACCCGACCTCGGGGCTATCGACCTGGACCGGAATATCCAGCCTCTGAAGCGCGTCGGCCGGCCCGATGCCCGACAGCAGCAGTAATTGCGGCGAGCCAATAGCGCCTGCGGCGATGAGGACTTCGCGCTGCGCGCGCGCCCGCTGCATGGTACCGCGCTGCTGGAACTCGAGCCCAACCGCGCGCCCATCCTCGAAAATCACGCGCGTGGCAAGACAGTGCGTGCGGACCTCGAGGTTGGGACGTGATCGCGCCGGCCGCAGATAGCCGACAGCAGTGCTGCAGCGCCGCCCCTTGCGCTGGGTCACCTGATAAAAGCCAATGCCCTCCTGGCTCTGCGCGTTGAAGTCGTTGTTGCGCGGCCATCCGCTTGCAACGCCGGCCTCGACGAACACTGCGCTCAACGGATTGCGGAAGGCCAGATCCTCGACCGACAAGGGTCCGCCGCTGCCGTGGAACGGATCGGCACCGCGGGCCTGGTCCTCGGCTTTGCGGAAGTAGGGCAGAACTTCCTCGTAACGCCAGTCCGCGCGCGTGAGCTGGGCCCACTCCTCGTAGTCGCCCCGGTGACCGCGCGTGTAGCACATGGCATTGATGGAGCTGCTGCCGCCGAGCACGCGCCCGCGGGGCCAGTACAGCCGGCGACCCACGAGCTCGGGCTCCGGCTCGGTGAAGAAGCGCCAGTCGATGCGCGCATTGTCCACCAGCTGCGCAATGCCGCCGGGCATGTGAATGAAGGGGTTTGTGTCCGCGCCGCCGGCCTCCAGCAGCAGCACGCGTGTGCCCGGATCCGCCGACAGGCGATTGGCAAGCACGCAGCCGGCCGAGCCTGCCCCGGCGATCACGTAGTCGTACACCGGTTCGCTCATGCAGCCCCGAGAGTGGTGCCGGCGGCCCGCACGGGAGGCGCCGCAGCGAATGGGTTGGTCTTGCCCTCAAATAACGCATCCATCAGAGCAGTCTCGCGCGTACGGATATCGCTGAGCAGATGATTGTCCTGCGGCAGCGCCCGGAATGCCGCCCAGCCGCGTTCGAGGAAGTCGTGCAGCACTCCAAGTCCGGCGAGATGCGCGGGCGCGCGTGCGGCGCGCAGCGCAAGCCCCAGCCAGCGCCGTCGCACCACTGCATCGAGCGCTCCTCCGATGGCCCCGATCAGATCGATCTGACGTTGACGATCTGCACGCCGGCCGAGCGAGCGGTAAGCGAGCGCGTAGGAAGACCCGGTCGGTGCGGCGGAGAATTGCGCGGCCATCGCCTGGTCGAACTCCTCGGTGAGCACGTCGAGTTCGAGTGCCTGGCGCAGGATATCGACCAGGGCCTTGGGCAGCGCGCGGCGCAGGTGCGATGCGCCCCGCGCCAGCTCGCGGTCGCGCTGGGTGAAATTGTCATCGGCGTAGATATCGCTCAGAAAGAACTCCACGGCGAGACGGTAGCGCGGCTGCGCGCGTAAATCCGCATACGTGCGCGCGAGCCGCGCAGCCTGCCAGGCCCGCAGCTCGCGCAGTCGTTTGCCGAGCTCGGGATTGCGTATCGCGTTCGCCAGCAGTTCCCGCTTGCGCTCCAGCAGCTCTTCAAGGGTGCGAGTTTCCGCCATGGCGCTCAAGCGGCGGCGAGTGCCGCGTGTACGCACTGGCGTGCGGCACGTGAACCGAGCACTCCGAAATGTCCGCAGCCGCGCAGCACGTAGCAGTCGGCGCCTGCGACCTCGGCGCTGCGCGCCGGCACGACCAGGTTGTCCTCGAGACTATAGATGTCCGTCACAGGCACCGGCCAGCGCTCCTCCTGCGCTAAGTTCAAGGCGGACAGCCACGCCGAATCCTGGCGCATCTGTCGGGTCGGAGCGCTCGGATAGTGCCGGGCGAGGCGCGAGCCGTGGTGTGGGCAGGCGAGCGTGACGATCTGACGGATCGTCTGCGGCCCTGCGAGCGATAGCGCTGCGCGCGCGACCAGCCCACCCATGCTGTGCGTGATGACGGCGACGCGCGCACCGCGACTCTCCTTCTGCAGCGCCGCGAGCTCTCGCGCCACGCGCGCAGCGTAGACATCAATGTCGGCGAACAGCGGCTCGAGGTTGAGCGCGCGCACCGGCGCAAAGCCCGCAGATCGCAGCTCTCGCAGCCAGCCGCGCCAGATGCCGCGGTTGCAGACGATCCCGTGCAAGAGCAATACCGGTCGCGGATTCGCCGCCTGCGGCAGGGATGTGTCAGGACTGTCTCGCCAGGGCTCGAGGATCATGCGCGCGACCGCGAGGGCAAAGTGCGCAGGCTCGGTGACAGCGGCGCGCAGTCTCGCCGTGACCGATGCCTCGCCGCCGGATCCTGCCGCGAGCAGCACTGAGGCGGATGCGATCATCCACGGCGCGATCAAGAAGATCACAGCAGCAAGTGTCAGCGTCGCACAGTACCGCCACCGCAGCATCCCACCCAGGAGCAGGGCACACAGCGCGGCCAGCAGCGCGTCAGCGGCGAGCAGGAAAACCCACAGGCGGGCGGCCATGGCTCGCCGCTCATCCGCTCGAGATCTGGGCCGCCAGCATGCGCTCCAGCGTGTGCAGAGCACGGTCCAGGCGTGGCGCGACCTCACGCCGGTGCCGCTCGCGATCGCGTACTGCACTGGCGAACGTGCGGCGGCGGTCGCGCAGGATACGCGTGTCTAAGGCGAGACCGCGCCGCGCCAGCACCGCGCCGAGCGCCTCCTGTTGTGCCAGCAGATCGCGACGCGTCCGCTGGTACGCGTGCTCGACCAGTTGCTGTCGCCCCGAGTAACGAAAGACATTGGCAAAGAACAGCCGCTCATCGTGACGGTCCGGCTCCAGCACCACCATGTCCGCGTGCGGATAGCGCGCACCGTAGCTCGCCATGCCGACCTGCATTCGCGAGTGAATGATCGCGCGGAACGTCTGACCGAGGATCGCAGGCAGCCCTTCGTGCGCGAGATTGGAGTGCCTGCGATGCGGCAGCTTGGAGGCATCGAAAGGCACGAGCGGGTTGATGCAGATGACGAAGTCGCATCCGTCCTCAAGGGCGAGCGAGGCATGCAGGGTGCGCACCAGAGCCCCGTCGACGTAGTGCTCCTGGCCGATTTCCACGGCCGGGTACAGCCCCGGCAGTGCCGTGCTCGCCATGACCGCGCGCGAGATCGGCACGCGCTCATGCCCGGAGTCCCCGAAACACACGCTCTGCCCCGAGTTCAGGTTGGTCGCAACCACGAATAGCCGCGAGCGCAGCTTGCGAAAGTCATCGCTGTGGCCGCTCGAGCGGAACATCCCCTGCAGGTAGCGCTCGAGGGGTTTGTTGTCGAAGATCGCCTGGGGCAGTGCTCTGGCGAGCGGGCCGATGGCCGTGGACCAGTTGCTCTGCAGCGGATGGAGCGCGTACTGACGCGCGATATCGGCAAGCAGCCACGGCAAGCGGCTCAGCTGCCGCAGGTACTCTCCTACCGCGGGTTGCAGCAGCATGCCCGGCGAGAACGGCACCAGCGTCGCCTCGTCGTGGATGAAGATCGAGCCCATCGAGGTGGTATCGAACCCGTTCGCGAGTCCCGCCGCGACCAACGAGCCCGAACTCACCCCGACGTACACATCGAGGCCCGTCAATTCGCGCCCAATGATCCCCTCACTGAGCGCGTGCAGCGCGCCGAGCTCATAGAAGGCGCCCAACGGCCCGCCGCCGGCAAGCGCAAGCCCAATCTTGCCCCCCGGCGCCTGCGGGCGCCGGGCAGGCTCAACGCTCAGCATCGACTCTCACGACACGACGGCGCGCGCAGAGGACGCCTTGCGGCCTGCGTGAGCACGCGCACCGGCGTGCGGCTTGCGGCTGCGCGCGAGCCGGCCAATGTTCGCATTGAGATTGTCAACGCGCTTGCTCAGCGCCTCGATCTCCTCGGCGCTCGGAATCCCGAGCTGGATCAGGGCCCGATGCACCCGTGTCTGGAACATCTTCTCCAGATTCGCCATCGTCTCCTCGGCCTGACCGCGTACCTGCCCGAGGCTCGAGTTGATGCGCTCCTGGACGTCACCGACGACGCCTCGCAGCGCCTTTTCGGCCGCTCCGCGGGTCTGTGCGTGTACGCGAGCACCCTCAGAGACCAGGTTCTCGAACAGCGGCGGGGCGCCACGCTGCGCCTTGGAGGCTGCGCCCAGGCCGGCGAGCCAAATCTGATGGACTGCGTTCAACATCCGCTCCTGAGCGGAAGCAGCCCCGTTACCCCGCGTGCTCTTGCGGGCTTTCGTCTTTCTGGCCATGTCGTGCTCCTTGGCGGCTGGCGCCGCGTATGTACTTGCCCTACTGGGCATCTAAACCGACTGACGTAGGGTAGTGACAAGTTCGGGCCGTGGGGATTCGTACTTGCCACAGTAGGGGGCCATATGAGCACTAAGAGCGCCAGGATCACCAAGAGCAAGCCGCGGGCCGGCGGAGGCTTGGCTGTGGACTGGTCGAAGCACGAGACCCTGCACAAATCGTGGGCGCGTGCGCACGTCACGGATCATGAGCCCTGGCCTGATGAGTCGCTCATCAAGCGGCTCGCGGCACGCAACGCGCAGTTTGACTCCTGGCTCTCATCGCAGGAGAGCGTGGCAGCGCTCGCCGAAGGCCTGCAGGAAGCCTGGCGCCAATTTCACGCCGGTGAATTCGCCAAAGCCATCGCGGCGGCTCACAAGCTCGGGCCCCTGGGGAGCGTGGTTGCCAACAAGGCCACGGCCGTCGACACGCTCTACTCGACGCGCAATCAGGCTCAGATCCTCAAGGTCCTCGAGGCCGCCATAGCGCGCGGCGAGGGGGCGATCCAGATGCTCGATGAGCATGCCAATGCGCACTACACGCTCGCGCTGGTGTTGGGACGCTACAGCCAGCGCATCTCGATCATGACTGCACTCGCGGAAGGCCTGGGAGGACGTATTCGCCGTCATCTCGAGCGCGTGCTCGAGCTCGAGCCGCGTCACGCCGAGGCTCATCTCGCGCTCGGTCTGTATCACGCGGAGATTGTGGGCAAGCTCGGCTCACTTGCCGCGGGTGTGGCCTATGGCGCCTCGCGCGATGCCGCGGTGGAGCATTTCCAGCGTGCCGTGAAGCTCGCACCGCATTCGCCGATCGTACTGATGGAGGACGCGTACGGACTGCTGTTGCTGAACAAGGACGGCAACCGAGAGCAGGCGCGCGCGCGCTACGAGCAGGCGGCCGAATGTGAGCCGTTCGATGCCATGGAGCGGCTCTATGTGGTGCACGCGCGGGCCGGGTTAGAGTGAGCCTGCGCCCAGCAGTACCAGATACACGAGTCGCTCGAACTCGACGCCGATGAGCTCGACCAGCTCGCGCGGGTGTGGAATGAGCTGTCGATCTGCAATGACGCCGAACTGCACGCGACCCGCGTAGCTCAGCATACTCACGCCCGTGCCGATGCTGCCGCCCTGGGGAACCCAGAAGAGCACCTGCGAGACGGGAATGCCGCTGATCACGAGCGGCTCTGGCGGACCGCGCAGATTCGAGGCGACGAGACTCGCCTTGGACGTGAAGAGCGCGACCGCCGGATCCTCGACGGCCGCTGGCAGATTGCCCACAACGGTGAGCAGACCCAGCGTCGCGACGGCCTGAGAGGAGTTCTTGAGGGCCTGCATGCTCGCACGCACCGCGTACAGCCGCTCCAGCGGATGACGGATGCCGATCGGCAAGGCGACGAACACCAACCCGAAACGATTGCCGAGGCCCTGCGGCGCACCCGTGGGGGGGCGCAGATTGACCGGCACGGTGGCGTGTATCGTCATACCAGAGACCTGATCGCCGTGCGATTCCAGATAGTGGCCCAGAGCGCCGGTGAGGCTCGCCACCAGCACATCGTTCACGGTGCAGCCGAGCAGATGCGCGACGGTGCGCACTTCATCGAGCCATAACGGCTGCGCCCAGGCGGCGCGCCGGATGCCCGTCAGGGGCTGCTTCAGATGGGTCGGCGGATCGCTCCCGAGCGCTCCCAGTCGGGCGAGCTCGGCCGCCAAGCCGAACGCATCCTGCGCGAGCGTCGCGCTCTCCTGCGGATGCAAGGCGTAGTGCACTCCTTTCTCGAGCACGTCCGCGCCTTCGCGCAGTGCGCGCAGTACGTAGTCCGGGATGAGTCCGGGCAACAGCCCGCCGACGCCCGCCGGGACTAAGGCCGCGAGCGCGCTCGCCGGCGGTGCCCCAAACTCATCCGGCGTGCCCGCTCTCGCCCGCGCCTTCTTGCGCGATGCCTTGTTGTCAGAGAGCGATTGCAGCACCTGCATGAGCGCGATGCCGTCCGCATAGCAGTGATGCACGCGCACGATGAGCGCGCAGCCGTTCTGATAGTCCTCGATCAGGTGAAAGGTCCACAGGGGTATGCCTGACTTCAGGGGCGTGCTGGCCAACTCTCCGACCAGGCCTTCGAGCTCGGCCTGTCCTGCGCCCGGCGGCAGGCTCACGCGCAGCACGTGGTCTGTGAGGTCGAACTGCGGCGCTTCGATCCAGCTGGCGCTGGCCGCATCGGAAACCGGCATGCGGCGAAAACGCTCGAAGCACAGGAAGCGCTCACTGATCAGCGTAAGCAGTCGCGCATACCCCAGCGGGCGCTCCAGCACGATCAAACCGACGACCACCATCGGGTTCGTCGGCCGATCCATCAGCAGCCAAGCTCTATCCGCACCGGAGAGGCGTTCCAGCGACGACATGGCCTACTGTGGCTGATCGGGGAGCATTTGTGAGCCTCGGTTTGTCACGATACGCAGCAGCCGCGCGGCGGTGTAGCGTTCGAGGAGGTTTGGCCGCGCGGGGCGGTGATCCATGAGTTACTTCGTGACCGGAGGCACGGGCTTCATCGGTCGTCATCTTCTGGGTGAGCTCCTGAAGCGCGATGAGCGCGTCTATGTGCTCGTCAGAGCGCGCTCGCGCGCGCGCCTGGCGGAGATCGCGCGAGATCTCGGTGCGGCCGGTCAGCGGATCGTTGCGGTCGAGGGCGACCTGGGTCAGCGGCTGCTCGGCATCGGCGAGAGCACCCTCACACAGCTGCGCGGGCAGATCCGCCACTTCTTTCATCTGGGTGCGTTGTACGACCTCGCGGCCGAAGCGCCGGAGCTCGAGCAGGCGAACGTCGCCGGAACCCGCAACGCCCTGGCTCTGGCTGAAGAGCTGCAGGCGGGGTGCTTTCATCTGGTGAGTTCGATTGCATCCGCCGGCCGCTATCCCGGGGTGTTTACGGAGCAGATGTTCGGGGAGGCCTGCGGGCTCGATCATCCCTATTTCAGAACCAAGCACGACTCGGAGGGGCTGGTGCGCCAGAGCAGCCGCATTGCCTGGCGGGTGTACCGGCCGGGCATGGTCGTGGGGCACTCCGAGACCGGCGTGATCGATAAGATCGACGGGCCGTACTACCTTTTCAAGCTCCTGCAGAAGCTGCGCGACAGTGTGCCGCGCTGGATGCCGTTGCTGGGATTCGAGGGCGGACACATCAATCTCGTGCCCGTTGATTATGTGGTCCGCGCGCTGAACTATCTGGCGCACGCGGAAGGACTCGACGGGCGCTGTTTCCATCTCACGGATCCCGAGGACCGGCGCGTGGGGCAAGTGCTGAACTTGTTTGCGCAGGCGGCGCACGCGCCGGTCATGGCGCTGCGCGTGGACTCCTCTTTGATCGCAAGCATGCTGCCCAAGGCCAGCGGCGTTTCTGCCGCACTCACGCCGGTGCGCAGAATCGTGCAGCGCCTGCTGCGCGATTTGAACATCCCCGCTGCGCTCTTCGGGCTGCTCGACTATCCGACGAGTTTCGATTCGCGCGAGGCGCGGGCGCTGCTCGAACCCGCGGGGATCCGGGTTCCGAGGCTCGAGGACTACGCCTGGCGCCTGTGGGACTATTGGGAGCGCCAGCTCGACCCTGGACTCTCAGGCGGACGGGCTCTCGAAGCGGCGGTCCGGAACAAGACCGTCCTGATCACGGGCGGCTCCTCGGGTATCGGCCGCGCCACCGCCATCATGCTGGCTGCCGCGGGGGCCAGGGTGCTGATCGTCGCGCGCGATCCCGTCAAGCTCGCCGATGTGCGTGCGCAGATCGAGCAACACGGCGGCAGCGTGTGCACCTTTGAGTGCGACTTGAGCGCAGCGGAGGATTGCGAGCGTTTTCTCGCGCAATTGCAGGCCGAGCATCCCTGTATCGATATCCTCATCAACAATGCGGGCCGCTCCATCCGCCGCGCGGTGGAGAGCACTTACCAGCGTTTCCACGACTACGAGCGCCTGATGCGGCTCAATTACTTCGCCGCGGTGCGGGTCACGCTGGCGTTGCTTCCGGGCATGGCGGCGCGCGGCTCGGGCCACGTCATCGGCATCTCCTCCATCGGAGTGCTCGCAAATGCCGCGCGCTTCGCAGCCTACAACGCCTCGAAAGCGGCATTGGAGGCCTTTATGCGCAGCGCCGCCGGCGAGTATCGGGACCGCGGCGTCGCATTCACCGTAGTCAACATGCCTCTGGTGCGCACGCCGATGGTGGCGCCGACAAAGATCTACGATAAGCGCTCCCTCATCCAGCCCGAACAGGCGGCGGAGATCGTCTGCAAGGCGATCGTGCAGCGCCCGCAGCGGCTGCTGACGCCGCTGGGATCTCTCGCCCAGCTGGTCGAGGCATTCGCGCCGCAGCTGAAGACAGCCATCAATGCCGAGAATTTCCGTATGTTCCCCGACTCCGAGGCGGCCGGGGGTCCGGCGCTCTCGTGCGCGAAGCCGAGTGCCGAATCGGCAGCCTTCAACGCACTGATGCACGCCGTGGAATGGTAGCCGGCAGCAGCTCCGTGAGCCCCTCTGAGCTGCGCTCGCTTCTCGAGGCACAGCGCGCGGCGCATCTCGCCGAGCCGAACGTCGCGGCGGAGCTGCGCATCGACCGGCTGAACCGGGCGATCGATCTCATCGTGAGTCATCAGCAGCCTCTTTGCGCGGCGCTCGCGGCGGACTTCGGCCAGAGACCTCACGGGCTGTCCGGCTTCATGGATCTCTTTCCGGCGGTACACGCCTTGAAGTTTGCGCGCAAACACGTGCGCCGCTGGATGCGCCCGCGACGCGTGCGGCTCGGGCTGCCGATGGGGGTGCCCGGAGCGCGCGGCACGATCCGACCGCAGCCGCTCGGCGTCGTCGGCGTCGTAAGTCCGTGGAATTTCCCGATTGGGTTGACGTTCGGTCCTCTGGCCGGAATCTTCGCGGCCGGGAATCGCTGTTTGCTCAAACCCTCGGAGTTCACCCCCTCTGTGTCCGCGCTGTTGCAGGAGCTGGTCTCGAAGAGCTTCGATCCGAGCGAGCTTGCGGTGGTCAGCGGCGGTCCGGATGTGGCACAGGCATTTGTCGCTCTGCCGTTCGACCATCTGCTGTTCACCGGGTCCACGGCGATCGGGCGCCGGGTCATGCAAGCGGCGGCCGAGCATCTGGTGCCGGTCACGCTCGAGCTTGGGGGCAAGTGTCCGGTGATCGTGAGCCGCTCTGCGAATCTCAAGCACGCTGTCGACCGCATCCTGATGTCCAAGCTCGCCAACGCCGGGCAAATGTGTCTCGCGCCGGACTACGTCTTCATCCCCCGCGAGGCGGTCGGTGAGTTCACAGCACTCGCCCGGCTGTGGGCGCAGCGCGCCTACCCGAAGCTTCCGGCCAACGATGACTACACGAGCCTCATCGACGAGCGCCACGTCGCGCGCATCGCCGAGCTGCTGGCGGATGCGACGGCCAAGGGTGCGGCGATTGTCCCGCTCGGCGTCGATGCGCCGCGATCGCCGCAGCTGCGACTCGTGGCGCCCGCGCTTATCCTCGGAACGAGCGCGGATATGCGGGTGAGACAGGAGGAGATCTTCGGTCCTTTGCTGGTCATCGCGCCCTACGATCGGATCGATGAGGTGATCCGAGAGATCAATCGAGGCGAGCGGCCGCTCGCTTTGTATTACTTCGGTACCGACCGGACGGAAGAGGCAGAAGTGCTTGCGCGCACCTCATCCGGCGGGGTGACGGTGAATGACATCGCGATGCACTTCCTGGCCGAGGAGTTGCCCTTCGGCGGCGTCGGGGCGAGCGGCATGGGCGCCTACCACGGCGAGCATGGCTTCCGCCGCTTCAGTCACGAGCGCGCCGTGTTTCGTCCGGCGCGCTTCGATCTCGCGGGACTGGTCGGATTGCGACCGCCGTATGCCCAGCGCCTCAAGCGTACCCTCGCGCTGCTCCTGCGACGTTAAGGCGCGCGCTCAGGCCGCATTCGCCGCGTCGCTGTTCGCCAGTTCACGCCTCAAGATCTTGCCGACATTGGTCTTCGGCAGCGAGCTGCGGAATTCGACGTGCTTGGGGACCTTGTACGCCGTCAGTCGCTGACGGCAGTGCTCGCGCAAGGCCTCGATCGTGATCGACGTATGCTCGCGCGTCACGACGAAGATCTTCACCGCCTGACCCGAGTGCTCATCCGGCACGCCGATGGAGCCGCATTCGAGCACGTCGGGGTGCTCACCGACGACGCTCTCGATCTCATTGGGAAATACTTTGAAGCCCGAGACGATGATCATGTCCTTCTTGCGATCGAGGATGCGCACGAGACCGGTCGCATCCACCGCGGCCACATCACCGGTGCGCAGCCAGCCATCGGGCGTCATCACATTGGCCGTCTCCTGCGGGTGCTTCCAGTAGCCGGCCATCACCTGCGGTCCGCGCACGCATAGCTCACCGGACTGCCCGAGGGGCACTTCGACGTCATCCTCGCGGATACTGATCTCGGTTGAAGGCAGCGGCAGTCCCACAGTCCCGAGCGCCGGTTGATCGTCGCGATTGCACGCGACCACCGGAGA
This sequence comes from Steroidobacteraceae bacterium, assembly GCA_035517435.1. Lineage (GTDB taxonomy): Bacteria > Pseudomonadota > Gammaproteobacteria > Steroidobacterales > Steroidobacteraceae > JASHUC01. The sequence goes on along the minus strand of DATIYV010000003.1, from coordinate 67,697 downwards.
GGCTTCCGTCAGCCCGTATCCCTCGATCAACGGCCGCCCCGTGACGCGGAGCCAGCGCTCGGCGACGCTCGGGTGCAGCGCCATGCCGCCCGCGGCGCCGAGCTTGAGCGCCGAGAAATCCACCTGCGCGAAGTCCGGATGATTCAATAGCGCGTTGTAGAGGGTATTGACGCCGCTGATCATGCTGAAGCGATGCGAGCGAAGGTCGCGCACGAACGCGCGCAGATCGCGCGGGTTCGTGATGAGCACGTTTAGTCCGCCGACGTGCATCAGCAGCAGGCAGTTACAGGTGAGACAGAAGACGTGATACAGGGGCAGGGGCGTGATCATTACTTCGCGGCCGGGTGAGAGCAGGTGCTGCCAGAAACCACCGATCTGCAGCAGGTTCGCGACCATATTGCGGTGCGTGAGCATGGCCCCCTTGGCCACGCCCGTGGTGCCGCCTGTGTACTGCAGAAATGCGATGTCCCCGGGGGCAACCGGCGGGGATTGGAATTCCCGCGTTGCGCCGAGCGCGAGCGCCGCGCGGAACGGGATGGCATGGGGCAGCTGGTAGCCTGGCACTGCGTGGCGCACGTGCCGCAGGACGAAGTTCACCACGGTGCGCTTGGGAAAGTGCGCCAGATCCCCGACTGCCGTGATCACGATGTGCTTCACACTCGTATCGGGCAGCACGGCGGCCAGCACGTGCGCAAAGTTCTCCAGAATCACGATACAGCTCGCCCCGGAATCGACCAGCTGATGGCGCAATTCGCGCGCCGTGTAGAGCGGATTCGTATTGACGACGGTCAATCCGCTGCGCAGTGCCCCGAACATGGCGACGGGGTACTGCAGAATATTGGGCATCATCAACGCCACCCGATCGCCTGGGGAGAGACCCAGCGAGAGCAGGTACGCGCCGAAGTCCCGCGAGAGCCTGTCGAGCTCGCGATAGCTCAACGTGACGCCGAGATTCTCAAAGGCAGGCCGGTCAGCGTAGAGCTTGCAGCTCTCCTCGAATACGCTGACGAGCGATGAATACTTGTCGGCGTCGATCTCAGCGGGAGCACCCTGCGGGTAGGACTTAAGCCAGATCTTCTCCATGGCACGAGCACTCCCCGGAATCTTGCAGCCATTCTCCGCGGTACGCCCGGCGGCACCATGCGCAGTTGTCCTTATTCGAGGCGGTGCGGGCCGCACCGAAGGTCATATAGGTTATTGATTGATGCCGCTGCCGGGATGCGGTGTCTCGCACGAATCAAGGGTAGTTGTCACCGCATTTGATAGGGGTGAAAGACGTAGTCCTTTGCCTTCACGGCCACATGGCACTGCTGGCCGCACGTCGGGGTGCCCGCCTTATCCGGCGTGAACGTCGCCGACGCCGGGTCATAGTCAAACTGGGCGTATCCCCATCCACCGGTCGCCGGAAATCTCTTGCTGTCTTTTTCCATGAAGAACAGGTCTGCCAACGTGTCCGGCACATTCACGGAAAATGGAGCTTCCGTGCTCTTCTTGGGTTTCCACTGCAGCTTTGCGATCTTGGAGCCCTCTGGGAACGGCTTGCCGTTACCCGGAATGCCGGACTTGTAAGCCGCAATTATCGTGGGGTTGCCCAGGATCACCTTCAAACGGTCGCTGGTCTGCGCGCTGGAGATCAGCTGCCAGTCCTCGTACCCCTTGAAGTCGGAGAACGCGAGCCCATCCGGTCGCTTCAGTGTGTACTTGTCCTGCGCGGAAATGGCCACGCCGCTCACAACCGCGGCCAGCACCACCGCGGTGGCGACGGTCACCATGTTTCTTCCGTTCATCGTGAAGCCCTCCCAGGCCCGCTTCTTGAATACACTCGACCTGCCTTCGCAATTATCTCTACAGCGACTAACCGAAGCTATTGCCCCAACGTATTGACCGATCCCTTCGCGCGATCAATCTACCTCGAGGCAGGTGCTGAGATAGTCGTTACCCGGCCAATAGATGGGCGGGACCAGCGGTAATCGCACTGTCATCTTCTCGCCGACCGTGGCGAGTGACCGCGACGTCTATCATGCTCAGAGTGCAGGGATTTTCTAATGTTCGGCTGCGCGGACTCGCCGTGATTGAGATAAGAGCCCTGGCAGCCGCAGGGAACTAGATGCAGCAGGCGGGGTATGGCCCGCCGGTCTCATGCGAGCGCATCCGGAGGTAGAAGCATGGCCAAGTCCCCCAAACGCCGCCGTACTTTACCGCGCGCGGCGGTCAAGGCCGCAGGGCACCGGCGGATGCTGGACGCGGTCGCGGCAAATCCTCGCGATTACGGCTGGTTCGAGGATTGCGTTCATACCTGCTGGTTCACCGACGGGCGTCATATGTCTTTGCTTGCGCCGTTGGTCTTCCACCAGACTCGAGGTCAACTCACGTGGACGGCGCCCGTCGATACCTATACTGATGGTGCAAGCATTCCGACGATCTTCTGGTCGATCATCGGTGGGCCGTTCGAGGGCAAGTACCGCGACGCAGCCGTGAATCATGACTACGAGTGCTGCGTACAGGAGCGCCCTTGGCAAGAAGTGCACCGCATGTTCTACGATGGAATGATGGCTCGGGGCGTGGAGTTCTGGCGTGCGAGCCTCATGTACTTCGCGGTGTACTTCTTCGGGCCGCGGTGGCCCAAACCTGCCGCGCCTCCTAAGCGAGGATTCACCGAAGGCGACATTGCGCGTGCCGCCGATCTCTTCCAAAAGGATCCCGAATTCCGACGCGAGCCTGATGCAGTACTGCGGCGCATCGAGCAGCTCACGCCAGCGAAGCTCGGCGACAGCTCGCGGCGCATTCCGCGCCACATCGCAGGCGCGCCGCTCCTCGATGACAGCCGCAAGATACGCCCCGTCACCCGCGAAGGACCCTGCCTGAAGCACTGTGTCTGAGGAGCTATTGCGCATCATCGCGCTGCTGACATGTCTCCCCTGGATCTCGTGTCAGCCCGTAAGCTATTGAATAATAGGATATATTAGACTCAGGCGTGCCCTCTACCGACATATAGATTTAATCCTATAGACGGTAGATAGTGCCCTTTGAAGTCAATCTGTGGCAGCGCTCGACATGCGAGGTGGAGCTCGAACGACTGCTGAAATTGCCCGGTTCACCGGCGCGGTCTTCGATTGCGCGAACGTTCGGTGTGCTGGATGAGCTGGTGGCGTATCTGCGTAAGTCCGGAGGCGCCGCTCCCTTCGAGGTTTTTCGCCCGGAACCACTGACCTGGCTCGCCCGTGCGGCATCGAGCGCAGACCCTTGGCCGGATGGCCCCGAAGGGGGCAGTTTCGCAGTCAACAGCGTGAGCATTGGCGTATGCCTGTTTCAGATTGGATGGCTGCGCAGAGGTATTGCAGTGGTGCACACGCGACGGGAGATTTTCGTCGTGTGGCTGAGTGCCCGATTCACCGATCCGCCGCGCGACGATGGATTTGTGAATGATGAGGACGTGGCGCTCGCCCAGACCAATCTCTGGGCCGAGCTGGACCTGGTGTTCGATCTTGAACGGCTGCAGTCAGGATGAGAGGCAAGAATCCAAAGCGCGTCGACAGGCTTCGCAAGCAGCTGCTTTCCGATCAGGCGGGCGCCACGGAGTACGAGACTCAGCGCATGATCTCGGAGCTGGGCACTGAGCTGGCGCGCGCCCTGAAGGAGCAGAACCTGACGCAGACGGCGCTGGCGAAAGCAGCTCATATGCATCAGCCGGATCTGAATGCGCTGCTGCGCGGGCGCGCGGCACACCTGCCGACGATTCCGACACTGACACGCCTGTGTCGGGGGCTGGGGATGCCTTTTACGATCGACATTCTCCCAACCGGAGCGATCCACTTTCGCACTGGGCAGGAGAGTCTGCACGCCTCGATTGACCAGTTCGCGGGCCAAGGCCCTGACTTCGTCAAGTGACTGCAGCGGAGCGCGTTGCGGAGTACTTCGGGCTCGCATCGGGTCTCGTGCTGGTCTGGCCGGCGCTGCGGCTCAATAAGAATCTGCGCAAAGCGAAGACTCAGAGGGACAAGGCGCAGCTCGACACCTCCAGCCGCATTCGCCGGATGCGAGTCGCGCTCGCCGAGGCGTACGAGTCGCCCGAATGGAACTGGCTCGAGCAGGTGCTGACGCTGGCGGGTGTGGCTATCATGATTGCGGCGTCTGCGGTTCGTCTCTTCTGGAACTGATCAAACCGACTGGCAATGCATCATGGAGGAGCGACGATCCCTGTTTGCGCTTTGCCGCGACGTCAACCGGTCTGCGCGCAAGCGCCGTGCGGTTGCAATCCAGGCCCGGCGATTTGCGTGGGTGCCGTTAATCCACATGAACGGCCGTTGGCACATCCTCCCTCATGTGACTGCAAGGGCAGGTCCAGCGTATGCGTCAGTCCGACGTCGACGAAATCAACAGAAGGCTGGCAATCCTCGCAGCCAGACACGGCTTCGCCGCAGTTGCCCGCAACGCGCCACTCGAGCATAGCGCGGTCGTTTTCGAGGCATTCGCCTGGCGCGGTGCGGAGGTCCTCACTCATACCGCGACCTACCCGGACAGCAAATTCGCGCGCAAGGGTGGAGTGGCGACGATGATTGTGTTCATCGAACGCGCACGGACTCAGTTCGCCTCAGCAGGTCGTTAGTGGCAGTTGTCGTGCGTGGACCGGTCGCTTTGGTCCTGCCGCCTTTGAACTCGCGGCCCCCAACGCGTGAAGAACGCCTACGCGCGTGTGCGGTCAGCTCGCGCGAAACACCCACAAATCTTGGCGAGGCTTCCTGCCCTTCCTTCTACGGCGCGAGGCGCTTTCTCGTAAACCATTGATTTTATGGCGCTCCCTACGGGATTCGAGCCCGTGTTACAGCCTTGAGAGAGCGGTCACTCGACGTTCGGCAAAAGGTGATATAACATTCGTTATAACAATCACCGCAGTAAGCGCATCGTATGGCCGCACCCGTCAAGGTTCGGAAGGTTGGGAATTCCCTCGGTGTCATCCTCACCAAGGACGTCGTCGAGTCGCTAGGGGTGGCCGAGGGCGATGAGTTGTTTGCCGTGAGGACGCCCGACGGTATCCGTCTCACTCCCTACGATCCTGACTTCGCGAAGGCTATTGAGTCCACGCGCGACTACATGCGCCGTCATCGCAACGCGCTCAACGATCTAGCGAAGAGGTGAAGACGCCGAAGTGGCTGACGAGTGCGATCGCTACGGCGATCCACGACGAAGCGATCTATGAGTTCGGTGGACTAGCCGGGATTCGCGACATCGGCCTGCTGGAGAGCGCACTCGACCGGCCACGCAATCGACTCGCATACGAATCAAAGACCAATCTCATTGAGCTTGCGGCAACGCTGTGCGTCGGTATTACCAAGAATCACCCGTTCATCGACGGGAATAAGCGCACGGCACTGCTTGCAACTCGAGCGTTCCTGTTCTTAAACGGGTACGCGCTAGAGCCGGGCGAAGAGGACGAAGTGGTCACGATGGTTGCCGTCGCAGACGGCTCGCTGAGCGAGAAGGATCTCGGTGTATGGCTGCGCCGCAATTCTTCGAGGGGCACCTAGGGAAGCTCTGCGCAGGTGGCTCGGCGAGCCCTCGACGAGCGCGGGAAGCGCAGATTGAGCATGACCGAGCTCCAGGCGCATCGACTGGCGAGCCAGGATCGGCTCGGCTTGTGTGCAAGGCGTACAGCTCGACGGCACCTGTGCAGGCTGCCTTGTCGGACGCAGTGTAGGGCGGCGACGACTTGTGATTCGCAAGTCATTGATTTTATGGCGCTCCCTACGGGATTCGAACCCGTGTTACAGCCTTGAGAGGGCTATGTCCTAGGCCTCTAGACGAAGGGAGCGTCGATGGGGGCCGGCCCGGCAGAGCGCGGTATTATATGTGGCTTGGTCCAGTGCTCAAGCCGAAAGCCATCGAATTGAACTCACCTGCCGCGCCCCCGCCGGCGTCCCTCCACACCCCCCGGATCATCCCGCGGTCCGAGCACACGGTATCCCGCTCCAGCATCTCGCCCAACGCGCTTCGCGTGTTGTACCGGTTGCGCGAGGGCGGATTCCAGGCGTTCCTCGTCGGCGGCTGCGTGCGCGACTTGCTCCTGGGGATGGAGCCCAAGGACTTCGATGTGGCAACCGATGCGCTGCCGGAGCAGGTCCGCAAGCTGTTTCGCAACTGTCGCCTCGTCGGGCGGCGCTTCCGCCTCGCACACGTATTCTTTGGCCGCGAGACGATCGAGGTCGCGACCTTTCGCGCGGCGAGCGCGCCCGCGCAGGGCGAGGAGCCGATCCCCGATGCGGACCCGGAGGAGGGCGAGGCACCTGAGATCGATGATCCGATTGAGCCGCCCCCCGATGACGATGAGCGCGCTTTCGATGAGACCGGGCGCATCCTGCGCGATAACGTCTACGGCTCGATCGACGCCGATGTGTGGCGGCGCGATTTCACGGCGAATGCGCTCTACTACAACATCGCCGACTTCAGCCTGTGGGACTACGTGGGCGGCGCGGAGGATATTGCGGCCCGCACATTGAAGCTCATCGGCGATCCCGAGACCCGCTATCGCGAGGATCCGGTGCGCATGCTGCGCGCTGCGCGCTTCGAGGCAAAACTTGGATTTCAGCTCGACCCCGCGACTGCCGCACCCGTCGAAGCGCTGAAGGATCTCCTGGCCGGTGTGCCCGCCGCGCGGCTGTTCGATGAGACGCTGAAGTTGTTCCTGACCGGCCATGGGGCGCGCAGCCTCGAGGTGCTGCGCCGGCGCGGGCTGCTCGAGATGCTGCTGCCGCCGGCGGATGCCTATTTCAAATCTCACCCTGGCAGTCTCGTCGAGCAGCTGCTGGTGAAGGGACTCAAGAACACCGACGCGCGCGCTCTCGAGGGCAAGCCGGTGAGCCCCACGTTCCTGTTCGCACTCCTCTTATATGCACCGATCGCCAAGGCGATCGAGGCCACACCGCCGGAGCGCTGGCACGAAGCGGCCACGATCCTCGATGCCTGCGACAAGGCATTGCGTGAGACTCAGACTCATATCGCGATTCCGCGGCGCTTTTCGCTCGGCGTGCGCGAGATGTTCGGCCTGCAGCCCCGCTTGGAGCATCCCCGCGGCCGGCGTGCACTGCGTCTGCTCGAGCATCCGCGCTTTCGTGCCGCCTACGATCTGCTGTTGCTGCGGGCCGAGCATGGACTTGCGCCCAGGGAGATGGCGGACTGGTGGACGCGCGTGCAGCAGGTCTCGGTGCCCGAGCGCGAGACCATGGCCGATGCCCTGGCGGGCAGCGGCCCGCGTCGCGAGGGTGCCCGCCGCGGTCCGCGCCGCCGCCGGCGGCGATCGCGCGCCTCGTAGTTGCCAGCGCCATGCAGCTCTGGCAGCCGGCTTACATCGGCATCGGCAGCAATCTGAATGATCCGCGTGCGCAGGTGTTGCGCGCCTTCGGTGCCCTGGAGAGCCTCGAGCGCACGCGCCTCATTGCGCGATCGCGACTCTACGCCTCGAGTCCGCTGGGTCCGGTCGCGCAGCCGGACTACGTCAACGCCGTGGCCGGGCTTTTGACGCAGCTCGAACCGCAGGTCCTGCTTGCAGCGCTGCGCGCCATTGAGAGCTCCTTCGGTCGTCCGCCGGAGCGCGAGCGCTGGGGCCCGCGTGTGCTCGATCTCGACCTTCTCGTGCAGGGGCGTGTGCAGCTTGCGACAGCGGATCTGACGCTGCCGCACCCCGGTATAGTGGCGCGCAATTTCGTTCTGTATCCTCTTTCGGATATCGCCCCGGAGCTCGAGATCCCCGGCCTCGGCCGCGTCGCCGAGCTCGGATCGCGCGTCGATGCAGCCGGGATCCGCCCGCTGGAGCCTTGAGACGAGAGCATGACGACGCCCGCGTCCGCATTCCGCTACATCGTGGTCGAAGGCCCTATCGGCGTCGGCAAGACGAGCCTCGCGCGCCGGCTGGCGGCGACGCTCTCGGCCGATCTGGTGCTGGAGCACGCGAGCGAGAACCCCTTTCTGGAGCGCTTCTATCGCCAGCCGCGCACGGCCGCCTTTCCCACCCAGCTCTACTTCCTCTTTCAGCGCGCGCAGCAGCTCGCGAGTCTGCATCAGCAGGACATGTTCGCTCCGGTACGCGTGGCCGATTACCTCCTGGAGAAGGACCGGCTGTTCGCCCGAGTAACGCTCGATGAGGCCGAATATGGCCTGTACGAGCAGGTCCACGCGAAGCTCGATATCATCGCGCCGAAGCCGGATCTGGTCGTGTATCTGCAGGCGCCGGTGGACGTGCTGCTCGAGCGCATCGCCCGCAGGGGCATCGAGTACGAGCAGCGCATCGAGCGCAGCTACCTGGAGCGGCTCAATGAAGCCTACGCGCGCTTCTTCCACGAATATGACGCGGCACCGCTGCTCATCGTGAACGCCGCCGCCATCGATCCGATCTCCAACCAGGCGGATTACGATGAGCTCTACGCCGCCATCGGACGCATGAAGCGCGGGCGCCTCTACTACAACCCACCGCGCAGTCGCACTCTTTAGAGATAGCTATGTACACCCATCTGCAGCTGCGGGATTCGGACCGGCCGCCGGTCACACTGGCGACGCTCCAGAGCATGAAGGCGAACGGCGAGAAAATCGCCGCGCTCACCTGCTACGACGCGAGTTTCGCGGTGCTGCTGGATCAGGCCGAGACCGATGTGGTGCTGGCCGGGGACTCGGTGGGCATGGTCGTGCAGGGCTATGACACGACCGTGCCCGTCACCATGAACGACATGGTGTATCACAGCCGCGCGGTCGCGCGCGGCTTGCACCGGCCGTTCCTGATCGCAGACCTGCCGTTCATGAGTTATCCGTCCGCCGAGCAGGCGCTGATCAACTCGGTGCGCCTGATGCAGGAAGGCGGCGCCAAGATGGTGAAGCTGGAGAGCGGCCCGGATCAGCTGGCCATCGTCGAGGCGCTCGCGCGCCATGACATCGCGGTGTGTGCGCACCTGGGCCTGAAGCCCCAATCGGTACACAAGACGGGCGGTTTTCGCGTGCAGGGCCGCGAGCATAGCGCCGGCCAGGTGATGCTCGCCGCCGCGCGCGAGCTCGAATCCGCCGGTGCCGATCTGATCCTGCTCGAATGTATCCCTGCATCCCTCGGCGCCACGATCACCGAGGCGCTGCACGTGCCGGTCATCGGCATCGGCGCAGGGCCCGACACGGATGGGCAGATCCTGGTGCTCTACGACATTCTCGACATCACGAGCGGGCGCAAGCCGCGCTTCGTGCGCAACTTCATGGAAGGTGCGGGCAATAACCTCGAAGCCGTGAAGCGCTACGTCAAAGCCGTAAAGGATCGCTCCTATCCGGCGCCCGAGCACTGCTTCTAGACACCGCATGGAAACCGTGACGACGATTGCGGCCGTGCGACAGCGCGTGCGCGAGTGGCACCGCGCCGGGCATCGCGTCGCCTTCGTTCCCACCATGGGGAATCTGCACGCCGGGCATGTGAGCCTCATCGAGGCGGCGCGGCGTAACGGCGATCGCTTTGTTGCGAGCATTTTCGTGAACCCGATGCAGTTCGGGCCGAACGAGGATTTCGCGCACTATCCGCGCACGCCGCACGACGATGAGCGGATGCTGGAGGCCGCCGGCTGCAGCCTCATGTTCATGCCGGATGTCGCCGAGATCTACCCGAACGGGGCCGAGGATGCGACGCGCATCGAGGTGCCGAAGCTCTCGACCATTCTGTGCGGGCGCTTTCGACCCGGACATTTTGAAGGGGTGGCCACCATCGTCGCCTCGCTGTTTCACATCGTGGAGCCGGATGTCGCGATCTTCGGCGAGAAGGACTACCAGCAGCTGACGATCATCCGGCGCATGGTGAGCGATCTGAATCTGCCGGTCTCGATCATCGGTGCGCCGACGGTGCGCGAGCCGGACGGGCTTGCCATGAGCTCGCGCAATCAGTACCTCACGCCCGAGGAGCGCCGGCTCGCGCCCCGCATCTTCCAGGAGCTCACGCGCGCGGCCGCGCGGGTGAGCGGCGGCGATGCGAATCTTGCCGCGGTGGAGCGGGCTGGGACCGAGGCGCTGGAGCTGGCGGGCTTTCGTCCCGACTATTTCTCTGTCCGCGCCCGCGATCTCACCGCACCGCTGCGCGAGACGCGCGAGTTCGTCGTGCTGACGGCGGCGCGCCTGGGGCGCGCACGCCTCATCGACAACGTCCAGTTCAGCCGCTGAGCGTTTGCGTTCCACCCTGGTGGCGCGCGAGCGCCCAGGCGACATGCTCGCGCACCAGGGGCGAGGGGTCCTCGCGCCGCGCTTGAAGTGCCGCCAGCACTTCTTTCGAAGTGGGCGCATTGCCGAGCGCGACCGCGAGATTGCGCGACCAGCGCTCAAAGCCGATGCGATAGATCGCCGAGCCGCGCATGCGCTCCTCGAATTCGACGGCGCTCCAGGCGAAGAGCTGCGTCAAGCGCGGGGCATCCAGGCCGTGGCGCACTTTGAAATCAGGATGACTTGCGGCGCGCGAGTACTTGTTCCACGGGCACACCATCTGGCAGTCGTCGCAGCCGTAGATGCGGTTGCCGAGGGCGGCGCGAAACTCCTCCGGAATCGATCCCTTGTTCTCGATGGTGAGATAGGAGATGCAGCGGCGCGCATCGAGCTGGTAGGGCGCGACGATCGCGCGGGTAGGGCAGATCTCGATGCAGGCGGTGCAGGTGCCACAATGCGCGCTCACCGGCGCATCGGCGGGCAGTGGCAGGTCGGTGAGGATCTCGCCCAGGAAGAACCACGAGCCGGCATCGCGCGCGAGCAGGTTCGTGTGCTTGCCGATCCAGCCCAGACCCGCATCGCGCGCGAGCGCCTTCTCCAGCACCGGTGCGCTGTCGACGCAGACGCGATAGCCGAACGGGCCGATCTGGTCGCGCAGCTGCTGCGCGAGCCGGGCCAGGGCATGGCGCATCACCTTGTGGTAATCGCGCCCCAGGGCATAGCGCGACACATACCCCGCCTGCGCATCGGCCAATACGGCTTCGGCGTCTGCAGAGTCCTGCGGCCAGTAGTTCATGCGCACGCAGATCGCGCACACACAGCCCGGGGCCAGCTCCGCCGGACTCGCCCGCAGGCCGCTGTGCCGCTGCATATAGCCCATCTCACCGTGAAAGCCGGCGGCGAGCCAGCGCTCCAGGTGCGCCGCATCCTCATCCAGATTCACCGCCGCCACCGCGAGCGCATCAAATCCCAGCTGCCGCGCCCGGTCTGCCAGATCGCGCTTCACGGCGGAAAGGTCGAGCGGGGCCGACATAGCCTGTCAGTATAATCAGCCCATGGCATTGCCCGTCGCCCTGTACAGCGCGGCCCAGGTCCGCGCACTCGATGCGTACGCGATCGGGCGCCTCGGCGTGGCTGGCTACACGCTCATGAAGCGCGCCGGCGAGGCGGCGTTGCGTTATTTGCGGACGCGCTGGCCGACCTGCCACAGCGTCGTCATCGTCTGCGGCGGCGGCAACAACGGCGGCGACGGCTATGTGATGGCGCGCTTCGCGCAGGCTGCCGGACTCACGGTCACCGTGCTCGCCGGCTCCGATCCGGCCGCGCTGCGCGGGGATGCCCGCCAGGCGCTGGAGGATTTTCGCGCCAGCGGCGGGGCGGTCTCACGCTTTGATCCGGAGCAGCTCACCGCAGGCGAAGTGATCGTCGATGCGCTGCTGGGCACGGGCCTGGTGAGCGCGGTGCGTCCCGAGGCGGCGCACGTCATTCGCATGATGAACAATGCCGGGCGGCCGATCTTTGCGCTCGACGTGCCGTCGGGCCTCGATGCCGACGCTGGCGTCGCGCTTGGGGAGACGGTGCGGGCCGACTGCACCGTGACCTTCGTGGCGCTCAAGACCGGCCTTTTTGTCGGCGACGGTCCGGAGCACGCCGGCACCGTGTTCTTCGATGACCTCGAAGTGCCGGTGCCCGAGGGGAGCGAGTTTGCCCCGCAGCTCGAGCGCATCCTGGAAGGGGAGATCGCGGCGGCGCTGCCGCGCCGCGCACGTGCCGCCAACAAGGGCGATTTCGGTCGCGTGCTGATCATCGGCGGCGGCATCGGCATGCCGGGGGCCGTGCGCCTGGCTGGCGAGGCCTGTTTGAGAGTGGGCGCGGGACTTGTCACAACGGCTGTCGCACCCCCCAACGTCGCGGCAGTGGTGGCCGGCCGGCCCGAACTCATGTGCCTGCCGGTGAATGAGCCCGCCGAGCTCTCGGAAGCCATCGAGCGTGCCGATGTGATCACGATCGGGCCGGGACTCGGGCGCAGCGACTGGGCGCGCGCGCTGCTCTCCGATGTGCTCGCGATCGAGAAGCCGCTGGTGGTCGATGCCGATGCGCTCAATCTGATCGCCGAGCACGCGGCCGAACACGGCGCCGCCCCGCAGCGGCCGGACTGGATCCTGACGCCTCACCCGGGCGAGGCCGCACGCCTGCTCGGCTCGAACTCGCAGGCGATCCAGCGCGACCGCCTCGGGGCCTTGAGCCAGCTCACCGAGCGCTATGGCGGCACGATCGTGCTCAAGGGTGCGGGCACCCTCGTCGGCACGCGGGGCCGTATTCCGGGCCTGTGCGAGCGCGGCAATCCCGGCATGGCGAGCCCCGGCATGGGCGATGTGCTCACGGGCGTCATCGCGGGGATCCTTGCGCAGTGCCGCGATCCGGCGCAGGCCGCGCGCGTGGGCGTGCTCGTGCATTCGATGAGCGGGGATTCCGCGGCGCGCAACGGCGAGCGCGGCCTGCTTGCGAGCGATGTGGCCCGGGAGCTGCAGGCCACGGTCAACCGGTGAGCGCGGCCGCACTGCGCGAGCTCACGCGCACCGATGCGGCGACCGAGGCACTCGGCGCGCGTCTGGCACGGGCGCTGCCCCTCCCGGGGCTTGCGAGCCAGGCGGCCGTCGTCTACCTCTGCGGGGATCTGGGGGCGGGCAAGACCACGCTCGCGCGCGGCTTCCTGCACGCGCTCGGCTGGAGCGGACCCGTCCGCAGCCCCACCTACACGTTGCTCGAAACCTACGCGCTCAGCGGCGCGGCGACTCCTCTCACCGCCGTGCACCTTGATCTGTACCGCCTCGCGGCGCCCGATGAGACCGAGATGCTGGGCTTGCGGGAGCTCGCGCAGCCGCATCACATCTGGCTGGTGGAATGGCCGGAACGGGCCGCGGGCGCAGCTCTCGCCCCCGCTGATCTGCAGGCGCAGCTCACCGTCCGGCCCGAGGCTCACGAGGTCAACGTCACCGCTGTGAGCCCGTTCGGACAGGCATGGCTCACGCAGGCGCTGTCGCGCAGTTGAATTGTCGCCGGCCCGAACGTAGATTACGCACAAGGAAGTGATACGAAGTCCATGATAAAGCGGACTTTTTGCTGGGGGATGCTTCTGTTGGCCAGCCGGGCGCTGCCCGCGGCCACGATGGCCGAGGTGCGCACGGTCGGCATGTCCGTCTCGTCCGAGGCCGCTTCCGTCACTCTGGAGCTGTCCTCTCCCGCGACTTATAAGCTCTTTCGCCTCACCGATCCGGCTCGCGTGGTGCTCGATCTCGATCGGGTACGACTGCGTCCGGGAACCCATCTGCCGGGCGCGAGCGGTCTCATCCAGTCAGTGCGTGCGGGTGCGCGCCCGGGGGGCGGCCTGCGTGTCGTGCTCGAGGTGGCAAGCCCGGTGCCCGCGACGGCGCAGTGGGCCGGCCCCGGACAGCTCGTCGTGCGCCTGGGTGGCGACTCGGCGGTGCGGGCGCTGGCCGCACCGCAGCCCGTACACGCGGCCCATGCCCCGGCAGACTCCGATCGCGATGTCGTGATCGCCGTCGATGCGGGCCACGGCGGTCAGGACCCCGGCGCCATCGGTCACACCGGCACCCAGGAGAAGACGGTGGTACTCGCGATTGCGCGTGCGCTCGCGCGGCGCATCAACGCCGAGCCCGGCATGCACGCGATCCTGACGCGCGACCGCGATGAGTTTCTGACCCTGCGGGAGCGCAGCCAGCGCGCGCGCGCCGCCAAGGCCGATCTGTTCGTGTCCGTGCACGCCGACTCGATCCGCGACCGCGAAGTCTCGGGCTCCTCGGTCTACATACTTTCCGAGCGCGGCGCGACCGATGAGGCGGCGCGCTGGCTCGCCGAGCGCGAGAACGCGTCCGACCTGATGGGCGGTGTGTCGCTGTCCGACAAGGACAGTACGCTCGCCTCGGTGCTGCTCGACCTGTCGCAGTCGGCGAACATCAGCGCCAGCATGAATGCCGCGCAGCTGGTGCTCTCCGAGCTCGATCGTGTCGGCGAGGTGCGCAAGAGCCGCGTGCAGGAGGCGCGCTTCGTGGTGCTGAAGTCCCCTGACATCCCCTCGATGCTCATCGAGACCGCGTATATCTCCAATCCGACGGATGAACGGCGCCTGCGAGCCGAGTCCCACCAGGTGCAGCTCGCCGAGGCGATCTTCACCGGGCTGCACGTGTACTTCGAGAAGAACCCGCCGGCCGGCACCCGCTTTGCCCGCTCGCGCACGCCGCCGACGCCGCCGGTTCTGGCTGGCACCAGCGAGCCGGCGCCGGCCACGCTCTACCGCTAGCATCCTGCCGTCGGCATACTCGCGGGCGGCATGCCGATCCGCGTTCTCCCTGAAGCCCTGATCGATCAGATCGCCGCTGGCGAGGTCATCGAACGGCCGGCCTCCGTCGTGAAGGAGCTGGTCGAGAACAGTCTCGATGCCCATGCCACACGCATCGAGATCGATGTCGAGCGCGGCGGCATTGGCCTGGTGCGGGTGCGGGATGACGGCGCGGGCATTGCGGCGAAAGAGCTCGCTCTGGCGCTCTCGCGCCATGCGACCAGCAAGATTTCCTCGCTCGATGATCTCAACGCCGTGCGCACGCTCGGCTTTCGCGGCGAAGCGCTGCCCTCGATCGCCTCGGTGTCGCGTCTGAAGATCGCCTCGCGCACCAAGGGCGCGGCGCACGGCACCGAGATCAGCGTCGCGGGCGGCAAGGCGACGGGCCCGAAGCCGAGCGCGCAGCTCGCCGGCACTACGGTGGAAGTGCGCGATCTCTTCTACAACGTGCCGGCGCGTCGCAAGTTCGTGCGCACCGAGGCGACCGAGCTGGGCCACATTGCCCGCCTCGTCGAGCGGCTCGCGCTGTCGCGCCCGGATGTGGCTTTTCGTCTGCGATCCGGCGAGCGCGTGCTGCTCGAGGCGCCGGTCTCCTTCGAAGCCACGCAAGTCGATCAGCGCTTAAGCGCGGTGCTGGGCGAGGAGTTCCTGACCCGCGCCGTGCCCGTGAGCCAGCGCTCAGGTCCTGTCGAGCTCACCGGCTGGATCGGATTGCCGACCGCCTCGCGCGGTCAGCCGGATCAGCAGTTCTGGTTCGTGAACGGACGCAGCCTGCGCGACCGGCTGCTCATGAATGCGGCACGCTTAGGCTATCGCGACGTGCTCTTCCACGGCCGCCATCCGGTGTACGTGCTGCACCTGACGATCGATCCTGAGCTCGTCGATGTGAACGCGCATCCGCAGAAGCTCGAGGTGCGCTTCCGCGACTCGCGCCAGATCCATGATTTTGTCTTTCGCGCGATCGAGCGCACGCTCGCCGCGACCCGACCCGACACTGCGGTGGCCCCGTCGCCCCCGCCGACCGTGCTTGCGGCGATCCTGCCGCCGGAGCTCGAGCTGCCGACGCTGCTGCCGCGCGATCCGGATGATTTCCCGCGCGTGCGCGAGGTCGCGCCGCTCGACCCGGCCGTCGTCGGAGGTCCGCCGCCGCCGCCAGCACCGCCGGCTCAGGTCAGTGCCGACCGGCGTGCCGCAGATGCCTCACTCGGCACCGCGATCGCTCAGCTGCACGGAATCTATATCCTCGCGCAGAACCGCGACGGTCTCGTGCTCGTCGACATGCACGCGGCGCACGAGCGCGTCCTCTACGAACAAATGAAACGCCAGCTCGCCGACGGCGGCGTGCCCTCGCAGCACCTGCTCGAGCCGCTGGTCATCGACCTCAAAGCCCATGAGCTCGATCAGCTCATCGTCCATCGCGCCGAGTGGGAGAAGGCCGGCTTTGAGATCGACGCGCTCGGGAGCACGAAGCTCGCCGTGCGCCGCATACCCGTGCTGGTCAAACCCGGCGCAGTCGCGGACCTGGTGCGCTCGGTACTGCACGAGAGTGAGACCGGTGATGGCACGCATCACCTGGATGCCGCGGCGGACCGGATGCTGGCAACGCTCGCCTGCCGCAGCGCCATTCATGCAAACCGGCGCCTCACCTTGCCGGAGATGGATGCGCTCCTGCGGCAGATGGAAGCGACTGAACGTGCGAACCAGTGCAATCACGGGCGCCCGACCTGGATGCGCCTGACGATGACGGAGCTCGATCAGCTGTTCCTGCGGGGCCGCTAGCGTGCCGCCGCTCCTGGTGCTGACCGGTCCCACGGGAACCGGCAAGAGCGACTGGGCGGTGCGGCTCGCCGAGACGCTGCCGATTGAGATCGTGAGCATGGATTCGGCGCTCGTCTATCGCGGCATGGACGTAGGCACCGCCAAACCCGAGCGCGCGCTGCGCGCTCGCATCCCGCATCACCTCATCGACATTCTCGAGCCGACGCAGGCCTACTCGGCGGGCCGGTTCGTCGCCGACGCCACGGCCATTGCGCAGGACATCCGCGCCCGCGGGCGCATCCCGCTGATCGTCGGCGGCACGATGCTGTACCTGCGCGCGCTGAGGGCCGGGATCGCCGAGCTGCCGCAGGGCTCTCCGGAGCTGCGTCGCGAGATCGATGCGCGCGGCGCGCGCGAAGGCTGGCCGGCGCTGCACGCGGAGCTCGCCAGGCTGGATCCCGTGGCGGCATCCAGGATCCATCCCAACGATCCGCAGCGCATCCAGCGCGCACTCGAAGTGTGCTACCTCACCGGACGGCCGCTCTCCAGTCTTCAATCTGCGACAGTGCCCGGGGCGCAACACATCGTGCGCTGGGCCTTAGCCCCCGCGAGCCGCAGCGTCCTGCACCAGCGCCTCGAGCAGCGGCTCAAACGTATGCTCGAGCAAGGCTTTGTATCGGAAGTCGAAAAGCTGCGCGCGCGCGGGGATCTCACCGCGCAGCACCCGGCGATGCGGGCGGTGGGCTACCGCCAGCTCTGGGCATACCTCGATGGGGCCTGTACGCTTGCCGAGGCAACCGAGCGGGCGCTGGCCGCCACACGGCAGCTCGCCAAGCGCCAGCTCACCTGGCTGAAGGCCGATCGCGAGCTGCGCTGGATCGCCCCGGAAGCGTCGCAAGCCTTTGAAATATGGCGCCAAGACGCGACAGCTGTGCTGGCTTCGGCTTAGCTGAACCGACCCTCACGTGATAACATTGCGACCATGCCCTTTCGCTTGGGCACGGAGCTTGCTGGATCGTGGCCCACGGGATGGCTGCCTACGATCTCCTACGAACAATTAAAAGCCGCGACAACAAGGAGAACCCCATGGCAAAAGGCCAATCGCTGCAGGACCCCTTTCTGAACGCGCTACGCAAAGAGCGCGTGCCGGTTTCGATTTATCTGGTCAACGGGATCAAGCTGCAGGGTCAGATCGACTCCTTTGATCAGTTTGTCGTGCTGCTGAAGAACAGTGTGAGCCAGATGGTGTACAAGCACGCGATCTCGACCGTCGTGCCCGCACGCAACGTGCGGTTGCAGTCGGATGAGGCCGGTGCAACCTCTGCGACCGTTGCGGAGCCTGCCGCGGAATAATGATGTTTGAGCGCCCGCGTAGCGGCGAACGTGCATTGCTCGTGCGATTGGGTCTGGGCGCACCGATCGATCCAGAAGACCTCGAGGAGTTCGGGCAGCTCGCACGGGCCGCGGGCGCCGATCCCGTGGCGACCGTCACCGGCCGGCGCGCCCGCCCCGATCCGCGCTTCTTCGTGGGCAGCGGCAAGGCCGATGAGCTGCGCGCCGTCGCCGAGGCCAGCGCCGCCGATGTGATCCTGGTGGACCATGCGCTCTCGCCTTCACAGGAGCGCAATCTCGAAGAGCACACGGCGCGTCGGGTGCTGGACCGCAACGGCCTCATCCTCGATATTTTCGCCCAGCGCGCACGCAGCTTCGAGGGCAAGCTCGAAGTGGAGCTCGCGCAGTTGAAGCACATCGCGAGCCGCCTGGTGCGCGGCTGGACCCACCTCGAGCGCCAGAAGGGCGGCATCGGCCTGCGCGGTCCCGGTGAGACGCAGCTCGAAACCGACCGGCGCCTGCTCGCGCAGCGCGTGCGCGTGCTCACCAAGCGTCTCGCGAAGATCAAACAGCAGCGCGAGACTGGCCGGCGCACGCGCAGTGAGATTCCGGTGCCGACGATCTCCCTCGTCGGCTACACCAACGCCGGCAAGTCGACGTTGTTTCGCGCATTGACGGGCGCCGATGCGTACGTCGCCAATCAGCTCTTCGCAACCCTCGATCCCACAGTGCGCCGCCTGACGCTGCCGGGTGGCACGCCCGTGGTGCTCGCCGATACGGTGGGCTTCATCCGTGCGCTGCCGCACGAGCTCGTGGCGGCATTTCAATCCACGCTCACCGAGGCACGCGAGGCGACGCTGCTGCTGCAGGTGGTGGATGCGAGCGCGCCGCGGCGCGATGAGCAGATCGCGCAGGTGAACGCGGTGCTGGAGGAGATTGGCGCGGGTGAGATACCGCAGATCATGGTCTACAACAAGATCGATCGGCTGCAGACACCGCCGCGCATCGAGCGCGACGAAGAGGGGCGGGTGCAGTCGGTGTGGATTTCCGCGGTGCGCGGGCAGGGCCTGGACCTGTTGCTGCAAGCGGTCACCGAGCGCGTCTCGCGCGTCGCACAGCGTGCGCGCGTCCGCTTGGCGGTGAGTGCGGGTGCAGTGCGCTCGAGCTTGTACGCACGCGGTGCGGTGCGCTCCGAGCACGTGCTCGAGGATGGCGCCATCGATCTCGTGGTGGAATTGCCGGAGGTGGATCTGCTTGCGCTGGCGCGCGCGTCCGGCGTGCAGATCGTGGCGAGTCCCGAGGCGCACGCGGCTTGTACGCCCGCGGAGGCGTACCTACAATCCGTTCCTCCCGCGAACGCGGCCCCGTAATGGCGTGGAATCAACCCGGCGGTGGCAAGACTCCGTGGGGCCGTCGCCCGACGCAGGGGCAAAGCGATCTGGACGAAAAAGTAAAAAACTGGCAGCGCAAGCTCGAGTCGCTGTGGCGTTCGGGCGGGGACGGCGAGGCCGTCAGCCCGCTGCTCAAGCTCATCATCATCGTCGCCTTCGGCGTCTGGCTCGCGAGCGGCTTCTATCAGGTCGGCGCGCCCGAGAAGGGAGTGATCCAGCGCTTCGGCCGCCTGGTCGAGCTGCATCCGCCGGGCGCGGGCTGGCACTTCCCATGGCCGATCGAATCGGTGACCAAGGTCAATGTCAGCTCGGTCAGCCGCAGAGAGTACAAACCGCGCGTGCTGACGGCCGATGTGAACCTGGTCGAGCTCGACGTGACGGTGCAGTTCCGTGCTGCCGATCCGGTCAAGTACCTGTTCCAGGTGCATGAGCCGGAGGCGACGCTCGAGCAGGTCACCGAGAGCGCAATCCGCGAGGTCACAGGGCAGAGCACGCTCGAGGACGTACTAGGTCCCACGCGCCAGCAGCTCACGTTGCGCGCCAAGGCGCTCGTGCAGCGCACACTCGATGAGTACAACACCGGCCTCGAAGTCACGACCATCAATCTGAACGACGTTCAGGTGCCCGATCAGGTGCTCTCCTCGCAGCGGGATATGAACAAGGCGCTCGCGGACAAGGAGAAGGCGGTCAACGAGGCGCAGGCCTATGCGAGCGGCGTGATCCCTTCGGCGCAGGGCTATGCGGCGAAAGCGCAGCAGGATGCCGAGGCCTATCGCGCGCGCGCCGTTGCCGTGGCCGAGGGCGAGGCGGCACGCTTCTCGCAGCTGGCGGCGGCCTACAATCGAGCTCCGGAGGTCACGCGCGAGCGGCTGTACCTCGAGACCATGGAGAATATCTACGCCCGCTCGAACAAGGTGCTGGTGGAGTCCAAGAGCGGCTCGGGCGGCAATGTGCTTTATCTGCCGCTCGATAAGCTCCTCGGTCATGCCGCAGCCGCGCCGGCCGCGCCGCCCGCGCAGAGCGAAGCGGCACCCGCCGATGGCTCGAACCGCGCCGGCCAGGGCACCGACACCGACACCGTGACCGTGGAGGGACGCAGCCGCGTCGAGCGCTGATGAACCCGCGCCTGCTCCTGCCCCTGGTACTCGTCATCGCGCTGCTGGCGGTGATCTCGAGCTGCATGTTCAGCGTAGGGGAGGGTGAGCTCGCGCTGCGCACCGAATTCGGCGCCATCCTCAACGCCGATTACTCCCCGGGACTGCACTTCAAGTACCCCTGGCCGCTCGATCAGGTCGTGCGCTTCGACAAACGCATCCTCACGCAGTCGCATCCCGGGGAGACGTTCCTCACGAACGACAATCGCGCATTGATCGTGGATTTCTACATCAAGTGGCGGGTGCAGGATCCGAAGCTGTACTTCGAGTCGACCGGCGCCAGCGAATCGAGTGCCGGGGAGCGCATCTCGGACATCGTCAAGGACAACCTGAAGAGTGTGGTCGCGCAGCGCACGCTGCAGCAGATCGTGACGGCGGAACGCACGGCGCTCACCGATCAGATGCTCGCGGGAGCGGAGCGCAACGTCGCCGCCCTGGGCGTGCGGCTCATCGACGTGCGCGTGCAGCGCATCGATCTGCCCGATGAAGTCGCGGCCCGCGTGTATCAGAAGATGCAGCAGTACTTCGCCAAGATCGCGAATCAGTTGCGCTCGGAAGGTGCGAGCTCTGCCATGAGCATTCGCGCGGCAGTGGTGCGCCAGCAGACCGAGATCGTCTCCAACGCCCAGCGCGATGCGCTGCGCGTGCAGGGCGCAGCCGATGCGCAGGCGACCGACATCTATGCACGTGCCTACGCCTCGAATCCGGAGTTCTACGCGTTCTATCGCAGCCTGCAGGCTTACCGCAATTCGCTCGGCAAGGACAACGACGTGTTCGTGCTCTCCCCCGACAGCGAGTTCTTCAGGTACATGAAGGATCCGGCCAAATCCGCGCGCCACTGAGCACCGCCGGCGTCCGCACCGCTTTCATCTTTCATCCCACGGATCTTATCGCTTGACCATCAAGTATTCGGACCTGCTCGCCGCGCTCGCTCTGGTGCTCATCATCGAGGGCATTGCGCCATTCTTGAGTCCCGGCGCCGTCAAGCGCGCACTCACCCGCATCGTGCAGTTCGGCGACCGCGAGCTGCGCATCATGGGGCTCACCTGCATGGCGTGCGGTGTGGCGCTGCTCTTCATCGTGACTTGAGCGCGGAACGGCAGGACATGGGCAAGTTCGTCATCGTCATCGGCACCCAGTGGGGCGATGAGGGCAAGGGCAAGATCGTCGATCTGCTCGCCGAGCACGCATCGGCCGTCGCGCGCTTCCAGGGCGGCCACAACGCCGGTCACACGCTCGTCATCGGCGGTCACAAGACCGTGCTGTCGCTCATCCCTTCCGGGATCCTGCGCGATCGGGTGCGCTGCTTCATCGGCAACGGCGTGGTCCTGAGTCTTGAGGCACTGGCGCGCGAGACGGACATGCTGCTCAAGCAGTCGGTGCCGGTGTTTGAGCGGCTGCGCGTCTCGCCCAATTGTCCGCTCATCCTGCCCTCGCACGTGGCGCTCGATCAGGCGCGCGAGCTGGCGCGCGGAGCCAAGGCGATCGGCACCACCGGCCGTGGCATCGGCCCGGCGTATGAGGACAAGGTGGCCCGCCGCGCGGTGCGGCTCGCGGACCTCTTCGAGCCGAAGGGCTTCGCCGCCAAGCTTGCCGAGCTGCTCGAGTATCACAACTTCCTGCTCGAGAAATATCTCGAGCAGCCGCGCGTCGATCTGCAACAGACGCTCGATGCGCAGCTCGCGCTCGGGGAGCGCTTCAAGCCCGTGGTGGCCGATGTCACCGCGGAGTTGAGCGAGTTCCGCAAGGCGGGTGCCAATGTGCTCTTCGAGGGCGCACAGGCGGCGATGCTGGATGTGGACCTGGGCACTTATCCGTACGTCACTTCTTCGAACACCACCGCCGGCTTTGCCGCGACCGGTACCGGCATCGGCCCGCGCGTGTTTGATGAGGTGTTGGGGATCGTGAAGGCCTACACCACACGCGTGGGCGCGGGTCCTTTCCCGACCGAGCTTTTCGATGACGACGGCGAGCACCTGGCCCGCGTGGGTCATGAATTCGGCTCGGTGACCGGGCGTCCGCGACGCTGTGGCTGGTTCGATGCCGTGGTGCTGCGGCGCTGTGTGCTGCAATCGAGCGTCACCGGCCTTGCCGTCACCAAGCTGGATGTGCTCGATGCGCTCGAGACGATCCAGATCTGCGTCGGCTATCGCATCGACGGCCGCACCAGCAGCGATGCGCCGCTATTGATGGATGAGTATGCACAGGCGGTGCCGGTGTACGAGGAGCTGCCGGGCTGGCAGCAACCCACCGTGGGCATCACCGAATACGCGGCACTGCCTGAAAATGCGCGCCGCTACCTGGAGCGCATCGAGGCGCTCGCCGGGGTGCCGATCGACATGATCTCGACCGGTCCCGACCGCGAGCAGACCATCGTGCGCCGCGCCACTTTCAGCTAGCCGCACTTCACTTAAGCTTACAACCTGGCCGTCAACCGTCGCTCGCTCGGGACGCTATTACCGGGGAGGGCGCCGTGCGCTGGGAACGATGCGGTCCTGCCACAATCAATATGGCAAGATTCGCTTACAGCGCGCGCGCTCTCACGACACATTCGGTAACATCCCCTCACTTTCAGCAGGAATGCAGTCATGAGTTTGAAGAGCAAGCTTGCGGTTTTGATGATCGCGCTGGCGAGCGTTGGCAGCGGTGCTGCGATCGCGGCCACACAGAACACGGACTCCACGACGTCCGCGCCCACCAGCAATGCGCCGGGGCTGCGCCACGGTTACTGGCGCGGACATCGCGGCAGCGCGTTCGTCGGCACGCTGCTGCGCGCCACGCGCCAGCTCAATCTGAGCGCCGATCAGCAGCAGTCGATTCGCAGCCTCGTCGCGCAGTCGCGCAGCCAGTTCAAGAGCAACGCCTCGGGCGCGAAATTCGACATGACGGTGCTCGGCAATCCGGCGCACCCCGACTATGCGACGGCGGTGCAGAGCGCGAAGTCGCTGGCACAGAGCCGCCTCGATCGCGAGATCGAGCTGCAGGGCCAGATCTATAACGTACTCACGAGCGAGCAGAAGACGCAGCTGCCGCAGGTGCTCGCCAGCATGAAGGCGACCGCCCAGCAGCGCCGCTCGGCCAACAGCTGAAGGTTCATTGATGCGAAAGCAGGCTGCTGAGTTCCTCGTCGCTGTCTCGCTGCTCGGTCCGCTGGCATCGCCGCCCGCGCTCGCTGCGCTGGGCGGCGATGCCACATCCGTGGAGGCCGATCGCGTCAACATGAAGGGTGCGCTGCACAGCACGGCGGCCGGCACCACCGCGGGGCCCTACACCGTGCATGAGATTCAGGGCGCATCGGGCACCACGGTGCGTGAGTATGCCGGCGCCGACGGCAAGGTGTTCGCGGTAAGCTGGCGCGGGCCGGTGAAGCCGGATCTGCGCCAGACTCTGGGCGTCTATTTCGATGCGTTTCAGCTTGCCGCGACGGGACCTCATGCCGGTCACCGGCAGCTGAGCGTGCGGCAGGACAATCTGGTGGTGGAATCCGGGGGACGCATGCGCGCCTTCTACGGCCGCGCCTATCTGCCCGGGCACCTGCCGGCCAATCTCACTCCCGAGAGCATCCGCTAACATCGTGCGAATCCTACGACCCGTTGTGTTTGCGACCGCGGCGGTGCTTGCAGCCTGTGGCGGCTCCGGCAGTGGCAGCGTACCCATCATCACGACGCAGGCGAATAACGTCGTGAGCGTTGTGGTCGATGCCGGACCGGCGCAGTTTGCCACAGGCGCAGTCGATACGATCTACACCACCATCACGATCTGCGCGCCCGGCAGCACGAGTAACTGCCAGACGATCGATCACATCCAGGTCGATACCGGCTCGAGCGGGCTTCGGATTCTGGGATCGGTGCTCTCGGGCTCCCTGGGTCTGCCCACCGTCAACGACAATGTGAGCGGCAATGCCATCGCCGAATGCGCCCAGTTCGCCGATGGCTACAGCTGGGGCCCGTTGCGGCAGGCCGATCTGCAGGTGGGCGGTGAGAAGGCGCAGAGCCTGAACGTGCAGGTGATCGGCGATACGACTTACACCACCGTGCCCGCTGACTGCTCGAGCACCGGCGGCACGCAGGAGGACACGGTGGCGGCGTTCGGCGCCAACGGCATCCTGGGCGTGGGTCCCTTCATACAGGACTGCGGCCCCGTATGTGCGGCGAGCGTCGTGGCGGGGGCCTATTATGTGTGTCCGACGCCGTCAAGCTGCCAGGGCGCCGCGATTGCAACGGCGCTGCAGGTGAACAATCCCGTGGCCTCCTTCGCCACCGACAACAACGGCGTGCTCATCATGCTGCCCTCGGTGCCAACCGGCGGCGCCGCGAACGTCATGGGCTCTCTGATTTTCGGCATCGGCACCCAGACCAACAACGCCCTTGGCACGGCGACCGTGCTTACGGTGGATCCCAACATTGGGGTCATCACAACCAACTACCTGAATGCGACGCTGCAGGATGGAGTCATCGACAGCGGCTCCAATGGCATCTTCTTCACCGATCCCAGCATCGCGACCTGCTCGGTGAGCAGCGACTTCTACTGTCCGAATTCGACGCTCAGCCGTTCCGGCACCAATATCGGCTTCAACAACGCGCAGTCGACGGTCAATTTCAGCGTGGGCAATGCCGACAATCTGTTCAACGGCAATGTGACTTTCACCGCCTTCAACGATATCGGCGGCACCAATCCTGATCCGCAGGGCTTCGACTGGGGCGTGCCGTTCTTCTTCGGCCGTCACGTCTTCACGGCGATCGAGGGCGCCAGCACCCCCGGTGGCGCCGGACCGTATTTCGCCTACTAGTGGCTGAAGACCGGGAAGTGCTCTCTCGGCCGGCGCGCGCGCCGGATCGCATCCTGATTTACGGCCCGGAGGCGGATCATCTGGCCGATGTCCGCACACCCGCACGACCCGGCACGCCGCGCCCGCTGATCATCATGATCCATGGCGGTTTCTGGCGTCCGACGATCGATCGCACGCACACGGGACCGCTCGCAGAGGCGCTGGCCGCCGCTGGCTGGAGTGTCGCCTGCATCGAATACCGGCGTGTGCCGGGATCACCGCAACACACGCTCGAGGATGTGCAGCGCGCCCTCACCGAGATTCCCGGCCTGCTCTCCGGGCACGACGAGCGCGTCATTGTCATGGGGCACTCTGCGGGCGGGCATCTGGCGCTGTGGGCGGCCTCGCGCCGGCCCACTCCGCAGCTCATCGGGGCTCTGGCGCTTGCCCCGGCGGCCGATCTGCAGCTGGCGCACGAGCTTCGTCTCGGTGACGGGGCCGTGGCCGCCTTTGTGGGCGGCGATGCGCGCTCGCACACCGATCTCGACCCTCGGCGCATGCCTTCACCCGCGATTCCCACGACGATCGTGCATGGAGAGGCGGATTCCATCGTTCCATCCGCGCTCGCCGATTCCTACGCCGCGGCGCATCCCGCCGTGCGTCTCGTGAAGCTCCCCGGCGCCGGCCACTTCGAGTTGATCGATCCGCAAAGCTCGCACTGGCGCGCAGTGCTCGCCGAGCTAGACCGCCTCGCGCTCTGAGCTCATCCCCGCCAGGCGCGGGTTACAATGTCGCTTTGAATCCTTCGGAGGCAGCGATGAGTGCGTCGCCCGACTCCAGCGCCGCAGGCGCCCGCCGCGGCAGCGATGTCCTGCAACGTTTGCGCGAGCATCCGCCCGCCCTGTGGTATCGCGGCGAGCAGGTGCGCGATGTGACCAGCCATCCCGCCCTGCGCGGCGGCGTGGCCACGCTGGCCTCGCTCTACGACCTGCAATGGCAGCAGCGCGATGTGATGCTCTATGCCTCACCGAGCAGCGGCAAGCCGGTCGCACGCGCCTTTCTCATGGCGCGGACGTCCGAGGAGCTGCGCAGCATCACGCGCGCCATGCAGGTCTGGGAAGACCACACCCACGGCATGATGGGGCGGGTGCCGGACTACATCTCTCGCGCCATGACCGGGTACGCCGCCGGGGCGGCCTATCTGGGCGAGGCCGATCCGCGGCTCGGCGCCAACGCAGTGCGGTACTACGAGTATCTGCGCGAGAACGATCTGTGTCTGACACATACGCTGATTGCACCGCAGGCCAATCGCGCCGTCAGTCTCGCGCAGCAGGCGGATCCTTATCTCGCTGCGCGCGTGAAAGAGGAAACCGATGCCGGCATCGTGATCCGCGGCTGCCGCATGCTTGCGACGCTGCCGATCTGCGATGAGATCATGGTCTTTCCCTCCACGCTCCTGCGCGCCGTGGAGGAGGACGCGCCGTACGCCTTCGGCTTCGCGATTCCCAATGACACGCCCGGACTGCGTTTCCTGTGCCGTGAGAGCCTGGATTACGGCCGTTCGCACTTTGATCATCCGCTGGGCTCGCGCTTTGAGGAGATGGATGCCGTCGTCGTCTTTGACGATGTGTTCGTGCCCTGGGAGCGGGTATTCCTCTATCGCGATGTAACCCGTTGCAATCAGGCCTACGTGCGCACCGGTGCGATCGTGCACATGACCCATCAGGTCGTGGTGAAGAACATCGCCAAATGCGAGTTCATACTGGGACTGGCGCACCTGCTGGTGAACGCCATCGGCGCCGAGGTGTTCCAGCACATTCAGGAGAAGCTCGCCGAGCTGTGGGTGAATCTGGAGACCATGCGGGCGTTCCTGCGCACCGCGGAGGCCGATGCGGCCCGGGATGAGTGGGGCATCATGCGTCCGGCGTGGAGTCCGCTCGATGCGGCTCGCAATCTCTTCCCGCGCCTGTATCCGCGCATGGTGGAGATCATCCAGCAGATCGGGGCGAGCGGGCTGGTCGCGATGCCGACCGAGGCGGATCTCAAAGGTCCGCTCGCCGAGGATATCCGTAAATACTATCAGGCGGCCCGGGTGGACGCGCTCGAGCGCATCCCGCTGTTTCGCCTGGCGTGGGATGCGGCGCTCTCAGGCTTTGCGACGCGCCAGGTGCTCTACGAGCGCTTCTTCTTCGGCGATCCGGTGCGCATGGCGGGCGCGCTCGTCAGTGGCCATCAGGCCGAGATCCAGCAGTGCGCCGAGAAGGTGAGGGCGTTCATCAAGCAGGCACAGGAGTAAGCCATGCCCAAGAACATCGTCTTCTGTGCGGACGGAACCTGGGATGGGCCGCCGGAACAGACCGGAACCTCGGCGATGTCAGGCGATGACACCCGGGGCGAGCTCGCCCAAGGCAGTCTCACCAACGTCGTCAAGCTGTTCGCCAATCTCGCCGGGCATGTGACGCCGCAGACGATCGCGCTGCAGAATGAGCAGGAGAAAGTGCTGCTCGATGCTTCCGGTGCCGGGCTTCAGGTCGCCAAGTACATGCACGGCGTCGGCGATTCGACCAATCTCATCATCAGGCTCCTGGGCGGTGCCTTCGGCTTAGGCATCATCGCCCGTATCGTGCGCGGCTATACATTCATCTCGCGCAACTACCTCCCTGGCGATGCCATTCATATCGTGGGCTTCAGTCGCGGTGCGTACACGGCGCGCGCACTGGCGGGCATGATCGCCAAGGTCGGGCTGCTCGATCCGCGCACTTACGATGCCGGTAACGCCGATCAGGCCTACCGCCTCGGGATCGCGGCGTGGTGCAAGGCGAAGCGCATCGCCATCGCGGGCAAGGGCACCCTCACCAGTCTCGCCGATCACGCCATGGGGCTGGTCGAGTCGCTGCTCGCCCATGGCGTCAGCGACTCTAATTTCATCACCGGCGTGCCGATCCGAACGGTCGCGGTCTGGGATACCGTGGGCTCGATGGGCATTCCGTTCTACGACCACGATCATCGTTACGACATGTTCCGTTTCGTCGACACGGCCCTGAGCCCCACGGTGCAATTCGGCTTCCACGCCATGGCGATCGATGAGCTGCGCATCGATTTTCCCGTCACACGCTGGGACCCGCGCGCCAACATCGCCCAGACCTGGTTCATCGGTGCGCATGCCGATGTGGGTGGGGGCTATCCGCCCGATGAGTCGGGACTCTCGGACATCGCACTTGCCTGGATGATGCAGCGCCTGACAACCCCGGCGATCGGTGTGCTGCTCAACGCTCCGCTTATCTATGCGCCGGTGACGACGCATTTCGATGCGACCATCCATACGCCGTGGCTGAATCCCCCCTTCAACCTGAGCGAGCAGTCGCCGCGAGCTGTGTTGCCCGGGGATGTGATTCATGCGAGCGTCGCGCAGCGCTTCAGCAAGGCCGTGCCCGCGTACCGGCCGCAGGCGCTCGCCAAAGTGCTGAAGGGCGGTATCCTGAGCGGCGTGAAAGCCGATGACGGAGGCTGAGGGACGAGGATGCAGCTCATTGGCATGCTCGATTCGCCGTACGTGCGGCGCGTGGCGATCTCGCTGCAGTTGCTCGGGCTCGAGTTCGAGCACCGCCCGCTGTCCGTGTTCCGCAACTTCAGCGAGTTCGCCGCGATCAATCCGGTGGTGAAGGCGCCCTCGCTCGTGTGCGCTGACGGCACGGTGCTCATGGACTCGACGCTGATCCTGGATTACGCCGAATCGGTTGCGGCACCGGGTCGCTCGCTCATGCCGACGGATTCAGCGGCGCGTCGGCACGCTCTCAGGCTCCTCGGGCTCGCACTCGCCGCATGCGAGAAGAGTGTGCAGATCATCTACGAGCACATGCTGCGGCCGCCGGAGAAGTACCACGCGCCCTGGCTCGATCGGGTGACGGGCCAGCTGCAGGCGGCCTACGGCGCCCTGGAGATGGAGCTTGCGCGAGCACCGCTGAGTACCGCGCCCGGCAAGCTCGATCAGGCCGGGGTGACGACGGCGGTGGCGTGGCATTTTTCGCAGCAGATGGTGGCAGAGCGGCTGCCGGTTGCGCAGTTTCCGCGGTTGAATGAGCACTCTGTGCGTGCGGAGGCCCTGCTGCAATTCAAGGCCGCACCGCACGGCCCGACGACCTACCGTGGGGGAGTGACGACATGAGCGAGGCATCAAGGCGAGTGACCGTTCGACGAGCGATTGCGGGCGCGGTCGCGGGCACGATCGTTCTCATTCTCAGTGGCGCTTCGGCCACAGCCAGCGCGCGCGAGTGCCAGGGCGTGAAGTTCGATGATCACGTTCAGGTGCTGGGTCAGACTTTGATGCTGAATGGCCTGGGGATCCGCAAGGCGACGATCTTCAAGGTCAAGGTGTACGTCGGTGCGCTTTATCTGATGAAACCGAGTGGCGATGCGCACGTCATCATCGATTCGGCCGAGCCGAGCGAGCTCGTGCTGCAATTCGTGCGCGGCGTATCCGCAGGCGATCTGCGCGGAGCCTGGCAAGAGGGCTTCGAGAAGACGGCGCCGAACGCCAGCCCGGCTCTCAAACAGAGCATTGCGCTCCTCACCGGCTGGATGACCGACATGAAGGCCGGTGAGCGGATGGTCTTTACGCGCATGCCGGGCAAGGGCACGCAGCTCGATATCGGCGGGTCTCCTAAGGGCACGATCCTGGGGGATGACTTCGGCCGTGCGCTCTGGGCGATCTGGTTCGGCGCACAGCCTCCGAACCCGGAGCTCAAGAGCGGACTTCTGGGCGGTGCCTGCGACTAGCGGCCGCTGATGAGCGGGTAGCCTGCTTCACGCCAGGCTTTCATGCCGCCATCCAGCGCCACGGCGCGCTGAAAGCCGATGCTGCGCAGCGTCGCCGCAGCCAGCGTCGAGATCCGTCCGAACTCACAACAGGTGAGAATGCGCCGCGTGGGATCCGGAAGCTCCTCGTTGACGCGCAGCTCGAGCTGCCCGCGCGGCAGATGCCGGGCGCCTGGCACATGGCCGGATTCGAAGGCATCGCGCTCGCGCACATCGAGGATGATGAGATCCTCAGCTTTCGCGTCGACATAGCTCTTCAGTTCCGCGAGCGACATGAACGGCACGCGCGCCGCCGCCTCGGCCAGCAGCTGGGCTACGCTCTTGCCGCCGCTCATGTTGACGCGCAGCGCCTCCGTGATGTGCGTCGGCATGCTGAGATTGAGGTTGCGCATCATCTCGATGAACTCGGCGCGATCGCGCCGCTGCAATCGCGGGTTCTCCGCTGCCTCCGCTGCGAGGCTCGAGTGGCTGCGGCCCTTGTACTCGTGCGCGGGGAATACCTTGAGCGCGGGATCGAGCTTGAGCACCCGCTCGAACAGGCTCGCATGCAGCGCTGCCGGATCGCCGGTCGGAAGATCGGTGCGGCCCGTCGCTCCGATGAGCAGCGTGTCGCCCGTGAAAACCCGATCCTCCACGATGAGACACATCGAATCGCGCGTATGACCGGGCGTATGCAGCACGCGCAGCCGCAGCTTGCCGAGCGCGATCATCTCGCCGTCGTCGACGCGCATGTCGACGAAGGGGGCCGGGCTCTCGCGATGCATGACCGTCGGGACGGACAGTTGCCGGGCGAGCTCGGCCGTCGCCGTGAAGTGATCGGCATGCGTATGGGTGTCGATGAGGTAGCGGATGTGCAGCCCCTCGCGCGCCGCGAGCCCCGCGTAGTTGTCGAGCTGGCTGATCTCCGGATCGATCAGCGCGGCGGAGCGGGTATCGCTGCAGCCCAGCAGATAAGAGCGGCAACCGCCCGAGGCGACCTGCTCGAAGATCACGGATTCGCCGCGCGAGTCAGGGCGAGTTTGACTGCCGGCAGCTTTGCCCCGCTCACCTGCAGGACCAGATCGCTGGAGGCGGGCAGCAGGAACTGCACGACTTTGTGAGGCGCGCTGCAGCCCTTCTGGCCCTCGAAGTCTTTGGCGGCGATGACCGCTCCGGCCGCTACCACGTCGATCCAGGCGGGCTGATCGGCTGAGATGCGGTAGACACCGGCACTCGGCGTGCTGAAATGAACCAATCCCGCGTAGCCCCCTGGCACCGACTTCTTGTCGCCCGGCGGGGCGGCGAAGGTCACATCGGACTGGGCGCTCAAGTTCAGCTGCTGGAGGTGATCCATCGCGATCGTCGGTGCGGCTTTGGGGGTGGTGCCGGTCACTACGATGTGCGGGCTTTGCGCGAACAGGGCGCGCTCGGCGTGCACGTCCCATTTGAAGCCGTCACAGGGATCGGTCGCGAGAGTGCTGACCGCCATCAGCTGCCAGGCAAAGTGCGCCAGCATTGCGGTGGGGTTATCGGGAGGCGGGGGAGGAGGCTGGCGTGCTGGCGGCCACCTGCCTCAGTGCCTGCTCAAAGACGGCGACGGGCTGGCCACCCTGGATCAGGTGCCGATCGTTGATGATGACTGCGGGGACGGCGTGGATCCCGTGGCTGGTATAGAAGCGTTCGCGCTCCCGCACGTCCTCAGCATATTCAGTGGAAGCCAGGATCTGCCGCGCGCGATCCGTATCGAGCCCGACCTTGCCGGCGAGCTCGATCAGCACGGCGTGATCGCTCGGGTCGCGGCCGTCGGTGAAGTAAGCCTCGAAGAGCGCGTGCTTGAGCTGCGGTTGCCTGCCTTCACCTTCCGCCCAGTGCAACAGGCGGTGCGCATCAAACGTGTTGTAGATGCGGCTGCGCTTTCTCATGTCGAAGACGAACCCCAGCTCCGCGCCGCGCTGGCGGATCACGTCCTGGCTGCCCTCGATCTGACCGGGACTGGTGCCGTATTTCTCCGACAGGTGCTCGATGATGCTCTGGCCGCCCGGCCCCATGTCGGGATTCAATTCGAAGGGCTGAAAGTGAAGCTCGGCATCGATCTCGCCCTTGAGGTCGCCGAGTGCCCTCTCGAGCGACTGCAGTCCGATCACGCACCAGGGACAGGAGACGTCGGAAACAAAGTCGATCTTCAGGTGGGTACTCATAGGCGTGAAATGGTGAGCCCAATACGGTGGCGCTGACAAGCGCGGCCTTGGGGGGGGATGTGGGGGGGGGATTTTCCGAGCTTTCACGATTGTTCAGTCCGTTGGACAATGCAGGGCCGAAATGCCCGGCGGGCTGAACAGTGGGAATTTACGCCGGCGCGGGTCATACAAACGGGCCGTGAGATGAGGGGGACGTCATGAAGTCTGTACTGCGTGCGCTGATCGCGTTCAGTTGCCTGCTCGCCGGCTCCGCCTGGTCCGCCGATGACCTGGCGGCCAGACTGACTGCGGTGCAGGATCGTCAGGCCATCGACCAGCTGGTCCTGGGAGATTACCCCCGAGCGCTCGATGAGCAGCGCCTGCGGGACTATGCCGCGCTCTTCACGAGCGACGGGCAGCTCGTGCTTCCGGGGCTCGCGACGCTCAA
This sequence comes from Steroidobacteraceae bacterium, assembly GCA_035517435.1. Taxonomy (GTDB): domain Bacteria; phylum Pseudomonadota; class Gammaproteobacteria; order Steroidobacterales; family Steroidobacteraceae; genus JASHUC01. The sequence continues at coordinate 35,309 of DATIYV010000003.1, read as the reverse complement.
AGGGCCGGATGCGATCTACAAATTCCTGTCGACGCCGGGGGTGTTTGATGCTGCGCCAGCGCCGGGTGCGCCGCGCCGTCCGCCCTCACCTTTACCGAAGCCGTATGAGATCCCGCACATCACCAGCAGTCCCTCCTACAAGGTGACCGGGACGACGGCGAGCGGCGGTGCCTATTGGACGGAAGTGAGAATGGTCGACGGCAAGCCGCAAGTGATCGGATCCGGCCACTACGTGGATGAATTGCGCAAGGTCAACGGACAATGGAAGTTCGCCAAGCGCACGATTCTGCGCGACGTTCCGCCTCCCGCGCCCCCTGCGGCGCCTCCTGCGGCTGCGAAGCCCTGACACCTCGGAGAGACTCATCATGATTATGCGAATCGTCTCTGTGATCGTCGTGCTGGCCAGCATCTGGGGCTGCACGCCCGCCGGACAGACCGATACCCGGGCGGCCGATGAGGCGGCGCTGCGCAAATTGATCGCCGACAGCGAGAAGAACTTCACCGCGCGGGACTTCGACAAGGTGATGGAGTTTTACGCACCGGATGCGGTCATCCTGTTTCCCAACCGGCCGATGATCACGGGCGCAGCGCAGATCAAGGAAGTGATGCGTGCCGCGTTCAGCGATCCGAACGTCGTCGTGACCGTGAAGCCGGAGCGCTTCGTCATCGCCGCTTCGGGCGATGTCGCCTTCGGTTACGGCACGGGCACAGCCACCATCACCGATCCCACGACTCATGCTGTGACGGTTGAGCAGAGCAAATGGGTGACGACCTTTCAGAAGCAGCCGAACGGCGGCTGGCAGGCGGTCGCGGACATGTACAACACGGATGCGGCCGCCCCGCCCCCGAAGTCCTAGTGCGCTGAACGGGGGCTCGATTCGCAGGCGCTCGAGCGCGCGAGCAGCAGTGTGCGCTCGCGCTGGTTGTGGGTGAGCGAGGCGGCGCGGGCAAATTCCACGCGCGCTTCCTCGAATCGCCCGAGCTTCTCCAGTAGATCACCGCGCGCACTGGGCAGCAGGTAGTACTCCGCCAGGCGTGGCTCATCGCGCAGCTCATCGAGGACGCTGAGTCCGGCGGCGGGTCCGTAGGCCATCGAGACCGCGACGGCACGATTCAGCGCGACGACGGGCGAGGGCGCAAGCTCAAACAGCGCATCGTAAAGCGCCACGATCCGGACCCAGTCGGTGTCCTCGGCCACTCGGGCGCGGGCATGACAGGCAGCGATGCCTGCCTGCAGCGCATACGGTCCGAGCGAACCGCCGAGCGATTCAGCACGAGCCAATGCCGTGAGTCCCCGCTCGATCATCAGCGGATCCCAGCGTGCCCGATCCTGCTGCAACAGCAGAATGGGCTCACCCCGCGGTCCGATGCGGGCGCGGGTGCGTGAGGCCTGAATCTCAAGCAGCGCCGCGAGTCCGTGCGCCTCGGCATCGGAGGGCGTGAGCTCCGCGAGAATGCGCGCGAGGCGCAGTGCCTCATCGCACAGCCCTGGCCGCATCCATTCATCGCCTGCGGTGGCCGTGTAGCCCTCGTTGAAGATCAGATAGATCACTTCGAGGACCGAAGCCAGCCGGGCGTTGCGCTCCGCCTCGGGCGGCACCTCGAAGGGCACCCGCGCCTCAGACAATGTGCGCTTGGCCCGGACGATGCGTTGCTGAATCGCGGCTTCGGTGGTGAGGTAGGCGCGCGCGATCTCGGCGGTGCTTAATCCCCCCAGCATCCGCAGCGTGAGTGCGACGCGGGCGTCCGTCGAGAGCACCGGATGGCAGGCCACGAAGATGAGCCGCAGCAGGTCATCGGCGATCGCCTCCTCGCCGGCCATGTCAGGTTCGAGGTCGTCGATCATGAGGGCGCTCTTGCGCTCGGTGAGCTTCAGGTGACGCAGGTGATCGATGGCGCGATTGCGAGCGGTCGTCATGAGCCAGGCCGCGGGATTGTCGGGGATTCCGCGTACGGGCCACTGCTCGAGCGCACTCACCAGCGCATCCTGCGCGAACTCCTCGGCACGGCTCACGTCGCGCAGCATGCGCGCAAGCCGGGCGATGATCTTGGCGGAGTCCATGTGCCATACGGCCTCGATGGTGCGCCGGATCGGGTCGCTCATTGATAGCAGGGCCCCAGCTCGCGCACTTCGATCGTGGCCCATTCGGCGGCCGGACACTCGCGCGCGATGGCAAGCGCCTGCTCACGGCTTTCGCAGGTGAGGAGAAAGAACCCGCCGATCATCTCCTTGGCCTCGGCGAAGGGTCCGTCCACCATCGCCACGCGGTTGCCCTGTCGGGTCAGGCGCACGGCGGCCGCTTGCGATTTCAGCGATTGCGTGAGCGTCAGCAGGCCGCGGGACTTCAGATCCTCGCTGAAGCGCAGCATGCGCTCGTACAGCGCGCGTCCCTCGGACTCCGAGCGGGTGTCGCGCTGTCCAACCGGCTCGACCACGAGCAGCACGTAGGGCATCGGGGATCTCCTTGCGCGCTCAGCGCTTCGCGCGGGCGGCCAATGTCTCGCGTTGCAGCTGTTCGCTGGCCCGCAACGCCGGAGTGAGCTCGGCAGCAAAATCCTCCATCTGGTAGAGCGGGCGGATCTCAATGTCGGAGTCCGTCAGCATCGGATTCGGGCAACGCTTCACCCACTCGATGGCTTCCTCCAGCGATTTGACCTGCCAGAGCCAGAATCCGGCGACCAGCTCTTTAGTCTCCGTGAACGGACCATCGATGACGGTGCGGCTCTTGCCGGAGAAATGCACGCGCTTGCCCTGGCTGCTGGGCTTCAAGCCCTCGCCCGCCAGCATGATGCCCGCCTTGATGAGCTCCTCATTGAATTTGCCCATCGAGGTGAGAAGCGCCTCGGTGGGCAGGACGCCGGCTTCGCTGTCGGCCGTGGCTTTCACGAGAACCATGACTTTCATCTGCAGTCTCCTGCTTCGGTATGGCCTTTCTACCAAAGGTCGACGAACGAGGGCCCGCCGGATCGACAGGTGTGTCGATTTTAAGCCCCGCGGATCGTCATGTCCGGGAACGATCCCTGTAGCCGAAAGGAGAATGCCATGCTTTTCCTGTGCTTATACAAACCCGCCGCTCCTGCCACTCAGCCCACGCCCGAGCATATGAAGACCATGGGTGAGTACGTCCAGTCATCGATCCGCAATGGCACGCTGGTTTCCACGGGCCCTCTGGGCCGGCGCGAATCGGGCGGTGCCCGCGTGAGCCTGGTGAAGGGCAGGGTCGGCGTTCAATCCGGTGCCGAGCTCGATTCGTTGCTGATGCGCGCTGCGGGCTATGCGCTGATCCGCGCGGGCTCCCGTGAGGAGGCGAGCCGTCAGGTCGCGGACTTCATGCGCATCGCGGGCGATGGCGAGGTCGAGTTTTTGCAAGTGCCGGAGATGCCGCCGCCCAACTGATGGATAATGCGCCCCGGGTCTCGCCACCGCCGCCGAGGTGACGCGCATGATACTCGGGATGTCGACGCAGACGTTTACGCTGCTTCACGTCGTGATCAGCCTTATGGGAATCGCCTCGGGCCTGATCGTGGTGACCGCCATGCTGCGCAGCGCGCGGCTGCCGGGCCTGACGGCGATCTTTCTCATCACGACGGTTGCAACGAGTGCGACCGGATTTCTGTTCCATTCCGCGGCGTTCGGTCCGCCGCACGCGGTCGGCGTGCTCTCGCTCGTCATTCTGGCAGTCGCGCTGTACGCACTCTACGGTCGCGGACTCGCCGGGCGCTGGCGCGCGGCATACGTCATCGGCGCAAGTCTGGCGCTCTATCTGAATGTGTTCGTCGGTGTCACCCAGGCGTTCCAGAAGATTCCGTCGCTGCATGAGCTGGCACCGCAGGGCAACGAGCCGCCCTTCGTCGTGACACAGCTCATTGTCCTGGCGCTCTTCGTGTGGCTCACGGTCGCGGCCCTGAAGCGCTTCCACCCGGTGAGCCCGTGAGCCCGTGAGCCGCTACCAGGGGTGATCCTTGCCGTCGTTGTCCATGAAGCGGCCGCTGTCCTTCAGGGTCAATCCATCGATCGTCTTGATCATCTTGCCGATGGCGACCTCCGGCGGCACGAAGCCCGGTGCGCGGAAGTTGCCGAAGCTCTCCACCTGGACGCCCCCCGGATGAAACATGACGACGATCACTCCGTCCTGTTTGAACTGCGCGGCGAGGAGCACCATCGAGCTGTTCAACGCGGCCTTGGTGATGCGGTACCAGTAGTGATCCGGCACCGGTGAGCCGTTGGGCATGAACGGCGGTACCGACACCGAGCCCGCCGCGGAGCTGATGGCGATGATCTTCTTCTGCTTGCTCGCCCGCACGTTGCCGATGAAGGTCTCGACGATCTTGAGCGGGCCGGCGACGTTGGTATGAACGAAATCATCGAGCAGCTTGTAGTCGAGCGTGCCGAACATCTGATTCTTGTTGCCGCCGGGCTTGTCCAGAGGATCGGTCCGCACCAGGCCCGCATTGCTCAGCAGGATATCGATGGGTATGCCTTTGAGCTTTGCGCCGAGCGCCTCGATCTGCGCCGCATCCGTCACATCCATGCGCTCGACCCGCACGCGCGGATACTGCCTGGCGAGTGCCGCCAGCTCCTCGGGCGTGGTGCTGCGCCGGTGGGTCGCGATCACGGTGTAGCCTTTGGCGGCGTATTCCTTCGCAAATTCGAGCCCGATACCCTGGTTCGCCCCCGTGATCAGCACCGTATCGGCGCGCGCGAAGGCGGAGGCAGTCGTCGCCAGGAGTGCGATCAGGAGCGTGCAGAGCGTTCTGGCCGGCGAATGCATGATGGCGTCCCCCATTAAGACAGTGTCAACATGATATCCGGTCTTGCGCCCACTCACCCCGTTCGGCGGGTTGTCCCGTTTGACTCATAAGCCTCGAGCACAAAAGCGGTGATCCATGCGTCCCTACATTGTGTTGACTGCAACCGTGGCGGCCCTGCTGTCGAGCGCCACCGCATCCGCGGCCGAGCGGTCGCTGTCGGTGACCATCTACGCGGATGACCTGGCGCTGGTGCAGGACCGGCGCGACATCGATATCGAAGGCGGGCGGCAGCGCGTTGAATTTGCCGATGTGTCGGCACAGATCCGCTCGGAGACCGTCTCGCTCACCGCGAGCGACATCGCGATCGTCGAACAGAACTTCGACTTCGACTTGCTGACACCCGCCAAGCTCATGGAAAAGGCCGTCGGCCAGCAGGTCACGCTGGTGCGTATCAATCCGTCCAATGGTGCCGAGAGCCGCGAGCAGGCGCAGGTGCTGGCGACCAACGGAGGTGTCGTTCTCAAGGTGGGAGATCACATCGAGGTGCTGCGCGATGACGGACTGCCGGCGCGTGTGATCTTCAGCAAGGTGCCGGACAACCTGCGGGCCAAACCCACTCTGTCGGTCACGATCGACAGCCGCAGCGCGGGCACGCGGCAGGCGACGCTGAGCTATCTCACCCCGGGTCTCGGCTGGCGGGCCGATTACGTGGCCCTGTTCGATGAGCGCGCGGGCAAGATCGACGTGCAGGGCTGGGTGACTCTCACGAATTCGAGCGGTACGACCTACGACAACGCCCAGACGCTGCTCGTGGCCGGCGCGCCGCAGCTGAGCGAGGCGGGCACGGGCTACCGGCCGGGGAATTTCCGCGGACGCTCCACGATTCAGCAGGCCGGCACCGAAAGCGGCAGCCGCGAGCGCCTCGGCGACTTCTATCTCTACCCCCTCCCCGAGCGCACCACGATCGCCAACATGCAGACCAAGCAGGTGAGCTTCCTCGATGTGCACGGCGTGCCGGCGACCCATGGCTACGAGTTCCGCAATCGCTGGCTCGGCACTTCCGAGAAGCCGCAGAGCGCGCAGACCACGTACAGCTTCTCGACCAGCGCCCATGCGGGGCTCGGGGATCAGCTTCCGGCCGGAGTGCTGCGCTTCTATATGCGCGACCAGCGCGGCGATCCGCAGTTCATCGGCGAAAGCCCGATCGATCACACGCCGATGGGCTCGATCCTGTCACTGCAGACCGGAGATGCCTTCGATGTGAAGGTGCAGCCGACGGTGGTGAAGCGCACGCGCCTCGGCATCTTCGAGTGGCAGAGCGACATGAAGTACGAGCTCACCAACGCGTTGCCGCGCGAAGTGACGGTGAAGGTGATCCAGCAGGGGCTGGTGGCGGATTCGCGCGTCACGACCGAGAGCGCCAAGAGCACCCGTCCCAATGCCGATACCGCCGTGTGGATGGTCAGTGTGCCGGCCAATGGCAAGGCCACGCTGACTGCCAGCTTCGAGACGCGCTTCTAACGGCGGGTCGCGCGTGCCGCGCCTTCGATTCGCGTCGATGATCATCGCGGCGGGCTTAGCGCTCGCGAGTGCGCGGGCTGCCTCGGCCGCGAGCGACGTGCACGAGGTGCGCGCCGGCGCACCCACGGATCTGGCGGTGACGGTGTATCGGGCGCCCTCGCGCTCCTCGGATTCGTTCGACTTGCGTGACCTTGAGGGCTTCGCGCTGGTGCGCGAGACGCGCACGCTGCAGCTGGTCGCGGGCTTGAACCGCGTGCACTTCGAGGGCGTGGCGGATGGGATCGAGCCGGTGAGCGCCATCGTGAGCGGACTCGAGGACGGCGCGCTGGAGAAGAATCTCGATGCCGAGCTGCTGAGCCCCCGGACACTGATCGACGCTGCTGCCGGCAAGACCGTTACTCTGGTACGCGTGCAGCGCAAGACCGGCAAGAGGGTGCGGCTCTCGGGCACGATCGTCACGGGACCTGGCGCGGACGGCGTGCTCTTCAAATCCGACGAGGGGGTCGAGGCCCTGCGCTGCACCGGCCTTGCAGAACACTTCGAATTCACCGGCACCGACGGCCTCACCCCTACACCAACTCTGTCGCTCCTCGTGCGCGCAAAACGGCCGGTGTCCGCGCGCGTCACGCTGTCGTATCTCGCGCATGGCTTTGACTGGGGCGCCGACTACACGGCAACACTTTCCGCGGACGGACACACGCTTGATCTGGGAGCCTGGGTGACGCTTGCGAACGCCAATGGCGTCGGTTTTCCGTCGGCGAGCACGCAGGTGGTTGCCGGCCGGCTCAACCGGGCGAGCGGTGAAGTCGAGCCGATCGACTACGGCGGGCCGGTGCTCGCCCGCTGTTGGCCTCGGGGCACGACCAGCGATGTCGTGGCATTAGTGCAGCTCAACCGTGCTGTGCCCGCGGATTTCGCCGCACGCAGCAAAGGCATGGCGTACAACGCGCCGGCGGCGCTCATGGAAGAGGTCTCGGTCACGGGTTCGCGGGTGTCTCAGGAGCAGCTGGGAGATCTCAAACTCTATCGCGTACCCGAACGCACCACGGTCGCGAGCCGCCAGTCCAAGCAGGTGCGCCTGTTCGATCGTCTCGCGATACCCGTGGAGAAGATATACGGCGCTCGCCTGGATCAGAACGACTTCGATGCCGATTCAAAATACATGCCTGCGCGAGTGCTGCTCCGCACCCGCAACGAGCAATCCAATCACCTCGGGCTGCCGCTGCCGTCGGGGCGCGTGGCGGTGTTCGTCCGGCGTGCCGATGCCCGCGTGCTCCTCGCGCAATCCCCGCTGCGCGATCTGGCCGTGCATGAGGAGGTCGAGATCCCGCTCGGCACCGCGAGCGACGTTCAGGTGCGGGCGATCGATGAGGAGCGCACCGTGGATTCAGCGCACGCGAAGCGTCTGCCACTGGTGCCGGGCGTGGTCGGCATTCGTCAGGTGACGTTGAGCGAAGTGCTGCGCGTCGAAGTGGCCAATGCGCGCGCGACGGCGATCGATTTCGAGCTCGTTGTGCCCTTTGATGACGACACGCGCATCGTGCGCGCCGATCATGCGCTGCAGCTCAAGGACGGGCACCCGATGTTCCGCTTCAGGGTGCCCGCCAATGGCACGGCCGCAGTGCGCTTCCAGGTCGCGGACATCGAAACGCGGCCGACCCCCGAGCGCTAGACCGCCGCGGAGATCACCAAATCCGAGACGCGCTGGAAGCGCTCGATGTTGGCGTTGCTCTCCATCAGGCCGGCGCTCAGATACACAAACGTCAGATCGCGCTCCGGGTCGATCCAGAACAAGGACGTGCCGGCGCCGTAATTGCCGAACGTCCCTGGCGAGGCGAGCGAGCCGAACATGTGATGACACAGCGCCGTGCCGCGCAGCGAGAACCCGAGGCCAATGTAGGCGGGCACCGGCGCCCAGCCGCGTGACTTGCCGCGCTCGGTGTAGAGCTCATTCGGCTTCTCACCCGTCCAGTTGCGGCGCGCCAGCGCAAGCGATGCCGGCGAGAGAATCCGTGCGCCATCGAGCGCGCCGTCCAGGCGCATCATGTCGGCGAGCCGATACAGATCCGGCACCGTGGCGGCGACGCCCACCCACGGCATCTCGGCGTGCTCTTCCTCGAAGGCGCCGTTCGGACCGTAATTGCTGTGGCCGCGATGTCCGATGGGGTAGTTGCCGCGGAAATCCGGCACGACATGGCGCGGCTTCAGATCCTTGCGCAGACCTACGGACGTGTTCGCCATCTTGAGGGGCTTCAACAGATCCTCCTCAACCATCGCGCGATAGGAGCGGCGCTTGGGATCGGTGCGGCGCAGGCACTCCGCCATCAGCACGTGATTGACCAGCGGAGAATAGGCGACGCGCTCGCAGGGCGGCTCGACCGGATATACCACTTCGAACACCGCCGCGACCATCTCATCGAAGCGGTCGATGTACATCCCGGGCTTGACCTCGAAGATGATCGGAAAGCCCGCCTGGTGCGACAGCAGATGCCAGATCTGGACCGCCTCGCGTCCGCGGCCCGTGAACTCGGGCAGGATGTCGCAGATCCGGGTGGTGAGGGCGAACTGCCCCCGCTCCGCGGCGCGCAGCGTCAGCGTATTGGTGAAGGCTTTGGTGACCGAGAAGATACTGAACACCGAATCCAGGCGCAGTGGCCGGGTCTGTGCCTCATCCTCGCAACCGATCGCCTCTTCGAAGGCAACCTTGCCGCCGCGCGCGACTTTGATCACTGCGCCGTGATAGAGCTTGGCGGCGATGTCCGCCTGGGTCATGCGCCGCAGCTCACCCAATCGATCCAGATCCATATTCACCTGAGACATGGCTACCTCTTCAAGTCGTTCAGTTCGCCGCCGCGGCGAGCGCCGCGATCGGCCGGGGGGCGCTGCGCCCGAGAATCATATCGACGGCCTTCTCGGCCGCCATCACGACGCCCGCGTTGGTATTGCCGCCAACGACGTGCGGGAAAATCGAAGCATCGACCACGCGTAGCGAGCGCACGCCGCGCACGCGCAGCTGCGCATCGACGACCGCCATCTCATCGATGCCCATGCGGCAGCTGCCGACGGGATGATGCACGGTGCCGGCGGCGCGGCGCACATAGGCCTCGAGCGCCGCATCATCCTGCGTCTGTGGGCCAGGCTGCACCTCGTGCGCGCGATAGCGGGCAAAGGGCTCACTCGCCGCAATCCGCCGCCCGAGCTTAACTCCCCACACGAGCGGCGCCATGTCGGCCGGATCGCCGAGAAGGTTCGGATCGATGAGCGGATGCGCGCGCGGATCGGCGCTCGAGAGCGCAATCCGTCCCCGGCTCTTCGGATACAGACTGACCGCGCTCAGCGCAAAGCCGTGTCCTAAGGGGAAGGGGAACCTGGAGCGGTTGCGGCGCGCCGGCTGAAATACCATCTGCAGGTTGGCGCGCGATTGATCCGCAGAAGTCTTGAGGAATGCCGTCGTTTCGAACACGTTGCCCGCCAGGGGGCCTGTGCGCAAGGTGGCGTATTGCAGCAGGTTCCAGGCACCGCGGGGCAGGGTGCGCACCGAGATGCCGTAGGAATCCGTATTGCTCATCTCCATGAGTACTGGCACCGCGAGGTGATCGTGCAGGTTCTCGCCCACGCCCGGCAGGTTCACGTGCACGGGTATGTTGTGGCGCTCCAGTGCGCGCGGATTGCCAATACCTGAGAGCAGCAGGACCTGCGGGGAATTGATCGCGCCGCCGCTCAACAACACCTCGGTGCCGGCGGAGATCGTGCGCGTCATGCCGGCGTGCAGGACTTCCACACCGATCGCGCGTCCGCCAGAGAGCACGATGCGTGCGACCGTGGTGTCGGTGAGCACCTTGAGATTGGGACGCCCGAGTGCGGGGCGCAGATACGCCGTCGCGGTGGAGACACGGCGACCGTTGAGGATGGTCCCCTGGCGCCAGCCGTAGCCTTCGGGCTCCGGCGCGTTGAAGTCGACGCACTGTTTGAAGCCGAGGCTCTTCATGGCCTCGCAGAACACCTGCGTCATGGGATTGGGGCGCGGTACGAACTTTACGTTCATCGGGCCGCCGCGATGATGATACGGCGATCCGGGATAGGACTCGTTGTTCTCCGAACGCAGGAAGTACGGCAGCACTTCCGCATAGCTCCAGCCGGGATTGCCCGCCTGGGCGAAGTCATCGAAGTCCAGCCGCTGGCCGCGGAAGTACGCCATGCCGTTGATCGAGCCTGAGCCGCCGATCACGCGGCCGCGAGGAATCGGGATGCGTCGGTTATCGAGCGCGGGCTGGGGCGTGGTGAAGAAGCCCCAGTTCAACGAGGGCGTGGCAATCGCTGCACCCACCGCCGCAGGAACGTGAATGAACGGATTTCGATCCCAGCCGCCCGCCTCAATCAGACATACGCGTGTCGCGGCATCTTCCGACAGCCGGGCCGCGAGCACACAGCCCGCCGTACCGGCGCCAACGATGACGTAGTCGAACTGATCCTCACGCACGGCAGGCCAACCTCGGACTCCCCAACCTGAGAGCCGGCAAGTTTACCCGCAGTCAGCCCGTCCGCGCGGCGGACGAGGCTTCCCTCACGTGCTCGTATCTGGTTTAGATGATCGAACTAATGCATTGAGAATACTAGGTATTCTTGCCATTCGCTGTGTCGAGCTTTTGCCGCAACTCGTGTGCCCAGCGACGCAGCACCGTCTCGGCGGCCGCGGTATTCGTCACCGCATTGCCGCGCTGGGCATACGAATTCTGATCGGCCTGCGCATCCACCACGCGCGCCAGGATGGTGTTCGTGCTGGAGTCCCACAGCTCCAGATAGAGCGTCGCCTGACCTGCGGACTGAATGATCGTGCGGCTGATTCCCGCGGACTGCACGTCCGGAGCCGTCACCTGCACATTGATGATCGCCGGACGCAGCACCAGCACATCGGGCGCCGCGACATCCACAACCTGATAGCCGCCTTTGTTCTGCAGCTCATCCGTGAAGACCTTCTTGAACGCGTCGGACAGCCGCGTCTTCATGCGCTGCACATCGGCATCGCTCACTTTGCGATCCAGGCTTGTCGTGTTGCGGTTGTAGTCGCGCTGCCAGTCCTTCGCGAACTCGACGTAGCACTCGATGATGTGCACGCGCTTGTACTGGGCGAGTGTCGCGCCCGGCTTCACATACACCAGACGCTGCTTGGTCTGCTTCTGCAGCGTCAGGCCATCCTTGGAGACCGGCGGTGCATCGGCGGCGGGTGTTGCCGCGGATGTCAGCAGCAGCAGCGACGCAAAGACGCCTGCAAAGAGCTCGGCTCGGAATGCTCGATGAGTTCGGTTCATATGCTTGGACCTCAGCCGGGACGCGGCGTCGCGGAGAATAGGGGCTCCTCGGTGTCCCGTCAGTACGACCAAGGGCCTATCGGGCGGCGGCCCTCTCAGCGCAGCTGGTAGCTTGTCCCGGGGCCCGGGTACATCGAGCCGGTGTCTGCACCGACCTCCGCGTCGATCAGCGCATTCACCTTGTCATTGAGCTCGAGAATGCGCGCCTTCTGCTCCTGCGGACGGAACGCAAGATTGACCAGCTCCTGCGGATCGGCCTGTGTGTCATAGAGCTCCAGATCGTTGTGCGCAACGAGCGTCTCCCAGTCACGCGGCTCGTGATGCTCGGTGATGCGAAAGTAACGGCCATAGCGGTAGCGGCCATCGAAGATGCCGCGAATGATGCCGCGCGGATTGTTGGGCGCGCCCGTCGAGCCGCTCGGGCTCGTCGGGCCGTTAGGACCGAGCGGACCCGATGGCGTTCCGTAATTAAAGAGAATGCCGCGCTCATCGCGCGCCGTGCGCGAGCGCGCATCGGCGATCGCGCGGCCGAGATCGACGCCGTGCAGATCGGGATAGCGCTGTGAGCGCTCCTCATCGTTGAGGCCGGCAAACCCCAGGAGCGTCGGCACGAGATCGATGCTGCCGGCGAGTGCGTCAGTCGCTGCGGCGCCATGTACGTCGGGATGACGGATGAACAGCGGTACGCGCACCGTCTCCTTGTAAATGGAGGCTCCCTTGCCGAGCATGCCACCGTGAGCGCCGGCCAGCTCGCCGTGATCCGCGGTCACCAGCACGATCGTATTGTGCGCAAAACCCAGCCGCGCCAGCGAGCCGAGGACAGTTCCGACGTGCTGGTCGACATCGCGGATGCAGTTGAAATAGTAGTTCTGATATGTCTTCAGCTGCGCCTCAGTGAGGGGGCGCAGCGGCTTCTGAATCGCGGGCTTGGTTGAGAGGTTGTCCGCGCGGTAGCTCTGCGGCAGGTCGAAGTGCCAGTCCTTGTCGTAGAGCGGCGTCCCGGGAGCCCCCAGCAATGGCATGCCGATCAGCGCGCCACCCTGGTCGCGCGCATCGAAGAACATCACATCGTGGGGATTGACGAAGTTGACGGCGAGGAACCAGGGCTTGCCGGCCGTGCTGCCGGCTGAAAAGCGCTCGAGCAGACTCACCGCCTCGCCCGCCGTGACGCCATCGTGTCCGAATCCCGCCCAGGTGAGTCCAGTGTGCTCACCGTCGTAGTTGTAGTCGGAGAAGCCGTAGGGCTCGAGCGCCTTTGCCGCATTGGGAAAGGCATCCTTGCCGAGCTTCTGATTGATGACGCTCAGGTGCCACTTGCCCTTGTACGCCGTGTAGTAGCCCTGGGTGCGCAGCATCGTTCCCAGCGTCGGGATGCTGGGCGAGAGCTCGACGCCGTGCGGCGCATCGGCCGCGTAGGCGCTGAACTCGCTGATCGGATTGGTGTACATCCCGGTCTTTTGAATGTGCTGTCCGGTGTAGATGGTCGAGCGTGAAGGGCCGCAGGGAGCCTGATGGACGTGGTAGTTGCGGAATACGCGGCTCTCATGCATGAAGCCGCGCAGCGCAGGTAGAGGCAGCTGCGCGGGGATATCGGGGAGCGAGCGCAACTGGTCCATGGAAATGAGCAGGATATTGGGCCGGCTGTCGGCCCTGCCGAGGCGCGGCAGTGCAGCGCTCAGCAGCAGGGTGCCGACGCCCGCACCGCCGCTCTTGAGGAAATCCTTGCGCGAGATCTTCCGCTGGCTCATGGACAACTGCCTCCCTACCCGACGAGGCTATTGTGCCCGCGAATCCATTCGGATTTCGGGTGAGTCTATTTCGCTTTGGCGGGGTTCTGCTCGTTCAGCCGCGCAATGGCCGCGCGCGGCAGATCATCGAGCTCCGGGGCACCCTGGGCGATGTAGGCGTTGAGCTTGGCGCGCATTCGCAGGGTCCAATAGCGCTGGATGTGGTTGGCGATGCCGGCAATCGCCTCATCGCGGGACTGCGGCCGGAAGTAGTTGCCGATGTCGTTGGCCATGTCGACCAGGTGCTCGGCGCTGTTGTGCTGCGCCGCGCTCACTTCACGAACACGTCGGCCTGCTTCGCAAGCGACTCCTGCGCCGTGGTGAATTCATGGAAGCGCTTCTGCCACTGCGACGGCTGGCTCACGCGCGTCACCTCGACCGCCGTGACCTTGTACTCCGGACAGTTCGTCGCCCAGTCGGAGTTCTCGGTCGTGATGACATTGGCGCCCGACTCGGGGAAGTGGAACGTCGTGTAGACCACCCCCGGCTGGACACGATCCGTTACCTGGGAGCGCAACACGGTCTCGCCGGCCCGGCTCACGACTCCGACCCAGTCGCCGTCGACGATGCCGCGTTGCTCGGCGTCGTGCGGATGGATCTCGAGGCGGTCCTCATTGTGCCAGCGCGAATTCTCCGTCCGCCGCGTCTGCGCACCGACGTTGTACTGGCTCAGGATGCGACCGGTCGTGAGGATGAGCGGATACTTCGAATTGACCTTCTCGCGCGTCGGCACGTACTCGGTGACCAGGAACTGTCCCTTGCCGCGCACGAAGGTACCGACGTGCATGGTGGGCGTACCTTCCGGGTGCTCGGCGTTGCATGGCCACTGGACGCTGCCCAGCTTGTCGATGAGCTCGTAGCTCACGCCGGTGAAGGTCGGCGTCAGGCGCGCGATCTCATCCATGATCTGCGACGGGTGCGTGTAGTTCATCGGCAGACCGATGGCGTTCGCCAGCAGCTGCGTGATCTCCCAGTCTGCGTAACCGGACTTGGGCTTCATGGCGCGCCTCACGCGCGAAATGCGGCGCTCAGCGTTGGTGAAGGTGCCGTCCTTCTCCAGGAACGAGGAGCCCGGCAGGAACACATGGGCGAATTTCGCCGACTCATTCAGGAACAGATCCTGAACGATGATGCACTCCATCGAGGTGAGCGCAGCCGTGACGTGCTGCGTGTTCGGATCGGACTGGGCGATGTCCTCGCCCTCGATATACAGCGCCTTGAATTCGCCATCGAGCGCCGCCTCGAACATGTTCGGGATCCGCAGTCCCGGCTCATTGAGGAGCGGTAAGCCCCAGGCCTGCTCGAACTGATGCCGGACCGCATCGTCGGACACATGGCGGTAGCCGGGGAATTCGTGCGGGAAGGAGCCCATGTCGCAGGAGCCCTGGACATTGTTCTGCCCGCGCAGCGGGTTGACGCCCACGCCCTCGCGACCGATGTTGGCGGTGGCCATCGCCAGGTTCGCGATGCCCATGACCATGGTCGAGCCCTGGCTGTGCTCGGTGACGCCGAGTCCGTAAAAGATGGCGCCATTGCCGGCCGTGGCATACAGCCTTGCAGCCGCGCGGACTTTGGTCGCCGGCACGCCGGTCACCGACTCCATGGCCTCAGGTGAATTGCGGGTCTCCGCCACGAACGTACGCCACTTCTCGAACGAGGCGACATCGCAGCGCTCGCGCACGAACTGTTCCTTGACCAGACCCTCCGTGACCACGACGTGGGCGAGGGAGTTGATCAGGGCGACGTTCGTGCCGGGCTTCAGTTCCAGATGATAGTCGGCGCTCACGTGCGGCGTACGCACCAGGTCGATGCGCCGCGGATCGGCAATGATCAGCCTGGCGCCCTGGCGCAGCCGGCGTTTCATCTGCGAGGCGAAAACCGGGTGGCCGTCGGTGGGGTTCGCGCCGATGACGAAGATCACGTCGGCCTTCATGACCGAGTCGAAGTTCTGCGTGCCGGCGGACTCGCCGATGGTCTGCTTCAATCCGTAGCCCGTGGGCGAATGGCACACGCGGGCGCAGGTGTCGACGTTGTTGTTGCGGAAACCCGCGCGCACCAGCTTCTGCACCAGATACGTCTCTTCGTTCGTGCAGCGCGAGGAGGTGATACCACCGATCGAGTCGCGGCCGTACTTCGCCTGAATGCGCTTCAGCTCGCTGGCCGCATGAGAAATCGCCTGCTCCCAGGTCACTTCCTGCCAGGGATCGCTGATCTTCGCCCGGATCATGGGCTTCACGATCCGATCCGGGTGAGTCGCATAGCCGATGGCGAAGCGGCCCTTGATGCAGGAGTGACCGTGATTGGCATGACCGTCCTTGTTCGGCACCATGCGCACGACTTCCTCGCCCTGCATCTCGGCGCGGAACGAGCAGCCAACGCCGCAGTAGGCGCAGGTCGTCGTGATGCTGTGCTCGGCCTGACCCTTCTGGATCAGCGTGTTCTCCGAGAGCGTCGCCGTGGGACAGGCCTGCACGCACGCGCCGCAGGAAACGCATTCGGAGTCCATGAACGCGTCGTCCTGACTGGCCGAGACCTTCGAGTCAAAGCCGCGTGCCTGGATAGTCAGGGCGAGAGTGCCCTGCTGCTCATCGCAGGCGCGGACGCAGCGCGAGCAGACGATGCACTTGCTCGGATCGAAGGTGAAATAGGGGTTACTGGTGTCCTTCTCGGCCTTGAGGTGATTGGCACCCTCGTAGCCGTAGCGCACTTCGCGCAAACCCACGACGCCCGCCATGTCCTGCAGCTCGCAGTGACCATTCGCCGGGCAGGTGAGACAGTCGAGCGGGTGATCGGAGATATACAGCTCCAT
Organism: Steroidobacteraceae bacterium; assembly: GCA_035517435.1. Taxonomy (GTDB): domain Bacteria; phylum Pseudomonadota; class Gammaproteobacteria; order Steroidobacterales; family Steroidobacteraceae; genus JASHUC01. The sequence continues at coordinate 19,131 of DATIYV010000003.1, read as the reverse complement.
CACGCCACGGCGGATGTTCGCGAGCTGCTTGGTCTGAGTCGTGACCTTCATGCCCTGCGCGACCGGCGTCGTGCAGGAGGCCGGCAGGCCCTTCATGCCTTCGATCTGAACCAGGCACATGCGGCAGGAGCCGAAGGCCTCGAGCAGATCGGTCGCGCACAGCTTCGGGATCGCCGTGCCCGATAAAGCCGCGGCGCGCATGACCGAGGTCCCCTCGGGCACCGTGACCTCGCGATCATCGATCGTCAGGGTGACGAGCTTCGCGCTCTGCCGTGCGGGTGTGCCCAGGTCGGTTTCTGCGATGGATTGCATGTCTGACTCGATCGCTCTAAGGAGCGAAGTCCTCGGGAAAGTGATTCAGGGCGGAGATGACGGGGAAGGGCGTAAGACCGCCCAGCGCGCACAGCGAGCCGTGGGTCATCGTCTCACACAAATCGCGCAGCAGGGTCTCCTGCGCTGGCGCGTCTTTGCCTGCGATCAGGCGGTCGATGACTTCGACGCCGCGCGTGGAGCCGATACGGCACGGCGTGCACTTGCCGCAGGACTCGATCGCACAAAATTCCATGGCGTAGCGGGCTTGCGCCGCCATGTCGACACTGTCGTCGAACACGACGATGCCACCGTGGCCGAGCATCGCGCCGATGGCGGCGAACGCCTCATAGTCGATCGGTGTGTCGAACTGGGACTCGGGCAGATACGCGCCGAGCGGACCGCCGACCTGCACGGCACGGATCGGGCGACCGCTCAAGGAGCCGCCGCCGTAGTCGTACAGCAGCTCGCGCAGCGTGATGCCGAAAGCCTTCTCGATCAGTCCACCGCGCTTGATGTTGCCGGTGAGCTGGATGGGCAGCGTGCCGCGCGAGCGGCCCATGCCGAAGTTGCGGTAGTACTCCGCGCCCCGCTCCAGAATGATCGGCACGGAAGCGAAGGTGATGACGTTGTTGATGACCGTCGGTTGCCCGAACAGTCCCTGGATCGCCGGCAGCGGCGGCTTGAATCGCACCTGGCCGCGCTTGCCCTCGAGCGACTCGAGCAGCGCCGTCTCTTCACCGCAGATGTAGGCACCCGCGCCCAGCCGCACCTCGAGCTCAAATGCCCTGCCGCTACCTTTTATGTTCGTGCCGAGATAGCCGGCCGACGTGGCCGCCTCGATGGCGGCATCCAGTGCCACGCGGGCATCCGGATATTCGCAGCGCAGGTAGATGTATCCTCGGGTCGCCCCGGTCGCAAGGCCCGCAATCGTCATGCCTTCGATGAGCACGAAGGGATCGCCCTCCATGATCATGCGGTCGGAGAAGGTTCCGGAGTCGCCTTCGTCGGCGTTGCAGACCACGTACTTCTGCGCGGCGGGCGTCTGCAGCACCGTGCGCCATTTGATTCCCGCGGGGAATGCCGCCCCGCCGCGTCCGCGCAGCCCGGAATCGGCCACGCGCGCAACGATGTCGGCGGGCGCGATCTTCAGCGCCTGCTCGAGTCCGCGGTAGCCGCCATGGGCGAGGTAGTCCGGCAGGCTTCTCGGGTCGGTGAGTCCGACGCGAGCGAACGTCAAGCGCTCCTGGTTCTTGAAATAGGGCAGCTCCTCGATCGGTTCCAGCCGCAGCGCGTGCGGGCGTCCTTCGAGCAGCCCCGCCTCGAGCAAGGCCCCGACCTGATCGGCGGCGACGGGCCCATAGGCGATCCGGCCGGAATCCGTCACGACCTCGATCAGAGGCTCGAGCCAGAAGAGGCCGCGCGAGCCGTTGCGGACGAGCTCGACGTCCATCGACCTGCGGGCGGCTTCGCGCACCAGCGCGGAGGCCACCTCGTCGGCACCGACCGAGCGCGCCGAGGAGTCCCGCGAGACGAAGACCTTGACGCGGCTCATCGGCGACCCCGAAGCGGCGCGATCAGCTGATCGAATCGCGTGGCCGAGACGCGGCCGTGCACCTGCTCGTCGATCATCACGCTCGGGCCCAGCGCACAGTTGCCGAGGCAGTACACCGGCTCGAGCGACACGGATCCGTCGGCGGCGGTACCGTGAAAGTCGACTCCCAGGGAGGCCTTCGCGTGCTGCTCGAGTGCCGCGGCGCCGACGGACTGGCAGGCCTCCGCCCGGCACAGGTAGATCACATGCCGGCCGGGGCGTTCAGAGCGGAAGTAGTGATAGAAGCTGACCACGCCGTGTACTTCGGCGCGCGACAGGTTCAATTCCGAGGCGACCAGCGGCACGGCGTCCTTCGGCACATAGCCGAGCGCGGTTTGCAGCTCGTGCAGGATCACGATCAGAGGCGCCTCCTTCGACTTCAGGCGCCGGCAGACGTCGAGCACCGTCGCACGTTGTTCCGGCGTCAGCGATGAAGAGCGCTCGGTCCTGATCGGGATATCGCGTAACGCCTGGGGCTTGCTCATGCCTTATGCGACCTGCGGGACGACCCGCCGGAATATGAAATGCGATGCATATATAAGCGCGCCCCAATGCTTTGCCGGCGCAAGATTAGCCCCGAAGTGGGCCGGCTGGAATAGCAGGAAGTGACTTTATTGGGCGCCCGCGTAGGATATGAACAAGAGTTCCGGTTTAACGACCTGAATATGCACAAAACTACATATATCAGAGCCCCAACCTATGCGCGTTGAAATCGAGCCGGTATGGCGCTTCCGGCGTGAGGACGATGGCCGCTCCATGCTTGTCATGCTCGAGGTGCTGAACGAGCTGCGGGCAACCGGGAAAATCTCACTCGCCGCCGAGCAGGCGCAGATGTCCTACCGGCACTGCTGGAACCTCATCGAGCGCTGGGCCGGCTTCTTCGGGGCGCCACTGGTCGAGCGTACACGCGGGCGTGGCACACGGCTCACCGCGCTCGGCGAAAAGCTGGTCTGGGCCGGTCAGCGTCTGCAGGCGCGCCTGCGTCCGCAGCTGCAGAATCTCGCGCAGGAGCTCGAGACCGATCTCAACGAGGTGCTACCGCAGCGCACCACGGTCGTGCGCGTTCACGCGAGCCACGGTTTTGCCGTCTCCACGCTGAGCGAGCTGCTCAGCAGGCAGTCGGATATCCGCATCGATCTGCGCTACGTCAGCAATCAGAACTCGCTGGTGTCGCTGGCGCACGAGGCCTGCGACCTCGCCGGGGTGCATCTGCCGCGTGGAGAGCTGCGGGATGAGGCCGTCAACAGCATTCGCGAGTGGCTGAATCCGGTCGAGCACCGGATCATCGGCCTGGTCACGCGCGAGATGGGACTGATGGTGAAGCGCGACAATCCGCTGCGAATCACCTCGCTCGATCGGCTGCTCGCACCGCAGGTGCGGTTCGTGAATCGCGATCCGGAGTCCGGCTCAAGGCGGCTGTTCGATCAGCTCATTGCGCAGCAGAAGCTCGATCCCAGCCGCATCGATGGGTACGAGCGCGTCGAATTCACCCACGCTGCCGTTGCCGCCTACGTGGCGAGCGGCATGGCCGACGTGAGTTTCGGTGTGGAAGCCGCCGCGCGCCAATTCGATCTCGACTTCGTCCGATTGGTCACAGAGGACTACTTCTTCGTCTGCCGCAAGCAGACGCTCGAGAACGAGGCGGTCAAGCGGGTGCTCGAAGTGATGCGAAGCGCCGAGTTCCAGGGCGCTGTGGCGCAGCTTCCCGGCTATGCCATCCGCGATGCGGGCATGATCAAGACCGTGCAGGCGGCGCTGCGATCCTGATCATGGCTGCGGTGGTGACCGCATACCTTCAGTTCTGAGAAGATGCGCCGTTGCCTCGACAACAATGAAGATCAGGGGGATGACCGATGTTCAGGACCCGCACGCTGTTCCTTGCCGCCGTGGCGCTCGCCAGCCTTACCGCACAGGCCGCAACCAGGGCGCCCGCGCCGACCACCTGTGACCGCGACTGTCTGAAGGCACTCGCCGACAGCTACTTCGCCGCGCTGGTGGCGCACGATCCGAAGAAAGTGCCGCTCGCGAGCGACGTGAAGATTGTCGAGAACGCCAAACGCATCCAGCCCGGCGAGGGCCTGTGGAAGACGGCCACGGCGGGTCCGACCGACTTCAAGATCGTGGTTCCCGATACCTATTCGCAGGAAGTGGGCGGCATGGTCATGATCCAGTCGGAGGGCAAACCGGCGCAGGTCGGCTTCCGCCTGAAACTCGTCAACGGCAAGATCGTCGAGGCGGAGCACATGATTGCCATGCCGCGCGACATGAGCCTGCCCAATCTGCAGAAGGTGCGGACCGGAATCCTGATGGACGTGCCGTATGAGTACCGCGACTCGCGCGGCCGTCTCGTCCACATCGCCAAGTCGTATTACGACGCACTCGATAACAACAACGGCTCACTGGCGCCCTTCGCGCCGGATTGCGAGCGGCGCGAGAACGGCATGCGCACCGCGCCCTCGGGCGGTGTCGCAAGCAATCCGATGATCCCCGGTGCCCCGACCCGCCCGCCGAGCCTGCTCGGCATGCAGGACTGCACCAGCCAGATCAACTCCGGAACCTTCCAGTACATCACCGTCATCGATAATCGCCGCGTCGAGCTCGCCGATGAGCAGACCGGACTTGCGCTTGGCTTCTCGCACTTTCATCACGCGATGACCGAGAAGGAATACAAGATCGTGAACGATCCCAACCGCGAAACCATGAAGATGGACTACAAGCCCTTCGATCTGCCGGCGATGCACATCTTCAAGGTGTGGGGTGGACAGATCCACGAGATCGAGGCGATGGGCTTTACGGCCCCTTACAACTCGCCGACGGGTTGGGAATAGGTCTCTAGAAGCTGCCGGCGGCGTCCGCGAGCGCGCTCAGCGCTCCGCGGACGGCGGCGCTCAGGAGCGGGTTGTGGACGATGGCGTCCTCATCAAGCCCCGAGCCGAGCAATGCAACCGTGACGCACGCGGCCGGAATGACTCTGGCCGACATGGTGATGAGCGTTTCCTGCAGAGCAGCGTACGCGACCGTGGCGCGCGCCGAGGTATTGAGCAGGCCCACCGGCTTGTCGACGAACGATTCGTTGCCGACCATCCAGTCGAGTGCGTTCTTCATCACGCCCGAAACGCCGCGTGCGTACTCGGGACTGGCGATCAGCACCGCCTCGCACGACACAATGCCAGCGCGCAGGGCGGACACTGGCGCGAACCCTTCTGGATCCAGATCCGGATTGAAGAGCGGAATTGCGGCGAGACTCGGGTAGAGCTCGACGCGGATATCGGCGGGTGCCAGGCGTGCGGCCGCGCGCAGCAGCATCGAATTGAGCGAGGACCGGCGCAGGCTGCCTGAGAGGGCGAGAATGTTCATCCCGCCGGAATTCTCGCATGGCCGTGCGCGTTTTACGCGCGCTGACCTTCTGCCTCGCAGTAGTCGCAGGTCTTGTCGGGCGGCGCAAGGCCGTCGCCCTGCGTCAGTTCGTCAATCGATGCGGCCGGCGCCGATCTTGCGTGCCGCCGTATCGTTGACGTTCGTGCCGATCACGTCCTTGGCACGGATGGCCCGCGTGTGGCCGCTTGCGGTGGTCATGTCGATCCCTCCTGCTTGTGTGGATCCGTTCAACCGGGATGGGCGGATAGTGGGCGTCCGGGCAGACAGATGAAGTAGTCCGCAGTCGCAGTGCGTTGTAGGCCGACATTGCGGGAACATCGATCCTCAAATAGCCTTGGTTCCCGCCATAACCAAGAACAAGGGGGGCACGTGAAACACCGTACTTTGGCTGGTCTTATGCTGGGGCTCGGCGCCTGTCTGGCGCCCGCAATGAGCCGTGCGGAGGTCTCCTGCACCCGGGGCGGTCTGCAGCAGGCCGTCGATCTTTATGTCGCGGCGCAGACCAAGGGCGACATCTCGGCGCTGCCGCTGCCGAAGAGCGTCGGCTACTGGGAAAATGTCGCGCCGGCGGATATCAAGAGCGGCTTCATCACCAAGGCGGTGAAGATCGACCACCAGCGCAGTTTTCTCGATACGGACAGTTGCCAGTCGTTCACTGAAGCGATTGTGACCGACAAGACCGCGCCATACGTTTTCGGCACGCGCCTGCGCGTGAACCACGACAAGATCGTGGAAATCGAGATTCTGTGGACCACGACCGGCTACTGGCTCTTCAACGCCGATGCCTACCTCAAGTATTCCTCGGAAGAGAAGTGGGACCCGGTGCCGGCCGAGAAGCGCACTTCGCGCGGCGCGCTGGTCGCCGCGGCGAATGCCTATCTCGATGCATTCCTGGAGAAGAGAATCGATCTGGTGCCGTGGGGTTTCCCGTGCGTGCGCGTCGAGGGGGGAGCCTACACCGGCAAGGGTTCGCCCTCGGATAGCTGCGAGGTGGGCGTTCCGGCCGGGGTCAACATCGCTAACCGCCGTTTCGTCGTCGACGAAGTGCTGGGAACGGTGCAGGTGTTCTGCACCTTCGGGGCGAGCAGCCCTGGCGGCGGCAGCGGTGCCCCCGACAGCCACCTGTTCAGGGTCGAAAACGGCCGGCTGCGCTACGTACATACGATGACGCATCTGCTGCAATCGGCGTTCCGCGGCAGCGGCCCGCCGCCGCAGCAACCGCCTCAGCAGCCGCCACCGCGATGAGGGCCGCCGCAACCGGCGCCTGCATCGGCGCTTTGCTGCTCGCCTGCTCGAGCGCTTATGCGCAGGCGTTTGCGGATGCCAAGCGCGCGCTGGTCGATTACTCGAAAGCGGAGCTCGTACCGGGAGTGTCCTGCGCGTCCCTCACCGGATTTAAAAGCAAGGATCTTGGCGAAATTCATGCCGAGACCGTGGCCGCTGCCGGTGCTACGCCTGCTCACTGCCGCATCAGCGGAACGCTGAAGCCCGAGATCGCGTTCGAAGTGAGTCTGCCGGCGCAATGGAACGGCCGTTTCTACATGATCGGCAATGGCGGTCACGCCGGTGAGTCGCTGCAGGATCCCTCACGCACCAGCCAGCGCGATGCGGCACTGCAGATGGGCTTCGCGTTCGCGCAGACCAACACCGGACACGATGCCAGGAAGGAGCCTGGTGCGACCTTCGTCTTGAGCAATCCGCAAAAGGCGATCGACTACGCGTACCGCGCGGTGCACCTGACTGCGGTCACGGCCAAGGCGATCACCGCGCGCTATTACGCCAGGCCCGTCGCGCGCTCGTACTGGAACTCGTGCTCGAACGGCGGTCGCCAGGGACTCATCGAGGCGCAACGCTATCCGCAGGACTTCGATGGCTTGATTGTCAATGCACCGTGGGTCAGCCAGACCGGATTCACCGTCGGGGCGCTGTGGAATCAGCGCGCGCTCGGCGATTCGGGGGTGACGGCGGAGAAGCTTGCGCTTCTGGCCAGCCGGGTGATGGACAAATGCGATGCGCTCGATGGCCTCAAGGACGGGCTGATCGATGACCCGCGACGCTGTCAGTTCGATCCGCGCACCGATGTCCCCGCCTGCTCCGCGGGCAGCGACGATTCATCGTGCCTCACCGCTACCCAGGCGGACGCAATCCTGCGGGTGTATGAAGGTCCGCGAGGGCACGGCAAGAGCCTGTTTCCAGGCTACATGCCCGGCAGCGAGGCGCCGGTCGCCTCGCCGCGCGGCGGTGGCGCCGCGAGTGCCTGGATGAATTTCATCCTGCCCGCCGCGCCCGGGGCCCGGGCCGCGGACTTCAATCTCGCGGAAGGCACGATGCGTTATCTGGTGTTCACTCCGCCCGAACCGCAGTATGACTACCGCAGCTTCGACTTCGATCGCGATCCCCCGAAGCTCGACGCCTGGGCCCGTAAGGTCGATGCCACGAGTACAGATCTGACGAAATTCCGCGCGCACGGCGGCAAGCTCCTCATGACCTATGGCTGGGCGGATCAGGTGCTGCAGCCGCTCATGGGAGTGGATTACTACGAGAAGGTCTCGGCCCGCTACGGCAGCGGCACCAGCGACTTCTTCCGCCTGTTCATGGTTCCCGGGATGACACACTGCTCGGGGGGCAATGGTACCGACCGCTTCGATTCGGTGACCGCGATGGTGGGGTGGGTGGAGAAGAATCAGCCGCCTGCAGTGCTGCAAGCAGCAAGGGTCGTGGCGGATCAGGTGGTGCGTACCAGGCCCCTGTGTCCGTACCCGAAAGTCGCGCGCTATTCAGGGCAGGGCAGCATCGATGAGGCGGTCAATTTCAGCTGCGTATCGCCGTGATGGAGAAACTGACCCCGCTGCGGTAGTGTGAGATTCGCCGGCAGACTGAAAGAACATAATCCCGGCGGAAGCGACCGATGCCAAGCAGGACGGCTGAAATGCCGGGCTTGTCCCCAGAGCGCTGGCAGCGCGTGCAGGATGTATTTCATCAGGCGCATGCGCTGCGCGATCTTGCCCGCGAGCGCTATCTGAATGAGGCCTGTCAGAACGATCCGGGATTGCGTTCGTCGATTGATTCCCTTCTCGCGGCGGACGCGGCGCCCAATGCGATTCTGGATCGTCCGTTCGGACAGGACTTTCCACGCGCAGCTTTAGGCGAGGATGAGGACCGCTGGATCGGCCGGCGTGTGGGCGCTTATGAGATCGTCGCCTGCATCGGCCACGGCGGCATGGGTAGCGTCTACCGGGCGCGGCGCGCCGACTCCCAGTACGAAAAGGAAGTCGCGATCAAGCTGGTGCGTGCGGGATTCGGCACGGAGCTGTTGCTGCGACGCCTGCGCTCCGAGCGTCAAATTCTGGCAGGGCTCGATCACCCGAATATTGCGCGGCTGCTCGATGGCGGTGTCACCGAGAGCGGCGAGCCGTTTCTCGTGCTGGAACTCGTGGACGGCAGGCCGATCGATGAGTACTGCGAGGCGCGCCAGCTGCCGCTGACGGACCGGCTGCGACTTTTTCGCGAAGTCTGCGCCGCGGTCAGCCACGCTCACCGGCATCTGGTCGTGCACCGGGATCTCAAGCCCGCCAACATCCTGGTGACGGACGAGGGCGCAATCAAGCTGCTCGACTTCGGCATCGCCAAGCTGCTGCAGGGGATGCCGCTGGAAGGCGCGGAGCTCGAGCCGACGCGAACGCTGCACCGAGCGCTTACGCCGGCATTCTCCAGCCCCGAGCAGATCCTGGGTCTGCCCCTTACGACATCGACCGATGTGTATTCGCTTGGCGTCGTCCTGTTTCACCTGATCGTAGGCTGCAGCCCGTATCGCGGCCCGCTCATGTCCACGAGCGATGCGCTGCGCGAGGTCTGCGAGGGCGAAGTCGAGCGGCCAAGCATCGCGGCCCTGCGTCGTCCGGGTTCGCCGCAGAACCGGCGCGTACCTCACGATGAGCTGGATGACATCACGTTGCGCGCGCTGCGCAAGGAACCCGCGAAACGCTACAGCTCGGCCGATGATCTCTCGGAGGATGTGCGCCGCTATCTGAGCGGGCTGCCGGTTATGGCGCGGGGGGATCGCTGGTCGTATCGCGCGCAGAAGTTCTGGCGGCGTCATCGTCTGTCGTTGACGGCAGCAGCCATCGTTGCCCTGGCTCTGGTCACCGGCCTGATCGCGACTTTGCACGAAGCGCGTGTCGCCGAGCGCCAGCACGCACTGGCCGCCGAAAATCTTGCGAGTGTCCGCACTCTCGCAAATACGCTCATTTTTCAGGTCAACGACTCCATCAAGAATCTTCCCGGTGCGACGGCGGCCCGCAATCAGCTGCTGGGCACCGCATTACAGTACCTGGATGCCCTCGCGAGCCGCGCCGGCTCAGACCGCGGACTGCTGCGAGAGCTGGCGGATTCCTATGCACGTTTAGGCGACATTCAGGGCGAGCCCGCGGGCCCGAACACTGGCGATCCTAAGGCTGCGCTCGTCAGCTACGGCAAGGCGCTCGACCTGTATCGGCAGATTGCACCGCAAGGCTCAAGCGACGCCTCCGTGTTGAGCGAGGTTGTCGCGACCCATGTAAAGAGGAGTCACATCCTGTTGATGGCGCAAGGCAACCCGTCCGGCGCGGAACGAGAAGCGGGACAGGCCGCACAGCTGGCATCGCGGATCGTGGCACTCAAGCCAGGCGATGCAACCGCGCAGCTGCGCCTCGCCCAGGCCTACGAGGCGTTGAGCTATTACCGCTGGTTCGGCGGTCACATGGAGTCCGCGGTCGAAGCTGCGGAGCGGGCCATCACGATTGTGGCGAAGTTGCAGGCCGAACAGCCAGCCGACTGGAACACGAAGTCTCAACTGGTCCGGGCCTACCTCTCGCGTAACACTCTCATTCCCTTTGGGCCACCCACGCCGGCGGAATTCGCGTACCACCTGGGACTCCTGCACAAGGCGCTGGCCCTGGTGCAGGAGTTATATGCGGTGCCTGGTCACGAAAATGACCCGCGCCGCTGGCGCGCGTTCTCGGTCGCGCGGAACAACTGGGGAATCTGGGAAAGCATGAAGGGCGACAATGCAACGGCGGTTGAGCTCTTGCGGCGGGCTGCCGCCGAAATGCAGCAGGCCGATCCGGACCCCAATAATGCGCAGGAGCTGCTCGATCTGGGTCGGGTTCGTTCCAATCTCGGCCGGGCCCTCCTAAGTGCGGGACAAAGCGATGCGGCCCGCGAAGCGCAGCTTCAGGCAGCGGCGTCGTTGCAGGCCGCCCGTCAGCGCACCGATACCTACGAGATTGAGTACCTGCTGGGTCAGACTGATGAGGAACTCGGCAGCATCGAGGCGAAGAAAGCCGCGCGCACAGCCAGTACCGATGAGCGGCTGAAGCGCTGGCGCGACGCGCGAGCGTTGTTCGCCAGTGCAATCGCTCGTTTCGAGCCGGAAGTACGCGTCGTCCGATTCGCCGCCTGGGACCGGGTTCCTATCGATCGCGCGACTGCCGGCCTCGCCGCCAGCACGAGCGAGATTCGCAAGCTCGAATCGCGATCGCCATGAGCTGAGCGCTGCGGTTGTCGCGGCACCGTCGGCAAAGAATCCGGGGTTTTCTGGGATATTCTCCCGCCCGGCGCAGGGACCGGCCCGCGATTCATGTATCGTGCCCGCACAGAGCTGGGCTCACTGCTCCAGCCGCCGGAGAATCGCCGATGAGTGTCTTCCCTACACAGGCCGCCAGGATCCTCGCGCTGGCCAGTCTTCTGATCGGGATCGCTCCGGCGGTTTACGCCTCGCCGAATACGAAAGGCTACGAAGTCTTCGTCTCCAATGAGAGATCCGGCGACGTCACGGTGATTGACGGCGCGAGTCTGAAGGCAGTAGCGACCATTCCGGTCGGCAAGCGGCCGCGCGGGATTCATAGCAGCCCGGACGGCAGGAGCGTGTATGTCGCGCTCAGCGGCACGCCGATCGAAGGACCACCGCAGCTGGATGCGGCGGGCAACCCCGTGTTCCGCAAGAGCAAGGGCGACGACGACGACGACGACGCCAAGGCCGACAAGCTCGCCGACGGGATCGGCGTCATCGACGCTGTCCATCGCAAGCTGACCGGGAAAATCCAGGTTGGCTCAGATCCGGAAGAATTCGCCTTGAGCGCGGACGGATCGCGATTCTACGTATCGAACGAGGACTTCAAGGCGGCGAGTGTCATCAACATTGTCTCTCGCAAAGTCGAGCACCTGATCGTCGTGGGTCAGGAGCCCGAGGGTGTGGCCGTCACACCCGATGGCCGGCAGTTCTACGTCACCTGCGAAGCCGGCGGAGACGTATTCGTCATCGACACTGCGAGCTTCCAAACGCTCGCGCACTTCAAAGTAGCGGTGCGACCACGCAGCGTCGATTTCTCATCCCGCGGCGATGTCGCCTTTATTCCTTCGGAGTCCGCCGGTGTGTTGAACGTCATTGATGTGAAGGATTGGAAGACGCTGCAGGTCATTACCTTGCCATCGGGTTCGCGTCCCATGCGGGTGCGTGTGGCGCCGGATGGCGGTAAGGTCTACTTGAGCGGAGGCCGCTCGGGGACGATCCTGGTCCTCGATGCGCATACCTATCAGCCGCTGGGCTCCATCAAAGTCGGAACGAGGCCGTGGGGGATCGTGATTTCCCCGGACGGCAAGCTGCTCTTCGCGGCGAATGGTCCATCGAACGACGTCTCGGTGGTCGATCTGTCGATGGGCCGGGAGATTGCGCGAATCAAGGCCGGTGAGGGGCCCTGGGGGCTCACTGTCCGACAATGAGTACCGCCTGGGAAACGACGCTGCGGGTGAATCCGTCCTTGAACGCTCTGGCCTGCACGACGGTCGGACCCGTGAGCGTGATCGGCTTGTCGTAGAGCGTATCGCTCGCCGTCGGCACACTGCCATCGAGCGTGTAGCGAATCTCAGCGCCCGGCTCAGGCTCGGTCAGTGTGACGGTGACCGGCCCGGCGAAGGTCCCAGTCTCCGGAGAGATGCGCGGTGGCGCGAGCACGTCCTTCCCCGGCAGACTCTCGATCCAGGCTTTGAGAAGCTCCACACCGCGCTCATCGATGCTCTGGCGCGCGAGCGGAGGCATTCGAATGTCGCCGTTCGTATTCACGCGCATGTAGGCGATGGAGCGCCAGATATCGTGCGGTGAGACGACCCGTGGTCTGTCGATCCCCTGATCGATCAGCACCGGCCCATTGACAATCTTCTGCTCGCTGAGCGGAGTGCTGTAGCGCGCATCGAAGTCTGCCACGGTACCGCCGGGACGATGACAGTGCGCACAGTTGGCATCCAGGTAGGATCTCGCGCGATCCTCGAGAGTGCGAGTCGTGTCATCCCCGGCTGCCAGCCTCGGAATGCTCGGCAGCTCACTGTCGGTGACTGGAGTCGTGAACAGGCCCAACGAGCTCCATTCGATCAGCTGATTGACTGAAACGCCGGACTTGAGGGCGAGATCGCGATCGAGCTGCCGCGCCTTGGGGCCCAGCACACCCGTCGTGTGTTCGTTGTGACAGCTGAGACAGTCTTTGCGGCTCGGGTAGTACCAGATCTGCCGGCGAACGCGCCCGTCAGCCGCCTTGATGGGAATGTCCTCTCGCGCTTCAGTTGTGAGCAGATCGGCGTCGCTGCCGTCTGCGCGCCATTTGTACAGCACTCCATAGACGTGTCCGTCGGCCGAGCGAACGAGGAGTCGAGTCTCCAGGCGCCTGCGGGTCTGGGGATGCGCTTCATCCGTGACGAGCTCGAAAGTCTTGATGAACACCGTACCATTCGGAAACGTCCAGTCCTCGGTAGCGGAGAATCCGATCTTTCCGCCGGCGGGGAGCGCCATGAGCCGCGACTTCAGTGCGCCGTCCGACCAGAAGGGCACGATGAGATCGTAGGGGATGAGTCCGTCTGCAGGGATGAGACGGCGGGTATCCTTGAAGGCGCCAGTCTGAGAGAGAAGCTTGGGGAGGGCGCCGTCCGCCCGATCGGGCATGCGCAGGTAGGGCGCCGGCACCGCCGTCCCGGATTCGGCAGCAAGGCAAGGCGCGAGGATGCAGTACGCTGCAGCCGTCAGGACTGACAGCACTCTCGCTATTGAGGCCGGCCGGATCGAACGCATGCCTTCGCACCCACTTCAGTAGTTCGATCTTCGCAAAACGGTGCATGCAGGATATCGGGAAGATTTCCCGATCCTGTCGGGAGCATTTCCCTCGCCTTCGGTAACGTCGACGGCGAAGCTGCCGCAAATTCCAGGAGTCCGTGAGGATGGCTTCTTCGAGACCCAGCCGGATATGGTCCGCGATTGCGGGGTTCGCGAGCTGCGCAATGAACGCGGCCGCTGCGGCCCAGAATGCGCCGCCTGCCGGCACCGCGCCCAGCAATCCGGCGACCGCCCAGGAGTTGCCGAACGTGGTGGTGATTGGCACGGTGCCGCTGCCGGGACTCGGTCAGTCGCCGAACCAGGTGCCGGGCAACGTCCAGACGGCAACGGCTGAAGATTTGAAGCGTCAGCAATCGCTCGATCTGACCGATCTGCTCAACACCAACTTCAGCGGCATCAATATCTCCGAGAGCCAGGACAACCCGTTCCAGGCTGACGTGAACTATCACGGCTTCACCGCCTCGCCGCTGCTGGGGACGCCGCAGGGGCTGTCCGTGTATGTCGATGGGGTGAGGGTCAACGAGGCATTCGGCGATACCGTGAATTGGGACCTCGTTCCGGAATCGGCGATCGGCACGGTGTCGCTTCTGTCCGGCTCCAGTCCGGTCTTTGGTCTCAACACTCTGGGCGGCGCGCTCTCGGTGCAGACCAAGAGCGGGCACGACTACCCCGGCACGCAGCTCCAGGGCTATGCCGGCTCGTTCGGCCGCAGAGTGTTCGAAGCCGAGACTGGCGGATCCTCCGGCGGCTTCGACTACTTTCTGACCGGAAACTACTTCGATGAGGACGGGTGGCGCGACCTCTCGCCGTCGAAGGTAAAGCAGCTGTTCGGCAAAGCGGGCTGGCAGGATGAGCTCACGGACGTCGATTTGAGCTACACATGGGCGGATACGGACCTGACCGGTAACGGCACTACACCCGAGAGCTTGCTTGCGGTGCGACGTGCGGCCATCTTCACGGCGCCGGACTTCACCAACAACACACTCAATTTCGTCAACCTGACGGCAACTCACTTCTTGACCCCCGAACTGCTGCTGTCGGCGAATGCGTACTACCGCCACCTTCGAACGAGGACGAATAACGGCGACCTCAACGATGATAACTATCTCTCCGAAGATTATTCCGGACCGGAGATCGATTGCGACCTTGCGCCCGAGAGTCGTGCGGAGGTTGCCTTCTGTGCCAACGGCATCAATCGCGCATCCGCGGTGACGCAGCGCACGGCCGGCCTCGGCGCGCAGCTCACCTGGACCCGCGATCTGGGCACTGCCAAGAATCAGGCGATCGTCGGGGTCAGCTTCGACCGCTCGAAGGTCGATTACGACCAGGCCTTTCAGTACGGCTTGCTCGCGCCCGATCGGACGGTCGTGGCGATCGATGACCCGAACAACAGTCTCGAGACGATCACTTCCGTCGGCGGGACCAGCGAGATGCTTGGAGTCTACTTCACCGATACAGTGTCCCCGAACTCGCTGCTGCACGTCACGCTTGCCGCGCGCTACAACCGCATTCACGAGACGTTGAGCGGCTCTAGTGTCGATAGCGATCTGGGTGATTTCGGCGACGGGTTCGATGCGCCAAACGCGCTGTCTGGAGATCACACCTACAGCCGGGTCAATCCATCGATCGGCCTGACGATCACGCCGCGCACGACGCTCACGTTCTACGCCAATTACAACGAGGGCAGTCGCGCACCGACGGTGATTGAGCTCGGCTGCTCGGATCCGGCGCAACCGTGCGGTCTGCCGAACGATTTCGCGAGCGACCCCGACCTGAAGCAGGTCGTTTCGCGCACGATTGAGGCGGGAGCTCGCGGCTCGCGCAGCGATAGATTCTTCGATTGGAGCATCGATCTGTTTCGGACGCGCAACTCCGATGACATCGAGTTCGTAGCGACCAGCACGAGTCAGGGCTACTTCGCCAACGTCGGCGACACCCGACGGCAGGGCCTGGATGTCGCGGTAGGCGGGGAATGGCAGCGTCTCAAGTGGCGTCTGGTGTACAGCTGGATCGATGCAACCTATGAGTCGAGTTTTTCGGTGCATGCGGAGTCGAATAGCACGGCAGATAGCGATGGCGACATTCAAGTCAGTCCGGGCGACCGGATTCCGCTGATTCCCCGTGAAGTGGGGCGGCTGCGGCTCGACTTTGAAATCACGGATCGCTGGCATGTGGGCGGCAGTGTCGTCGCGTCCTCCGGCTCGTATCTGCACGGCAACGAGAACAACGCGAACCAGCCCGACGGCGCAGTCGTGATCGGATCCGGGCGACTCGGCGGATACGCCACAGTGAACCTCGAGAGCGGCTACCGCGTTGCCGAGTACGCCGAAGTCTTTGTCAAAGCGGTCAATGTCCTCGATCGTCACTACGCGACGGCTGGGTTCCTGACGAGCAACGCGTTCGAGCCTGGCGGTGCGTTTCGTCCGAATCCGGACGACTGGACCAACGAGAACGCCGTCTCGCCTGCCCAGCCGTTCGGTATCTGGGCGGGCATCCGGCTGCACTGGGACTGAAAGTCCGGATGCTCCGCGGGTCGGGAGTCAGTTCCTCGTGAGATCCGGCGGATACCAGTAGACCAAGTGACAGGCCTCACAGGCCTCGTCGATCTCGCCTCCGACTTCGAGCAGACGGTCGGCGCTCCTCGCGTCCACGGCCTCGAGGGCCTTGAGACTCACCTGTTGCAGCCCCAGCGCGAAGCCCGTGAAGGGCGCGCGATTCGCATCAAGCCGCCGCTGGAGTACGGCCGGATCCGCTTCCCCGGCCGGAACCACGGCGTTTACCGCCACGATGCGGCGGCCCTTCATCAGGAGCAAATTCGTCGCCTCAACGAGCGTCAGGGCACTGCGACGGACCGCCTTCCATTCCTCTTCCGTCCGCGGTTGTCTGTCATCCTCACCGGCAGCGGTGATCCTGGTCTGCACGGAAGCCCAGAGCGCATCCGCGGCGGGATCAATTTCCGCATCCATGATCTCCCGGATGCTCGCCTGCGGATGAAAAGGAGGGGGCTGCGTACTCGAAGCAGGAATACACGAACACCCCATCGCCAATGCAATCAGAACGATGAGGCTCGAGGCCTCCAGCAGCACACGCGTCATGAGCATCTCTCGGTGATCTATGACGGCAAGAGTGACATCCCGGGTACTGATGTACAAGACGAACGCACGGTTCACGAGAGCGGTTGCGCTGGGCCGCCTGAATTGGCGCGCAAATGTGAATTGCGTGACAATGCCGAAAGCGTAAACCGGTCGCAGCGTTCCGTGCGGGAGAAGATCGATGAGGGCCGTGAGACTGATCGTCGTTGCGATGTCAACATCGATGCTGGTGCTGCCGGTGCTGATCTGGGCTGCGGCGCCAGGCAGCAAACCGACGCTCACCGCTACCTACGCGGATGCGACACAGCCGGATATCTCGGGCTTGTGGGTGATCACGGGCGCCATGCGATTCTCGCCCGATCAGGCCCAGCCGAAACTGCTGGGCGAACACCAGGCGCTGTACGACAAGCGCACCCAGGCGTTCAAGGCGGGCATTGCCATTGATGATCAGACCGCCGAGTGTCTGCCTGCCGGTCTGCCGCATCTGCTGGTGGTGCCGTATCCGTTTGAGATCATGCAGACTCCCGGACGCGTCACCTTCCTGTACGAATACGACAGCGCCGTGCGACGCGTTCCCTTAGGGCAGGCGGTCCCGCCCGCGGATGCCGATGCAACGAGCTACGACGGCGACTCCTACGGACACTGGGAGGGCGACACGCTGGTCATCGAGACGATCAATATCCGCGCCGACACACAGCTGGACTTCACGGGTCTGCCGCACAGCGACGCACTGCGGGTCACCGAGCGATTGCGCCGCAAGGATGCAACGACGCTGGAGGATCAGATTACGCTGACCGATCCGAAAGCCTATGCGGAGCCCTTCACCGTTACGCGCCTGTATCGCGCGCGACCCAAGTGGAAGATCTCGGAATACGTCTGCGAAGAGAACAACCGCAACAAACCCGATGCGCAGGGGCGCACCGGAAGCGGTGTGCCGAAGGTAAAGTCGGAGTAGATCATGCGAAGGATGTTCATCCTGTCTGTAGCGATTAGTGCACTGATCGGTGCGAACTCGGTCTCCGCGCATCATTCTTTTGCGATGTACGACAGTACCAGGCAGATCACTCTGGTTGGCGTCGTGAAGGAGCTGCAATGGACCAACCCCCACGTGTGGATTGAAGTCCTGGTCCCGAATGCGACGGGAGGCCAGGACGAATGGGGCGTGGAGTGCACGAGCGTCAATTTCATGACCCGGCGCGGCTTCACTAAGCACACGATCAAGTCCGGCGACAAGATCAGCGTGACGATCTCGCCGCTGAAGGATGGGTCGCACGGTGGCAGCTTCAAGAGCATCAACAGTCTCAATGACGCACCGCTGATTCTGGAGCCTCAAGACTGAGCAGCGTCGAGCCGCCGCACGCGGGGCAAAGTGGGGGAAGCATGAACCGGATCCTGATCGCACTCGTGGCGGCGTCGCTGTCCGAGGCCGCATCGGCCGCGGATCTCTCAGGGGAGTGGCAATTCGACTCCAAGGTTGGTCAAACACCGATCATCGTTGACTGCCGCCTGCAGCAGACGGGCACGGCGCTCGCCGGCAGTTGCGAGCCGCGCTCGGACGATTCCACCCCGGCGTCACTCACCGGTTCGGTGACCGGCGCGAAGGCGCAATGGGGCTACAACGTCATCTTCCGCGGCAATCCGGGAACGGTGGCGTTCGATGTCGAGGTGAAATCTGCAACGCAGATGGCGGGGACCCTGAGGCTCAATGGCAAGCCCAGTGTGCTGAAGGGCAACAAGCTCAGTACCGCAGCCCGCTTGCAGCGACTGGAGGATGAATCCGAGATCAGACGGCGCCTGCAGGACTATATGGTGCTACTGCACAATCGCGACTGGGACCGCTACATCCTCATGTTCTCGAAGGATGCAGAGCTGGTCATGGACGAGGGCAATCGGCACGGACGTGATGACATTCGCAACCGCATGGCAGCTGCAAGTGAGAGGATGGCGAAGGCGGCAGCCGGGCGCCCGGTGCGCCAAAGCGCGGATCTGCTCAGCAATGTCGAAATCCGCGTTCGCGGCG
Source organism: Steroidobacteraceae bacterium (assembly GCA_035517435.1). Classification (GTDB taxonomy): domain Bacteria; phylum Pseudomonadota; class Gammaproteobacteria; order Steroidobacterales; family Steroidobacteraceae; genus JASHUC01. The sequence continues at coordinate 601 of DATIYV010000003.1, read as the reverse complement.
ACATCGCTACGGTGAGCTCACGCTTCACCTTCCTCGCCGAGAATGATGCCAATCAGTTCGCCGTCCGCGGGTCCGGGCTCTATCTCGACAGTTGGGTGCGTGAAGATGGCGAATGGCTCATCAAGCGCCGCAAGGTGGCGTGGGATCTGCTTGCCTCTCCAGGCGCATCGCCGGCGGCAGCGCCGAATGCGGCCGGGAAACAGCCATGAGCGCTGTACATGCTTTTCTGCGCTTAGCGCTCATGGGAGCACTGCTCATCGGCGCGAGCGATTTGCACGCACAGGCCGGCGCCGCGAATGCAGCGACGCCTCTGCTCGTGACGCGCTACGGCATCAAGCCCGATCGTGTCGCGCAGTGGCTGATGCTGCAGCAGACGCAGGTACTGCCAGCACTGAAGAAAGCCGGTATAAAGCATCAGACGATGTATGAGACGGTGCTGGGCGATGCGCCGGAATACACATCCGTGCGAGTGCTCGCGGGTTTCGAGGAGTTCGACGCGGCCGATCCGCTGGTCCGCGCGCTCGGCACGGCTGGCGCCGCGCGGCTCCAGGAGCGGCTCGATGCGTGCATTCAATCGATACACCGCTCAATCGAAAACCGG
>DATIYV010000002.1:0-41948 GCA_035517435.1 Steroidobacteraceae bacterium | reverse complement strand
CCCCGCCATTGCCATGACGCGGCAAGGGCACGCTCCAGACCTGCTTTTGGGCCACGGGGTCCCAGGCGATGAGCGCCGCACGCTCGCGCGCATCGCCCTGCTTCTGCAGAGTCAGGCGCTGCTTGAGCGCCTCGCCGCTATAGCCGCCCCAACCGCTGTTGGAGCGAAAGGCCTTCGCCTCGAAGTGCGGGTCGCGCGCATACACCACCCATTGCTCGTAGATCGGGAAATACGCGAGCCGCGTCACCGGGCTGAAGGCCATCGGAAACCAGTTGTGGCCGCCGCCCGGCCCCGGCGTCACCAGCACCGGATCCACGCCATAGCGCGCCGGCGCGGCAATCTCGGGTTTGCCACCGGGCAGCTCGATGCGGCTCGCCCAGGTCGTGGGCACATAGGGTGCGGCGGAGAGCACCTCGCCCGTCCTGCGGTCCAGCACGTAGAAGAAGCCGTCCTTCGGCGCGTGCAGCAGCACGTCGCGCGGCTTGCCGGCGATGGGAAGCGTCGCCAGCACCACCGACTCGGTGCAGTCGTAGTCCCACTCCTCGCCCGGCACTTCCTGGTAATGCCAGCGGTACGCACCCGTCGCGGCATCGAGCGCGAGGATCGAGCAGACGAAGAGATTGTCGCCCTCACCGCGGCTGCGGTACTCGCGCACGAGCGGTGAGCCGTTGCCGGTGCCGAAGTAGACGAGCTGGAGCTTTGGATCGTAGGAGATTGAATCCCAGGCCGTGCCACCGCCGCCGAGCTTCCACCACTGCCCGCTCCAGGTCTTCGCCGCCATGGCCATCGCGGCATTCTCGAAGCCCAGTGCGGGATCACCGGGCACGGTGTAGAAGCGCCACAGGAATGCGCCGCTGCGCGCATCGTAGGCGCTGACGAAGCCACGTACGCCCAGGTCGGCGCCGGCGTTACCGATGACGACGCGGCCGTCGAAGACCCGGGGCGCACCGGTGATCGAATACGGCGCATCGGTCGCGAAGGTGCGCACGCTCCATCGCGGCGCGCCGCTTCGCTCATCCAATGCGATCAGCCGCCCATCGAGCGTCGCAATGATGATCTCGTGCTCGAAGTGCGCGAGCCCCCGGCTCACCGGCTCGCAGCACGCATAGCGGCCCCACTCCCGCGCCACCTGCGGATCGTAGGTCCACAGATGCCGCCCGGTGCGCGCGTCATAGGCGCTCGTGACATTCCAGGCGCTGGTGTTATAGAGAACGCCGTTGGCCTCGAGCGGCGTCGCTTCCACGCCGCGCATCGTGTCGAGGTCCGCATACCAGGCGAGTCCGAGTGAGGCGACGTTATGCTCGTTGATGCGCTTCAGGGGACTGAAGCGCTGCGCGTCCGGTGTGCGGCCATCCATTTCCCAGCTCGCGGGAGCGGCCATGGCGAGGCCCGCGGTGAGACATGAAGCGCACAGCGCGAGCATCCCCCTCAAGAGCATTGTGCGACGGTAGCAGGTTCGACTGGCGCGCGCAGGGCGGGCTGCATACCATCGCGCACGGAGCTTAGAACCCTGCGGAGCGAGTGCATGAATTCCCGCCTCATCGTGGCCGTTCTGTCGGTGTCGCTGCTTGCGCCTGTGGGTGCATCGGCCGCGTCATTCCCGACGCGAGTCAAGACCAACACTGGTGTCGTTGAAGGTCGCAGTGACCGGGACGTGCTCTCGTTCAAGGGCATCCCGTTCGCACAGCCGCCGGTGGGAGAGTTGCGCTGGCGCCCGCCGCAGCCGGCGACGCCCTGGAGCGGCGTCCGCCCCGCGGTCGAATACGGCCATGACTGCATGCAAAAGCCGTTTCCGCAGGATGCGGCCCCGCTGGGCACACCGCCCGCGGAAGACTGCCTGGTGCTCAATGTCTGGCGCCCGAGTCAGGCGAGCCGCGGCAAGCTCCCTGTGATGGTGTGGATCTATGGCGGCGGATTCGTCAACGGCGGCGCATCGCCTGCGGTCTACAGCGGTGAGAAGTTTGCGCGCCAGGGCATCGTATTCGTCAGCTTCAACTATCGCCTCGGACGCTTCGGCTTCTTCGCCCATCCGGCGCTGAGTGCCGAAGGGGGCCAGGGGCTGCTCGGCAACTACGCCTACATGGATCAGATCGCTGCGCTCAAGTGGGTGCAGAAGAACATCGCCGCCTTCGGCGGCGAGGCGCGCAACGTGACGATTTTCGGTGAGTCCGCCGGCGGCGGCTCGGTGCACGTGCTGATGACCTCCGCGCTTTCGCGTGGCCTGTTCGCCAAAGCTATCGTCGAGTCGGGCGGCGGACGCGGGAGCCTCATGGGACCTCGACGCCTGCACGAGGATCTGCCGAACAGCCCCTCGGGCGAGACCATCGGCCTCAATTTCGCCCGCAGCGTCGGCATCGAAGGCAGCGGTGCCGAGGCGCTCGCGAAGCTGCGCGCGCTGTCGGCGGAGCAGGTCACCGCAGGCCTGGGCCTCATGACCATGGCGCAGGCGGGACCGCCGACCTACGCCGGCCCGATGCTCGACGGTCAGCTCGTGACCGCGGATCCGGACAGGGCGTATCTCGCCGGCACGCAGGCGAAGGTACCGTTCATGATCGGGGCCAACAGCGCGGACATCGGCTTCCCCTTCGCGCAGACGAAGGAGGAGCTGTTCAAGAGCTTCGGCGCCAATGCCGCCAAAGCGCAGGCGGTCTACGATCCGAGCGGGCAGGAGGATGCGCGCACCGTAAGCACGCGCGTCTCCATGGACCAGTCGATGATCGAGCCGTCGCGCTTCGTCGCAGCCACACTGGCGCAGCACGGACTTAAGACTTACCAGTATCGCTTCTCGTATGTCGCCGACTCGATGCGCGCGACGTTCAAGAACGGCGCACCGCATGCCACCGAGATTCCGTTCGTGTTCGATACGGTCGATGCCAAGTACGGCAAGGACCTGACGGCAAGCGATGAGGCAATGGCCAGGGCCATGAATGCCTATTGGGTGAATTTCGCCAGGAAGGGCGATCCGAACGGTGCGGGACTGCCGCACTGGCCGGCGTACTCACTCGCATCCGATCAGATCATGGATTTCACCGCCGCCGGCAAGGCGGTGGCAGGCCCGGATCCCTGGAAGGCGCGGCTCGACCTGATCGCCGAGCACGCCCAGGCCGCGGCACACTGAAGGCTCGGACGGCCCCATGTGCATGCTGTGCGATATGGGCCTGCCAGGACTGTCCGGCGCCGATGCGGGCACGAAGGAGGAAATCGTGCACGCCACCGTGAATTACACGGCACCGATGAGCGAGACGCCCCGCTACCATGCGAACGATCACTCGCGCGATGTGCACCTGTTCGATCCGCGCGAGGTCGCGATCGAGAACGCGCGCGGGCGCGCCGATCCGCCGCGCCTGGATCGCGAGGGCTTCACGCTGGTCGATCACCCCTCCGAGGTGAAAGACTTCCTCGACCCGGAGGAAGTGCAGCGTGTCTATGTCCCCGAAGTCGAGCGGCTGGTCTGCGAAGTGACAGGCGCCAGCGCCGCCGTCGTCGTCGCGACCCCGTTCGTCCGCTTCGGCGAACGCGCGGCGCTCTCGGGCAAGCTCAATAACTCGGTGCCGGCGCGCTTTATCCACATCGACTACAGCGATGCGCGTGCGAAGCACACCGCCGAACAGATGCTGGAGAAAGTCTCGCCGCGTCCGGGGCGCCTGGGCCGCTACGCGCACTACAACATCTGGCGCGTACTCACCCCGCCGCCACAGGACATTCCGCTCGCGGTCTGCAACGCCCGTACGGTCGCCGCGCGCGATCTGGTGCCGGCACTGGCCGTGTTCGATCTGCCGGGACAGCCCGAGCGCACGGCCGAGAGTCTGGTGCTCAGGCACAGCCCGCTGCACCGCTGGTTCTACTATCGGAACATGACGCCGCAGGAGGCGCTCATCTTCGTGACCAAGGAATCCGATCCCGCACGCGCACACCACGTGCCGCACACGGCCTTCGATGATCCAGGGTGTCCCTCAGATGTGGTGCCGCGAGCCAGCATCGAAATCCGCGTGGTCGCGTACTTCGACACCGAGGGACGCGCATCGCGCGCGCCCCTCGGATTCTTGCGCTGTTAGACCCTCGGAGCGGCTACGCGGCGACGCTCGCGGCGGTCGCTGTCTTGCGCGGCGCCGTCTCCTTGAGGAAGAGCGACAGCAGGATGCCCAGCACCTGACCGCCGAGGGCGAGATACAGGGTGTATTGAATCCCCGATTTCTGCGCAATGGCGCCGGCGATCTGCGGCGCGATACCGCCGCCGAAGATCTCACCCGCACCGATCACCAGACCCGAGACCGAGGCGATCAGACCCAGCGGTGCCGCCTCGGCCGGGATCGGCCCCGCCAGGATGGCGAGCGCGCCGAAGTTGAACATCGCCGCCACGAACAGCAATCCAAAGAGCGCGGACGTGTTCGAGCCTGTGCCGATGAAGAGCCACAGGAACACGCTTGCGATCACGAACGACAGCACGGTGGCCGGCTTTCTGCCGATGTAGTCAGATACCGTGAGAAGCCCAAACTGGCCCACCGCGCCTCCGAAGCCGATTGCCGAAGTCACAAAGCCCATCTGCTGCTGCGACAGCTTTACGTAGTCGGTGAGGTAGTTGGGCATCATCGCAGACAGCACGAACACGCCCGTCATCGCACACAGCAGCGTGATCATGGCGAGCGGCACGTTGCGATGCTTGAACGCACTGCCGAGGGTGGCGGTCGGCGGCGCGCTCGGGGACTTCGACTTCGTCAGGGTCGCAGGCTCACGAATGATGAACCACATGAAGGCCGCGACGATGAGTCCGGGGATACCCACGATCCAGAATACGTTTCGCCAGCTCGTCACCTGCAGCAGCTGGGTGGCGATGATCGGGCCGAAGCCGACGCCGAAGAGCGAGATCGTGCACTGGAAGATGCCGTTGTTCATGCCGCGGCGATGCGGGTGCGAGGCCTCCACCGAGACCGCGACACCCGTCGATGCCACCGCGCCCTCGGCGACGCCCATGACGGAGCGGATCGCGATGAGGCTCATGAGACCCGTCGCCATGCCGCTGAAGCCCGATAGGAGCGAGAACAGGATGACGGCAGGCACGAGCACGGCGCGCCGGCCCAGCCGATCGGAGAGGTTGCCGATCACGAAGGCCGAGAAGCCCCAGGCGATCGCGAGATATCCGACGAGATTGCCCAGGTCCTGATAGTTCAGGCCCAGGTCCTTCATCATCGTCGGAAACAGCGGCGGCAGGATGAAGCGATCGAGTCCCACGAGACCGAAGCCGAGGCTCAGGATGAGCATCGCCTTCCATTCGTAGGATGTGTCCCAACGCTCAGTCGTAGACATGTCCCCCTCCCCGATTGCGTGCGAATTTGTTGTGTTTGGGGCCCCGCCGCTCGCTCTCGGGCGGCCCTCCGCCGGCACTATATCTCATCAGGCCGCGCCGGACTGGATCGCGTGCAGCAGCCGCTGCTCATCCCCATGCGGGTCGTTCTCGACCCGCGTGTCGTTGTCAAAGATCATCACGGCGCGCCGCGTCAGGTCGAAGGCGGGCCAGTGCGGCAGATTCTCGTGATCCGGGGTGCCGGTGCGGGCAAAGCTGGTGAAGGCATCGCTGATGCGGGTCGCAAGCGCGTAGCGGTCTGCGCCCTTGCCCACCATGCTCTGTGCGGCATCGACGTTGTCGAACACGAACGGAATCTCGATCGTGTGGAAGGCGCGAAGCTTGCCCTCGCGCACGGGGGAGTGCCAGGTCCAGTAATACTGATACACCGGCGCTCGGGCCTGCGCGGCCTTGCGCTCCGCCTCGAGCACGACGCCGGCGCGGAACGTCGCATCGGAGGCGATGATCAGATACAGGTCGGTGTTCGCCACCTTCGGGCGGCCCGCGCGGTAAGCCGCAATCAGCTTGTCGGTCTGAGCATCGCTCGCGCCGCGCACGATCTGCTTCACACGGGCATGCAGCGTCGCGTCATCGATCGGATCGAGAATCTGATTCGGGAAGAACGTGACTTCGGTCTCCACCGTGCCGATGAGCAGCGGCACATCGGCCGACAGAGCGGGTGCCGTCGGATCAAACGGGTCGGTGGGCAGTGTCTGACCATCCGTCACGGGTCCGAAGTCCAGCGGCGGCCCCTTGCTGGCTTCGGTCACCGCGAGCAACTGATCGGCTGAAAAGGATGCCAGCTTGTCGAGTTCATTGGGCTGCACATTCAGCCGCGCAAGATAAGCCTTGGCCGTCCGGGTCGCCGCATCGCGTGAAGTGCCCTTGATCGCGGCACCGCTTTGCACGATCGCGCGATGGAACAGTCCCTTCGCCGCCGGCATGGCCATGAGCGTGCTTACTTTGCCACCGCCCCCCGACTGGCCAAAGATCGTGACGTTGCCGGGATCGCCGCCGAAGGCGGCAATGTTGTCGCGCACCCACTCCAGCGCCGCGACGATGTCGAGCATGCCAACATTGCTCGACTGCGCGTATTTCTCGCTACCGAGCCCGGCCAGATACAGATAACCGAGCACCGACAGGCGGTGATTGACCGTTAGCGCCACGACATCGTGCTTGGCGGCAAGCTGCGAGCCGTCATAACAGTAGAACGCGCCGGAGCCGCTGGTGTAGCCGCCGCCGTGCAGCCACACCATGACCGGACGCTTGGCCGCACGCTCGAGTCCGGCGGTCCAGACGTTCAGGAACAGACACTCCTCGCTCATCGGTTCGTCGCGATCCATGACCTCGACTTCCGGCGGCACCCAGCCGTGAAACAAGGACAGGAGCTGCGGCGAGCGCGCGCCATAGTTCACGGTATCGCGCACGCCTTTCCAGGGCTTCGGCTTTGCGGGAGGCATGAAGCGCCCTGCCCCGGCGGTGGAAGCCGCGTACGGAACGCCCTTGAAAGTGTGGACTTTGTCCTGCAGAACGCCCCGGATCTTGCCGGCCGCAGTCTGCACCGTGGCGCCCGGAGCGCTGCCGGTGTCGGCTGCCAGCGCACTGCCGAGCGCGCCTCCTGAGAGCACACCCGCGGCTGCCGTGCCGATCTCGATGAACCTGCGTCGATCGATCATAGTGGGAGACCTGCCGGTTGAACCGTCAACGTGCGGATGATTTTATGATAAAAAGTCGCACCGACACAGCGCCGGCGCGGCTCAAGCCGTGTGCCCCTGCGGAGCAAGTCATGCGTAGCGTCACTGGAGTCTCACTGGCTGCGGCGTGTATCACGCTGCTCGCCGCGCTCGCTGCGAGCCCCGCCGCCCACGCGCAGATCGACCCCGCTGGCAACTGGACGCCGCGATTCGACGAAGATGCGAACGAGCGCATCCCGGGCGGTGAGATCGGCGACTACCTGGGCTATCCGCTGAACGACGCGGGACGCGCGCGCTCGGATGCGTGGGATGCCGCGCTCATGGAGTTGCCCGAAAATCAGTGCCGCTCGCACGGCTCAGATTATGGCTGGCGCGCGCCCTCGCTGGTGCGCATCTGGACCGACATCGATCGGGAAACCCAGCACGTCATCGCCTATCACACGCACATGTCCGCGTACGGCGCCGAGCAGACGATCTGGATGGATGGCCGTCCGCATCCGCCGGAGTACGCACGCCACACCTGGGCCGGGTTTGCGACCGGCGCGTGGGACGGCGACTCACTCGTCATCACGACGACGCATCTGAAGGAGAACTGGCTGGGACTTACCGGTCTGCCGCGCAGCGATCAGGCGACCGCGCGCGTGCATCTCATGCGCCACGGCAACTACCTGACCGTCGCGGTCATCATTTACGACCCGGTGTACTTCAGCGAGCCCTTCATTCGCACGGTCGATTTCATCTACAACGCGCAGCAGCAGATGGCGCCCTGGCCGTGCGAGTCCGTCGACGAAGTGGACCGGCCGCCCGGGGTCGTGCCGCATCACCTGCCGGGCACGAACGCCTTCCTCAACGAATTTCCCGCCAAGTACGGCATTCCGCCTCAGGCCACGCGCGATGGCGCACTCACCATGTACCCGGAGTACGTGCTGAGGCTTAAGACGCTGCCGAAACTGCCGCGACCCGTCAAGCCAGCACCGGCGGCGCCGCGCTGATGCGCATGAACCCGAATCGTCTACGTTCGGCAGGCGTCGTCATGGCACTGTGCCTCGCGGCGCTCGCAAGCCCCGCGCAGGGCGCCAAGCCCGCATCGCCCGCCGCGCCCTCACCGCCGGCGCACGATTATTCCAAGGATGAAGTGCATGTCCTGCCGGTGCAGGGCAACATCTTCATGCTGGTCGGCGCCGGCGGCAACATCACCGTGCAGGCGGGAGATCAGGGAGTGCTGCTGGTCGACACGGGCGTTGCGCCGATGAGCGAGAAGGTACTCGCGGCGATCCGCAGCATCTCGACGCGGCCGCTGCGCTACATCATCAACACGCACGTTCATGCGGATCACACCGGCGGCAACGCCACCATCGCCAAGGCGGGCATGACGATCGCCGGCGGCAACGTCGTCGGTGATATCGGCGCGAGCGCCAGCAATCAGGCCGCGGTGATCGCTTATCAAAGCGTGCTCGACCGGATGAGCGCGCCGACGAGCGGCGGGGAGCGCGCCACCGCACAGGATTCCTGGCCGACCGAGACCTTCACCACGCCCGAGCGCCACATCTTCTTCAACGGCGAAGGCGTGCAGATGATTCACGTGCCGGCCGCGCACACCGACGGCGATACGCTGGTGTTCTTCCGCCGCTCCGATGTGATCAGCACGGGTGATCTGTTCGTGACGACCAGCTATCCGATCGTCGACCTGAGTCGCGGCGGCAATATTCAGGGCGTGCTCGCAGGTCTGAACAAGATCATCGACCTCGCGATTCCGGCCGAGCTGCAGGAAGGCGGCACGCTCATCATCCCGGGCCACGGTCGACTGTGCGATGTCGCCGATGTGGTGTTCTATCAGGAGATGGTCACGATCGTGCGCGACCGCGTGCAGGATCTGATCAACAAGCATCAGACGCTCGAGCAGGTCAAGGCGGCGCGACCCACCCTCGACTATGACCCACGCTATGGCGCAACGAGCGGCTTCTGGACCACCGACAAGTTCGTCGAGGCCGTCTACAAGAGCCTGAGCGAGAAGCATTGATGGAGAGAGGATTCATGAAGCGCACCTTGCTGGCCGTGCTTACGTTTGGCGCCTGCCTCGGCGCCGGCAGCGTATTGGCCCACCACTCTTTCGCCGCCACGTATTTCGTCGATCGCGAAGTCACGGTAGAAGGCACGCTCACCCAGTTCCTGTACCGCAATCCGCATTCGTTCGTGAAGCTCACGGCAAAAGATGACCAGGGTCAGGAACAGGTGTGGTCGATCGAGTGGGGCGGTGGCGCGCAGCTCGCCCAGGAGCACGTGACGCGCGATACCTTGAAGCCCGGCGATCATGTGATCGTGTCGGGTAATCCCGGACGCAATCCCGACGAGCATCGCATCCGCCTGCGCAAGATCGTGCGCACCTCCGACGGCTGGAAGTGGGAAGGCGTGATCATGTGATCAAGCCCATGACGACCGTAATGAAATACCTGTCCCGCCTGCTGCCGCTTGCCCTGCTGTTCTCAGCTGGCGCCGAAGCGCAGTTCGTGCGCGGCCCGCCTCCTGCGCCGCCCAATGCACACATTGGCGCGCCGATGGATGTGACCGGCTACTGGGTCGCCATTGTGACGGAGGATTGGCGCTATCGGATGATGACGCCCGACAAGGGCGATGCCGCAGGCATCGCGCTCAACCCCAAGGGCCGGGCACTGGCCGCGAGCTGGGACCCGGCGAGGGACGAAGCGGCGGGCGAGCAGTGCAAGTCCTATGGCGCACCGGCGATCATGCGAATCCCGACGCGGCTGCACATCGTATGGAAGGATGACGACACGCTGCAGCTCGACACCGATGCCGGCAGGCAGACGCGGTTGTTCCACTTTCGTGGCGCCGCTGCCGAGGGCGGAGCGCCGTCGCGGCAGGGATACTCCAAGGCGAGCTGGGAAGGCATGAGCCGCGCGACCGTGGCGTGGGATGCGCGGCGCGGCGAGAAGCCGAAGCAGCAGGGTTACCTGCGGGTCATCACCACGCAGCTGCAGCCCGGGTATCTGCGCAAGAACGGTATTCCCTACGGCGCCAGCGCCAGCGTCGAGGAATTCATCGAGAGCTTCACCGAGCCCAACGGCGACACCTGGCTCGTCGTGACCAGCATCGTGCGCGACCCCGAGTATCTGAACGACGAGTACATCACCAGCTCCCAGTTCAAGAAGCTCGCCGGTCCCAGCGGCTGGCGGCCTTCGGACTGCGAGGCACGCTAGCGTTGGATCATTTCCTGCATTGGCTCGCCGATACCGCCTTCAGCGCGACGATGCGCGAGTCGGTGTGGGCGGAGCCGCTCGTCGAGACCGTGCACGTTCTCACGCTCACGCTGTTCCTGGGCTTCGTGCTGCTGCTGGATCTGCGCTTTCTCGATGTCATCCTGCGCCGCAGGCGCGTGGCCGAAATTCTCCGGCAGCTGAATCCGTGGCTCTTCGCGGGCTTCGCGGTGATGATCCTCACCGGTACCCTGCTCTTTTGTGCCGACCCCGTCGCTTTCTACAGCACGCTGTTCTTCAAATTGAAGATGATCATGATCGTGCTCGCCGGGGTGAACGTGCTGGTATTCAACGCCACACTGGGCAAGCACATCGGCGAGTGGGACCGGGGCGGCGCCACGCCCTGGCGCGTCAAGCTCTCCGGCATCGCATCGCTCGTGCTGTGGCTCGCGGTGGTGGCCGCCGGACGCGGCATCGCCTACGCCCTGCCGCCGCCGTGAGCGCAATGGCTTCGGCGCTCCTTGCCTTCTGCGAATGGTGCAACGCCTCTGCCGTCGGCCATGCGATCCGCGATTCGGTGTGGCTGTTCCCGTTCGTCGAGATCTTTCATCTGCTGGCGCTCGCGCTCCTCGGCGGCATGATTTTGCTGCTCAACATGCGCCTGCTCGGGCTGCGTCTGCGCGCTGAGCCGATCGCCGCGCTCACGCGGGAGCTGTATCCCTGGATGGCAGGCGCCATCGCCGTGATGTTCATTTCTGGATTTCTGCTCTTTTCCACCGAAGCCGTGAAGATGTACGGCAACTGGGCGTTTCAGCTGAAGATGACGTTCCTGCTGCTCGCCATCCTCTACACCTTCACCATTCATCGGCGCCTGCTGTTGACGGCGGACACGCACCCGCGGCCGCTAGCGCGCGCGCTCACCGTGGCGATCTCGCTACTGCTGTGGCTGGCAGTTGGCTTAGGAGGCCGCGCGCTGGGCTATGTCACCACGGCGGTGTCTTCGCTCGCCGCCTCAAGATGATCTCCGCCGCAGACAGCGCCCGCGCACAGGAGCTGCTGCGCCTCATCAACAGCAGCTGGATCGCGCAAGCCTGTTACGTCACGGCGCGGCTCGAGATCGCCGATCTGCTCGCGCAAGGCCCTCGCTCCGCGGCAGAGCTCGCCGCGAGCACCCGGACCCATGCGCCCTCGCTCCGTCGCCTGCTGCAGGCGCTCGCCAGCATCGACCTGTGCCGTGAGCGCGACGACGGCCGCTTCGAGCTCACGGCGCTGGGATCGCTGCTCCGCAAGGACAGCCCCTGCTCGATGCGTGCCTGGGCGCTCAAATGGGGCGGCGATGACTGGCTCGTATGGGCGAACCTGCTGCACAGCATCCGCACCGGTGAGAGCGCCCGCACGCTGATTACGGGCACGCCGGGGTTCGCGCATCTCGACCGCGATCCGCAGGCGGCAGCCATCTTCAATCAGGCGATGGCGGACTTGACGCGCCTCACCGCAGTTGCCGTCGCTCAGGCGTACGATTTCTCCGGTGCGCGTGTCATGGACGTGGGCGGCGGCTACGGTGAGCTGCTGGTGCACATCCTCGCGCGCTACCCCACTGCGACGGGCGTGATCTTCGACATGGATCATGCGATGGAAAAGGCGCGCGCACACTTGCGCGCGAGCGGCCTCGAGGGACGCTGCGAGTTCCTGAGCGGGGACTTCTTCAAAGAGATTCCCGGCGGCGCGGATGTCTACGCGATGAAGAGCATCATCCACGACTGGCCGGATGAGCGGGCGCGCGTCATCCTCGAGAACTGCCGCCGTGCACTCAAGCCGGGTGCGCGCCTGCTCGTCATCGAGCGGCTCATGCCCGCCCGCATGGTGCCCTCTGCGGATCACGAGGCACTCGCGCGCAGCGACCTGCACATGCTCGTGGCGCTGGCCGCCCAGGAGCGCACCCGGGGTGCAATGGAGCAGTTGCTGCGCTCGGCTGGATTTACGGCTCTCAAACACATCGATACCGGAGCGGACTTTCACGTCATTGAAGCCAGGAACTGAACTGGCTGACCCACTCACCCCGAGGTGGTATAAGAGCCCGAGTCTCAACTGGCAGTGAAGGAGCTCCGCCATGAAGACCACCCTGATACGGATGCTGAGTGTGGCCCTGCTGTTGGCAACCGCCACGGCCCGGGCCGACAAATACAGCGACACAGTTCAACTGTTCAAAAACGCCGGACAAAGCGGCACATTTTTCTCCAACTGTTATGGCTATGCGGTCTTCCCCACCATCGGCAAGGGCGGCCTCGTGGTGAGCGGCGCGCACGGCGACGGCCGTGTGTACGTCAAGGGAAAGCATGTGGGCGACACGGCCATGACGCAGATCGGCGTCGGATTTCTTGCTGGCGGGCAGGCATACAGCCAGATCATTTTCTTTCAGGATCAGCGCTCGTTTGAGGAGTTCACCTCCGGCAACTTTGAGTTCTCCGCGGGCGTGAGCGCGGTGGTGATCACGGCGGCAGCCGGCGGCTCAGCGAGCACCGGTGGCTCGAGTGCCGGTGCCAGCGGCGGCAAGAAGGACGCCACCACGGCCGGCAAGTACTACAAGGGGATGGCGGTGTTCACCATCGTCAAGGGCGGTGCAATGTATGACGCTTCGGTCGCCGGGCAGAAGTTCTCCTATAAGGCTGTCGGCAGTGGCTGATCGCGTCCGCTGTTTCGCGGCGGTCGGTGTTCTGACCGCCGGTGCGCTCGCGGCAGCAGCCGCGAGCGCCGAGGCACCGGCGGGCCTGAAGGCTTACGTGTCGCAGGATGCGCCCGCGCTGGTGCTGGAGCACGTGCGTGTCATCGACGGCACCGGGGCCGCAGCGCTCGAGGATCAGCGCATCGACATCGTCAACGGCAGGATCGCGCGCGTCGGGAGCGCCAAGCTGCGCATCGCGTATCCCAAAGATGCCAAAGTGCTCGACCTCACCGGCCGCACGGTCATCCCGGGCCTCGTCGGCATGCACGAGCACCTCTTCTACCCCACGGCGGAGCGCGCGCCCGATCGCCTGAGCCTTTATGGCGAGATGGGCGACAGTGCGCCGCGCCTGTATCTGGCCGGCGGCGTCACGACTGCGCGCACGACGGGCAGTACCGAGCCCTATACGGATCTCGCCCTCAAAGCGCAGATCGATGCCGGCAAGCGCCCCGGCCCCAAGCTGCGCGTCACCGGCCCGTACATTGGCGACTACGAGGGCTTGATCCCGCAGCTGCACACGCTCACGGGAGCGGAGGATGCCGCGCGCACCGTGGATTACTGGGCCGCCGAGGGCGTCACATCCTTCAAGGCGTACATGAGCATCAAGCCCGAGGAGCTGAAAGCGGCGATCGAGCACGCGCATGCGCACGGCTTGAAGATCACGGGCCATCTGTGCGTGGTGGGCTTCCGCGAAGCGGCAGCGCTCGGCATCGATGACCTCGAGCACGGCATCGCGGTCGATACCGAGTTCTATCCGGGCAAGAAACCCGGCCAGTGCCCGGCCGATGAGGCGGAGAAAGATCTGGCGCAGAATCTGGATATCGAGAGTGCGCCGGTGCAGACCATGATCCGCGACCTGGTCGCGCACCACGTCGCCGTCACATCCACGCTCGCTGTTTTCGAGATCTCCGTGCCCAATCGCCCGCCGATGGCGAAGCAGACGCGGGCGCAGCGCGTGCTGTCGCCTCCGTCCTGGGCCGGCTATCTGCGCACGCGCAGCCGCATCGCTGAGGAGAATGATCCCGTCGATGGCGCCGTGCTGAAGAAGGAAATGCAGTTCGAGCGTGACTTCGTCAAGGCGGGTGGCCTTCTACTCGCGGGCGCGGATCCGACCTCCTTCGGCGGCGTGTTGCCCGGCTTTGCCGATCAGCGCGGGCTCGAGCTGCTGGTGGAGGCCGGCTTCACGCCGCTCGAGGCGATCCACATCGCCACGCAAAATGGCGCGCTCTTTCTCGGTGAGAGCGATTCGATCGGCACCATCGCTGCCGGCAAGGCCGCGGACCTCGTCGTGCTGAATGGCAATCCGGTGGCGAAGATCGACGACGTAGAGAACGTCGAGATCGTCTTCAAGGATGGCCTGGGCTACGACCCCGAGAAGCTCATCGCCTCGGTCGCCGGAATCGTCGGACTGCGCTAGGCGGCAGCGCCGGCGAACTGCACGGCCTGCGGGGGATGCGGCTCATCCGTCGGGCCGCTATCATCCGGTCAGCACGGCAACTTCGCCGGGAGGGGTCCCCATGAGCCGATTCGTGCAGTTGATCTCAGGTGCCGCCCTGCTCGGGCTGCTGGCGTTGCAGGCACAGGCCGCCGAGGTCACTTTGAACGCCGCCCGCGTGGGTGCGACCGATGTCGCGGCGCTCGCCAGGTTCTATGAGAGCGCCCTGGGCCTCAAAGAGGTCAACCGCTTCCAGTTTCCCAACATGCTCGAGATCCTGATGAACTTCGGCGACTCGGTGGATGCCGCGAAGTCGAACACCGCGGCACAGATCGTCATCATGCAGCGTGCCTCCAACGACACGAAGGATCCGATTCCGCATCTCATCTTCAATGTGACGGACGTGATGGCAACGGCCGCCGCAATCAAAGCCGCTGGCGGCACGATGGATGGCGATCCCAAGCCCTTCGGCAAGACCGGGATCATGATCGGCATGGCGATCGATCCGGCCGGCAACCGGCTGGAGCTGATCCAACGACCCAGGACCTGAGCCGTCACCGCGTCGCGGAGCGACTCTCGAAACGTTTCGCAAAGCCGCTGCAGCTGACTGATTCTATTCGACTCCGCAGCCGCCGCGACTGTGACCTGCGTCATGCTCCCCGGTTATGGAATGAGACAAACGGCCGCGTCCGCGTTATCGCGAGGCTCTAGCATCGAGCGGCAATTTTGCGCCAACAAGCCTGAGGCGAGCCGCTCGCAGCGTCCCTATGAGCCGGAGTCCACGGACTCGCACCAGCCCGGAGGGTGCGTCCAAACCGACTGCGCCAAGGAGTGGGCCCGCCGATACGTTGGCGCTGCGAAGCGACCTGCGAGCTTTCGTCGTCATTTCCCGGATTCTGTTCGCTGCCGAGAACTGTGTCAGCGGCATCGAAGATGCGATCCACGCCTTGTGCCTCGCTCACGATTTGTGCGGCGGCACCTACTGGCGCATCGACGAGGAGTCCGGACTGCTCACCGAGTTCGCACGCTGGCCGCAGGCTGAGGCCGCATCGGCGCCCAATGCCTTGCCCGCGGCGCCGCCAACCTGGCTCAACGAGCAGCCCGTCTGGATCAACGATCTCTCGGCCGATGAGCTGCAATCTCAGGCGCCGGACACCTGGCAGCCGACCGGGCCCGGGCTCATCGCTCCGGTGCGCTTCCAGGAGCGACTCACCGGCGCACTCGCCCTGACCACGCGCCTGCCGCAGGCCGCGCCGCGCGAGATCATCAGCACACTCGAGGCGCTCGCCCCGCTCATGGGATTCTTCTGCGAGCACGCTCTCGCCGTCGACCGTCTGCGCGCGAGTGAGCAGCGCTTCGCCTCGACGCTCGATCTCGCGGCCATCGGCATCGCGCATGTGAGCGACACCGGCCGCTTCCTCTACGCCAATCCGCGCTTATGCCACATGCTCGGCTACAGCGAACCTGAGATGCACGAGCTGAGCGTCAAAGACGTTTCCCATCCGGATGATGCCAACGTCACCGACGAGATGCGCGAGCGGCTGCGCCGTGGCGACATCGACTCCTTCAAGCTCGAGAAGCGCTATACGCGCAAGGACGGCAGCGAAATCTGGGTCGCCCTGACGGTCGCGGCGCGCCGCGATCCTGGCGGCCGACGCCTGTATGACGTCTCGGTCGTCGAGGACATCACCGCACGCAAAGTCGCCGAGGAGCGGGTTCAGTACCTCGCGACTCATGACGGCCTCACCGGTCTGCCCAATCGCGCCATGTTTGCCCAACTCGTCACCCTGGCGGTGGAAAGCGCCAAGCGCCACGACTCCAAGATCGCGGTGCTATTCATCGACCTCGACCGCTTCAAGATCATCAACGATAGTCTCGGTCACGACGCCGGCGACGTGCTGCTGCGGGAGATGGCAGCCCGCTTGCGTGACTGCCTGCGCGGCAGCGACGTGGTCGCGCGCCTGGGCGGCGATGAGTTCGTCGTGCTGCTGCAGGATGTCTCGAACCCCTCGGACGTTTCGGCCATCGCCCGACAACTGCTATCGGCGATCATGCGACCGATCGAGATTCACGGGCAGGAATGCCGTGTGACCGCAAGCATCGGCATCTGCCTACACCCCGATAGAGGTCAGGAAGATCACTCGGTCATCAAGAACGCCGACCTCGCGATGTACGCCGCCAAGGAGAAGGGCAAGAACACGTTGCACGTTTATTCACCGACGCTGCGCACGCGCAGCGCAGGCCGTCTCGCCATCGAGACCCATCTGCGCCACGCCCTGGAGCGCAATGAACTCTCGCTGCACTACCAGGCAAAGGTCCGCGTCGATACCGACACCATCACCGGGGTGGAGGCGCTGCTGCGCTGGAACAGCAGGGCGCTGGGATCCGTCTCTCCGGTTCAGTTCATTCCCGTGGCGGAGGAAGCCGGCCTCATCATTCCGATCGGCCGCTGGGTGCTGCACGCGGCCTGCCAGCAAGGCGCCGCCTGGCGCAGGGCGGGACTGCCGCCGGTCCGCATCTCGGTAAATCTCTCGATGCGTCAGCTCGAAAACGACGGGCTCATCGCCGACATCCGTTCGGCTCTCAAGGACGCGAGTCTGCCGGCGGACCTGCTCGAGCTCGAGCTCACCGAGAGCATGATCATGCAGAACACCGAGCGCGCCGTGCGCGTGCTCACCGACATCAAGGCCCTCGGCGTGAAGCTCGCCATCGACGATTTTGGCACCGGCTACTCATCGCTCGCGCAGCTCAAGCGCTTTCCGATTGATACGCTCAAAGTCGACCGTTCATTCATTCGCGAGATCCCGCGTGATAGTGAGGACCGTGCCATCACGGAGGCGATCATTGCGATGGGCAAGACGTTGAGCCTGACGATCGTCGCCGAAGGCGTCGAGACGTCCGAGCAGAAGGCGTTCCTGCGTGAGCACGCCTGCGATGAGATGCAGGGCTATTACTTCAGCACGCCCATTCCGCCGGATGATTTCGCGCAGCTGCTGCGCAAATACGGTACCGCTCGGCGCAGCTGATCGAGGCCGATCCGCAAGAATCGGGTGTACCGGGCGGCTGTGCGCCGGCACACTGGTGCCACGTTTCTCACCGAGGCACCGACCATGTCTTTTCGCATCACCGGCCTGTCCCCCGAGCCCTTCCAGGAGCTCTACGGGTTGTCGGACCGGGAGCTCCTCGCCCGCGGCGTACAGCGGCATATCGCAAGCCACAACCCCGGCTTTCCGGACCGTGTCGAGCTGCGGGATGCCGAGCCCGGTGAATCCCTGCTGCTCCTGAACTATATCCACCAGCCGGCCGCGACACCCTATCGCGCGAGTCACGCGATCTTCGTGCGCGAGGGCGCTGCGCAGCGCTTCGACCGCATCGATGAGGTGCCGCAGGTCATGCGCTGCCGGCCATTGTCGCTGCGCGCCTTCGATACCGAGGGCCAGATGGTGGATGCCGATCTCATCGACGGGCGCGAAGTCGAGACGCTGATCGCGCGTCTGTTCGCCGATTCCGCGGTCAGCTACATCCAGGCGCACTACGCCAAGCGCGGCTGCTACGCGGCGCGGATCGATCGCAGCTGAGGTACCCGACGGCACACGCGAGCACTCCTACCTCCTGCAAGGCGCTGCTTCACAGCGCCAGGGGAGCTGTCATGAGTGCATCACGCGCGGTTTGGGTCCTGTCTGTCCTGTCTGCTGTGGCGGCCGCCCTCGGAGCGGCACCGGCGGGCGCCGAGGAGCATGCGCAGGGTCTCGCCCTCGGCGACAGTGTTGTCTTCGGCTACATCAGCGCAGCCGGACATCAATACGTCAATCCCACCAACTTCATCGGCTCTCCGGAGTACCTCTCGGGTGCCCTGCACCTCGAGATGACCAATGCGGGTTGCCCCGGTGAGACGAGCGGCAGTCTGCTTTCTGCGGCGGCACCGGATCACGGTTGCCGGGATTTCAAGTCAACATTTCCGCTGCATGTGAGCTACGGCTCGACGCAGCTCGCGTACGCGCTGCGATTTCTCACGCAGCATCGCGATACCCGGCTGGTGACGATCGGCGTCGGCGCAAACGATCTGTTCGTGCTCGAGGACAGCTGCGCCGCCGATCCCAATCCCACCGGCTGTTTGCAGGCGGGACTGCCGGCTGTATTGAACGAAGTCGGTATGAATCTGGGCACACTGCTTGCCGAGCTGCGCGCCACCGGCTACGGCGGGGCAATCGTGGTGGTGAATTACTATGCGCTCGACTACACGGATCCCCTGGGCACGCAAGCGACCGCGGCGCTCAACCAGGCTTTGGCTGCACCGGCCAAGCCCTTCGGCGCCGTAATTGCCGACGTGTTCAGTGCGTTCAAGCGCATCGCGGCCTCGCCGGACGCGGCTGGCAAGACCTGCAACACCGGGCTCCTGAATGTCGATCCACAGGACCAGACGCTGTGCGACGTGCATCCGAGTCAATCCGGTCAGCGCCTGATTGCACGCACGATTGCTGAAGCATATCGGCCTGTCCGCTAAGGGCGCGCCACGCCATGGGCACTGACCGCAATGCGCATGCTACTGTTGTCCCAGGGGGGACCGAGCGTGCGCAAAATCCGCATAGCCGTTGTGGCAATGCTTCTGATCGCGGTGCTGGGTGCCGTGGCGTGGCTCTTCCTGCCGCGTCCGCCCGTCACCACGGCGCGTACTGGGGTGCCGGCGTCGGTCGGCGCTGCGGCGCTTCCCGAATGGGCCTATCCGCCCCTGGTGCCGCTCATCGTGTTCGATCGCGTGGTTACCAGACACGTGCCCGGCAGCACGCTCGCGCTCACCAAGGCGCAGATCGAAGATGACTTCGCCCCGCCGGACTGGTATCCGCAGGAGCACCCGCCGCTGCCGGACGTAGTGGCCCACGGCCGCCCGCCGGCGGTGCGCGCCTGCATGAAGTGCCACCTCTCAAACGGCGCCGGCCACCCGGAATCGGCGATGCTCGCGGGCCTGCCCGTCAACTACATGCTGGCGCAGATCACCGCCTTCCAGGATGGCACGCGCAATAATCCACGCGCGGTGTCGATGATCGCGGTGGCGAAAGCCATGAACGACTCCGAGGCGCGCGCGGCGGCGGCGTATTACAGCGCGCTGAAGCCCGTGCCCTGGATCCGGGTGGTGGTGTCCGATCGTGCGCCCGTGAGTTTCGTGGGACAGGGGGCGATGCGTTTCGCAACGCCGGGCGGAGCGAGCGAGCCGATCGGTCATCGGATCATCGAGTTGCCGGAGGATGCCGAGCGGGCCGAGAGCCGCGATCCACACTCGGGCTTCGTGGCGCATGTGCCCACGGGAAGCATCGAACGCGGCGCCGAGCTGGTGTCAAGCGGAGGCGGCCGCACGCTTCAGTGCACGACCTGCCATGGCGCGGATCTCAAGGGGCTTGCGGATATCCCGAGCATCGCCGGGCGCGCACCACAGTACATCTACCGACAGCTCGCCGACATCAAATCCGGACGGCGCACTGATCTGGGCGCCGCACCCATGAAGGTCGTAGTCGATCAGCTCACGGATGACGATCTGATCGACATTGCGGCTTATCTCGCCAGCCGCACGCCCTAGACTGCGCGGCAGCGACTGGCGCATCAGAACTTGAAATTGATCTCGGCGCCGGCAGGCACGCTGAAGTCGTAGCCCTTGGTAAAGCCGATCCAGCGTGCAAAGCAGATCACCGCGATCCACAGCAGCATCGAGGTGGCGCCGGCCAGGCGCGCGGGCAGCGGCGGGCGCACGTTCTGATCCCACGCCGCGACGTTGCGGAAGGTGACGAACTGGAAGAAGGCCATATTGATGCCGGCGCAGAGGATCGCCAGCACTTTCAGCCGAAAGGCGGTGTTGATGAAGTAGGTGTGGGCATTGGCGGCGAACATCAGCGCACCCGCCACCACCGCCACCGCAAACGCGCCCCAGGTCAAGCGCAGCATCTCGTGCGAAATGCGCGTGAACGGGCGGCGCGTATTCGGCAAGCCCAGCAGGCGCAGATCGACGACCAGAATCGTGCCAAAGAGCGTCGCTGCTGCCAGCACGTGGATCGACTCCACGATCGGCATCGCCTTGATCGATGTGCGCATCCACTCGCCGGCGGCGGAGGACTGAATCGTCTGGACGAGGTGCGCGAGATCCATTCAGGCGTGCAGCGAGAGCGAGCCCCAGACTTCCTTGTCGTAGGCAATCGCCCGGCCGAGGAAGATCACGGTGAGCCACAGAACGATGATGGCGACCGAGGCCGCTTTGGCAGCGGTGGAAAACCCGCCCGCGCGCGGCGCGCGCATCCGGTAGCCGTAGAGGAGCGTGGCACCGATGCCTACCACGATGAGAGACATCTTGAGCCAGAAGGACAGCGCGGTGAACTCACGTACCGGCTCGCCCACGATGAGTGTGAGGCCGGTGAGCGCCATCAGCGCAAGCCCGCTCCACATCCAGGGCGCAAAGCGCTGCCACACCGCAGCGAAGGGCTCATCGGCGCGCATCTGCCCGAGCACCCGCAGCGCGATCATGAGGCTGGAGATGAACACGACGCCGATCGTCAGAATATGGACCGACTGCAGGAGCGGGATGACCCAGCTCACGGTCTGCACCGTCTGGCTGAAGGCGGTTGCCTGCAGCCACTGCGCGAAGCCCTGCACGCGCGGCTAACCCTTCGGCTGCAGCAGTCCGCCGGTGCCGATGGCTGTGGATCCGGTGACGGAATCGCAGTGCTTGCCGGGCGCCGGGGGAGTCTTGGGCGGACACTTATAAATAGCGCCGTTGGGCCCCCGCGTTCCAGCCGGCTGACCGTCGCGCAGCGGGTGCAGACCGACACTGAAAATCGTTCCGGGGGGAAAGGAATCGACCGTGACTCCCTCCTTCGCCATCTGGGCGGAGCCTGCCATCTCGACCGCCCAGATCACGGGCTTGCCGTCGGCATCGCGCAGCACGTTCTTGCGCTCATCGTTCATGGGCGCAAAGAAGATCTGCAGGTGGTTCGCGTCAGGGTTGACGCGGGTGACGACGCCCGTAAAGAGCTTGGTCACGTCCATGTTGTAGGCCGCGAAGGAATGGTGTGCCCAGGCCGGTACGCTCACGAGCGCCGCGGCAACCAGCGCGAGGCCGAATGCGCGAACGACCAATTGACCCTGCGATCTCACCGTCATACTCACCCCGTCGCTGCAAAACGCCACTTTACTTGAATGTGAAGATGTCTTCTTGCTTCGGTCTCTCCATGCCCTGCTCGAAGTACTGCTCCCAGATCTGCGCCCACGGCCGGCCGTACATGTCCGGCACCCGGTATTGAATCGTCTGCCCAGGCGAGACCGACGTCGCGTGCCCGTCCTTGGGGAAGATCGTCTGCACGCACTCGATAAAGGGATACGGATCGCCCTGCTCGAAGCCGCTCAGCTTGGTGTAGTTGCGCACGATGCGGATCGGCTGCACGAGCGCTTCCGGGTCGTAGAAGATCGCCTCGTGATTTAAGCCGATGAACTTGCCCTTCGCATCGCGGTTGGGCGAGTAGATCTCGATGGTCTGCATCTTGTTCGAATACTCGAACGCGCCGTGCACCATCCAGCCCTGGATGTTCGAGGTCCAGGTGATGAGGGTGTCGTGATCCCAGAAGCCGATCGTCTCGCCGTACCAGCGCGGCACGGAGGGACCCAGATGCGGCACCGCGCCGTCCATCTTGAACTCGCGGCCGATGTGGATGTTGGTGATGAAGTTGTCGGCCACGCCCGCCAGGATTTGCACCAGCGAGGGCGTCACCATGATGTCCCATTCCCAGGTCGCCGCCTCGTGCCAGCGGCGCATGAAGCCCTCCGGCCAGCAGTACTGGGACGGACACTGCGGTGCGTTGTCGTGCCCCTCGTGGTAGAGGAGCTGCACCATGCGCTGCTGATACTCCGGCGTCAGCAACGAGAGAATGGTGGGCGTCTGGTTGTGCCGCATGCGATACCAGTAAGCGTTACCCGGCGTGAAGCCGGGATGCATGTAGCGGCCGTTCCATTCTCCGGGCACCGTCGCGTAGGTGTGGATCGTCGGGCCGCCGCGCTTCTTCGTCTCAGCGAGCAGCGCCTCGTAGTGCTCCTGGGCGGTCTTGAACTTGTAGGGGCTGACGATCGCCTCGCGCGGGTAGTCGCGATCACAGCGACCCCAGGCCGCCGTCTGCGGGCCTGCCTCGCCGATCAGGCGCGCGCCGATCGCGCCCCACTGCTCCTCGATGCCCACCGGACTGTTGCAGCGGAAGTAGCGCTGATCGGTCCACAGCGCCTTGTCCTTGTAGAAGTCCCTGGAGGTGAAGATGTCGATCGGCAGGGGTGTGACGCCGGGAGGGGCTGCGCCGTCGCGCGCCGAGCCGATGAACGTGCCGCGCGTCTCCCGCGGTCCGGGCGCCCCGGGAGGCCCCAGCGCGCGCGCGAGCATGGCGCCGACGTAGTCGTACTGGCGCACATCGGCGGCGAGCGGTGCTCCCCGACCCACGCTCTTGAAACCGGGATCGGCCACCTGCTGCGCCGATGCGGCGCCGGCTCCCAAGGCCAGCAGGAAGATCGTCGACTTACGCCACACTGCCGCCTGCTGCATCCGCCCTCCGCACCCGGTGAAACGCGAACAGGGATCTTACTGGGGAATTCGTCCCCCGGCGTTGCGATCGGGGAAAAGCGGACTGACAGCTTATGGTGAGCCGGCTCGATAACACGCCCTGGCCCGCGGCTGCGTTTACAAAAGAAGGGCCAATTGCCAGCCGTAGTGAGCCTATGTAGACTTTCTACTATGGGTAAGCCGGATCGCGATGTGCGGATGTCCCTGCAGACCCTGCAGGTCCTCGAGGCATTTCTCGAACATCCCGCCGAGGCGCTCTCCGGTGCCGACGTGCACAGGCGCAGCCGCATCGCCTCCGGGACGCTGTATCCGATCCTGCTGCGGCTGGAATCCGCCGGCTGGTTCACCAGCCGCTGGGAGAACGTAAACCCTGCCGATGCCGGCCGGCCCCGCCGCCGGCTCTACCGCCTGACGCCGACCGGCCTTGCTCGTGCGAGTGAGGTGTTCGCGAGCTTCGGGCAGGGAGTGCGCACATGAACGCGTGCGATCGTCTATCCCATCGACTCATCCAGGGCGCGGCACACCGCGCCTCTCCCGATCTGGCCGAGCGGCTCGAAGAGGAGTGGCTCGCGGATCTGCGCGCACGAAGCGCACCACTGGCGCGACTACGCCTGGCGCTCGGCTGCTGCTGGGCCGCGCACTTCATCGCTCGCGAGCTCTCCACCGCCGTCGTTCCGGCCGCAACCACCGCAGGAGGTCACGCCATGAGCGCCTATGCCCGGGAGAGCCTGCCCCTCGCCTCGCGCCGCACGCTGATGCTGCTGCTCATTGCCCTGCTGCACATCGCTTTGATCTACGGCTTCGCGAGCGGACTCGGCAAACAAATCATCGAGGCGATCCCCAACGCCATTCAGACCCATGTGATCGAGGTGCGCGAGCAGCCGCTCGATCAGCCTGTACAGCTGAGTAACGTGAAATCGATGGATTTCAGTCAGGATTCGATTCCCGTCCCGCCAATCACCATCACGGTTCCGCCTGATGAACTGGGTCCGACGACACTGATCACCGCGACAACACCTTCGGGGTCATCGGCTCCAGTGTCGCCCGCCGTCCATCGCGTCCCGGGCGATGCGGGACGCGACTTTCCGAACGTGGACGACTACTACCCCTCATTCTCCAGGACCATCGGCGAGACGGGCAGCACAGCCGTGCACGTGTGCGTGGATGTCAATGGGCGCCTCACGGCCCCGCCCGTGGTTGCCAAGTCATCAGGTTTCGCCCGACTGGATGGCGCAGCGCTCAGAGTCGCGCGGGCCGGTTCCGGTCACTATCGGCCTACCACCGAGGACGGTAAACCCGTGCTGTCCTGCTTCGACTTCGGCATCCAGTTCGTGCTCACCAACTGATACTTGACGGCATGCGGCCGATCCGGAAATGCTGGCGCGTCCGGATCGGCCTCAAAAGAAGGAAACACCCGTGCGCCTCAAGAACATCGCCATCGGTCTCGCCCTGTCGTTCGCCCCTGTCGCCTTCGCCCAAGCGCCCAGTGCGCCCGCGCCCACCCCTGCAGCCGCCGGCGCCCCCGCAGCGGCACAGCCCGAATTCAACGCCATGTTCGTGACCTTCAAGGTCAAGGCAGGCAAAGAAGCCGAATTCGAGAAGACGTTCCACGAAATGGCGCACGGCGTACATGATCACGAGCCCGGCAATGTCCGCTACGAGCTGCTGCGCGCGGCGGATGACCCGCACACCTATTTCGTGTTCGAGCGCTACAAGGGTGCGGATGCGGTGGCCGCGCACGGCAAGAGCCCGCACGGTCAGAAGCTGATCGCGGCGCTGCGCGATCTGGTGGATGGACGACCCGAAGCGAAGCGGATGGTGTTCGTGCTGTCGAAGTAGATTTAGGACGCAGACCGGCTACGAGATTTCGTGGCCGGTCTGCACCAGCACGTGACAGAGATCGGCGCCGACCACGTTATCGGCCTAGCGCCCGGTACGCTGAACCGGCGAGCCCGCCACGATCACGTAAGTATCGACGCCCGTCTCTTCCGCAGTTGGTACTTCTTCCGTCCCGCATTTCCGATCGGCCGTACATCGGACCATTTTGAAATACACCCGCACTCGAAAACGATGCTCTGCGGCGCCACTGGCCTTCCAATCTCCCGGCACCGCGCAGTGCCAATGGCTTACAAGACGGTACGCAGGGGCGTCAAATACGCCCTTAGGATCCGCCGCGAGCGTACGCACATCCTGCGTCCCACCACGCTCGTCGATTAAGAAATCCAGCAACACCTCGCCTTCGATGCCCCGAAGCTGTGCTTCCGTCGGAAAAAATGTCTCCGTTCCCTGCAGCCGACACTGCGGTATCTTCAATGTCGCCGTCGCTGTGGCAACATCCTGCCCATCACTCGGCGCCCAAACACTCAAGCTCGCTGCGCCTGCTAGCGCCAGCGCGACCCTGCGGCTTAGATGCGTCCGTACACGCCATAACCGTTGACACCCCACCTGGCAGCTCCTGACATCGATCACGCGACGCCTTTCCACAGTCGATACCGTGTGCCTCCTACTGAATTTTGTGGCCGGTCTGCGTCATCACCGGTCCGCGCGTCGTATCGAACTTTACGTGCATGGTCTTGCCGTCCGGTTCAATGCTCCAGCGCGCGATCATCACAACCTGCGCATCCTTCTTGTCGGTCTCCTCGATTGTCCGAGGATCGATCAGGCGCACCGTCACACGATTGATCTCCGGACTGCCGTTGTAGGGCGCCTCGGTGCCATCGAGTCTGGCGGTGAAGGATCTCCCCAGATGATCGGTCATTGACAAGGTATCGCCCTTCACTCGATAAGTGGTGTCCTCGTCGTGATTGGTCAGGTCGGCCTCGATCAGATGCCAGGAGCCAGAGATCAGGTGCGCTCCGGCCGGCCCTGCGGCCACGCGTGAAAACCGGATCGTGAAGTCGACGGGTCGCGGGCCCGTATCGTTGCTCACCTGACGCTCGGTGAGTGACTTGCCATCGGCAGACACCGTCATGCTGTCGTCCACCACTTGCTGTCCGGACCGCTCGGCGATCTTCTTGACCGTGTGCGCATCGATGACGCTCACGGCCATGGAATCGAACCGGATGTTGCCGCTTACCGCATGCTGTGCGCCGTCGGTCTGCACGGAATACGGGGGCATGCAGCTCTGGCAGCTGTATTGCCCAGCCGAAAGCAGGTAAACCTCGGGCTGGCGATTGGGATCCGGTCGTTGCGGATCGGGCCGCCAGGTGCCATTGAATACGCTTTGCGCGACAGTGCCTGTAGAGCACAGCGCCAGACCCAGACCGATCGTCAAAATGTTCGCGCTTCGCATTTCGGCTCTCCGTGATCACCGCGAGTGAACACGATCTTAGATCAGAGCCGAGGGTCCGGTCAGGCAAGCTTCTCGATGTCTGGCAGTCTCCAGGTCTTATCGAACAGCGGCTTGTCCGGACCGTAGAGGCGGAACAGGACTTCGAATCCGCCGCTTGCGCTGGTCGGAACCCAGTTCGGCTCCTTGCTGGCGGGTGCCTTCGGTCCAAAGTAGACATCGACCGAACCGTCGCTGTTTTTTTGCAGATTGTTGCTTTGCGAAGATCGGCTGGCCCGCGACACGTTGCGGATCAGGGCATGCGTGGCGCGATCGTAGACGGTGGCCGACCAGTACTGCCGGACAGGCGCATTGGCGGGTACGGTTACTCGATAGGTGCTGCCGCCGGCCAGTCCCTGTCCGTCTTTATCCCTGATGGCCATCAGATAGAACTGCCCCGCTCCCATGCGCTTGGCGCTGAAGAAGCCCACGGTATAGGCAACGCCACGGTCGCTGAAGGTGTACTTGTCGGGGTTCGAGAAAAAGGACTGCAGGCCTTCGATGACATCGTGCGAGACTGGCACGTGCCAATGACCGCCGTCGTAATAGGGCGCCGGGAGATATCCGTTCTCATATCGGTCCGCGAGCCATGCATGAGCCTCGGCAATGGCGTCCGTCAAAAGCTGCTGCAGCTTCGCGTCGGGGTTGAAAGGTTTGCCCTTTTCGATGCCGATCGAGTGGAGAACATCGATCATGACCTTGTCGCGGGTCTGCCACGGCTCGCTCTGCACCATGCGATCAAGCGCGCGGAAGAAGCGCAGGTCCCACGGAATGGTCGCGTCATAGACCACGTCGATCGCGTCAATGAATTGTGTCGAGGGCGGGTTCGCCGCAGCCGACAGCGGATAGAGCCTGATTCGCTTGGCATAGGCGACGGCTTTGGCGACGTCCGCATCGCTGCTGCTCTTTACGATCGAGCGCAGCAGCGCGTAGCCCTGGAATGTGTACGTCTGCAGCGGGAAGTATCCGGTGGGCGGGGTGTCCTGGTACCCCGGCGGCAGAATGAGGTACTTGCCGCCCTTGCCTTTGTCCACCCCTGCAGGCCCCACATCCTCGATCGCCGTCTGCCAGCAATCATCCACCGAGCCGGTAATCGATCCCTCGTCCGCCGGCGGGATCTCCAGCACGAGCGGCCCCACGTGCTTGGTATTGAAGAATGGCATGAAGTAGATCGAGTCCGGATTCGGCGTGAGGGTCTGATTCTTCCAGTCGAAAAGCCGCGACCAGAAGACGATCCGGTTGCTCCCCTCGCCCGCCTTGGCATCCCGCACCATGGCCTGATACATGAGATCGAAATTGACCGCAGGGGTGCCCCAGATGACGGCTTCAATGGCGCGCCGCCTCACCGCCTGGCTCACGAGCTGTTCGGGCGAAAAGTCTCGCATCTTGGTCATGCTGGCATTCACCGCGCCTGCGCCACTTCCTCGATATCCGGCAACGGCCAGCTCTTCTGGAAGTAAGGTTCTGTCGGTCCGTAGAGTCGAAAGTAGCTGAACCAGGCCTTGCCAGGCAGTGTCGGAATCCAGTTCTTCTCAAAGCCGGCCGGCGCCTTGGGACCGAAGTAGACCTCGACGCTCCCATCGTCGTTCTTACGCAGGTCCATGCGCGATGAGCGGTCGGCGATCTCTTCCTTGTTATCGATGAACGTCCGCGTATCGAGATCGTAGAGCGTCACTGACCAGAAGTTCTTCGCCGGCGCATTCGCCGGCACGCGCAAGCGATAGGTCTTCGCGCCATCGAACGCATGTCCATCCTTGGCGCGATACGTGGCGAGATAGGCCTGGCCTACGCCAGGCGTTGTCGTGACCATGCCCTGGCCCGTGCCGGTGGCCTCGTACGTGTAGGCCGAGAGCTCATCCGTCTGCCGATAGAACTGAGTCTCCGCCGTCCAGTCCACGGCGATCAGGTAGTCCCAATGGGTCTCGCGTCGGTAAACGCTGCCGGGGAAGCGCTTATTAAAGGAATTGGCCTTGGCCAGCGCCTCGCCGACGACGGCGGCCTCTTCGAGCAGCTTCTTCTGCCGGGCATCCGGCTGGAACGGCTTGTCCTTTTCGAGCCCGAGCGGCTTCAGGGTCGCCATGATGATGCGATCCCGTATCTGCACCGCCTCCTGATTGATGATCTCTGCGAGCAGCGTCCAGTACGCCATGCCGCGCGGCTGTGCCTGCAGCCAGCGCTTGCCGCCGGGGGTGAGAAATCGCTGCGTTGGTGGATGCTCGCGCTCGCTGTACGGATAGATGCGCAGACTCCCAATCCACTGCTTGGCCTTCGCGGCGTCGGGATCCAGCGCACGAAAGCCGGGCCAGATGTTATTGGTCGCGGATTGCACGACAAAATAGCCCGCCGTGTCGGACGGAGCCTTCTGTCCGGGCCCGATAACCAGATATTTGCCGCCCTTACCCTTGTCGAGTCCGACTTCACCCAGATCGGCGACCGCATGCTGCCAGAAGTCACACACGCCGCTGGCGTTCGGTCCGGCCGGCAGATCGATAACGACCGGGCCGGTTCGCGCCAGGTTCACAAAGCTCACCACATAGGGAGTCGTCGCATTGGGGGTCAGGATTCCCAGCTTGTCGCGAAAGGTTTCATAAGTAACGATGTCACCGTCTTTGCCGCCGAAGCTGTGGTAGTGGGCGCGCTGAAACGTCGCCATGCCGACCAGGGGCAGTGCCCAGACATACGCCGCACAGGCACGCTGAAAGTCGAATGTATCGAATAGTTCTGCGACGGTAGCCACCGTCGGCAGACCCTGCTCGAACGACAGCGCTCCAATGCGCGTATTGATCGTCTGGGAGGGGGTGCCTGCCGTCCTGCTACCCATGGGTCGCTCTCCGGGCCTGGTGAAGGCACTATCCTTCCGCGCCTCCCAAGACGGCGGAATAGGACCTAGGTCCGACTCCGGCGCGACCACGGCCGAGCCTTAGCGTTTGGCTGCCCCGTGCTGCACCACATCCGCCCGGTTACACAGTGGATGCCGCGGCAAGATCGACGGACGGTGACACCCGATTTCGCCCCGTAGCCTTGGCCCGGTAAAGGGCGGCGTCGCACTCCTGGATGAGCATCGCGGAGCTGGAAGTCTTCCCCGAGATGGCGGCGATACCCACGCTCACCGTCACTTCGCGCCCGAAGAAGCGCGAGCGCTCCACTCCCACGCGCACGCGCTCCGCAATCACCCAGGCGCCCGCAAGATCGGTTTCCGGCAGCGCGACCGCAAACTCCTCACCACCGACACGTGCGACGAAATCGGTCTCGCGTACGAGCGCGGAGACAAGCGTGCCGAATTTCTTCAGCAGCTCATCTCCGGCCGGATGTCCATACCGATCGTTGTATGCCTTGAACCGGTCGATATCGAGCAGCATGAGCGATAAGGGATGATTGTGCCGCTTCGCCAGGTTGAAGCTCTCTGCCAGAAATGAGTCGAACGCCCTGCGGTTGGGGACGCCGGTGAGGGAATCGTGCAGCGACAGCTCCGTCGCGACCGCACGTTCGCGCTCGATGAGGGTAATCCGATGCGCCAGGAGCAGGATCAGCCACACGGATCCCAGCGAGGAGGCGTAGGCGTAGAGCGCCCAGCGGAACAGATCCGGATAGATCCGCATTTCGCCCACGTGATTCAGCAGCCAGCCGAGAATCGGCGGGGCCAGAATCGCCGTCGGCAGCAGCCAGCGGCAGACGGTGCCACCCATGCCCTTCGCGACCGCGACGCTGATCGGCCAGGACACCGGCGCGCTCGCGAGCACGCCGAGACTCAACAGCAGCAGCATCGCCGCCGTGTGCAAGGCGATGGAGCTGAAGAGCGGAACCTCGCTCAGCGCCTGCGGGCCAAATACGAAGCCATTCAGGGCGGCCCAGGCCATCAATGCCGCTGCGAGTGCAGTCACGGTCTTGACCCCAAGTAACGCCGTCCGCTTGCTGCACAGTTGCGCGATACCCAGCAATGCGAGCATGAGAGAGGTCGATATCGCGGGCCTTCCCGGATGCCCCGCGAGTGACGTCACAGTGTCCTTGAACAACGCTTGATCGATGCGGGCGTTCCAGTTGAAGGCGTATTCGGCGAGGCTCAGCAAGCCAATGCTCAGTGCGACAGTTGCCGCCGCGGCGCTCGCGATGAATCGCGGGCCCCGGATACCGCCTGACAACGCGACACTGACCCCGAGCATCACAATGCCGAGTGCCGTGTTGGCTTTCATTGTGCTCAGTCCCGGCAGCACGCTCCGCAGCGAGTAGATCTCGAGTGCCCACCCACCGACAAGCACAACCAATCCAATGCCAGCGGCAAGACTGCCGGCGAATACTCCGAATAGATGCACCAGCCGCGCGGGGCCCGCATCAAGCGTGCCAATACGACTTCGACCGATACTCGCGTTTTTCGCGTGCAGGCTCCAACTGCGCATCATGAATCGCTGCACGCCTCGCACGCTAAAACACTCGAATCTGAGTAATCCTGCAAGGATGCTGCCACGCCGAGGATCCTTCGGCAGTACGTACATCTGCGGAGCCTGTAGCGGGAACTTCGGATGAACCCGGCTGCAGCGAAGGCAACCGAGGCGAGCGGCCGCGATGGACTCAATTCGCCATCAAGAGGCGAGCCAGATCGGCGGCCGGCATGGGCTCACTGTGGAGATACCCCTGCCACATATCGCAGGGCATTGCACCTACCGCGCGCAGCTGCGCCTCCGTCTCGACACCCTCGACCACCGTGGTCAGTTTGAAGGCCGCGGCGAGACGCAGGATGGTCTCCACCAGCACCACGCTCGAAGCATCGCTCGGCAAGCCCTTGACGAAAGATCTGTCGACCTTGAGCAGATCGACCGGCAGGCTCGAGAGCAGTCCCATGGAGGAGTAACCGGTACCGAAATCATCGAGCGCGATTCTCACGCCCGCCGAGCGCAACTCGCGCAGCTTGCGGCTGGTACCTTCCAGATCCTGCAGCAGTACGGATTCGGTGATCTCCAGATCCAGCCCGTAACCCTTACAGTCCCGCAGGCGCTTGCACTGCTCGAGCACTTCCTGGACGAACATTCGCTGGCGCAGCTGCACCGAGGAGATATTGATCGCAACGCGCACGGCAGGAACGCCGGCGCGCTGCCAGCGCTGGCAATCCTCGACCGCGCGGGCCAGGACCCAGGCGCCCACCGTGAGGATCATGCCGGTCGACTCGAGGATCGGCAGGAACGCTTCAGGACGGATGAGACCGCGCTCCGGATCCTTCCAGCGCAGCAACCCCTCCACTTCGCGGATGCGTCCGGTCTTCAGTTCCACTTTGGGCTGGTAGTACAGTTCGAATTGCTGTTCGGCGATCGCCGCACTCAGGCGATGCTCGAGCTCCAGTCTTTGCGCGATCTGGCTGTGCATCTCGAGCTGATAGTGCAGGTAGCGCTCGCCGGATTCCTTGGCCTGCTTGAGCGCCGCTTCCGCCCGCTGTACCAGCGCGGCCGCATCCGAGCCATCCCGCGCGGAATGCGCAACGCCGTAGCTGCACGACATGCGCAGGCTCTGGCCGTCGACCTCGATCGGCTCCCCGAAGAGACTGGCATCGAGCACGGAACGCGTGCTGTCTTCACCGCTCGTCAGAGGCGGATCCACCAGCGCGAATGTGCCGCCGCCAAAGTATCCGATGTGCGCATCGCTGCGTACGTACGCTCTGAGGCGTTCGGCGATGCGCTGCAGTATCAGATCGCCAAAATGACGACCGTAGATATCGTTGACGCGATTGAGGCCGCGCACATCCAGGGCGACTACAGCGAGATCGCCCTGCACCGAGTCGACATGCTTGAGCGAGGCGGACAGGCGCTCCAGGAATAGGGACCGTTTCGCGAGCCCTGTCAGCGGGTCGAAGTAGGCCAGATACTCCGCCTTCTCGGCATGTTCCATGGAGCGCAGCGCGAAGGACAGACTCGCCATCATGTCCTGCAACAGCACCAGAAGTTCCCCGTCCGCCACCAATTGCTCGTCGCGCGAGGTGAGCACCAGCGCTCCAACCCGCCGACCCTCCACGATCAAGGGCAGTGCGGCCATCGCCCGATACCCCAGCTCCACCAGCCGCTCGCGCATCGCCACGGGTGGATCGGGGCGCGTGAGATCGGCGCTGACGGCGACCCGGCCGGTGCGCAGGGCGCGTCCGGACAGACTCCCCTCGAGCGCCGTCTCGTCGGTGAGGTTCAGTCGCGCGGGCTCCGGAAAGTCCGTGCCCGTGCCGGCGCGGAATTTGGGTATCGCATACATGCCGCTGGGCTCGACTAAGGAGAACACGGCGCGGTCGTAGCCGCCCACTTCGATCGCGAGCCGGCACGCCTCCTGTAGCAGCTCAGCGGGATCCTGAATGCGCAGCACCGCGGCGTTGATTCCGCCGTGCATGCGCAGGATGCGGGTGAGCCGCTCGATCTGCGCGACTTGTTTGTGTCGCTCGCTGATGTCGCGCGTGACACCGATCATGTACTCGCGGCCGCGATACTCGATGTAGCGCACGCTGAATTCGACCGGGAAAGTCGTGCCGCTCTTGGTCCGATACACGCCCTCACTCACAAACGTGCCGGCCTGCTTGAGCTGACGCGAGACCTCCTCCCAGGACTGCAACGCCGCCACCTGCGAGAAATCTGCCACGGTGAGCTGCAGCAGCTCCTCGCGCGTGTAGCCGAGCTTGCTCGCCCCCGAATCATTGGTGTCGATGACGCGTCCGTTGCGGGCATCGACGACGTAGATCATGTCCTTGGTCTGCTGCAGCAGCACCCTGAAGAGGTTCAATCGATCCTGCACCTGCAGTTTCTCTTGACGTGTGCGCAGTGCTTCGATGCCATAGCCCAAGTCCCGGGCCAGCTCCTCGAGGAGCACGAGTTCCGCGGCGTCGAAGGAATCGCGGCTGCTGGAATAGATGTTGAGCGCTCCGCAGCATGCGTTCGAGGCGATCAACGGCAGCGCGACTGACATTTGAAACCCCTGACCGCGTGCCTCCTCGCGCCATGGTGCAATCGCCGGGTCGGAGTCGATATTGCGGCACACCTGCGTGCTGCGCTCGCGGATGGCCCGACCCGTCGGCCCACGCCCGGAAGCACAGTCCGCCCAGGAGACCTGCAGCGCTCGCACGTAATCCGAGCCGCGACCTGCGCTTGCAACCGCCCGAACGCTCTTGGGCGCATCGCCCGCGGCCAGCCCGACCCACGCGAGCGCGTAGCCACCGTCCTCGACAATGATCCTGCACAGGTTGTCGAGCAGACTCTGCTCGTCCGGAGCCCGGATCAGCATGCGATTCGCGCCGCTCAGCATGCTCAAGGCGCGGTTGAGCCTCGCGAGTGAAACTTCCGCGGCCTTGTGGGATGTGATATCGACGCCTGTTGCGGCGATTTGCGATATGCGACCGGCTGCATCGCGCAACGGCCTGAACGTGCAGTCGAGCACGGCGGTTCCGCCGCCGGCGAAGCGTGCCATCAGTTCGCCCCGGGCGCTTTCCCCCTGCAGGGCTCGTCCGAGAAGATTCGCCGCCGCTTGTACCGACTGCGGCATGAGCAGGCCCTGCAGGAGCGGCAGGAAGGTGGTGCCCAGGATTTCATCGCGCGACAAGCCAAAGGCCTCGAGCGCACGCTCATTGATTTCGGTGAGGATCCCTTCGGGCGAGAAGATGCCGACCAGTACGAACAGTCCGTCGAGGAACTCGCGGCGCAGCGCTTCGACATGGGGTTGGGCGGTGGTGCTGGATCCAGATCTCCCTACAGAAACGACTGCATGGCCGGAGTCGGCCTCATCCGAGATCTCGAAGCCGCCTGACCGCTTCACGTCATCCTTGCCCTTGATTCACTGACGTGCCCCGTCCTTCGATAAATGACGACCCTGCATATCTACTGCGAGCGGACGGCCATTAATCCCGGCACGAAGAGCGACATCATGCGCTCGGGCGCAAAAGAGCGCCCTGAAGCCGCGGAAATCGCACCTACCGCAACGCTCGCGCCCGAGGCGTCCGGCCGAGACGGTCGGACGCCGCCATCACGGCGCTGTCGAGCACCCGGGGCAGTTCTTCTATAAGGCCGCTCGGCGCCGATTCAAGGATTTCAGCTGGCCCCGGCGACGCGACGGCCCCGCACTTCGCGCACCACGGCCTGCTGCATGGGTGAGGCACCTGAGGGATCTCCGCGAAGCTGGTACCTCGCCACGAGCTTTGAGAGCTCCCGCACGAGGCCGGTCAGCCGCTCGGCCTCACTTGCATCCTCATGCACGAGCGATGCGTTCTCCTGGGTCATCCGGTCCATCGTCGTGATGGCCTTGTTGACCTCTTCGATACCGCGGCTTTGTTCACGGCTCGCGGCCGCGATCTGAGCGACGCGCTGGGTCAAGGCATCCACCGCCTCCACAATCCCGTCGAGCGAACGCCCCGACTGCTCGACAAGCTCTGCGCCATCCACGACCCGCGACACGCTGTCGCTGATCAATGCCTTGATCTGCTTGGCGGCCTCGGAGGAGCGACCCGCGAGATTGCGGACCTCCGCAGCGACGACGGCGAAGCCTCGTCCCTGCTCACCGGCACGCGCCGCCTCGACGGCCGCGTTGAGCGCGAGCAGGTTCGTCTGGAAGGCGATCTCGTCGATGACGCCGATGATGTCCCGGATCTTCTCGCTCGAGTGGCGGATCTCGCCCATGGCACCCACGGCGCGGGCGACGACGCTTCTGCCATCGGCGGCGCGATCCTTGGCGCTCAACGCGAGGCCATCGGCCTGCTGTACGGCATCCGCGTTCTGCCGCACCGTGACCGTCATTTCCTCCATCGCCGACGCCGTTTCCTCAAGCGAGGACGCCTGCTGCTCCGTGCGGCCGGAGAGCTCCGAGTTGCCCCGCATGATGCGCTCGACACTCTCGGTGATCAGCGAGGCGGACGAGCGCAGCGTCCGCAGGATATTGCCGGTGTTGTCGATCATGGAATTCAGTCCCATGGCAAGCGCGGCGTGGAACTCCGAGCGACCGGTCGCCGAGAGCGCAACGTCGAGCCGGCCGTCGAGGGCTTTGGCGACCACGTCCTGGACCTCGCTCTCGACGGCGACTTCCGCGGAGCGGTTGCGCCACTCGAGCACTGTTCCGAGGCGCGCACCCTGGCGGTCGATCACCGGCGTCGCTGTGAGCACAAGGGTAAAAGAGCCGAGCACAATGACCGACGTGGAGGATCCACGCAGCGACTCGATGGTGGGCTTCGCTAACTGAGGAACAGCCGAGAACATCTCCAGCGTCGCGCCAACGAGCGTCTGGCCCGCCGCGGCGCGCAGCTCGCGCGGAGCCTCGGCGATGATTGAGTGGAAGAGCTCAACGGCCGCCTGGTTGGCAAACACAATCCGATGGGCCTCATCTGCGACCAGCACGACGCTCCCCGCAGTATCCAGCGCCTGACGTACGCGCAGGCTCTCGGCGAGCGCCAGCTGATCTGCCTCGACGCGATCCTTGAGCGTCTTTTGCATGACCGCGAGCGAGCGCAGCAGATCGCCCAACTCGTCCTTACTCTGGGTGGAGATGCTGTGGTTGAAATTGCCGTGTGCGATGGCGCTGAATGCGGTCCCCGCTGTTGCCAGCGATCGAACCACGCGGCGCGTGATCCCAAGCGCCAGGGCAATCGCCGCGAGCACCATGGCCCCGACGACCACGAACGCGATGGTCCGCTCGAGCTCCCCGGCGGCGAGACGCTTCGCCGAGCGAGCCTCGACGTCGACGGTGAGCAGCGCGTGCAGCGCGGCGAGCTGCGTTTCGAGTTTGGCGCCGTGTTCCATCACCTCTTCGGTGGCGAGCGCCACCGGCCGGCGCGTGAGGATGTTACCGCGCAGCCACTTCTCGTATTCCGACAGCTCCGCCTTCACCACCTCGAGGACGTCCGTCGCACTGCCCTCTTGCGATCCCGACGCACGTTTTGGCGCAGCACTGAGCGCGCGAATCTTCCACTCGGTGTCATCGAGGACCGAATGCACATCCCCAAGGAGTCCGTAGATGGCCGCCTCCTGGTCCTGGGTCACCGCCGACATCTGGGCCGCGATGGGCGCGGCGTCGGCGCGCAGCCGGCCAAGATCCGTGGACAGTCGCGGGACCTTCAGTACCGCGACATCCTGCAGGTAGGCCTGATTCAAGTCCGAATCCCGGTCGAGATGGTGACTTTCGGCGATCAGATGTACGAGGCGCGTCAGCTTTGCAGAGAGCGCATCGTGGCGCGCACCGGAGACTTCCGGCTCGAGCTTCTTCCAGCCGGTCTTGAGGTCCAACCAATCGGTCTTGATCTCACTCCACAGCGTACGTTCCGGGCTGCCCTCGGTGCCGTATATCCCCTCCTGCACCTCCTGGGCCGCGAACGCCTGGTCGACTTTCTCCGAAGCCGCTCGAATCCGTGGGTCGAAGTACGCCGAGTTCGTATCGCCGGCGAGAACCGCCGATGTGAAGGCCGCGTGTTCAGCCAGCGCCCCCGTGCCCTCCTTCAGTTCGTGCACGTAGCGAAGACCGGTATCGGCCATCGCCTGTTCGTGAATACGCGCATTGAGCCCGAGTGCGTATTGAACCCCAACGTAGGAGAGCGGCACGAGCAGCGCGACCACGATGAGTCCGAGCTGTTGGCCCATCTTCAGGCGGGAAATCATTCGCAGCATGCGTGCCTCGGCTAGGGTCGAATTACGGGCTAAGCCGACATATCGGCAGCTGCCAGAAGAGATTGAGGCCCGCACTTCGCCCGCACGGCGAACGGGGCAACGGCCCCTGTGATTTACGTCACGGATTGGCCCTCCGGGCCGCTCTTATGGCCAATGCGGCCTCAATCGCCCACGGCTGCGACCGATAGCACAAGAAGTAGGAACGTCGTGTTCCCCATCCTGGCTTGAGAGGAACGTTATGTCGCGGACTGTGGCTGCATTCATCCTGGCTTGCGCGGGCGGGCTTTGCGCGACGGGCGCCCTCGCCGGGACCTGCGAAATGCCTTCTGAACCCAGTGGCTTCCCCGATCCCGCGAAGGCGTCGGAGCCCGAGATGGTCGCCGCGCAGCAGGGCGTGAAGCAGTACCTCAAGGAGATGGAGGCGCGCCTGAAGTGCCTCGAGACGGCCAAGGACACGACGCACTACGACGACTCCGTCACGCAGATGCAGAAGGTCGCCACGAAATTCAACTCGATCGTGCGCGCCTACAAGGCACGGCAGAGCACCTGATCCGCTTCTAGCTCGCGTTTGCGGCAGCGGCAATCACGCGGCGCTCACTTCACGATGTACTCATCGTCCGTGTCCCCGGGGCCGGACGCACGGGTCTCACGGAGCGATTGAGCCTCAAGAATCTCGGCGATCGTCGAGACGGCGCAGCGCCGCTTTGAACAGTGGGCGCCGTCGGCCGCTGCCACGAATACACCCCACTCCGGTCAACGCCACGCTCATCAGCTCACTGCGGCCTGACCAGGGCGTCAACTCCAGTCCCCACTCAAATCGATTTACCCACTTCTTCGAATGCGAAGTGATCTGGTCTGGTAGTTCCAGGGCTTTCACTAAACAGGCCTGGTGCCTCAGGAATTGCTGCAGGGATTCTCCGGAGCCAGGCATCGTGAGCTGATCATTGATCGGTTCTCCGCATTACCCCTGTTGGCGCCGGATCGAGATGATCACATCGCCGCGGCCGAGCTGCGCAATAAGTGTCGGCGCGGCGGACTGCAGCTTGGAACCATCGACGCGTTGATTGTGCGGCTTTGTGTTCGCCACAGTCTGACGTTGTTGACGACCAACCGGGACTTCGCCGGGGTAGCGAAAGCCGTGCCGCTAAAGCTGTGGCGATCTACGCCCGCCAGCTCAGTCGATCGGCAGGGGAGCCGTGATCCGAGTCGTCGAGCATGAGTACGCGCGTGATATTCCGCTGCGCTGATTTATCTCGGTGAGCGGTACCGCAACCGACACTGGCGATCTCCTAGCGCGCCGACTCTCCCGCCACACCCGAGCCCTTCGCCGGCAGCGCCTGGATCCACTGCAGCAGCGGCCCGGTCAGCTGCTGATCCGGCGTGCCGACCGCCATGCCCTCGGAGAAGTGATTGGAGTCCTTCAATTCCACAGACTTCGGGCAGCGGGTCTTGCTCTGGCACAGGCCCTCGATCAGGACGCTGGCCGTGGCCTTCATGGGCTTTGGATCGAACTCCGCATAGCCATAAAACAGCGGGTACGGACTCGCGCTCAGGCGTGTGATCTGCCCCGACGCCGAGCCGAGATCGGCGTCCTGGCCATAGTAGGAGTTCGGGCGGGCGTCCGGGGCGGTGGAATAGGCCGGCGAGAGCAGGATCACGCCCTTGACCGAGGATGCCTCCGCGCCCCGAACCTCGGGATGGGCGGCGTAGTCGGCAACGTGGTTGGCGCCGGCCGAATGACCGAACAGCACGATGCGCTTGGGATCGCCGCCATAGCGGGCGATATTGGCCTGAGTCCAGGCGATCGCCGAGGCCAGGTCCTTCACGGCCGCCGGCCAGGGGTCATTCGGCGCGAGGCGATAGTCGATATTGACCCCGACCATGCCGTTCTTGGCCGCCCACAGCGTGATGTTGTCGGGATAGAAGTCGCCGTGCTTGTCGCCGCGCGTGAAGCCGCCGCCGTGCACGAACAGCAGCACCGGCAGCTTCTTGCCCTTGGCGCCGTCCGATGAGAACACGTCGAGCTTCTGCAGGCGGTCGGCGCCATAGGCGATGTCCCGCTGGATGCTGACACCGGCCCAGGCCTCCTTCGAGAACATCGGCGCGTACAGCTGGGCAATCGTGGGGTCCATGGCCTGGCCTGTGGCGCGGACCCGCTCGGCGATGTTGGCGGGAACCTGCGCGCTGCTCGCCGTAGCGAGCAGCGCAAAGCCGCACGCGGCCGCGATGAGCCCAGTTTTCATCCGATCCTCCGGGAGGCCGATCTGTCGCGGATTCTCAAGCACTCAGGATAGGGACAAGCTGGAAAGAGCGTCAATCCGATGGCGAGCTCTCGGAAGTTTAAAGACGTCGGGCCGCGCGGGAATGATGCTCTGGCGTCATCGGAATAAATGCGGATCGGGATTGCACGCACTCGAAGCGTGGCAGCGCGCACGTCTCGATCTGGCACTCCCCGGCAGACTCGGGTCCGATCCGATTTTCCGATAAGCTGTGATTTCTTGAGGGGGAGAACCTGATGCGTCGATTGCTCTTCGGTCTGGTCGTCGCGGCCGGTGTGGGCGCGTATCTACAACTGGGCGGGTGCACCACTGCAGTCAGCACGGGCACTGCCGGCGCCGGCAAAGGTGCCGCGACTGCCAGGCACAACCGCAACGACGTCGAGTGGACCCAGCACGGTGGCGACCCGAACGAGCAGCGTTACAGCAAGCTCAAGCAGGTGAACACCGACAACGTCGGGCAGCTGGGCCTTGCGTGGTATGCGGAAATCCCCGAGCGCGGCGGCTACCAGAGCACGCCGCTGGTGATTGACGGGGTGCTCTACATGACAGCGCCATGGAGCAGCCTCTACGCCTTCGATGCCAGGTCGGGCAAGCAGCTGTGGAAGGTCGACCCGCAGGCGCCGCGCGAGATCGCTGCCACCTCGATCTGCTGCAACATCTCCAACCGCGGCGCCGCCTACGCGGACGGCAAGATCATCTGGGGCACCATCGACGGGCGCCTGATGGCCGTGAATGCAAGGACCGGCAAGAAGGCCTGGGAAGCGCGCGTCGCGGATCCGACGCGGCAGTACTCGATCACCGGCGCGCCGCGGATCGGCGATGGCCTGGTGTTCATCGGCGTCGGCGGCTCGGAGTTCTACACCCGCGGCTACCTCGTCGCGCACGACGTGAAGACGGGAAAACCGGTGTGGAAGTTCTACACCGTACCCGGTGATCCCTCGAAGGGTCCGGACGGTGAGGCCTCGGATGACGTGATGCCGATGGCCGCAAAGACCTGGACCGGCAAGTGGTGGGAGAAAGGCGGTGGCGGCAGCACCTGGGATGGCATCGTCTACGATGCGCAGTCGGATCTGGTGATCTTTGGCACCGGCAATGGCATCCCCTGGCCCGCGCAACTGCGCTCGCCGGGCGGTGGCGACAACCTCTTCACCTCCTCCATCGTCGCCGTGCATGCGAAGACCGGCAAGTACCAGTGGCACTATCAGGCCACGCCGATGGACGGCTTCGACTTCGACAACACCGCGCCGCTGACGCTGGCGGACATCACCGTCGATGGCCAGCTGAAGCACGTGGTGATGCAGGCGCCGAAGAACGGTGTGTTCTATGTGATCGAGGCAGCCACCGGCAAGGTGGTGTCGGCGGATCCGTACGTACCCAAGATCAACTGGGCGCTGGGCTTCGACAAGGCGAATAACTGGAAGCCCATCCTCAATCCGGAGGCCAACTACGGCAAGACCGGCAAGGGATTCTACGTGCTGCCTTCGCAGGCACATGTGTGGCATCCGCAATCGTTCAACCCGCAGACCGGCCTGATGTACGTGCCGGCGCGCCGCGGCTCGGGTTCGTTCTACGCCGAGGAAGGCGGCCGCATTCTGGGCAACCAGATGGTGGATGTCAGCATGGCTCGTAGGCCGGAAGGCAAGCGGCCCGAAGTCGAAAACCCCGGCGCCTACCTGCTGGCCTGGGACCCGGTGGCGCGCAAGGTGGCCTGGGAGCAGCGCGAAGGCAGCGGCAACGCCGGCACGCTCACGACCGCCGGCAACCTCGTGTTCCAGGGCGCACCGGGAAAGAAATTCGCGGCGTTTCGCGCCGATACCGGCGAGAAGCTGTGGGCGGTCGACACCCAGGGCAACGTGGTGCCGGGCCCCGTGACGTACTTGATCGACGGCGAGCAGTACCTCGCGGTGATTTCCTCGGCCAGCACCGGATTTGCAGCCGCCACGGGCAAGAACCGCCTGCTGGTGTACAAGCTCAACGGCGCCGTGCAGCTGCCACCGGCCCCGCCGCCGGTGCCGCAGGTGCTCAACCCGCCGGCGGACTTCGGCGACGCAGCGCTGCACGCGCGCGGCCAGGACCTCTACCAGCGCAACTGCACCGGCTGCCACGAGGGCGGGCGCCTCTTCAGCGGCTTCCCGGACCTCAACTACACGGTCGCGCTTAACAGCACCGAGCTGTTCAAGGCCATCGTGGTCGATGGCGCGCTCACCGAGAGCGGCATGATTTCGTTCAAGAACGCACTGAAGGCCGAGGATGCGGAGGCGATCCGCTCCTTCCTCACTGCGCGCGCGAATGAGCTCAAGCACCACCCGCCGCCGATGTTCGGGCCGGGTGGCCCTGGCGGCCCGCCTCCGGGGGCTGGCCCGCCGCCCGGTGCAGGTGCTGCACCGCCACCACCGGCGGCGCACCAGTAGGGGCCCGTTCCCGCCGCAGGTCCAAAGTCCTTCGATGCCGACCCTCACCTGCGGCAGGTCGGCCGATCGACGGATTGCGATTCAAAGTTTGCGCCCGATGTCGATTTCGGCTGCAGTCGTTCGTCGTTGAGAAAGCGCGGCCAACTGGAGAGCCCATGAAGACACCAGGCCTTCTGTCGATTCTTGCGCTGCTTTTCTTGACTGGCTTGGCGCATGCGCAAGCGAAGCCGCACACGCCGTACCCTGCGATGGCAGCCGTGGAGCAATACCGCGTTGCGGACCCACAGGAGGAGATCGCGCTGGCGCGCACCGCGGCGCCAGCCTCCATATCCGCGGATGCCGAG
>DATIYV010000001.1:0-2059 GCA_035517435.1 Steroidobacteraceae bacterium | reverse complement strand
CTGGGTGCTCTCGCCGGTAATGCGGTAGAACTTGCCGATCGTCACGGTGAGCTGGCCGTTCACCGCCGGACGGCGCGTCCAGCTGTCCAGCGGCACCAGGTTCTGCACCGTGCCCTTGCCGAACGTACGCTGGCCGATGATTACGCCGCGGTGATAGTCCTGGATCGCCGCCGCGAAGATCTCGGAGGCCGAGGCGCTGAAGCGATCGACGAGCACGGCGAGCGGGCCGTCGTAGGCGACGCCGGAGTCGGGGTCGTAGCGCACCTCGACGTGACCGGTCGTGTCCTTCAGCTGCACCACGGGGCCTTTGTCGATGAACAGTCCCGTGAGCGCCTCCGCCTCGGGCAGGTAGCCGCCGCCATCGCCGCGCAGATCGAGCACAATGCCGTCGACGCCTGCGGTCTTCAGCTCGTTGATGAGGTTTCTCACATCGCGCGTGGTGCTGCGGAAGTTCTCATCGCCGGCATTCTGCGCCGCGATGTCCTGATAGAACGCCGGCACGGTGATGATGCCGACCTTGATCATGCGATCGCCGCGCGTGATGGTGCGCACTTCTTTCTTCGCCGCAGCGTTGTCGAGATTGACCTTGTTGCGCACGAACGCCAGCACCTTGCCGGCGGCACCCGGAGCGGCACCCGCGGGCAGCACCTGCAGGCGCACTTCGGTCCCGGCCTTGCCGCGGATCAGCTGCACGACATCATCCAGGCGCCAGCCGATCACGTCGGTGACGACGCCTTCCCTGCCCTGGCCCACGCCGGTGATGCGATCGTTGGTATTGAGCGTGCCGGCAACCGCCGCGGGGCCGCCCTCGATCACGTTCATCACGGTCACGTAGTCATCCACCAGCTGCAGCGATGCGCCGATGCCCTCGTAGTTGAGGCTCATCTGAATGCGGTATTCCTCGGAGGCGCGCGGCGA
Organism: Steroidobacteraceae bacterium; assembly: GCA_035517435.1. Taxonomy (GTDB): domain Bacteria; phylum Pseudomonadota; class Gammaproteobacteria; order Steroidobacterales; family Steroidobacteraceae; genus JASHUC01. Next base: position 1,141 of record DATIYV010000001.1, on the reverse strand, counting down.
GAAGTAGCTCGAGTGCGGATCGAATGAGCGCGCGTAGGCATTCATCAGCCCCTCGAAGACATCCTCGGGGGTGATCTGATCGACACGCTTGACGACGCGCTCGTAGCGCTTGCGCAGCATGTCGGAGGCGTCCTTCCAGCTCTTGCCCGTGAGCATGAGCGACAGGCCGTCGTTCTTGACGCGCTTTCTCCACAGCTCGCTCATCTCGGCGGGCGTGGCGGGCCAGGTGGCATGCTCGCGGTCGAACTCGAAGGACTCATCGACCGTCCAGGTCGGCTCGGTGTCGAGCATCGCGACCGCATCGTTCATGCGCTCGCGGTTGCGCTGCTGGAAGCGCGCGAAGATCGCGTACGCCCCGTCGACATCGCCGCTGTGGATCATCTCATCGAAGCGATAGCGATACTGCTCGAACTCGGCGATATCGCTCGCGTAGAAGTAGCTGTGCTGAGCGTCGAGGAAGCTTAAGTAGCGATCGAAGATCTGCGACGACATCGTCTTGTCGATCTTGACGCCGCGGTAATGCGCATCCTCGAGAATCGCGCCGACGCGCTGCGCGATCTTGCGCTGATGCTCGGTGGGAACGATCGAGCCCGGAGGCAGCATCGCGGTGCCGGCGGCGGGTGCGCGCACGGAGCCCGCGAGCACGAGCACGAGTGCCAGCATCAGGCAGGTTGCAAACCAGGCGGTCGATCGGCGCGAGAGTCGGAGCAGGCTCATCGGGTACCCGGGGAATTCACGTAAACTGTTACCCACAAGGCTAGAGCGCGCGGTGCGTGGCATCAAGCCCGACAAGCGTACCCCAGGCCGTCAAGGAGACCATGCGCCCGCTCGCGGTCCTGATCGGAATTGTGATGGGGTCGGCAGTGTCCCTGGCGGCGGGCCTGGCGCTGACCTGGATTACGCTGCTGTTTTTGCCCGAATATGCCGCCCAGCTTGCGCAGGAGCGGGCGCCGCTCGCCCAGGGAATCGGGATTTTCTCCCTGATTTCGGCGGCCTCAGGGCTGAGCTTCTACGGCGAGCTTCGGGCTCGCAGCTGGCGCTACTGGGCGCACGCGGCGACCCTCGGTGCGCTGGGCATCGCCGTCTACCTCTACTGGCCGCGCTGAAGGCCCGGCCTGCCCCTCAGGCGCGTCGGCGGCTG